>CAZCJE010000084.1:0-14027 GCA_964498805.1 uncultured Thiothrix sp.
GGGCGGATAGCCAATATCTTGATCCGCCCCCATAATCCGTTAAGCCGACTGAGCCTGTGCTGACGCTGATTCCTCAATCGATGGATTGGGCGTGTGGTATTCCAACGCAATGTCGGCTTCACCACGTACCACTTCAGCTGTTACCACACAACGCGACACATTTTCAGTGGAAGGCAAGGTAAACATAAGCTTGCGTAGGATGGATTCGAGTACACCGCGCAAACCACGCGCCCCCGTACCATGTTCAATGGCTTTACGCGCAATTGCCTTAAGCGCATCGTCGGTAAAATCCAGTTCGGTATTATCCAGGGCAAACAATTGCTGATATTGCTTAGTTAGGGCGTTTTGCGGCTCGGTTAGGATACTGACTAAAGCATCTTCATCCAAATCATGCAATGCAGTAATCACCGGAAAACGACCAATAAACTCTGGTATTAAACCAAAATGGCGCAAATCTTCCGGCTGCACTTGTGCAAATAAGCGTATTTTGTCAGCGACTTTAAATTCTTCCGGATTAGCATGGGTGGCATGGAAACCAATGCCTTTAGCCCCCGGTTTGAGGCGTTTTTCCAGGAGCTTTTCCAAACCTGAGAAAGCGCCACCGACAATAAACAGGATATTGCGCGTATCGACCATCACCGGCGCTTGATCTTTACGACCTTTAGCCGGGACTTTGACTTGAGTGCCTTCCACCAATTTCAGCAAGGCTTGTTGCACACCTTCACCACCGACATCGCGCGTACCGTGTGAGTTTTCACCACTACGCGCCAACTTGTCGATTTCATCAATATAGACAATACCCCACTCGACCAGCTCCTTATTGCCTTCAGCACTATCGAGCAGACGGGCAATAATGCTTTCCACGTCTTCACCCACATAACCGGCTTGCGTCAAGGTAGTGGCATCAGCAATTACAAAGGGCACACCGACAATGCGTGCTAGCGTGCTTGCTAATAAGGTTTTACCCGTACCGGAGGGGCCTAATAGCAGGATATTGGATTTATCCAACTCGACCACTGATTTGTCCGGATGGGTACAAATACGCGGTTGCTCGGTTTCCAGACGCAAACGTTTAAAGTGGTTGTAGACCGCAACCGACAAGGTTTCTTTCGCCGTATCCTGACCAATCACATAACGATCCAGAATCGCCTTGATTTCCAGCGGCTTCGGTGGATGTTTGAGAGGTTCAGCGACATTGCGTTTACGGCTCCAGGTACTAATTACCTGATGAGCCAGCCGTACACAAGCTTCACAAATATGCCCGTTCATGCCCGCAATCAGCGGGATTTGCGGCGTTTGCACCTGTCCACAAAACGAACAAGACGCGGTTTTGTCGCTCATAGGGATACCTCCGAGGTGGTGCTGGCTTCCAGTTGCTTTAGCCATGCCTTTTGGCAATTACGCTGTGCACGTTCTTCCAGCAGGGTACGAATTTGCGGTTTGGCCTGAGTCAGGGAAATCTGTCGAGCAGGAAAAATCTGTTCGCATAACACCACATGAAAGCCAATTTCCGATTCCACCGGCTCGCTAACCTCACCCGCCGGCAGTTTGAACAACACCGCATCCAATTGCGGGTACAATTGCCCGCGTGGAATATTTCCTAAACGGCCACCTTCCATCGCGGTTGGGCATTCGGAATATTGGCGTGCTAGTTTGCCAAACTGTTTAGGATTACCCGTTGCCAAGCGCGCAACTTTTTGAATGCGCTGCAAAGCCTTGTCGTATTGATTTTCTGGGTAATCGTTATTGATGGTAATCAGGATATGCCGAGCTGAACGGGTTTCTGGCTGGGCGAAACGCTCTTTATTCATCTCGTAATACAGCTGAATATCGATATCGCTAATGGTAATGCTGCGCGCAGCGATTTTTTGCAAAATGCCATCAAACAATAATTCACGCTGTAATGCCTGGCGCAAAGCATCCGGTGTTAGGCCATTCTGGGACAAATCCTGAATGAAATCCTCATCATTGGGGTAACGCTCAGCAATTTCCTGTAAGGCTTGTTCAACACGCTCCGGCAGAATCACTATTTGGCTAGCTTCCGGGCTTTGTAAGGCTAGCGATTCAAGATAAAAACTGCGGTCAGCGCGCTGACTGACACGCCGAAATTCATCTTCCGCTAACTGGGTGAGGTTTTTCTGGAAACTTTCTAATGCATTGCGCAGTAAGTGATAGCGGTACACAGGCGGTTTACCCAATACCGCAAAACCGAGGTCATTCATCTGCATCTTCCTCATCCGTGATATCAGGCTCAGTGACTTTGACACCGGCCGGAGCCGGGGCTAACAACTTTTCGGGAATCTGAATCGTGCGTCCGGGAAAGCGCACGTGATAACCGACACCACTGGGTAAATCCCGTAATACTTTCAGCACTTGGCCTGGGTCACCGGGGTTGGCAATAGTTTCACCTTGAATCACTATAGGCACTAACGGTGTCACCATTTCCCGAAATTCAAACAAACTTGGGTTCCAAGGTTCATCCGCACCAATCAATTCTTCTTCCCGGCAGCCAATCATTTTTTGCTCTTCAAAAAAATGTACCGAGTAAATCAGCTGATCTTGCAGAAAAGTACCAACATCACGTACATAGCCCACGCTGCCGCGACGAACCAGCAAATTGCCAATATTTGCGCCGGGGAACGTGCCATCATCGCGCACATTGCGGATTACCCTGACCTTATCGCCGAAATCAAAACGCGGGCGCATAACTTAAGCCTTCCCAAATAAAGCATCCAGCGGAATAAAGGTCTGCTGTGGGCCTTGCATTTTGTAGATTTTCAAAGCTTTTTCGGTTTTAGCATCCGAATGCACAAAATCTGCATACGCCTTGGTCAACAAACGGGTGTATTGCTCGCGGATACCCTCATCATCAGTGGCTTTGGCTTCTTTAGCCAGATAATCATGGAAGCGTTGCAGAATATGCAGGCGGTAAACGTGAACGGTGGTTTGATCAAAAGGAATATTGAAGTAATTCAGGAAATCTTCGGCACTTACCAGTTCTTCCAGATCGAGTTCAAGGTCGGATTCAGTCATGTCAGGTCTCCTGTTGCTGGTTACAAACTACCTAGCAAAGGCTGTGCCACTTTAACAAAATACTTATTTCTTAATGACTTAAATCAAAAAATCAGCATTGATGTCGTATTTAAGACAGAGCAAGCAGAACAGAAATTGTGGGGAACAGCACATTTGCTTCCCTATAACCCTTGCTTAACAGGTCTTGTCTGCTTCAAAGCGTTTAGAATCGGCTAGACGCGGTTTCCAGCGCCATATATTGATAAGCATGCCTGCGGTGACAATTAAGGTGCAAACCGTATGCCACGGCCCGATTGGTAAGAATTGCGCAATAATGGCACTAGCCACCACCATATATAAAAGTGGGGCTGGCATATTTGGCAGGCGTGCATCACGCAAAAATGCTGAACACTGCGGGCATTGCAACCGTGGTATTTGCAGTAACAACCAAAAGCGACGCGTAGCTCCATTTACTTTGTGTGGGCGATTAAAACGGGCCTGACAACACGGGCACTTAAAACGGCCCTCATGGCTATTGTCAGCGTCGCCTAACTGCGGTTCGCAATACACACAGACTGATTCAGGGGTTGCTAATGGTTTGCCACAATTGGCACAAGATAGGTGATCGGCACTCATATTTTTTTAATTATTAGTAATGAGCTTCTATGTATAACAGCTTACTATCTTATGGCTCAATGAGAACAAGACAGCCGTACCTATCCAGCAAACTAGGGGCATCTGCTGACTAACACTCTACTTTTTAAGGGGCAAACCCTATCCAGACTTTACCGTCACATATAAGCCGCCATCGACACCACATTCGGCTGATAATGTTGTTCCTGCAAACGTTCCTGAGCCAAAGCCAGCAACGATTTCACCCCCAAACGGTCATTGCTATCAATATCGACCAAGGTTTGTAGACGGCCTACTGCATCCGCCAATTCACCTAAGCGCATTTCCAGATAACCCGCACCCTTGTGTGCCATCAGGTAAAAACGGGTCAAGGTCATGGACACCATAACGCCTTGGCCTAAATGCAAGCGGGTCAAATGACGCCAGTCATCCGGTAACTTCAGGCGTTTGCCACTGACATGAATAGCTTTTTGTGCCACGCGCAAAGCATCCGGTAAACGGTGTTGATAGTAAAAATAGCGATACATCCCTACCAATACATTCAAATCTTCCGGGTCGAGAAAATAAGCGCGTAACAGTAATGTTTCTGCTTCCGGGTCGGGATACAGATTAGCAGCCTCCTCCAGTAATGAAGCAATTTCTGGGTCGATAACAGCATTGAAATAAAGGTCTTCTGCTTCAAAGTCTTGCAAATCCATGATCTAAGATCCTGTTTTTATAAATTGGATTGGTTTAACGTCATAAGCCGCTGGCTCGTCTTCACATAAATCACGAGCATCACAGCGGATACATTCCTCACCTTCATCCTGCTGATCCGGCAAACAACCGCGTTTACCCGCGCTTTCCTCCAAAAGACGGATACGGTCGAGCAGACACTGAATAGCCCCTGCAACCGGGTCAGGGATAAGATGATGGTTTAGGTCAATACCTTCGGGATTGTCATTGCGGGCGACTTTATTCTGGACAACCTTGCCCGGAATCCCGACGACAGTTTTACCCGTGGGAATATTGTGCACCACCACAGAATTGGCTCCGACGCGCACGTCATTGCCTAGTTCAATCGGGCCAAGAATCTTTGCCCCCGCCCCTACTACCACTCGATTACCGAGGGTAGGATGGCGCTTGCCTTTGTTCCAGGATACGCCGCCGAGAGTGACGCCATGATAGAGCGTGACATCGTCGCCAATCTCGGCGGTTTCCCCTATTACCACGCAAGCACCGTGATCAATAAAAAAGCGCCTACCTATTTTGGCACCGGGGTGAATATCAATATTTGTCCACCAACGCGCCGCATACGATATAAAACGCGGCAGGTAACGCCAGCCCCGTTTCCATAAACTGTGCGCCATACGTTGCAGCATAACCGCGTGAATACCGGGATAGAGGGTAGCAACCTCAAAGCGCGAACGCGCTGCCGGGTCACGCTGGAACACGCAAGTAATGTCTTCCTTAATCAACTGCCACAAGGAAGGTATGCGGCTATCACTCACCAATTCTTCTCCCGCCGGTGAGGAAGAAAGCGAGGAGGTATTTACAAGGGTGCTGTTCTTCCCTGCCTCCTTGCGGGGTATGTTTAGGGAGGGGGGTAATGCTGTCGTATCTTCTAATGACATACCGCTACCTCCTGTACACCGGTTTGCTGTAGAAATTGATACAGCTCGTCCACGGTAGGCGGGCGTTTATGCTCGGTAGAAAAACGTCTGACCAAAGCCAAAATTGCTTCCGCTTGTTGGTTTTGCAGCTGCAACCCTAGGGCCGCATAAGCGCGGTGCACCCCGTGCGTACCGGAATGCTTACCTAACACCAATTGATGTTGCCGCCCCAAATCAGCCGGGTCGACGCCTTGATAATTACGCGAATCCTTTAACAAACCATCCACATGAATACCGGACTCATGCGTAAATACGCCCTCGCCTACCAAACTTTTTTGCCAACCGACCGGCCGCCCAGAAGCTTTTTCCACCAGTAATGACAACTTGGCAAAGCGTTTCAGGTTAATGCCGCATTGCAGGTCATACAGACGATTCAACCCCATAGCCACCTCTTCCAGCGGCGCATTGCCTGCACGCTCACCCAAACCGTGTACGGTGGTATTCACATGTGTCGCCCCAGCGCGGGCTGCTGCCAAGGTATTCGCTGTGGCTAAGCCAAGGTCATCATGCGCGTGCATTTCGATTTCAAGATCGGTATGAGCGCGTAAATGCGCAATCCAGTCATAGGTGGCAAACGGTTCGAGAATGCCAACAGTATCAGCAAAGCGGAAGCGTTGCGCCCCCGCCGTTTCAGCGGTTTCCAATACTTGGAGGAGAAAATCACGATCAGCCCGTGAAGAATCCTCGCCACCAACCGCCACCCCCAAACCCAGATCACGCGCGATTTGCACATGTTCGCGAATTTGCTGTAACACCCAATGGCGGTCACGTTTAAGTTTGTGGGTAATTTGCTGGTCGGAAACCGAGATGGAAATATCGATCATATCCACGCCCAAATCCCGACAAAGCAGAATATCGGCGCGGCGCATACGGCTCCACACCATCAGACGGGCATTTAACCCCAAACGGGCAACAGCGCGAATCGATTCACGTTCTTCTTCACCCATCGCCGGAATACCCACTTCCAGTTCAGGTACCCCTAATACATCTAACCCGCGCGCAATCGCCAATTTTTCTGCCAGAGAAAATGCCACACCGGCGGACTGTTCACCGTCACGCAAGGTCGTGTCATTAATGGTGATAAAACGGTCGGTTTTGTTCATGGCTTCTACCTAGCTGCTGCATTAATGCCATGCCAGCAAAAGATGTGCCATTTTAATAAACCATTGATTTATTTTTATTTATTTAGACGAATCTTGGGTAATTGTCAAGTTTGTGACAATCACCAGCGTGCACACTTGTCAAGCATCACACAAGAGATTGCACTTATTTAAGCAGTGCAATTCTCTAGCCATTCTACCGCATTAGGCGTAACGTCAAGCCCGCCGTTGGGCTTTTTCTAGCATTGCCTGCATTTCCTCCATACCCTCGGCAAATTTTTTGTTCATTACAGCAATCACTTGCTCAACATTCTCAGCACCCGCCCTCACCACCAGTTCGGCGGCCTCCTTAAGATAACCGATAAATCTTTCTACAGCGCCGCGTATAAACTGTTCCGTCAACACCACTTTATCTTCTGGACTGCTATTGCCAAAAGACTCTCTTAAGAGACTAGCGATACTCTCTAGCCCATCTATCAGCAAAGATTGTTGGGCTAGAATGAAGGGCTGGCTCGCCACGGCTCCTAATGCTTCACACGCTAGAGCGTTGGCATCATTAGCTTTATGGAGTAGGCTGCGCTGTGAAGCTATGACAGCATCAAAATCTACGCCGGGCAGTTTTACCGACGCAAACATTTTTTCGATATCAGAGTTGATACGAGGTTTGGGTTTGGCCATGGTTTTGATCTCACTTAGAAACTATAACGGATTGCTCATTCAGGCAGTCACTTGCTGTCGGCATAGCCTGTACTGCGTCTGAACATTAATTAAACGCAATTATACAATCAACTTATAACAAGGCGCAGGGTGTTACGGTGGTTATTTTAATGAGCGTTTTGTTTATCCCACAAAGCTTTGAAGCGAGAATCGAGGGCAGAAAGTTCGGCGTCAACCGTTTCAAGTGCCGCAAAACCTTGGCGTGGGCGCAATTTGCCACTGCTTAAATCGGCTTTAAGGGCTTCACGTTGCGCAAATACGCTGGCAATACGCGCTTTTAGATAAGCGAGTTCTTCGGTTTCAGTCATGCGGCACCCGTGAATTAAGGTGGGAATACGGCGGCAGCGTATCAATACGGTTATCGGTGGTTGGGCTACCGACAGTGAAATGGTAAAAGCTTTGGAACTGAGTATTACCGGCTGGAATACCTAGAATTTGGTGTACGCTATCATCAAAGAAACAACCAATGCCAGTACCGCGCACAGCGTGCTTTTCAGCTTCAAGGTATAACACTTGACCTAATAAACCCGCCTCCCAAAACAAATGCCGATAAACCGCAGCATTTTCGCTTAAACCTGCAGCATATTCAGTCAACATACCCAAACTAAACGCACTGGTGGAGGCAATATCCTGATGACAGGATAAGGTACGGGCTGCTTTACGCGCATCTGCACTAATCAGATGATACAGCGGTAAAGCAGCAGGACAACCTTCTGGCGTTTGCCACAGAAACTCCTGATTCAGCACTAATTGCAATTGCGCTTTGGCCTGCGCATGGCGAGGTAAAGCATATAAACCAGCAGGCAAACCTTCTACCCGATGCATAAATAGCACGACATGAGTGCGAATTGGCAATGTCCATACATCCCACGGCAAGGCCTGTTCTGGCATCACTGCCATAAGCATTTGGTAAAAGGTATCACGCGCTAGAAGGCTGTTTTTACTACTAAAGGCTTGAGCACTACGTCGCTGGCGAATCAGCGGAATCAAACTCTGATCGGGTGCTATATCGGCAGGTTTGCGGCTTTGTACGGGCAACGCTTGCAACAATTCAGTGGCTTGACTGACTTCATCAATCACTGTCCATTGCGGACGCGGATAACCCCCTAACGCATTTGCCCTACCAAACCAATCCGTTACATTAGGCAAATACCAATTTTCACCACCGGCTTGAATGCGCAATAACAAATCAGGATGCTCGCGTTCAGCATCCGCAAAATCGTCTTTACGATCTAAGCCTAATAGCGCACTAATCTGTGCATCACTGACCGGCAGCAATTCCACCCTTAGCCCCAAAGCCGCCGCCGCATAACGTACCGCACCCAGCGCATGGCCTACATCGAGTTGCACATAACGAAACGCACGCTCGCCGTATTTCCAGGCTTCACGCCATACAATACTGCTTAAACCCAGCAATAATTGCGGGGTCGTAATCGCTTCCGCCCAATACCCGCGTAATTCCAGCGCGTGTTCATGCGGCGCGTAGTGATACACACCATCTGCCAACCCTTGCAACCCACACGCGACCACATAGCCTTCGGTTGGATGCAGATTGCCGCTAGACGGATTCGCCCGCAAAGCCCAACGGTCAAGGCCAAATTGTTTCCAAGCCGACAAACCCAAAGATAATTCCAGCAATGCGCCAATAGTCGCCAGCTGATTAATACTGGCAGGCACGGGTTCCTGAGCTTGCAGTAAAGGTAATTCCAGCAATTCAGTACCTTGGAAACGGCGGAATGGATTGGGTTGTTGATCCCAATCCAAATATTGCGGGCCACGCGCATACCCATCTAAGCGATGTTTAGTACGTTCGTGGTAAGCGCGAGCTAGCGTGGTATTGTCAGTCATTAGCCAAGGGTAACTTGTACCAGGTTATTAGTCGGTTTTTCAGGCTCTGTTGTAGCGGGAACTTTCAATTCCGGCAATTTACCTTGTTTTACCAACTCATTGAGCAGGGACTGCAATTCACCTGATTGGTACATAGCTTCAATAATATCGCTACCACCCATTAATTCGCCGCCAATAAAGACTTGCGGAAAGGTCGGAAACTGCGAAAAGCGCGGCAAATACTCATAAATGAATGGCGCTTTCAACACATTCACATACGCAAATTCCACGCCGGTCTTATCCAGGTAGGCCACTGCCTTACCGGAAAAACCGCACTCAGGTGCTGCTGGTGTCCCTTTCATATAGATAATGACCGGGTTCTCATCGACTTGTTGCTGGATTTTTTCCAGTGTCTTATTGCTCATGGCATATCCTCGCTGGTGAGAACGAACGAATGATTACCCTTAAAGTGGATAACCACCCGTTTTCAGATGTGCGGCAAGCGCACTATCCATAGTGCTGGCATGGAGCAAAAACCAGTTAGGCAGTTCACGCACATAGGCGCGTGCCATTGGCAGCAAGCCACGTTCGACTTGCCGCGCAAAACGGTTCATGTCACCAAGCACCCGTTGATGATCGGCACGATGTTCGGTCAAGGCGGGAAAGTTACTGCTGTGCATCCAGCTTTCTTCTTGTGCAAAATGAGCATGGGTGTGTTGCTGCAATTGCGTGAACAACCCCTTGAATGCCTCACCTTTTGCTGCATCCAGCTGATTAACCAGTGCGACAAACTCGTGATGGGTAGCATCCATTGGTGCCAACCCCAACAAGTATTTCCCGTCTAAACCTTGCATTAACATGCTTACACCGCGCCCCATGCTTCGCGTTTAGAGCTCGTACGAGCCGCAAGAGCTTCATCCAAGCTAACGGTTTTGTATTTAGGTTTAAAATCTTTCAGGGCTTTGTAAGCGGTAACCACTTTGTCTTCAGTCGATTGACCTTTAAGGTCAGACTTTTCCAGATAGCACAGGTCGAGCAATTCGTTCCAAATCATGCCGGAAATGATCGGGATCAAGGTGTAAGGGCGGCCATCCACATCCACGACCATACCTTCTTTGATATTGTCGATGTAGAACACCGGCTTGCAATCATCCGCCAAATCTGCGGTAAAGCGCGCAACAAATTCAGGCAATTCGTTTACGTCTGCAAAGTTACCTACCACCATTAACAGTTTTTCTGCACTAGCAAGAATGACCGCTTCTTTGATCATGGCAATAGGCGGATTACGCTTGCCTGCGGCTTCGTTCATTTCGCCTTCTTTTACAATCAAGTCACCACGGAAAGCATACTGACCATTGCTGGTTTTAGCATTGATGGTAGTGAGCCAGATTAAATCTTGCGCTTTATAGGTATCCAGCAACATGGGGTATCTCCTGTAACAGTGAACAAATATGAATATTCGCCACACAGCAGAATTCATGCCATGCTCTTATTCCCTTGCTTATCAAGAGGATATTGAAATGACGTTTGCAGCAACAATGGCGGATACAAAACGATTTGTCGGCTTTGCGACATAGTCAGCGTTAGTGACCTCTTTATTTAGTGATTTAAAATAGAACTTATGAAACACATTTTGCGTTGGCAAAATTGCCAACATGAAAGCAACCCTGATTACCCAATTCAAAGATATATCACCCACGGGTGAAATTATCGAAATGGTGATATAGCGTGTTCCCCAGCCTGTTCCTCCTACAACACATGGTTATAAATACCGGCTTGTTTACAACAAAATGGTGTTATGGGTGTACGTGAACTTGCGCGCCAAGTTGGGCGGGATGTAAAACGAGTATACGAAGATGCTCAAATCTTAGTAGAACTAGGATTGATTGAACGTGATAATGCTGGCGCATTGTATTGCCCTTATGAAGATATCCATGTAGATATGCATATTAAACCTAAACAAGCCGCTTAAAAGGCGTCAAATAAATTGCTAGATACTTAGGTTTAGCTGATTTTTGTGGCCGATCTTTCCCCCTGTCATAAATCCCTCCATGCGAGGGTGCATTTGTCGTATTCCAGACAAGTCTGATACACATAAATCTCAGAAAAACAAGCAATTATCAACTGGCACAACCTTTGCAACGCCGACATATAACGACGTAAGCCGAGGTAACGCCCCATGATGAAGTCCAAGGACATTGCTGCTTTGCTGGATGAACCAGCTTGCGCCCACAACAAAAAGGAAAAGTCCGGTTGTGCCCGGCCTAAGCCTGGTGCTTCTGCAGGGGGATGCGCATTTGATGGCGCACAGATTGCCTTATTACCCATTGCCGATGTTGCGCATATTGTACACGGCAGTATTTCTTGTGCAGGCAGTTCATGGGATAACCGTGGTACCCGTTCGAGCGGCCCACGCTTGTTCAAGATCGGTATGACCACTGATTTAACCGAACAAGATGTGATTATGGGTCGGGGCGAAAAGCGCCTGTTCCATTCCATCAAGCAAGCCATTGATAGTTATAACCCTGCGGCAGTATTCGTATACAACACCTGTATTCCAGCGCTGATTGGCGATGATATCGAAGCCATTTGTAAATCCGCCGAAGAACGCTGGGGCACGCCGGTGGTTCCTATTGATGCCGCCGGTTTTTATGGCACCAAAAACTTGGGCAACCGCATTGCCGGGGACGCCATGGTTAAGTATGTGTGCGGTACCCGCGAACCTGATCCACTGCCACGTGGAGCACAAAGCGATACCTTCAAGGTTCACGATGTCAATTTGATTGGCGAATACAATATTGCAGGCGAATTGTGGCATGTATTGCCCTTGCTGGATCATTTGGGTCTGCGCGTCTTGTGTACCCTTTCTGGCGATGCGCGTTACCGCGAAGTGCAAACCATGCACCGCGCTAAAGTGAATATGATGGTGTGTTCCAAAGCCATGCTAAATGTAGCGCGTAAACTGGAAGACAGCTTTGGTACTAAATGGTTTGAAGGCAGCTTTTATGGCGTACAGGATGTCAGCAAAGCCTTGCGTGATTTTGCCCGCCTGATTGATGACCCGCACTTAACCGAACGCACTGAACAGCTGATTGCCGCTGAAGAGGCGCGTATTAACAAAGCCTTGGAAAAATGGCGCGAGCGGCTGCGTGGCAAGCGCGTATTGCTGTATACCGGTGGGGTGAAATCCTGGTCGATTATTTCTGCCTTACAGGATTTGGGTATGACCGTGGTCGCCACGGGGACGAAAAAATCCACCGAAGAAGATAAGGCGCGTATCCGTGATCTAATGGGTGCGGATGCAAAAATGATTGAAGATGGCAATCCGCGCGCGCTGCTCGACATTGTGCGTGATTACAAAGTGGATATTTTGATTGCTGGTGGTCGCAATATGTACACCGCTTTGAAAGCGCGGGTACCCTTCCTCGATATTAACCAAGAACGCGAATTTGGTTATGCCGGTTATGAAGGCATGTTGGAACTGGCTAAACAATTGACACTGACGGTGGAAAGCCCAATCTGGCAAGCGGTACGCAAACCCGCACCGTGGACACTGACCGCTAATACTAGCGACGCCATTATCAAGGAGGCTGCTCATGCCTGAGATTACCCGCCGCAAAAAAGCCTTATCCGTTAGCCCCTTGAAAGCCAGCCAAACCATTGGCGCAGCCCTCGCTTTTCTTGGTTTCCACCGCGCTATTCCCATGTTGCACGGTGCACAAGGTTGTACCGCGTTTGGCAAAGTGTTCTTCGTGCGCCATTTCCGCGAACCAATTCCGCTGCAAACCAGCGCCATGGATCAGATTGCTGCCATTATGGGTTCAGAAGAAAACGTCACCGAAGGTCTGAAAGCCATTTGCAGCAAAAATAACCCTTCGTTAGTCGGCGTACCTACGACGGGTTTGGCAGAAACCCAAGGCAGTGATATCAGTATGGCAGTGGGTGATTTCCGCAAAAAATACCCGGAATACAATCACATTCCGGTGATTCCACTGTCCACGCCCGACTTTAGCGGCTGTTTGGAAACCGGCTTTGCCAAAGCGGTTGAAGGGGTAATTAATATACTGGTGCCGGATGCTAAAAGCGCTGGCACTAAACCGGGTAAACGTCCGCGTCAGGTGAATGTGTTGGTAAATTCCTCCCTAACACCGGGCGATCTGGAAGCACTGAAGGACATGATTGAGCTATTTGGCTTACGCCCGGTAGTGATTCCCGACCTTTCCGATTCACTGGATGGCCATTTACCGGATAATGATTTCAACCCGCTGACCATTGGCGGCACCCCTGTTGCTGAAGTGCCAACCTTAGGGGATGCCAAGGCTACCTTGGTGATTGGGGCATCTATGTACGCAGCCGCGGATTTATTGCTGACAAAAACAGGCGTGCCGGATTACCGCTTTGATCACCTGATGGGTTTGCAAGCCAATGACCAATTTATTCATGCACTGCACCTGATTTCTGGCGAAGCTGTACCGCTGAAACTGCAACGTCAGCGTGCGCAACTGCAAGACGCCATGCTCGACACGCACTTCATGACCGGCATGTCACGCTTTGCCATTGCTGCTGACCCGGATTTACTGAATGCCTTTTCCCAACTGCTGCTAGAAAACGGTGCCTATACCGTCGCCGCCGTCGTCCCCGCCAATGCCCCGGCGGTGGATAAAATTGCTGCCGATAGCGTGCACATTGGCGACTTGGAAGATTTAGAAAAGATTGCCGAAGCCAATGAAGCCGAAGTGCTGATCTGCAATTCGCATGGACAAGAAACCGCCCTGCGCCTTGGCATTCCGCTGTTACGCGCTGGCTTCCCGCAATACGATCTGGTTGGTGGCTATCAACGCCAATGGATAGGTTATACCGGCACACGCCAAACCTTATTTGATTTAGCGAATATACTGCTGACGCTGGAGAAAGGTGAAATTCACCCATATCGCTCAATCTATGCGCAAAAGCGCGACGACGAAATCACCCATTACGGAAAAACGTCCTCGATGCGGCATTGATAACTACGCCATTGGCGTATACTTTTGAATAAAAAAAGAGGCAAGTAATTGCCTCTTTTTTTGTATTTGAGGTCAAGCTTTTA
>CAZCJE010000085.1:0-13914 GCA_964498805.1 uncultured Thiothrix sp.
GCGGATGATCCGGTTGGCGTGTGGCGGTTTCTAAAAATACATCAAGCAAATTCATGGGTAACTCCTTGTGTAATCGCTTTACCAACGGCTTCTCCCATCGCCCGGCACGCACCTACTACCTTTGCTGAAGCTTGGGCACGTAGTTCTGCGGATAAACATTTGCCAACTGCCCATAAATTATTGAAACCGTGGACTTGTAAGGTACTCAGCGGAATGTGGTAAGTATGGTTAGGTGGTAAGTAATCCAGCGTTACCCCAGTTTCGGGATGCTCATATTCCATTGGCCACGCACAACGTCCCGCTGATTCAGTAACAGATGAAGCGTTTTTAATATCATCAACAGTTAAACAATATTTACCTTGAATTTTTCCACCATCACAAATCCCCAATTCGCCACGGCGTATTACTTTTGCTTGAACAAAATCGGGGAGTTGATGCAGAAATGTCTCTAATAAGCTTTGCCATTGTATAGCGAGAGCCTCTGTATAATCGGAGGCTAATAAATTCAGTTTGATGTAAACTTCATCAGTTTGTAATCCGCTATCAAACCAAGCAGTCGCAAAAATATTGGGCAGCAATCCTTGGGTAACAGCAGCTTGTAAGTGACGGTGTAAGCCAATGTTTTTAGGGAAACGCAATGCATCATTCGCAACACCGTGTAGTTGGAAAATCACGCCAGCTTGAGGCTCGCCCGCCGGTAACCCTTTGCTTGCGTCAACTTGTTGAACCAGTGCTGCCATGCTAGTGGCATCTACAAATGCATCTGCAGTGAATACCAAGGTTTGCCTGTGTTGCGTGACTACCAATTGTGTCAAACATCGATTAGATAAAGTAACAGCTTGCACGCTCGCTTCGCGTAATACCCTGATATTACGGTAATTATCTAACCATGCCTCAATTACTTGCTCATACACTAATGGTTCAACATTTAATACCCACACTCGCCCGATTTTACGTTTTGCAGAGCGTGTCTCTGCTTGTTGCAAGCGTTCTACCAAGGCGGCAGGCAAACTTATATTGACGTATTCCCCTTCATCATCATATAGCCAACCAATGGTATGGATGAGACTGTGTGTGACCGTACCACCGAGTTGGGTAGATTTTTCAATGAGCAACACACGCTGACCACTTTGCGCAGCCGCCAACGCGCAAGCCAAACCGTCTGCCCCTGCCCCAACAATAATGAGTTCGTAATGTAACTCAGACATAGGTAGAGTTAAATTCCAATAAGTTTTCATCAGTGGGAGGATCGTCGGCGAAAATCTCATTCCAAACGCGCTCATAACGGTTTTCTGGCACGGTGACGCCTTGTAGTAATTCGTCCCACTCTTCATTGCGGGTATCATTCCAGCGCGTATGCCAACTAGCGATATGCAGGTTGGGAATCTGTTTTTCGATCACCCAATCCTTTAAGGTTTCATAATGCTTAGCAGGTACTGCCAAGGCTAAAGTAAAAGGTTTTCCTTCACGCACATCAGCTAAAACACTCAAGAGTTCCAATATATCTTCTTTACGTACTTCGGTATTTTCAAACTCTGGTGAATTCATGGCTTTACAGACAAAACGAATA
The DNA here is from genome assembly GCA_964498805.1 of uncultured Thiothrix sp. GTDB lineage: Bacteria > Pseudomonadota > Gammaproteobacteria > Thiotrichales > Thiotrichaceae > Thiothrix. The sequence goes on from CAZCJE010000085.1 coordinate 1,571, forward strand.
TTGCTGTACAGCTTGCAACGTTTAAGGAAAGCACCTTCCATTTTGGCAACTTTGGAACGAAATTTCGGGTAGTCGCCCAATTCTTCAGGTGTATTATTCCCTAGCGCAAAATGATGGGTATTTTCCATGTTATAGCGTTTGCACCAAACGATTACCGTCATTCGCTTGGAATTATTTGGTCCTGAATAGTCTTCAACCGGATCACCAATTTCCATATTCTCTTTCTGCCAATAATCGGCAAATCGATTGCGTAAAATTGGAATAATGGAAGTCCAAGTGCGAAAACCGAAGTTGTCAAAAGGAGAATTGGTATCCTTAATATCGTATACCCATAACATTCCGCCTACTTGACAAAAACTGCCGAGACTGATGACAGCATCGACAAGACCAGCAGGTTTATCTTGAGCCATACTAAGAAGATCTGAGCTATTCATTGTCATTTTTTAACTTCTTTTACTAATATGCTTGTACTAGGCAAACGTCCAATACCAAAAAAGCCAAATTTTCTTAGTCCATGCCAGTAACCAATAGGACGACCTAACCCCATACTAGGAAAAATGACCGCGTTTTTAAATTGCAGCTTGAATAATGATTGCAAACTAAGAAATATTGGAATCATCAAATCTAATAGCATAACCCACCAAGGTAAACGGCGTTTTATGCGTAAATAACCATAACCAATGCCGTAATTGAACTCGCGCTGTATCATCTGCTTTAGGGTGTACAGCCTATCAGGAGCTGGGTGGCGCACAAATAATTCTGCATCATGGTAGATAGAGGCACCATGGTCATAACAGCGCAACAGGAAATCCACATCTTCACTGGATTTGCGTGGTGTTCCCGGCCCCATGTCTTCATCAAAACCAACCGCATCCACGACGGAGCGGCGCAGGAAAATGCCTGGTGTGACGCCCAGCGACCAAGTGTTGTACTCGCTGACCGGGCCAGTTTTATGAACCCCAAAACCAAAAGCATCGGTATCATTATCCAGTGCCAGAATCCGGGTAGTAAGGATGTCACGCTCCGGTTCACAGGCGAAAAACGTCACCGCTTTTTTCAGGAAGCCGGGGGGGTAGACGCAATCATCGTCGGGAAACGCCACCAGGTCGGCTTCAGCTGCCATATGCTTGCGCCCTTCATTACGCGAGCAGGAAGTACCGGGGTTGAAGCGCGGCACATGCTTGATGGTGAACTGGCTCTGGTATTGCTCAATCAGCGGTATGAGGCGATCATCCGGGTTCTGGTCGACGATAATCAGTTCAAAATCCTGATAATCCTGTTCCATGAGCGCCTGCATGAAGCGCCCAATCTGATCCACCCGATTTTTGGTGGCCATGATAAGGGAAAACATCCTGACTACTCCGGCTTGTTCTTGGTGAGATAAAAGTTACCCAATGCCAATGTGCCCACTTCCTTAACTGTCTTGAAGATTTCCAGTACTTCAGCTGGAGTATGCACGATAGGTTGGCCCGCAACATTCAAGGATGTGTTGCACACCAGTGGAATATCCGTTTTCTGGTAGAAAGCATGAATGACTTTCCAATAATTACCGTCTTCATTTTTCTCAACCAAGTGCGGACGCGCCGTAAAATCGATGTGCACAATGGCGGGCACGCGGGCGCGCCATTCCTTGCGAATGGTGGCAACACCCAACATAAAGCGGTGAATACCGTATTCTTCAACGTCTTCCATCACGCTGCTAGCCTGTTCACTCAGTACGCTAGGTGCCAATGGACGCCACATTTCACGGCCTTTGATGGTATTCAGACGCACTAGGGTTTCGCGGTTAGCCGGATTCCCCAGGAAACTACGTCGCCCCAAAGCACGCGGCCCAAACTCATCCTGCCCCTGGAACCAAAGGATAATCTTGTTATCCGCAAGGTCAGCCGCTACGCGCTCACACAATTCATCAGAAGACAGTTCTTCTGCGGTAAAACCGTATGCTTCAATGGCAGCTGCAATCTGGTCACGTGTGTATTCACAACCAAAAGCTGGGCTACTGATACGCGGCTTTAACTCAGCGTGCGGATTTAGCAGGTAATTCAAACCCAGTGCCGCCCCTAAACTGCAACCAGCATCATTGGCTGCTGGGAATACATAGATATTATCAAATAAGCCAGTTTTGCTGAGGTAAGCGTTCATGCTGCAATTGAGCGCACAGCCACCACCCAGTACTAGGTTTTTTGCCCCGGTCAGTTTCTTGAGACGCACAGCCAGATTGTACGCGAGTTGCTCCAGTGTTTGCTGTACGGTTGCCGCAAAGTCACCGTAATAACCAATGTCGGAGCCATCGCCCTGACGGTAGGGATAGGTATGCTTCAGGAAAAATTCCCACCACAGTTTGGAGGGGTGCAGCTTCTCATCCTGAGGTGGGTTTGCCCAAGCTTCTCCGATGGCTGCTGGGAGGGAAAACTGGCCTGCTTCAGGGTCGAAATGGAAATTGAATGCTTCCCGTACCTGACCAAATGAGGCGAGTCCCATAAACTTGCCTTCAGACCCCCAGCCGAGGCCGGAAAAGGCACTGGCTGTGCCGTACATCAGGCCAAGTGAATTCTGGATGGGGTAAGTCTCCAGTTGCTTGATGGTTTTGCCCTGCGCATGGAACATGGAGGTGGAAACATTTTCCCCTTGGCCATCTATAATCAGTACAGCGGCTTCGGCCAACCCGCTGGTGAAATATGTGGCCGCAGCATGTGTGTAATGGTGGCTGATAAAGTGGATCGGGGGGGCGGTATCATAGCCAAATTGTAATTTGGGAAGAAGAGTTTCGGTCTGCTCGCTGGAAACCTGAACAAATTCAGATACCATCGTACCTTGTTTGAGGTCTTCCATCCAAGCGTAAGCAATATGGTCGATATCTGCTAGTGTCAAGCCTGCTTTGTCCAAACAGGCTTGGACAGCATCCTGACAGCCTTCTCCATAAGCATGTCGTCTTCTGCTTAGTCGTTCTTGTTCAATAGCACAAACAATTTGTCCATCAATTATCAATGCAGCGGAACTGTCGTGACACTCAGGAACATCCGCACGTCCTATAAGTCCTAGTATTTTCATTTTAAAAGAAGCCTATTGATAAAAAATATATTAAAGACATCCGAAAAAATAAATCTTTATACATTGTTCTATTTAATTAAGTGGGTAATTCAAAAGAAGTTGATAAAGAATTAATTTCACCAGTTTGCAGACGCCATAAATGAGCATAATAGCCATTACGTTGTAGCAGTTCTTCATGAGGACCGAACTCAAAAATACCACCCTCTTTCATAACGTAAATACAGTCGGCTTGACGAATAGTGGACAAACGATGGGCTATCATTATAGTTGTTCGCCCTTGAGAAAAACGATTAATCGAACGCTGGATTAATGCCTCAGTTTCATTATCAATAGCAGAAGTGGCTTCATCTAAAATTAAAACGGGAGCATTTTTAAGAATGGCACGCGCAATAGAGAGGCGTTGACGTTGCCCACCAGATAAGTTTTTTCCATGTTCTGATACTGGAGTAGCTAAACCATCGGGTAGTTTTTCAATAAATTCCCATGCTTCTGCCATACGCGCAGCATTTACTACTTCACTATAAGTAGCATTTGACGTGCCATAACAGATATTTTCGTAAATAGTGCCGGGGAATAAATAGACCTCTTGGCTAACCAAACCAACAGACTGACGTAAACTTGGTAAGTCTAGATCACGTAAATCATTATCTCCTATTAAAATTTTACCTTGCTGTACATCATAAAAACGCATTAATAACTTAACGATGGTGCTTTTGCCAGAACCAGTAGGGCCGACAAAAGCTATATGTTGTCCTGCTGTAATACATAAACTAATATTTTTAATTATATATTGCTCATCATAATAGGCAAAGCTGACATTTTCAAAGGTAATCGAACTGTCTCTTTGAAGTTTCAATGTATGCTGCCCATTAATAATGCTTGGCTTTTTGGCTAAAAGGCTTTGTAAGTCATTAGCAGCTGCATTTGCATGACGATATAAATCAGAATCACGTTTCAATCCACCAGCAAGAGATAATAACTTCCCCATTAACATGCTTTGGATCATGAATGGCGTTATGGCAATTTTTCCTTTTAATAGTAATACACCACTAGCAATCAGAGGGGTCATAATACCTAGTTGATAACTGAAAATGCCAATTTCTAACTGTTTGGATGCTACTGTTTGCGTTTCTATAAATGTTTTGCTGAGTTCTTGGCCAGATCTATTTAGGCGTTGTATCTCAAAAGCCTCTGTGTTGAAGCTTTTGATAACATTAATACCAGAAAGACTATTTAATACTTGAGTACTGACATTTTGTTCGGACTCTCCTAATAACTGATAACTGGTATTAAGCCGATCATGAAAATAGCGTATTAAAAAATAAGGGACAGGTAATATAAATAGTGCCAATAGTAAAGAAATGGGTGCTATTAACACCATAATAGTACTGCCGATAATAAAGCTGGCAATCTGCTCTAATATCTGATTAGGTACCGTCTCAAGGAAAGTGCGAATTCTTAGCGGATTATGATAAGTCAGGTGACTCATTTTATTTAAACTATATTGCTCCAATGTGGGCATGTCTAAATATTGGATATGAGCATAACTTTTTTGTCGTATATTATCTTCTAGTTCTATTGCATAACCTTTCCATGCTTTAGTTGCTTGATGACGAACAGAAGATTCAAGTGCAGAAGATCCTGTTAAGAAAGCCAGCAAAATACCTAATTGTGCAAATACGTTTGTAACACCTAAAGCTGTTAGAGCAGGCAAACCTCCCGCAATAATACTGGTGAAGATTAGTGCCATGGAAATTGGGGTTACATAAGATAACATTGTAGTTACTAAGGTATAACGTGCTGCTCGATGGCGTAGCAACCGTTGTTTAGAGGTTTCCATGGAGTGAATTAATTTCAATAAAGATGTGTCAAATTTTCGCGAGTTAATATTTTTGATGTTGTGAGGTATTTGATCTACAATTTGACCCGCTAGTAATTCACATAATGTATGTTTATTTTTGGCAAATGGATTTGGTAATAAGTTTCTTCCTCTGGTTGATACACTCACATAGTTAGCACCAACAAAAACAACACCAATGGGTCCCAATAGTGATACAGTCGCTACTTTTGCGGCTAATAAACCTCCTCCCATATGTAATAGATTGGTACGCGTCCAATTACGCCCAGATCGACTATGGCTAGGTGTTTTCTTAAGCATTGGTGGTCTCAATAGCTCGAAGGTGTTTGATCATCTGACCGACATCGCCACAACGCTGACACGCCCCTTCATTACCTAATTCCTGAGGGAGTACGCAACTACTACAATAATAGTCTTCTAAGAATTTTACTTGGTCGGTACGTTTTGCAAAAAGACAGTTACGACACATGAAATCCTGCGGAGCTGATTGACGTCCTTCCATCCAATCCCGCCATTGATTCATCTGTTCGCTGTTAAACAATTCCTCTACACTAGCATTGTCGATACTGCCCACATTGTATTTTGAGTGGTAATCCTGGCAGCACAGAATAGCATCTCCATCCGCATTGAAATGCATCCATTCAGTGTGACGTTCCCACAAACATCCCTGCATCTGTTCCTGAAAAGGTTTGTTCTTGAGTACTTTCGGTGATTTACCAGAGAATTCCACCATCGGGATAATCATCACCTGAGCCACTTCACCGTAGTGGGCATAAATTACCCGCAGATTGTCAGCGTGTTCTTTATCTAGCCGCCCAATAACTACCAGCGTGACATCAACGCTTTTGTCGCGTACAGATGGTTGGGAAACCAAATAGTCCAGATTGGGAATAACGCGCTTAAGGTCTTTAGTGCCACGGGTCTGGTGGTATTGTGTTTCATCCATCGTTGACAGATTGATAGTAAAACCGGCCACACCCAGTTCCAGCAACTGAGCAGTCAGTTCAGGTTTGAGACCGGAACCATTGGTGTAGATCGTTACCTTAAGACCAGCCTCACGCAACGCCCTTACTTTTTCTACCAGTCCTTTGTCGTGAGTTGGCTCGGTGAAACCACTGATGGCAACATTTTCAATGGAGTACTGCTTGAGGCCAGCGATGATTTTTTCTAGCCGTGCCTGCGACAGCAGCACTTTTTCCTTCTTTTCCAGCGAAACCGGACAAAAGAAACAACGTTGGTTACAGGTGCTGATAGGTTCTATCTGTACGTATTTCAATGTCATGATGTCACCTTAATTACCGTGCAGATATAGCAGTACGCATTTAGAACAAATCGGATTTAATCCCTTGCTAACCACAGTTTCACGTACCCGATTGAATTTCTCACCATGCCAAATGTCCAACACGCCTTCTTGATATAAATTTCCTACTGTAAATTCAGGATACAGTTTGCAAGAGCTTACGCTGCCATCCGCTAACACATCCATGCGTGTGGAGATGGAAAAACATTGGCTACGACGTTGGCCTGGTTGAGCATCTCCAGTAATAAATGCTTCGAATTCATCTGTTTCCAAAGCGGGTTGGAAACGTAAACGCATATTCCAGGCTCGAGTCTTAAGTTTAGCCATTTGCTGTCGCAGCTTTTCAAGGCGTTCTGCATTGACGTGAAAAGTGTAAGAATGCCAACTGGCTTTAGGTTGTAAAGGTAACCGGCTTAACCATGAGAAATGTTGTTTATAATGGGCATCCATATTGTCCGCTAATTCTTGTGGGATATACCAAGGATACACAAAATATAAACTATCCAAGCCACCAATATTTTCACAGAATTCGGCAAAATCATATAAATTTGGAATCAGTTCGTCACTTAAAACTAGACTTAGTGAAATTTTGCCTTTGTATTCGCCTGACTGTTGTAAATCACGAATCAGTTTGACATTTTTAATAATTTTTTCAAAGGTGCCTTTGCCGCGAATAGCATCATTTTGTTCCTGAAAGCCATCCACACTAACTAATAACACTAGGTTTTCAGAAATACGTAGTAATGATTCTAGCTTGCGTTCAATCATTAAACCATTGGTACATATAACCGTCCAACGCGGATCTTTTTCCATCATGCGACTTAATTCGTCCCATTGACGGTGTACAGTAGGCTCACCACCCCATAAATATAAATTGGATTTGGCTTCGCGTGTTTCAAATAGGATTTTTTCAAATATTTCTGCAGATAATTCGTCGCGTTGTTGGTCACGGCTCATGTGATGGAAAAAGCCTTGATCATTCCATTGAAAACAATGATCACAGCGAATATTGCAACGGTAAGTTAGTTGAATACCAATTTCTTCTGGAAAAGGTGTGGCATAACTAGGATTAGCCACGCGTGCGCGTTTGGCCTTGGCAATATGCCCCATGGCCTTTTTCATGCGGTCAAATTCTTCTGCATTGATTCGGGCATTAGTGGTTGGCTGCATGATAAACCTCTACATAATTCGGTATTTTTTCACGTGCTTGCATTAAGTTGTTATGCAAGTTTCTAAGTACATCAAGTGAATAGTGGCTTTCTTGCCATTTTTGATAACGCATGCCAAAGCCTAACGATTCCCATAGGTCAGCATTTTTTTGTTCGTGAGGACCATAACCTTCGAGCAAAATTAATGGAGTGGCTGCTGATATCGAATCTAATAATGTGGCTCCACCCGGTTTGCTAATAATGGCTTGGCAGTTTTGAACTAAATTGTAAACTTCTGGGTAATGGGGATTGTTAGTAAATACGGTATGACCCTTAGAACTTACTTCGCCAAATGGTGGAAATTGATGTTTACCTGTGTATAAATTTCGCTCCCATGCTTTCCAACTAGGGTCGATCATGAAGTAACGATTATTAGGCAAACGATTTTCTAAGTCTTTAGCCTCATAAACAATGACATCTAATGGAAAACCTTGTGTTACTAATTCAGGAATGCGATTTTTATAATCGCCTAAGCCCCAACCACCACCGTGAATCAAAAAACGTCCGGAACGTTCTGTATAAGGAATAGGTTTATTAGGTGTAACAGGTAATAGATAAGGAACAGTATTTTCAGCCTGATTTATCAACCAAGACATAGTAAAGTGGGGATTAGATAATTCGTAAGTACTCCAGCCCGGGGATTTTACTGAATCTACTGAACATAATTCGACTTTTACATCAGTCAAACCAGATTGATCGATGTAGAGCTCCATAATGGGTACCCATAAACCGAATACCATAATGAAACGGGTACGTTGTTCTTGCTGCCAACTCGCTAACAAATCAGCGACTTTATTCTCATCTAAGCTTGAACGAATATCGCCATGCATTTTCTGTGCGATTAATGCCAAGGAAAAATTGCGATGAAAAGCAAACTTGGTTTTAAGGATATTATCCTGTTTTTTATCTTGTAGCAGGCTGTCAATAACGACTATATCGGTGTCATAACCAAGGTCATTAAATTGATTAGCCATAACCAAACTTGGAATATAGGTTCCAAGAGAAGCACCCGAACATAAAATAGTCAGTTTTTCCTGGGTCATCATGCTTCTGTTCGGGTAGCGTTAGCGGTTTGTTGATACACCCGCAGCGCATCACACAAACATTTGATAGAACTCAGATCAGCGTAGTCAAAGTTCTCAAAATCAATTTCAATACCAAACGCCTCTTCCAGCTTAAATAGGAAAGTAACAGTTTGTAGGGAATCTAGGCCCACTTCGTTCATGATATCGACATCATTAGAGAGGTTCTTGGCAAGTTCAGGTATCTCCTTGATTTCGGCAAGGAGAGCTTTAACGGTGTTTTCCATAAAAATGCTTAGCTCAATATTACAGCTAGGTGGGGTTAGTGATTAATGTAGGTTAATGTTAGAAATAGGTCGAAAAATAGTCAAAAAAAGAAATGTTAAGAAATGTTAAGTCTTAAGGATAAAAAGGAATAGATAAAGCTGCTTAACAATTCTTAACAATTTAAAGTCTGAGTAAGAATAGAATTTTTAGCCAATTCTTATACACTTTTGCGGATGCTAAGGGTTATATGGATTGTAATTGCAGAAATCTTCCAGCATTGGGAAAACTATTTTTTACGTTTTATTCCTCTTAACTATGTTCGAAATACCCATTTATTACTATGGAGGATACACCATCATGCCAACTACTCACTCATGCGCTCGTTGTTTGCTCGACGATTCTGTTCCGGGGATTAGCATTGCCGACAATGGTTTGTGCACCAAATGTAATGATCATGATTGTCACTATGGGAACTGGGATACACATACCACAGAACGCCATACACAGTTGGTTTCTATAGCAGAACGAGCCAAAGCTAAACATCGGCAGTTTGATGCAGTTGTTGGTCTTTCAGGCGGTAAAGACAGTACCTATGCGTTACTCTACGCTAAACAAGAACTGGGTCTCAATTGCATAGCTGTAACTTTTGACAACGGCATGCTGTCAACATTTGCTAAGGATAATATCCGTCGTATCACGGAGAAGCTTGGTGTTGCCCATATTTTCTTTGGACCAAACCGTGAAGTTTTGCGTACTCTTTACAATAAGATGATGGCAAAAACTGGTCATTTTTGTCCAGTCTGTATGGGGGGTATTGAATCTGCAGTGGCCTCGATGCTGCTGGCTTTTGAAGCTCCATTATTGATTCATGCAACATCTCGTCGCACTGAGGAATTTGTCTCGCGTGAGTTCTTTATTCCGGGCGATCTATCGTTTATCTATGATGTATTTGATGGCGATGCTGAGTTAGTGAGAGCCGCCGAGTCTTTTATTATTAATCCAAATGCTGGTGGCCTCAATCGCTATCAGGCTTACTACGACGAAGATGCTCGATTCAAAGCAACGAATGGTCAAGAAGGCTTGCCATTCCCATTGCAACTGCCTGAATACGTAAGTTGGGATCCGCGAGAAATTCCGCAAATACTGGAACAGCAAATTGGTTGGCAGCATGGGGGCAGTACAGCGTTGGCAGCTGAGCACATGGACTGCACAGCACACCCATTGGTTGACTATTTACGCTATCGTAAATTTCCAGCTTTGGTACCAGAGCGACTCAAGTACAGTGCATTGGTGTCAGCTGGTCTCATGACACGTGAAATGGCACAGGACGCTTTGACTGGACATAATGATACCCCGCTAGAACCGGCCAATCTTGACGTAATTCTGGAGCAGATTGGTATTGATTACAAAGCACTAGAACAATCTGTTCAACATCCTTTAAGACATCTTGACTATAAAGCCCCTGAATCAGTTTAACTTTCAAAAATTCTGATCAATTGCATTCGACAAACAATAAAAAACCAACCTGCCATCAACTCTGACGGTAGGCTGGTGGGATTTTAGTATATTCAAATAATTGCCTATTTATTCCTGCAATCAAATTGTTTTCTCAGGTGTACACCTTAATGCCAAGTGCGGTGAAAACTTGTCGCATTTGTTGCTTTAATTGCTGACGTTGAATAGGCGAGTCCGCTACCAATGACACATACAAGCGACCTTTGTAAGTGCTATTGCTGTTAATTTGAGGAGGGCAATTGATATTTAGGGTATTAGCCGATAATGGCAGAATACCGTGTGGTTGTTCTTGAGTAAAAAGAATACCAGCCTGTTGCATGTGTTGAAGCAGCTCTTCCATTGTCACCGCTTGTAGTAGCCCTAAAGAAAAAAACAATACACTGCCTTTTTTACCTAGCGGTTGTAAAAAACGGTCCACATAATGATTAATGAAACCCATGGATTGACGTGCATTGATTTCGACAATACTGCGAATGGTGCCGTCTTTTAGCAGCATTGAATCAATACAGACAGGACCAAAATAGCCATCGTGATACAATCGCGCGGCTACTTGTTGAATCTTGTGCAAATAACCGTACGTTTCTAACTGTTGAATAAAGGTTTGGTCGGCTGTTTGAATGGCAGAAAACGCAAATCCCGCATTATCCATTTGTTGGACGGCTAATAGCTCAACCGTACCATCTACTGTAATATAGAGTTGGCTGGAAAAATCCAGTTCTTTATCTAGTAAAGGTTCAAGCAAGAAACTGGTTTGTTTGCCTTTATTTTCCTGCTTTTCCAGATAACGCACGATGCGTTCTAAGAGGCTAGGTGAATCAATGAGTTGATTACCTTTGCCAGAAACCCCAAAGTCATCTTTAATAAGAAAAGCACCGCGTGTAAGCAAATGCTTACCGACGGTTAATAAGTCTTGGGTAGATGTCACCAGTTCGCCATAGCTTTCATCCAATACATCCACCGATAGTTGATGGGAATAACGTTTGGCATTAACCGTTTTGACGATTTCAATATCTGGCAAGATTTGTGGGATTGCATAGCGTTCACAACAAGTGTGGGTACTAGGCAAGACCGCATAGGGTGAACACGCTTTGATGTTTGTGAGTAATTGGGTGAAATACAAGTCTTGCTGTGCTGATAATAGCTCACAAGTTGCTGTTTGATCTTGTTTTTTTTCAGCCTGAAGCGATCGACTATTGCTGCTAAAGCGAAAGCCTATGCTATGCAGGTACTGTTTATGTGCCGCATCCATTGCAGTACGAGTGATCAGTACATCATTCGTCTGACGACAAGCAGTAAAGAGCATTTCTTCCATACACCCGACAATGGCATCGGCCTGAGGGTCAGGAATACCCGGTAATTGCACCATGGTGGGATCGCGCCAAAAGCGTTCTGCACCAAAACTCCCTATATGCAGACAGCGCGGCATACTGAAATTTTGCATATATTTAGCCTGTGATAACAGAGGCTTGTTGTGCACGCAACACTGTGCACAGGCGATTGATGGAACTTAAATCTTGGTAATCAAAGTTTTCAAAATCAATTTCAATATCAAACGCTTCTTCTAATTTGAACAGGAAAGTAACTGTTTGCAATGAATCTAGACCAACTTCGTTCATGATGTCGGCCTCATTGGATAAAGTGGAAGCTAGTTCAGGTTTTTCTGTGACCTCAGCCAAAAGTTGTTTGATCGTTGTTTCCATGTGATACCAATATCAGAATAGGGGGGGATGAAGCTATTAGCATGCCAATATCTGTGATGTGGAAAAACTCGTCAAACAGGAAAATGTTAAGAAATGTTACGAAGTTAATTTTTAATTATCTTTTGAAGATTTAAACAATTATTATGAGTAATTTATTTGATGACTAAATATGATTTGTTATTTTTTGCGGCGGTGTCAGTCAGCTAGTATTTCACGGTATAAGCTCATATTGTTTTTGGGGATACCGTCAAATGTACCGTGTTTTCTGTGCGATGTAGTAATACTGTTTGAAACAAACAGAAGCAAAAAAACCCTTACAGATTGCCGCCTGTAAAGGGTTTTGAGTCTTCATGAAACGACATGAAATTGGTATTTGGTGGAGGCGGCGGGAATTGAACCCGCGTCCGCAAACCCTCCATCTGA
>CAZCJE010000086.1:0-13365 GCA_964498805.1 uncultured Thiothrix sp.
CAACGTGCGCGTTTTCGCGTTCATAGCCCGTTTTATCGCGGATATAGTTTTGAAACTCAGGATTATATTTACCCAAGTCATGCCAGATTCCGGCAACACTTGCCCATTCTGCACTCTGGAAATCAGCAGCATACTCTGAAGCTAGAGCTGCCACATCCCGCAGGTGGTCATCGAGCCAGTGTTCAATTGATTTGCTATTATTATCAAAGCGTACATGCGCTATCGGACGGTTTTGTGCCATGATCAGCCCCTTGCATTAGTTAGGTGTTGCCCCTCAACTGATCATATGCTCAATTATTTATATTTATTAAGCAGCAAGCAATAAAAATTAATCAACATGGGTAGCCTAGTTACCTTTAAATCCTTGCCAATTACGGTAAACTCCACGGTTTTTAGTCGACCCCGATATCATCATGGAACTTTCTGCACTTACCGCACTTTCCCCTACTGATGGGCGTTACGCTGACAAAACCAAGGCTTTGCGCCCGTGGTTTAGTGAATATGGTTTGATCTATCACCGCGTCTTGGTGGAAATCCGCTGGTTGCAAATGCTGGCTAATCACCCGCAAATCAGTGAAGTTCCGCCTTTTTCCGCTGCTGCTAATGCGTTTTTGGAAAGCATTCTCAGTGACTTCAGCGAAACCGACGCCCTGCGTATTAAAACCATTGAGCGCACCACCAATCACGATGTGAAAGCGGTGGAATATTACCTCAAGGAAAAAATTAGCGGCCAAAGTGAGCTAGAAGCGGTTAGCGAATTTATTCACTTTGCCTGCACTTCCGAAGACATTAATAATCTGTCTTACGCTTTAATGCTCAAAGGTGGCATGGAAAGCGTTATTCAGCCGGAATTGGCCAAGATTACCCAAGCCATGCGGCAATTGGCGCACGCCTACGCTGAGATTCCTTTGCTATCCCGTACTCACGGCCAACCCGCCTCACCTACGACCTTAGGTAAGGAAATGGCGAATGTGGCTTACCGTCTGCAACGCCAGCAACAACAGATTCAAGTCGCGCAATATTTGGGCAAAATCAATGGCGCAGTCGGTAACTACAATGCGCATTTGAGCGCGTACCCGGATATTGATTGGCAAGGCACTGCCGAACAGTTTGTGACTTCGCTTGGTTTGAGTTGGAACCCGTATACCATTCAGATTGAACCACACGACTATATTGCGGAAGTGTTTGATGCTGTGGTGCGCTTTAACACCATTTTGATCGATTTCTGCCGCGATATCTGGAGCTACATTTCTATCGGTCATTTCAAACAGAAAGTGGTTGCCGGTGAAGTCGGTTCTTCTACCATGCCGCATAAAGTTAACCCGATTGACTTTGAAAATGCTGAAGGCAACTTAGGTATTGCCAATGCACTGATGACGCATCTGGCACAAAAACTACCGATTTCGCGTTGGCAGCGTGACCTGACTGACTCCACCGTGTTGCGTACTTTAGGGGTAGGTTTAGGCCATTCTATGATTGCTTATCAATCTGCCTTGAAAGGAATTGGCAAACTGGAAGTGAATACCGCGAGTACCGCAGCGGATTTGGATGCCAATTGGGAAGTATTGGCTGAACCGATCCAAACCGTCATGCGTCGTTATGGTATTGAGCAACCGTATGAAAAGCTCAAAGCCTTAACGCGGGGCCAACGCATTACCCCAGAACGCCTGCGCGAGTTTGTCAATACACTGGATATGCCGCAGGAAGCTAAAGACATTTTATTAAACATGACACCCGCTACTTATATTGGTAATGCAATAGCGCAAGCCAAAGCTATTTAATATTTTCTGATCGATTACCCCCCGTATTGTGTCAAACGGGGGGATGCAAAATGCATAGGAACCCCCACCATGTTCGGCGATATTACCCTCGAAGAATTTTTGCGCGACTACTGGCAGAAAAAACCACTACTGATTCGGCAAGCTTTTGCCAATTTCCAACCTCCTATTACCCAAGATGAACTGGCCGGTTTAGCCTGTGAAACCGATACCGCCCGTATTGTGATTGAAAAAGGTGGCAAACAGCCTTGGGAAGTTCGTCACGGCGCATTTGATGAACAAGATTTTGCTGATTTGCCACCGACCCATTGGACATTGCTGGTTAATGATACGGATCAACATCTGCCTGAATTAAAAGCGGTCATGGAACCCTTTCGTTTTATCCCTGATTGGCGCATTGATGATCTAATGATTAGTTTTGCGGTTGAAGGCGGTTCGGTTGGCCCTCATGTAGATGAATACGATGTATTTCTGATTCAAGCGCAAGGTCAACGCCGCTGGCAAATTACTACCCAACCGGCTAAAGCAGATAATTTTCTGCCCGATTTAGAATTACGCATCATGCGCGATTTTAAAGCAGAACAAGAATGGGTGGTTAATCCGGGGGACATGTTGTATTTACCACCGAATGTACCGCATTACGGGGTAGCGCTAAATGAATGCATGACTTATTCGGTTGGTTTTCGTGCTCCATCCCAAGCTGATATGCTAGAACGTTTAATGAGTGACTTATTAGAAGAAGCGCGTTTAAAACAACGCTTCAGTGATACTAATCGGCAGGTGCAAACTAATCCCGGCGAATTAAGTGCGCAAGACATGGATAAGCTCATTGATTTTATTGTTGATGCCCTACCGCAAGACACTCAAGCTTTACAACACTGGCTTGGTAAGTATCTGAGTGAACCTAAAGTACCTACTAACCAACTTTGTAGTGAATCAATAAGCCGTGCTGATTTGCAACGTTTGATTAAGCGCAAACAAACGTTTGAAAAAGCCTTGGACACCCGAATTTTGTACTTTACTCAAGAAGATGATATTCAGGTGTTTGTTAACGGTGAAGCTTATACTTTAGGGATGAAGCATAAAGAATTTGTGCATAATTTATGCAAATTGAGTATGCTACGCGCTTCTCATTACCAGGATTTTCTGCGTGATGATGAAGCTTTTAATTTTTTTCACGATCTAATAAACGGCGGTTATTTTAGCACAAAGAAATAGCCAGAGCATTGCTTTTGTTCAAAACCTTAATTGCTATATTTATCACATGGATAATATTAAGTAATTATGACTGTTCATCCAATATTCAGCTTTGAATGATTAATATACAATACATAAATTTTCCATATCTTTATGGATAGAGCCTTCAGAGCTTTTCGATTTTTTAATAACAGGGGAAAACTATGGATTTCAAAAAATCCATGCTTGCTGCTGTCGGCAGCGTTGTTGTTATTGCCAGTGCAATAATGACACCAACATCAGTGGCTCATGCTGCTGATAGTGAAAGAAAAATATCACTCAAGCGTGTAAATCCAAATGAACCTATAGGCCGTGATGCCATCTTATCTCAAGTGAAATCTCAATATAAAGGCCGCATATTGTCAGTTCAGGAAAAGCCTTTACCCGGTTATCCCGATTGTCATATTGTCCGCATGTTATCATTGGAAGGCGAATACTTAACTATTAAGGTAGCTTGTAGTGATTAAACGATAAGTTTGAAACTTATTAAAATACTCTAGAAATGCCCGGTAGATTGAGGGATCTGCTGGGCATTTTTTTAATAATTTTTTCTAATATTTAAAATTGTATGTTTTTTATTAGCGAGTAGGTAGTGTATGATGTCATCGAGGCTTGCTGAATATAAATACCTCAGCATTTGAATGACATAACTTATTGACAAACTGAAAAGAATGTTGTTATGCGCGTATTAGTTGTTGAAGACGAAAAAATTATCCGTGATCAAGTAGCAGATGACCTGAAAAAAAATGGTTTTACGGTTGATATTGCTGCTGATGGTTTACAAGGAGAATATGTAGCGCTTGAATATCCTATTGATATAGCAGTTATTGATCTAGGCCTACCTAGTTCAAAGAACGCACCTGTCAATAATAGTTATGGTCTGGATATTATTCGTAAAATACGGGATAAAGGATTAGATTATCCGATTATTATCCTCACGGCGCGTGACCGTTGGCAAAGTAAGGTAGAAGGTCTTGAAGCGGGCGCTGATGACTATGTTACTAAACCTTTTCATACGGAAGAGCTGATTGCTCGTCTGCGTGTTCAACTGCGTCGCACCGGGCGCTGGACTCAGGCTGAATTAAGTTGTGGTCCTATTCGCCTGAATACCTCAGAACAACGGGTTTATGTTAGTAATGAAGAAATCATCCTAACCGCTTATGAATACCGGGTCTTGGAACATCTAATGTTGCATGCCGGTGAAGTAGTGTCTAAAACTCGCCTCACGGAAAGCCTGTATGAAGAAGATGCCGATCGGGATAGCAATGTCATTGAAGTCTTTATTCGGCGCTTGCGCATTAAGCTTGATCCAAATGATACCTTAAAACCCATTGAAACTTTACGGGGTCGCGGCTATCGCTTCACGTTACCGCGTAACTAATACTGCTAACATGAATATTACAGACTCAAAGGAATGCAGTCGGTAGTTTTGATTTGGGACTTACTCTTCAATATATGAACTGACATGACTAGATCCTTACGTAGTCGCCAATTAATCAGCGGCTTTGGTGTCATTATGGTCGGTATTGTTATGCTAGGCAGTATGCTGCACTGGTTTTCGTACCGTTATAAGATCGAGCAGGAACAAAGCAAACTCACCGAGATTTCTTATAATGTGCTCGGTTTTTTGAGTTTTCAGAACGGCAAATTTGATGTTCTGCCTGATGATGACATGCGCACTAAAGCCAAGGAAATGATTGAAAAGTACGACTTGAATAATGTCGAACAGAATCATTTCGCCTATGTTATTGATACTTCTACTTCACAAATCATCTGGAGCGCATCCAGTTTTGGCAAACCTGGGCCATTGGTTGATACGGATTACTTTCTGTATTTCAATTTACCGCATTCATCAGAACCTGGTTATAAGCCTTTTTTCGCCCAACAAAAGCCTTTACCCCCTAAATCGACTGCTACTTTAGAGGCTGACCCGACTATCCGACAAAAATACAATCAGGAATATTTACTCGCTGCTCAGAATTTCTTTCAGGCACCGTATGGTGAATTCCAGTTTGTGGTCGGTGTATCCATTGCGGATATTGAAAAAGAAATGCGCGATATGCGCCAGAAGTTTGCCATCTTGTTGTTTTTGTCAGCCGTTTTGGTCTTGATTGCCCAATTAGCGTTGAGTTTTTGGGTAGTCTCACCGATCAAGGAATTTGAAAACGAAGTCAAAGCGATTGAATCAGGGGCTAAAGATTCAATTACCAATATTTATCCGGAAGAACTGGTACCGGTACAAAACGCCCTAAATGGCTTATTACGCTATGAAAAAGGCCAAAAGCAACGCTATAAAGATTCGCTAGATGATCTGGCGCATAGTTTAAAAACACCGCTAGCTGCCATGCAAAATCAGCTGGATCAGCTCAATCGCGAACGCTACGAAGATAATCCGCGTTTGGAACCGGGGCTTAAAGTCTTAAGTGTGCAAATTGAACGTATGCACGACATCATTGCCCATCAGTTACGCCGTGCTATGGTGACCACTAATCAGGGAGCTATGATTCTGTCACAACCGGTACGTCCTGTATTGTTCCGTTTGCGGGATACCTTGCAGAAAGTTTACCGCGATAAACCGTTTGACATTCGTATCCATGTTGATGAATACGCCAAATGCCGTATGGATGCGGAAGATATGATGGAACTATTTGGCAATCTGCTGAACAATGCCTGCCGTTTTTGCCGCGATGTTGTCGAAGTGTCTTCGCATCATGAAGGCAATATGCTGATTGTGGATATTGATGATGATGGCATGGGCTTCCCCACCGATAACCCATCCAAGTTGTTACAGCGGGGTATTCGTGAGGATAGTAAAAGCGAAGGCCAAGGCATTGGCTTGGCAGTCAGTACCGAAATCGTCTCAGCGATTGGCGGCAAGATTGAATTGTTGGTTTCGCCCTATGTCGGCGCACGTGTACGTTTGTATCTACCGGTTTAATCGTTTAATGATTAACCACCTGAATGGAAACTTTGTCAGCTTCGCCAGCGGTATCCATCACGGTTAAATCATAATCGCCTGCTTGGGTAAAGGTGTAGCGCAAACCTTGATGCGCAGCATCTTTACCCACTAGTTCGCCATTGACCAGCCATAAATATTCCCCCTGTCCGCCTTCCGCCTGTAAATCAACACTGACCGTCGCGGGTGCATGCGTCGTAGACGGTAAATATAAGCGCGTACTGGCATCAAGCTGACGAATCCTTAACTCTTGTTCGCGTTGTGCCTGTACTGATGGCGGACAAGAAGCATCAAAGGCTGGCAATTTCATACGCTCCAAAATACCCGCCGCCAACCAAGGTTTGAGTTCAAGCGGCCATTGCACAAGTTGTTTAGCCTGCCGCTCTGTATTCGCACAATCTGCCATTACCCGTTGCTGAGTCGTTGGATTAACCCAATAAGTTTTCATCCCCGCAGACCAGGACGGTTGTTGCAAATTGGGCAAGGTAGGCGGGATATTGCCATCTAAAATCCACGCACTCTGGCGTACATGGCAATCCTCGGCTGAAGTCTCAGAGGCTTGCTTGCCTAATGGCCAGCAAATATCGGTTTGCGTAACCGTATCCGGGCGTCGTCTCACTGGAAGCGTTTTAGACTGGCGTGGCAATGCTCTGAAAACATCAAACAAGATCGGGCCAGCAGCATAAGCGCCAAAACGTCCGGGTAATGGGGTACCATCGGGTCTGCCTGTCCAAATACCAACTGTATAAGTATCGCTGACGCCTACTGACCAAGCATCCCGAAAACCATAACTAGTGCCGGTTTTCCAAGCAATATTATCCGGATTGGTCGACCCTTCCGGTGGATTAATACCCTGTAGAATAGTCTGAATAATCCATGCTGCCCCCGATGACAACACATGTCGCTCTACTAATGGATCATTCGGTAAAAAACGCGGTGCCACACTAATACCCTCGCGCGCTAGGGCACTAAACCCACGCACTAATTCTTCTAAGCGTGTGCCTGCACCCCCCAGAATCACGCTCATATTCGGCTCGGATTGCTCAGGAAACACCATATTAATACCACCATTGCGCAATCTTGCTACAAAGGCAGCCGGGGTAACTCGTTGCAATAAATCCACTGCCGGTACATTTAACGACTGCTGCAATGCTTGCGTGACACTAACCGGCCCGGAAAAATTCCTAAAAAAATTACGCGGTGCATAATCTTCCAATTTAACCGGCACATCACTGAGCAAGCTCGCCGAATGAATCAAACCGTCGTCGAGCGCCATGCCATACAAAAAAGGCTTGAGCGTAGAACCCGGCGAACGCAATGCTTGCACCATATCCACATGCCCAAAACGTTCTTTACTAGCGAAATCTGCTGATCCCACATAGGCACGTACATAACCAGTCTTATTTTCCATCACCAAAATGCCCAGTGAGGCTTTAGCGGGCAAACTATTCAAGCGTGCACGCACCACGTTTTCCATTGCCCATTGCATATGCGCATTTAGGGTGGTTTGCAAACGTGCTTGCTGTCGCTCTTGCGCGCGCGCTTTCATTCGTTGCGCAAATAAGGAGGCTAACTGCGGTTGTTGAAAACGGGCGATTAACACCGGTTCGATACGCGATTCAACCACGATATCTTGTGGCCAAACACCCAAATCCACCATACGCTGCAAAACTTTGTCGCGGTATTGTTGCGCTAATTCGGGGTAACGATCCGGGCGCAAACGGGAAGGCGCTTGTGGCAAAACTGCCAGCAAAGCTGCTTCTGCATGGCTAAGATTGCGTGCTGATTTATGTAACCAAGCGTAACTAGCGGTTTGCACCCCTTCAATCGGCCCACCAAAGGGTGCCAGGTTAATGTAAAAAGTGAGGATTTGATCTTTGCTGTAATGCCATTCAAGTTGCAAAGCACGAAACACTTGGCGAAATTTACCGCCAAGCGTGCGCTCATGCGGATCAAGAATGCGCGCGACCTGCATGGTTAAAGTAGAACCGCCAGAAATGATTTCACCACTTTTCAGCCATTGCCACAGCGCCCGCCCTAACGCCAGTGGATTCACTCCCGGATGCCAGTAAAACCAGCGATCTTCGTAATGCAGCAATGCCTCTATATACAAAGGCGAAACTTCATCCAAGGATACTGGATAACGCCACACGCCTTGTTTATCGGCAAAAGCGCGTAAAGGGGTATGATCTTCCGCCAAAATCATAATACTGCCGACTCGATTAGGGTCAGGCAAAGGCCAAAACCAATCGGCGGCTACAAAGGTTAACCATAAGGCAAGGCAGCTACCCGCTATAGCAAGAAGGTATTTTCTGCCTTGCCTAAACCACATAGCTAGCGGTTATTAATGGTTAAACTAGTCGGAGCCACACTAATACCGGTTAGCTCAGGGCGATACATATCTTCTACCAAAGCAGGCGGTACACTGAATGTTCCCGGTGAAACCACCCGTATCATATAGAACAAATGGTTACGCGCTTTGGCTTCCAGACGCAAAGCCGCCACATAACGATCATCCCTATATTCCTGATAACGCAGTGTGGTATTACTCAGCAATTCGGCAATAGGTTTATCCATTCCCTCCAATTGCAAGGTGTCAAAGGTCTCATCATTATTGAGATTGGTATTTTCCACCTCAAAACCTGCCGGGACCAGATCAGCAACCAAGGCATCATTAATGGTTTCTTTGCTAGTGACTAATAAATGAGTCAACAACAAATCACCTGCCTTAATCGTTTCAGGCTGTACCTTTTGCCCTTTCAGATTGTACCAAGTGCGCTGGACTTCAATTGGATCCTTACGTGGTGCTGGCAACGTGGCTGGGTAACCATCCACATTCAAAGCCACATATAAAGGATCACGTGTCCCTGAGGTAATTTGGATACCTTTTTGCAAGTCATCGACATTCAACACGCGATTTTGCAAACCACTCCCCGACAAATCCAAGCTATTAGTGCCCACTTTCATCGCGGCTTTCCAGCTACCACGCAGTTTTTCCTGCACTTTTAGCCCTGCTAACACGGTAAAGAGTTGTTCTTGCGTGCTGTACCAAGCTTGTTGGCGTACCAAATTAGCCAATTGATTAATACGGTCAGCCTGCTTAGGAATTTCCAGCTTGTTTTTAAGCAACAAATACAACATGGCAGCCTGATCACGCAATTGGCTACCATAATCGCCGAAATACTGATCTTTATCACGTACCAGATTCAAACCTTTTTCTACCGCCTGTTTCCAACGTGTGGAATTATCACCTTGCGCTTTTAACGCAATCGCCAGATGAATCAAAGGCAAGCCAGAAGCCGCTTTGGAGGCATCCTGATCATACAAGGTACGCAAAGTACCCAAAGCTACCTGCTGTTTGGTGCGGGACAATACATAAGCTGCATATGCGCGGGCGGCTAAATCCAAATGCTCGGGCGAATCGGCAAAACCATAACGGCTATCAATATAACGATCTGCTTCTTGCAAGCGTTCTTGCAAGTTCTTGATAGCACGTTGTAATAACCAGTCGGGAACGACAAAGCCTTGCTCCTGCGCATCTAACAAGAAATCGGTAATGTAAGGCGTTAGCCAGAATTCCTCTTCACCATAATCATTCCATAACGTAAAACTACCATTACTGAGTTGCATACCCGCCAAGCGCAAAATGGCCGCCTGTACCTTGTCATTGCGCTCTTTCATATCCAGGGGTTTTAGACCAAGGCGTTCAGTAGTTGTCGCATCCATATACAAATAAGGCCATGCAGCACTAGTAGTCTGTTCGGCACAACCATACGGATACTGCAATAAACCATCAAGAATCGAACGCAACGGTAACGCAGGTGTTGGTGATAAGGTTAGATTAACCGTAGAGGCACCTGGTAAGAAACCGGTTAACAAGCCTTTATCCAACATTACCCCAGCGCCATTGAGCAACTCACGATTGAGACTCATATGCTTGGCTGGATAAGCAGGCCGTACTGATAGCTGCAGTTGCCGATGTGCGCTAAAGCCTTTACCAGTCAGTTCCAGCCTAACTGTCCCTACACCAAAGACTTGTCGTGAGCCAATCGGTAAACGCACAGCCTCACGCTTGCCTTGATTGAGGGTAAAGTCTTTTTCAAACGGGGCTAAATCCAAAATGGGGTCTGCATTGACCTTAACATGCACAGGCAATGTTTCAAGCGTGGTATTGTTTAAATCCAGCGTAATGAAGGACTTATCACCAGTAGCGAGGAAACGTGGCCCTGCTATACTGGCGACCACCGGCGAGGCCACTTTCATTTCTCGTTCGGTGCTGCCAAAACGTTCACTGGAAGCCGCAACGGCCATCAAACGCAAACTGCCATCAAAACCGGGTAACGTCAGGTCAATTTTGGCTTTGCCTTGGCTATCAAATTCGACAGGCCCACTAAACAGCGACACAATTTTCAAATCGGGTCTGGCATACGCACCACCACGCTGACTAAAACCGTCGCCACCAAAGCGCTGTTGCAAGGTTTTGCCTTCCACACCTTCAATAATCTTGCCATAAGCATCGTACAGGTTGACCCCGTAACTGTGTTGGGCAAAGTAAAACGCAAATGGGTCAGGTGTTTTAAAGTCAGTAATAGATAAAACGCCATTATCCACAGCAGCTAGTGTCACAATAGCAGTATCATTTTTCAGATTGTCTGCACTGACCGTTACTGAGATTTTTTGCTCAGGTAACACTTTTTCTGGGGCATCAATCGCTAGACTCAGTTTTTGCGCGGCACGATCTAATGGCAATGGAATAATGCCCAAAGCGCGGTTAGGGGCAATTTTTTGCTGACTGCTTGCCGGACGGAATGAAGTAACCGCAACGTATAGATCATGCCGATTCCAGGTTTTATCAACTGGAATGTCTAATGTCTGACCTTCAGCGGGCAAGCTGATGCGTTGCGACCACAAAATACCATCGCCTTCAACGCTGACTATTGCTTCACCCGCAGACGGCGGCGTAATAGTCAACTTGGCGACATCGCCGCCCTGATAGGCTGGTTTATCCAAAGCCAGCGCAATCTGGTCCGGACGAGCCGCCGTATTATCAGCGCGTTCCCAATCCCAACCAGCATGGAATGGATACACTGTTTTTAAACCAGTATCAGCATCTTCCACTTCCAAACGGTAATAACCGAACTCTACCGGGAAACTAATCTTGCCCTTAGCCTGTGTATCCAGCTTAAGCTTTTGCTGCACAATCGGGAATTCGGAGGAAACATCCTTACGCTGCCAACCTTCAGCATTGTTATATTCCCAGAAATACTCTTTTTCTTCGCGTACCAAGGTAACGGCCAGTTCCTGTTTAGGAGGCATGGGCTGGCCATCCCGATTTACCCGTGCCAGCTCAAATTCCGCATTGCTATTGGCATCTACGGTATCCTTGGCAAATAACGGATGAATACCCACTAGGTTCTGAGTTGGCCAATAAGGTACATCCAGCTTGCGTGTGACCGTACGGCCACCGGTCTCATACAAATTGCCAATAATACTTAAGGTTAATGGTGAATTGATCTTGCCTGCTAACGCTGGGATTTCCAGGGTTGCACTACCCTTTTCATTCAAGGTTAATTCTGGTAAATCCTCACGTCCTACCAACTTGGCATCAGCAGGTGCCCCAAAATAGAAATCTTTCAGGCTAGCAACCGCCTTTTGATCCACACTGACCGTACGTGAAGCCGTAAACTTATTGCCGCTAGCCGGTGCACCGTATAAATAATCCCCCTGCACCGCTACCATGAGTTTTTCGCCATTGGTTAACAGTTTGGTAGCTGTTTTAAGATCCAACTTCATGCGCTCCGGTACAAAGTCCTCAACATGGAAATTGAAGCTAGCAATCGGCGTTTCATCTTTGGCATCCAAACGCACCTCTGCTTTCCAACTCCCGGTTGGCGCATCGCCCGGAATGGGCAAGCGATAAGCAAAATAACCTAGATCAGCTTTGGCAGCGCTTAAGGTCTGTTCCAGTAACCATTTGGTGTCAGGCCGAACAATCCGCAGGTTTAAGTTATTAATGGAAACTGGCTTGCCATCACGGTCACGCAATAGGATTGATAGATCCACAGCTTCGCCGGGACGGTACAAATCGCGTGTACTATAGATGAAAGGGGCAATAGGCTGATCTTCACGCCCAGTCACAGGGTATTCGGATAAATCCAACGCAGGTTCACGTAAATCAAGAAAGGTAAATTGCCCTTCTTGCGTAGCCATTAATAACAAATCACCTTTAGGGCGATGCGCAAAGCTAGCCTGACCTTGGTCATTGGTTTCTAAGTCTAATGACTCTTTTTCAGCCTGTAGGGTTAATTTGACATTCGCTAGCGGTTTTCCTGTATCTAGGGCATTGGCAAAGACTTCCAATGTACGTGGATACAAACGTACATGCAGGCCAATATTGGTGACAACAAACTGGGTGATACGATAAGCATCATCGCTAAAACGGCCTGGTTGACGCATAACGGCAAAATACAAGCCCGGCTGCTGCAATTCTTTGATCAATTCCACGGGAATGACCATTGTGGTACGGGCATTGGCAGGCGCATCCGTTTTATAGCGGCTTGAATAAACGCTTTCAGTGACAGCATGAATTTCTTCTAATTGCCACTGCCCCAAACGATTACCCACTACACCAATACTTTTTAGGACTTCCGGCAGTTTGGCGGGCTGAACCCGCAGAAATTCAATATCCAATTCCGGCACATTTACCACCCGGATGGGTAAACCACTGGTCAATTTGGCTGGCAAAATGCTGCCTTTGGTGGCGAAATCAAATGCTGGTTGGATATCACGCGTCTTAACAGTAATGTCAGCCGGTTTTTGCAATGCTAAATCATGTTTACTTTCAACCCCAGGGCGTACCTGTATACGGTATTCAGTCTGGGGCTTGACATTGGTGAAGTACAAGCGGCGTGCTTCATTGGCTAATACCCAACTGCCTTCGACCGCTTTACCCGCCTCTGTCACTGTTATAAAGGAAGAAAAGTTGGCAGTCGGTTGCAAATCCTGCGAGAACGTCAGCGCGAGGGCAGGTACAGCATCGAGGGTACGTTCTGAAGCATCTACTAACAGCATTTGGGTCAGCAGTTGCTCATTAGTGTAGGTTGGTAGTGAAGCTGTCGTATTGGAGGGTGAACTTTCTGTTGAATCTTCCGCCCATCCGACCGAGATACTCAGTAAATGAATCAGCAATAGCAGTATCCATATGCTTTGCCAATGCCGTCTTGGGTAATGCATTCTTTTTCTCCCCCCGAAAGCCATAAAACGTCATTCTATACTTCAAGCATAGACACTTACAGGGGCAAAAAGTTACAAGTAGATAAATGGAAAAAGAATAGAGATATAAGTGGCGACCCTACGGGGATTCGAACCCCGGTTACAACCGTGAAAGGGTCGTGT
>CAZCJE010000087.1:0-13087 GCA_964498805.1 uncultured Thiothrix sp.
GGGATTGAAGCAGCACCGCATCTATCCTGTATTGGTTCCACTGCCGAGCAAATCAGCGAGATTCTGGAAACCTATCGTAGCAACGGTATTAAGCACATCGTCGCCTTGCGCGGCGATCTGCCTTCCGGAACGCGGGATATCGGCGAATTTCGCTATGCCAATGAGCTTGTGGAATTCATCCGCGATGAAACCGGCGACCACTTCCATATTGAAGTGGCAGCTTATCCGGAAATGCATCCGCAAGCGCCTAACCTCAAGGTTGATGTTGACAACTTTGTGCGTAAGGTCAATGCCGGGGCTAATAGCGCGATTACGCAATACTTCTTTAATGCGGATGCGTATTGGCACTTTGTGGATACCTGCGAGCAAAAAGGCGTGGATATTCCCATCGTACCCGGCATTATGCCGATTACGAACTACACGCAATTAGCGCGTTTTTCGGATATGTGCGGCGCTGAAATCCCGCGCTGGGTGCGCAAGCAGCTGGAAGCCTACGGGGATGATACGGAATCGATCGTGGAATTTGGTACGGAATTTGTCACATTATTGTGCGAAAACCTGCTGGATACCGGTGCACCGGGTCTGCATTTTTACACCATGAACAAGGTCGAACCGACCATGACTATCTGGCGTAATCTGGGCCTGAGCTA
Source organism: uncultured Thiothrix sp. (assembly GCA_964498805.1). Classification (GTDB taxonomy): domain Bacteria; phylum Pseudomonadota; class Gammaproteobacteria; order Thiotrichales; family Thiotrichaceae; genus Thiothrix. The sequence goes on from CAZCJE010000087.1 coordinate 651, forward strand.
GACACTAAATAGCCCTGCGATTAATCGCAGGGCTCACCCACCCTGTTTACCCTATTTATGCTTCCCTGACTATCATCTCATGCGTTGATGTTGCTGGTATGACGGGGTTTCGTGTCAGTCCGAATTTCCCGGTAGAGGTTAGCTTATCCCACGGGGTCAGTAACGTGTGATAGGTTTATTTGGTAAAAATTCTATCTACATAATAACCAGCATAAAAAGTCTACCTGAGCAACCCTAAATTAGATATAGCGATTACCGCTATATTGCCTTGATTTACATAGGAATAACCCTAGATATTTTTACTTATCATGCGAATTCCACGATTTTATTTTTCTCATCAATTAGCCCTACATACCAGCGTAGAGTTACCCGCTGAAGTTTTCCGCCATGCTATTCAGGTATTACGTCTGACGGTAGGTGAACAGCTGATTCTGTTCAATGGTCAAGGGGGCGAATATCAGGCCACCTTGCAAAGCGTTGGCAAACGCAACGCTAGCGTCAGCCTTGATCACTTCAATGCGTATGATCCGGAAGCTCCGATTACGATTACCTTGGTACAGGCCATTATCAAGCCAGACAAAATGGACTTTGCCCTGCAAAAAGCCGTGGAACTGGGAGTAAGTGCTATTCAACCACTGATTACGCAACGCAGTGTCGTGCGCATGGGTAAAGAACAAGCGGATAAAAAACAGCAACACTGGCAAGGTATTGTGACAGCAGCTTGCGAACAATCCGGGCGCACGCGCTTACCTACGGTACACGCGCCACTGAACTTGGAAGATTGGCTAATAGCCAAAGGGTCTGGCACGCATTTGATCTTAGTGCCGGGCGATTATCCCGGTATCAATGCCTTACCTGCACAATTAGAACCGCCCTTGTCTTTGCTGATTGGCCCGGAAGGTGGCTTTACAGAAGAAGAAGTGCAGTTATGCTTGCAATACGGCTTACAGGGTATATCGTTAGGGCCACGTATTTTGCGGGCTGAAACCGCTACCTTAGCCGCCTTAGCCTTATTGCAACATCATTACGGTGATCTTTAACTAGGTAGGTGCAAGGCTAGCGGCAAGTGCTAGCCTTGTATAGCCGCTTAGGGCTTATTAGCGGGCATCTGTGTGGGTAAAGCAGCAGTGGCTTTATCCAGAAACTCATTCAAAGGCAAGGTACTACTGGAGTGCATATTGATGGCACTGAGCGTGTGGCTATAACTTGGGTCGCCGGAAAACTCACTATCCATCGTCATCTGATCCAGCACATTCATGGCGCGAATACCCAATGGCAAGGCACTGAGTAATAACGCAATGCCAATCGCAGGCCAAATGCGTTGATGAATAATCCAGCGTGAATACACAAAAATCAGCAAAGGCAGCAATAAGAAATTGCCAATCCCAATCACCAGCCAATAGCTAGGCACATCCGACGTCAGCCAGTAATCAATCCAATGGCCCACTTCACTCAGTACCAAAGGTAATAAGCCAAATAGCGATACCAACCCTAATACCGGCCAGAATTGCCATCGATTGGTAAACATACGCGCCACTACAGTACCTACCAATAAACCAGGCAATAAAATCAATAGCTTCAACAACAAATTGCTGAGGTAATACAACGGTTCTTTCTGCAAGGTTGTACCAATGTAATCATTGGCAACCATGGAAAAAATCATCATGACAAACAGCAATGTGACCGCAATCGGGTGGCATAACACCAAAAACAGTCCAGAACAACGGCTGACTTGGGTATCTTCTACCGGCATATCGGATGATAGCAACCGCACACTGCGATTACCTAGCAATAAAGCCGCTGGCAAGGTCAAAGCAACAGGATTCTGTTTAAGAGTATGACCATTTAGACGCGTACCGTTTTCGTCTGAGAGCGTGTGCAGCAATAACTGACCATTGTCTTTTTGTTCTAAGCGAATATGGTAGGGCGACACCGTACCGTCAGACAGAATAATGTCATTATCCAGCGCGCGCCCGATATTAACCGGGAAATGTTCCAAACGATGGTATTGATTCAAACCACGCGCTTGCACTTCGAGGATTAATTTTGCCATTTGAATTCCTCCAGCATGCGCCGGAACAATTGCATACCGCTTTCAAACGGCACACCGGTCATATCCAGATTAAACAACATACCTTTTTGCTCATGCCCGACCAATGCCCCGGTAATTAACAAATCGCTTAAACCCGCATAATTCAGATAATCGCGCCGACAGACTGTCATTTTGAAATCTTGTCCCGCGACCGTGGTGAAATTGGTATAACAACTGAAATTCGTTACATCCTGTTCACCGGCATTACTGTCAGGCAAGCTGGAATTTAATTCTTCATAACGCCGATAAAAACGTGCCGGAATCATTTTGTCGGAGGTTAACCAAATGTATTCATAAGCTAACTTACCGACATCAAGACCTTCATCCAGATAAATACTGTTTTCATTATCGCAACGCGTATAAGAGGTGCGCATTAAATCATTCGGGGCAGGCTTTTCACTATTATCCCAGCAGCGTGTAGCCCCCTCAATGTCACCCGGTACAGCTACAAACTGGCCAGCTCGCAGCGTGCTCCATTTAGCATTTTGCAAACGCTGCAAATACTTTTCGGCATTGGAACGCAATTGCTCAGAAATTTTTTCCCGGATATCACTTTCCGGCTGATAATCCGTGTCTTTCAGGCGTTGCAACAAGGCGGCAAGATACTGGGCCGGAACCAAAAAACTAATACCATTCCCAGAGGTTGCCACATTCACACCGATGACTTGCTTTTGCTCATTCAGGGTTGGGCCACCACTCATACCGGGATTGAGGCTGCCGGAAAACAGAATATTATTATCATCGCTGGATTTCATGACCCCATTATTGGTGCCTTCGACAATGGAAAATCCTTTGTCCAGTGGATTACCCAATGAATACAGGCGCGCACCTTTAGCAGGCACTTCACCAATCTGTAAAGGGGTTCCTAAGGGCATATCGGTCTTCAAAACCGCCAAGTCATGAATAACATCCACCGTCAGCAATTGCAGCGTGCCGGTTTTGCCATTGGTAGAAAGAAAATCCAGCTCGAAATCTTCCGGGTCATTAATGAAAGTACTAACGACATGATAGTTCGTGGCAATCAGGTTACCTTCCTGCACCACAAAACCCGAGCCAATCGCATTTTTTTTCCCTGTTTGTTTATTGATTACACGTATTTGATAAACAGATTGTTCCACATCCGAATAAATGGTAGAGGAACTATTTTCTGCATAAACAGGTGCCGACAGGCTTAATACTAGCCCTAACACCAATAGCCCGACAAAGCGGAGAACAACGCCCTGTTTTCCCCGTGAAAATACATACATGTTTAGGGGTTCCATAAAAACCAACAGCCACTACCAACACAGTCCTTACCCTCGCAAAGACTGTTTAAAGCATAGTAGGCCGAACATAAAAACCAAAAATTATTTATCTATTTTTGGCTATTTTTTTCATTTTAAGGTGCCAAAAACATCATAAGCGATGGCAACCGTATTATCGATATCTTCAATGGTATGAGCACTGGATACAAAACCAGCCTCATAAGCGGAAGGTGCCAGATAAACACCGCGCTCCAGCATACCATGAAAGAAACGATTAAATTGGCCAATATTACAAGCGGTGACTTGCTGATAAGTGGAAACAGCTTTTTCTGTTGTGAAAAACAGCCCAAACATGCCCCCAACCTGCTGGGTTAGAAACGCAATCCCAGCCTGATCCGCCGCCTGTTGCAGACCTTGCAATAAATAGGTGGTCTTAGCGGTCAGGTCAGCATAAAACCCGTCTTGCTCAATAATCTCGAGCATTTTCAGGCCCGCTGTCATGGCAATCGGATTACCGGATAAAGTCCCTGCTTGATAAACCGGCCCTAATGGCGATAGTTGCTCCATAATGGCGCGCTTGCCACCGAAGGCACCTACCGGCATACCGCCACCGATTATCTTGCCCAAAGTAGTCAGGTCAGGTTTAACGCCGTAAACTGCTTGGGCGCCCCCCAAGGCAACCCGGAAGCCAGTCATAACTTCATCAAAAATCAGCACTGTACCTGACTCATCACACACTTCGCGCAGGGTTTGCAGAAACCCTGGTTCAGGAGGAATACAATTCATATTACCAGCAACAGGCTCAACAATAATGCAGGCAATTTCATGACCACGTGCTGCAAATACTTCGCGTACTTGTACACTATCATTATAGTTAAGTGTCAGGGTGTATTGAGCCAGTTCCGCTGGTACACCCGGCGAGCTCGGCTGCCCGAATGTCAATGCCCCAGAACCAGCCTTAACCAGTAACGAATCCCCATGCCCATGATAACCGCCTTCAAATTTCACCATGTAATTGCGCCCAGTAAACCCGCGCGCCAGACGAATAGCCGACATGGTAGCCTCAGTCCCGGAACTGGTCATACGCACCATTTCCATAGAGGGCATCAGGCTACAGATCTTTTCAGCCATGGTGATTTCGATTTCGGTCGGTGCGCCATAACTAAGGCCATCAACAGCCGCGTCTTGTACCGCCTTCACCACCTCCGGATGAGCATGACCGGCTACCATCGGCCCCCACGAACCGACATAATCAATCAGGCGATTACCATCCGCATCCCACATATAAGCCCCTTGAGCGCGAGCAATGAAACGTGGCGTTCCTCCGACACTGCGAAAAGCCCGTACAGGCGAATTAACCCCACCGGGAATGGAACGTTTGGCTTGTTCAAACAAGGTTTCAGAACGGGTCACAGCTCGCATCCTTGGCTATTTTTAAAGAGCGCTTATCTTACGTCAGAGGTCTGCACTTGAACAGATACCGACTGGGTTTAAGCCTGTTTGTCCTCACCGGGGCAGCACTGGCTTTTCTGTATGAACAGCCACACTCACACCTGTTATTGTCACCGCCGAAGACAACAGCGGTTATGACTACCGGCAAGGTTCCCACAGACCCTGCCATTAATCATGCATTATCCAAAACAGCTAGTCATAAACCAGCCTCTATCACAGATACCCAGACAACGTTTGTGTTGCCGCCATTACCGCACAACAATATTCCCCCCTTGGAAACTTTATTGAACGATCTGGCTAATCTGTTTGGCGAGCTAAATAACATTTCCGCTATGCTGGCGAATTCGCAAGCACCGGATCAAGCGCCAGATGAAGCCACCTTGCAACTGTATCAACCACAAATAGAGCGCCTGCAGCAACGTTATATCGAATTGCAGCAACAAGCCTTAACCTTATCCCGCGATGAAACTCAGCGCTTTTTGTGGGATCAGCTGGTTAACTACCATTTCCCCATGGATAACAGCCACCTAATTCTCAATGCACTAAACGACCCTGCTGACAGTTTGCTTGAGGATATGTTTTCCACTTTGACCAATCCCAGCTATAACGTCACGATACGGCAAATGCTGGCTTATAATTTGTTACGGCCGAATAGCTATCATTATCTAAACGTTCAGCCCTCCCGAGCTGAAAGCACTGAAGGCGCTGAAACCAATACACCCACTACCCGCCAACTGCGCCTGAAAGCTTTTCTTGAAGAACAGATTCAAAGTGAATCCCAACCGCCTTTGCTAGGTACCTATATGGATATCTACCGTGCCATGGCGAATGAAACTCATCTTGTTAGCGCGGAACAATTCACCCAGCAATTAGAAATGGCGCGCAGTCATCTATTACCAGAACAATATTTCAGCTTCCGTCTGCAGGAACTCAGCTTAACCCAAGCAGATGCGGATTATGCCAACCTGCTAAACGATATCAGTCATACCCACATGGAACCGCAACAATACCGCAGCTTGCTGTTGCGCTTAGCGGATGAAATCAACAGCAAACTGACGCCAGCGCAAGAGGCCGTGGATAAATCTATGGCTATTCCAGACCCTACACGCCAGGTATTGCTGCAGTTTCTACACAAAAACCTACCACAACCGGATCTGCGCGATAGTTTTAGTCTTTACCAATACGGTACCCAAATGTACAGCATTCAGTTGCTGGAAAATCCGCAACAAGGCGCTGAACAGCTGTATCAGAAAATCGTCAGTAGCTCTTCCTTAGCCGAGCAGGTTAGCATGCTATCTGCTTTACCATTGAGTGATGGCAGTCTGCAAAAAAAGCTGCGTGAACAAACCAATCTCAAACAACGTTTAGAAAGCGCTTTGTTACAGGCTGGCACACAAGGCGATATGCGGGTATCACTGGAAGCGGCTTTATCCAATCTCATGATGGAGCCTCCAACTATTACCACCGAATCGCTTAGTACCACAGAAACACTGGATAACGCTAATACGACGGATTCGGTCTATAGCGTGGAAACCTTTAATGCGAATGGCTTACCGCATCAGGACCAAACAAAGCTTGATAGCGACGCGCCTGCTGCTCAATCTGCGCGTTACTGAATACATCTGTGATAATAGCGACCATATCCGCCCCCGCCGCTATCAAAGTCGGGGCTGTATCGAGGGTAATACCGCCAATCACCCCAATCGGTAGGGTCAGTTGCTGACGCGCCTGTTGCAATAATTCCAAACTAGCGCGTACTGCATGGGGTTTGGTCGGCGAGGGGAAAAAGCTGCCAAATGCAACATAATCAGCCCCCTGTTGAGCCGCTTCTAGGGCAAGCTCTAAACGGTTATAACAGGAAACGCCAATCAGCGCTTGCGGCCCAAGATAATCCCGAACCGCAGCCCATCCCCAATCTTCCTGCCCGACATGCACGCCATCGGCTTGTACCGCTTTAGCCAAGACCACATCATCATTAATGATCAGAACCGTGCCATAGCTTTGGCACAACTGACGCAACGCCTGCGCTTCTTGTTGCCGACGCACCGGATCATTAGTCTTGTCACGGTATTGCAAGACCTGCGCACCACCGCGCAGAGCTTGTTCCACTTTATCCAACAGCACATTACCGATAGAACCATCGGTAATCGCGTACAAACCACGTAAGGTCATGCGTGTGTCCAATAAAAGCGGTTAGGTAACAATTGCCCCTGCCCTACTTTGTAACCGGCCTGCAAACTCCCCCACGTATACGCTTGGGCAGTACCGGTTGCCATGGTTATAGGCAAGCCTTTGGCCAGATTGGCCGCACACGCCGCTGCTAAGGTACAACCGGAGCCATGATAGGTTTCTGGCAAACGTTCCCAATTCCAAGTGCGCAAACGACTATGTTGACCATACAGCACATTTTCCACGCGGTCGGTAACGGCGTGTGTACCGGTTAACAACACATACTGACAGCCTTGTTTCAACAAGTTGAGCGCCTGCTCATCCTGTGTCTGCCCTTGGGTAGCCAATACGGCGGCTTCCGGTACATTAGGGGTTAATACCGTGGTTAGCGGTAACAGTTCGTGGCGAATGGCTTCGACAATAGCCTGACTGGATAAGTCATCGCCACCACCCGAAGCCAATACCGGGTCGAGTACTACCGGAATAGTCGGCACGCTTTGCAAAATGCGCTTAACCGCCTTGACCACTTCAACGCTACCTAGCAAACCAATCTTGATAGCAGCCACGGGCATATCGGCCAGCAGGGTTTGCGCCTGCTGTTCGATTAAAGCCGGGTCAATGGGGATAACCTGTTTAACGTGCGAGGTATCCTGCACCGTTAAACAGGTAATAATCGATACAGGGCGACAGCCTTGACTGACAATCGCCTCCATATCCGCAGCAATTCCTGCACCGCCACCGGGATCGTGCCCGGCAATTGTCATGACAACGGGAATGCTCACATGCTGCTTACCTCCGCTCAATGACAGGACTCCCCCAGGCGTTTACGCACAATCACCACGCCATCATCCATTTCGCTCTTGTGCTTTTCAAAGCCTAACCGCTGCATCAATTTCAACATGCCGGTGTTATGAGCCAATACCTCACCGTCCACATAACGCAAGCCTTTGTTGCGGGCAGTATCAATCAATACCTGCATCAGCACATTGCCCAAGCCGCGATTCTGGAAGGCATCGCCAATCACCAGCGCGAATTCGCAACTGGATTTATCCGGGTTAATGGCATAACGGGCCACACCCATTTCCACTTCCTTGCCATCCTGTTTGGTCAGCGCCAAAAACGCCACTTCACGGTCATAATCAATCTGCGTAAGGCGCACCAACATATCAGGGGTTAATTCCCGCAGCGCTTGCATAAAGCGCATATAGCGGGATTCTTTCGACAGATTGCGCACAAACTCCTGTTCCATTTCCGCGTCTTCCGGGCGAATCGGCCGAATCACAATGTCAGTACCATCTGGCAACTGCATGCGTTTGACCAGATCATTCGGGTAAGGATGAATCGCCATGTGGTCATAACGACGCGCAGTAACAGGCGGATAATTAATGGTAAAACGGGCATCCACGGCAATCACGCCATTAGCATCCGCTACCAGTGGGTTAATATCCATTTCCACAATCTCTGGCAATTCACACACCAGCTCGGAAACCCGTTGCATAACCTTCCACAAGGCTTCGAAATTAATCGAGGGCATATTGCGGAAATTGACCAATAACTTCGCCACACGCGTGCGGCAAATGGTCTTTTTAATCATGTAATCATTTAAAGGTGGCAGAGCGACGGCATAATCACGGTGAACTTCCACCATAGTACCGCCCATACCAAAGCTAATCACCGGACCAAACACCGGGTCACGTACCACACCAATCATCAATTCACGCGCGGAACTGCTTTGATACATACGCTCAATAGTCACGCCTTCAATGCGAGCTTCCGGACGGCTCAAACGAGTCGCTTCCACCAGTTCCTGATACACGCTGCGCACGGCATGGGCATTCGCCACATTCAAGCGCACGCCATTGACATCGGATTTGTGCAAGACATCCGGCGAGCTGATTTTCATAACCACCGGGAAGCCGAGCGATTCGGCAGCAACTAAGGCTTCTGCTGGGCTACGCGTCAAAATGGTGGGGACTGCTGGAATGCGGAAGGCAGACAAAATAGCGCGGGATTCAGTGGTTGACAGGGAACGGCGGCCTTCTGCCAGCACACTTTCAATAATCAGACGCGCACCTTGAATATCCGGTTCTCTTTCTTGCTCAGGTACCGAAGGCGGCACCTGCATAAGCATTTTCTGATTATTGCGATAATGCAGCAGGTAAGAGAAGGCTTCGACCGCCGCTTCTGGGGTACGGAAATGTGGCACATTGTGCTCGGATAGCACAGTACGACCGGCTACCACTTGAGAGTCACCCATCCAGCACGCCAGAATTGGCTTACAGGTTTTGGACTTCTTTGAATCTTTGCAAAAACCGCCAATCACTTTAGCAACACCCACCGGGTCAGTGACCGCTTGTGGGGTTAGCATCACCAAAATGCCATCGACGTTTTCATCCTGCATACACAGGTTCATGACAGCCGCATAACGTTCAGGGGTAGCATCGCCAAGAATGTCAACTGGGTTACCGTGTGACCAGGTATAAGGCAGTACCTTGTTTAATTCCGTAATGGTTTTGGAACCTAAGGTTGCCAAGCGCAAACCGGTTTCACTCACCCGATCAGCCGCCATCACACCAGGGCCACCGCCATTGGTAATAATCAACAAACGGTTTTGGTTAATACGCAATCCGGAAGAAAGAATTTGTGCCGCTGAGAACAATTGGGTAATGGTATCGACACGTACTGCACCAGCACGTTCTAGCGCAGCATCAAACGCCGCATTGCTACCGACAATAGCCCCGGTGTGGCTACTAACCGCCCGTGAACCTTCTTCATTCCGGCCTGCTTTCAATACCACGACAGGCTTCATACGTGAAGCCGTGCGCAAACCACTCATGAAACCACGCGCGTCATGCACACTTTCAATATAAAGAAGAATGCTATCTGTTTTCGGGTCGAGGGCGAGGAAATCGAGCACATCACCAAAATCCACATCCGCAGCATCACCGAGATTTACCACGGTAGAAAAACCGATCTGGCGTGCGGCTGCCCAGTCGAGAATCGCGGTACACATCCCACCCGACTGAGACACTAACGCTAAATTACCTGGTACTGCTTTGTTGCGGGTAAAAGTTGCATTTAATCCCGCCAAAGGACGCATGATGCCTAAACAATTTGGGCCAATAATATGCATGCCATATTGGCGCGCAATATCAACCGAATCTTTTTGTAAACGCTGACCACGGGCCCCACCTTCTGCAAAACCATTGGAGAGAATCACCACGCCTTTGACGCCATGTTCACCACATTGCTGCAGAATTGAAGGCACTGTCGGAGCCGGAGTGGCAATAACCGCTAAGTCTATGGATTTGTTGAGTTCCGTGAGGTTAGGGTAACTCTGGTGGTCCTGCACCTTCTCGTACTTGGGGTTAATGGGGTAAACTGTGCCTTTAAAGCCGGCATCCAGCAGGTTCCTGAATACGAGAGTTCCTACTCCGTCAGGGCTGTTGCTTGCGCCAAAAACCGCAACACTCCGGGGGGCAAACAGTTGATTTAAGTAATGGTGGCCCATAGCCAAAACCTCTAAACTAGATAGATTTAAGAACGACAATAACGCAGCCTGTAAAAACGTTATTGTTGCAATGCAACATATTCTACTCCGGTTTTATAGAAAAAAACATGACAGTTGCCGTAATTACACACTCCCATTGCAATTTACATGACAATGGGACACCTCATCACCCGGAATGCGCGGAGCGACTGGGTGCCATTAACAATCGGATGATCATGTCTGGTGTAGACTGGATCGCTCGTCACTATGACTCCCATTGTGCAGAGCGTGAGCACCTGATCCGCGTGCATGATCCGGATTACGTTGACCGCGTGTTTGCGACTGCGCCGAAAGAAGGTTTTGCTATGCTTGATGGCGATACCGGTATGAATCCACACACGCTTGATGCTGCCCTGCATGGTGCTGGCGCGGTTATTATGGCGATTGATTTGGTCATGGCTGGTACGCACAAACATGCTTTTTGTGCGATTCGTCCACCGGGTCATCATGCAGCACGCGCTAAAGCGGCTGGTTTTTGCGTGTTTAATAATGTCGCTATTGGTGCCGCCCATGCGATGGAAATCTACGGTTTGGAACGCATAGCGATTATTGACTTTGATGTGCATCACGGTGATGGCACTGAAGACATCTTTAAAGCTGAACCACGCGTCATGTTTTTCTCCTCCTTCCAGCATCCGTTCTACCCCTTTAGCGGCGCGGATACCGACCTCCCAAATATTCACAATCTACCTATGCCAGCCGGTACGGGTGGTGCGGTTTGGCGTGAGGCGGTGGAAGCCAAATGGTTCCCGGTCATGCGCGAATTTAAGCCTGAATTGATTATGATTTCAGCGGGCTTTGATTCGCACATGGAAGATGACATGGGCAATTTCAATCTGGTAGAACGCGACTACGTGTGGATTACCAAAGAACTGTGCCAGATTGCTAAAGAATTCGCCGACGGACGGGTAGTATCCTGTTTAGAAGGCGGCTATGAATTATCCCCGTTAGCGCGTAGTGCCACTATGCACATCAAAGAATTAGCCGAATTCCACTAACCGGCTTGCAATGTCTTATAGGAGTTTGTGTCCAGCAGACTCCTATAACTCCCTAATCAGTGCTTTATAGCAGGAAAAAACCCCTGTTCATGCCTAATATCTTTACGGCACTTGCGTTCACTAATAAATAATCTATTAAGCACGTTGGCTGCTTTCGCCATATTTAATAGCCGCTGCAATTAAATGGGCAATGCGTAAGGCTTCAGGTACTTTGCCGGTATCGGTTACTTGTTGTAATAGCCTAGCGGCATTTAATTCATCGCAACCCGCGACTTGAAAGACAAAACCTTGCATTTGATAAATCGCACCCGCTTTTTGAATTAAGGCAATACGATTTTCATAATCTGTAAAATGGCGTAAGGCATTATCAATAGCCATACCATCCGGTGGTTTACGCATTACGGCTAAACAAGGCAATTGCAAAGCCTCACTTAAACGCGGTAAATCAATAATATTAAAGCCACCAATGGCAATACCATCCAATAGAATCGCGTGTAATTGATTATGGAATTTACTGTTTTTAATACCTTGAATAATCACATCAGTAGCATCAGTGCCATCACGGGTAGCTTCTAACCATAACATGCCTTCAAAACGAGTATTACTACAAATGCATGCCACTACATTAACTTTATCATCTTGATGCTTATTAAAAGGAGCGTCATCAATGCCTAAAACACGTATTTTTTTGCCTTGTTGTAAAGCGGCGAGTAAACGTTTCATAGCCATTATTCTCAAAATTTTATATCACACTAGATTCTTATACCTATTAATGGAATTAAATGCTAATAATCATTGATAACACCACCATACTCAGCCACGAGCAGGTTTGGAGCAGCACTCAGCACTTATCAGGTAGCATCCTGTGCTAAGGTTTAGCATAAAGCCAATAAAGTCGACAAAGCGTGTTAAACTCCCTAGATGCAAGCCCA
>CAZCJE010000088.1:0-12995 GCA_964498805.1 uncultured Thiothrix sp.
CAGCATTTGACTTGAATCAAGAGTATAATTTGAGCTACGTCCCTGCTCCAATGGTTCACCCTAGAAGCCAAAAACGCCCGGCTAATATTTTAGATATCAGCGATGGTAGACGGGCTTCCTACCTAGGTAAAAGCAATAAACTTACAGCAAAACGCTCCGCTAGATACTATCCTTATTGGGTTAAGACAAGGGACAACCTGCCGACCTGTTCAGGTCAAACACATGTATAATAGGGTTCATTCTTAGGATGTTTGCCATCAGTCATTGAGAAAGGTATAAAAAAGTGTCTAAAGATATTCTCGTTAGTTTAAAAAATTTCTTTTGGGTTCGTGAAGTCGATAATATACAAGGCAAACAGGCTGAAGATGAAGACAAAGAAAAGAAGGTTGATAAAACCCTGTTTCGTCTGAGCAAAGAACCCAATCGGCTCGAACGTTATAAATGCTTTGATGAAGGTTCTAGTTTAGACTGGATAGAAACCAGTGAAATTATTAAAGCTGGTTGGAATAAGCCAGAAAATGAAGAAAGACGTCGTCTGTGGAATTTTTTCTACCGACCGTTTGATTATGAAAATAATATGGCTGCCAAGCAGCGTAGTTTACTTAAAGAAGCGAAAAAGGTTACTGAACCTAAAAGCAATAAGCTCTATCTACTGGTAGTACCTATTATGGGTATTACCGCTTATTTGGCTTGGCGTTTTTTCCAGATGCAGTTTGACCATACCAGTTTTGTGGTCGCATCCGTACTGTTTTTATTTATTGCTTATCACTATCTAGCTGAAAGAGAATATCTTAAGCATAAAAAAGATGTAGTGGAATTAGAAGCTGAACTGAAATCCTTAATGGATCAGAAACAGGCTATGATTGATAATCGCATGAGCAGCGAAGAGGTTGAAAAGCTATTCTGGCAAGATATTGTTAAGCTAGAAAAAGAATTTATTGTAAGTTTCGTTGATAAAGATCTTGAGGCCGCTAAGGCCGAAGGTGCGCAGTATTATACTGATCCTGCAATCAAGGAATATTTTGAATCCCGGCAACTAGAACGCCCGATTTACCCCATGATTTACAGCTGGGGATTTTTGCAAGACCCGCAAACGTTATCCGGTGATGTGAAACGCGAAACGGGTTTATCCACTTTGGCGACGATCATTAAACGCAATATTGCTACTTGGCGTATGCTGGATAACGGCACCCCTATTTATCGTATTTGGTACATCCAGTTTTTATTTTTTCAAGAAAAGGTTTTAGGTTCTGTGTCATTTTACTATGATTTTATTAGCAAAAATACTTATGGTTTGAAAAAAGAAAAATATCTCTATAATCATATGTCCAATTACTCTTTCAATGAAGAAGCATTGCGTCATATGCCTTCCTTGCCAACAATTGAGCAACTGGATTTGCCCAAAGGCTTTATTAGTAATATCTGTGGAAATGAAGCTAAAACCATTACTTTCTCAGTTTCTAGTGGTGTTAATTATCGTTGTGTTTTAGCTGATAGCAAGATTACTAACAGTTTGAGCAAATGGCTTAAGGACAAACGCAAATATTTTGAGGACCGCGAAAAAGATAAAGAAAAACAGCTCAAAAAGGAAAATTCAAAAGCTAAGATAAATATTCGTAAGCTAACGGATGAAGAAAAACAGCAAATGTTTGTGGATAATGTTAATAAGGAATCATTAATGACCTTATTAGCGGATGAAGCGTTCAAAGAACTCTGCAATAGAATCGAAAATCGAACTACTCAGGAAGATATCTTAAAAAGTATGAAGGTAGCACATCAAATGGGTTCAGAAGTATCAGCTAATACCTAATGCCATATTCTGCTTAATGTAAATACTAATGCTCCTTCTACATAAGAAGGAGCAAATCCTTTTAATACCTGACTTGTTAATTAGCGTACCCGTAACCGTTGCCCCACATAAATCATATTACCTCTGATATGATTAAGGCGTTTTAATTTAGCCACACTGGTACGATATCGATAAGCTATTCTACTTAATGTATCCCCACGCTTAACCCGAATATAGCGAGTTCTATACATGGATTTTTGCTTAGTCGATTGTTTAGGAGTGTTAGCATTATCCGTAGGCTTTTGTACTGGGGTATTTTGATTAGTATTTTGGTCAGTTTTAGTTGGTTCGCTTTGTTTAGGTGATGTATCAGATGGTGTTTGGACAGGGGTAGATTGGTTGGTGTTTTGGTCAGGTTTTTCTTGGCTAGTATTAGGCGTTTGCGCCAATATTCCAGACATTAAACCTAGTGATAGCCCCACAGCTAATAAGCCATTAATAAATTTACCTGCTTTCATAAATACTCTCCTTATTGAAACGTTACCACGTTAATAGCCATTATTGACAAGCAAAAACATCACTGTTCTAGCTAAACAATGTCGACATCACTTTTTTCTTAACAATGGTTTAAAAAATTTATAATTTTTAGGAAATTTAGTTTACGCAGGATAAAAAGAGCTTAGTTCAAAAAACCCTACTTTTAAAGTAAAAAAAACGGCCCGCAGGCCGTTCGAGGAGAAAAGATAGCGGAGGAGAGTGCGCATTTAACGCTATCAAATTTGCCTGACTTGAATATTTAGAATTTGAATACGATAGGCAATTTGTCTGGGTGTCATATTTAACAACCGGGCCGCTTTGGCTTGTACCCAACCCGCTTCTTCCAAAGCAGCTATCACACGTTCGCGCTCATCCAGCTCTGGCGAATTCAGATCTACCTTAGGCCGAGGTGCCGAAGCAGAATGATTACTTTCCAAAGAATATGCATCATCCAGGCCAGTTAAGCGGATAACTTGCTGATCAATATGGCCATCAGGACTGAGAATGGCAGCACGTTCCATACAGTTTTCCAATTCACGCACATTACCCGGCCAATCGTGTTGCATGAGAATACGAATAGCACTATCACTAATTTCCAGCGGTCTGCCCTGCTTTTGACTGATTTTATTCACTAAAAAGCGTGATAAATCAGGCACATCTTCTAGGCGATCACGTAACGGCGGCATTAGGATAGGCATAACATTCAGGCGATAATACAAATCCTCACGGAAATTGCCCTCGCGCACTTCCTGTTCCAGATTGCGATTGGTCGCCGCAATGACACGTACATCGACCTGCAAGGTTTTAGTGCCACCGACACGTTCAAACTCCCCTTCTTGTAGCACGCGTAATAGTTTGGCCTGAAAAGCCGGGGTGATTTCACCGATTTCATCTAAAAACAAGGTGCCGCCATCGGCTTGTTCAAAACGGCCTTTGCGTTGGCTGACCGCACCCGTAAATGCACCTTTTTCATGCCCAAACAGTTCAGATTCGAGCAAATTATCCGGTAATGCTGCACAGTTAAGACGTACAAAGGTATTGTTGGCACGCGGTGAATGGTAGTGAATGGCATTGGCAATCAATTCTTTACCGGTACCGGATTCGCCGCGAATCAATACGGTGGTATTCCATTTTGCCACCTGACGCGCCTGATCAAACACCACTTGCATACAACGGGTATGGCCAATGACATTAGCAAAACCGTGTTCGCCCTTAACCTTACGCCGTAAAGAGTCACGTTCTTTACGCAATTCCTGCTGATCTTGTGCGACTTGATTGGCTAATACCACGGTTTGTCCAATCAGGTTACCCACCATGTCGAGAAAGCGCCGCCGTTCTCCCAATAAATGCAATTCAGCAGGCGGTTGCGCGGCTAGAACACCGACGATTTCATCCCCACGCGCCCGGATAGGCACGGCAATAAACGGCAAGGCTGGGTTATAAACGCCAAGTTTGTCCAAAAAGCGCGGTTCATCGGCGAGCTTACGGATAATCAAGGGCTTATCCATGGCTATTACCAAACCCATAATGCCTTCCCCTGCGCGGTAACGCACATTTTCTAAGGTGGTTTTGGCCTTGCTATGGTGTTCAAATAGCAGCAAATCGCCACTCGCCTCATCCAGCAAACTGACCATACCATGCTCAAGTTGCCCCTCTTCGTGCAGTACACGTAAGACTTCACGCAGGGTTTCTTTGAGATTTAATGAACGGCTTAACACCTTGCTGACCGCATAGATACAAGCTAATTCGTCTTCCAGCAGGGTAAGGGTTTCCTCCAATTGGGTCGTATCATGATTGCTCATTCCATCTCCCCACGCGCATGTTTGAGTGGTAGATTGACTTTGATACGACAACCATCGGTGTAATCCGGGTCAATGCCAATGCCGCCGCCGTGGCCGTTGACAATTTCCTGTGCCATACACAGCCCCATCCCAGCCTTGCTACTACCGCGTTTCCAACTACTGTGAAACGGTTCAAACACTTTTAGACGCTGCTGCTGTGGGATACCAACGCCATTATCGGTAATTTCCACCCAAATCAAGCCATCCTTGTGGTAAGTCTGAATACGTAATTCCCGATAGACGCGCCCCGCTTCTTCCAACGATAACAAGGCATTATCAATCAGGTAATGGAACATGCGGCGTAAGGATGATTCGCTGCCCATAATGGCAGGCAAAATAGGTTCAGGTTGCCAATCAACTACCACCCCTTCGGCAAGCATACGATCAGTGGCAATAATCAATAAATCCTTGAGAATCTGATTGATATTCACCAGGAAATGGCGTGATTGTTCGGCCTTAGGTAATGCAGTGCGCATGGCAGTAATTGCCCGCTGTGAAGATTCGAGCACCTGACGCAGAATCGGATACAACGCATCCGGTGAAGAATTGGGCATAGCCAAGGCGGCTTGAATCACATTCAAAGGCGTCTCGAGCTGAAAAATAGCCCCAGCCAAGGTTTCCCGGATACTCTGGGTGCGTTCCTGTTCAGCCATCTGCACTTTCAGATGCTGAATGCGGGCACGCTCCACTTCAGCCTTGCGCGCCGTAATATCGGTTGCAACCAGTAATAAGTAATGACTGCCTTCGCTATTCGCTTTGAAATAATTCTGAGCAGCATGATCCAGCTCTTCAACATGAATACCGGATAAGGCAAACCAGTATTCACTGCCATTAGGTGCATCAAAACGCACTTGCACATCATTAAACTTATCCAGCAGACTTTCTGTGCCTAGGCGGTCTTGTAACGCTTCCAGAAATAATTGCACCGGCTCCGTTGCACCAAATTCCTTTTTAAGCTGCTTGTAAGCACGATTATCCAGCAAAACCTGATGTTGGCTATCCAACAACACCACCATAGCCGGTGCCAAATCCAGCATGGTTTCAGAAAGAATTTTCTGGTGCTTGAGTTGTTGCTCTAGCTGATGCACCACGGAAATATCCCGATGCATCCCCAGAAAATTGGTAATGTTGTGGTAATTATCCATTACCGGGGCAATGTTCAATTCCGCCAGATAACGTTCGCCGGATTTGGTGCGGTTAACCAATGTGCCACGCCAGACCTGCCCACCTTGAATGGTATTCCACAACTCGCGGTAGACTTCTATAGGTGTGGTCTTACAGGACAATACCGACTCATTTTGACCGCAGATTTCATCCCGGGTATAGCCAGTCAATGCCTCAAAGGCTGCATTCACATAAAGGATTTTGGCATGGACATCGGTAATGGAAATAGCAACCGGTGCTTGTTCGACTGTTTCTAGAATGGCTTGCAAGGACAAGCCAGGGGTTAGATGTTCGAAGCCAGCAATACTGGTGATATCTGCATAGAGGTCGCTGCCGGAAACAGAGCCTGAGTGAGCAGGTTTATGCATGGCGTCTCCCGAAACGATAAAGTGATAGGTTGTTGCACAGCAATAAATGTGCCAGTAAACGGCGGTATGTCCGTAAAATTATTGCTAATACAATCAACTCCCTACCTAGTAGTTGCCCGGGGTATTTTGTTGCAAATACAACAATAAAATTATTTTGTCATAAATATAACAATATCCCTTAGCAAGGCTGGTTTGAAAAAGTTGATGAAAAAAACTGAGCTAGCAAGCTTGACATAACATAAATGCTACGGTGTCAGTTTTTCACACCCCACCAAGCCAATAGCAGTTGTGTCGCAAACCTGACATCAGGCCTCTTTTGTTACAAACAACTCAATAAACATTCAATAAAAATTCTATTATTTCAAAAAGTTAAAGACTTAAATTTTGCTGGCACGCTCTCTGCATTGGTACCGCCATAGACACTTTCAGGGATTAGGCAATGGAATACTTCATGCTCCTGCTCGGTACGGTACTGGTCAACAATGTCTTGTTGGTAAAGTTTTTGGGCCTGTGTTCATTCATGGGTGTTTCCAACAAACTCGACTCTGCCGTAGGTATGGGATTAGCAACTACCTTTGTTATTACACTTGCCTCCGCAGGCGGCTGGTTGTTGGAACATCTATTGTTGCAGCCGCTAGGTTTAGGTTACCTACGTATCCTTGCCTTCATTTTAGTGATTGCGGCAGTAGTGCAATTCACTGAAATGGTTATCAAGAAAATTTCCCCTGCTTTGTATCAAGTTCTGGGTATTTTCCTGCCATTAATTACCACTAACTGCGCAGTATTAGGCATTGCCTTACTCAATGTGCAAGAGCAACACAGCTTCCTACAAAGCGTGTTGTATGGCTTTGGTTCTGCAGTAGGTTTTACCCTCGTCATGATTATGTTTGCCGGTTTGCGTGAACGGTTGGCATTAGCACAAGTCCCTGCGGCTTTTTCGGGTCTGCCAATTGCGTTCATTGTTGCAGGTTTATTGTCACTGGCTTTCATGGGCTTTGCAGGCCTTACCTCTTAATTCCAGCAAGGAGATCAGCAATGAGTGCAATCTTGGCTTTGTTACTGTTGGGTTTAACGCTTGGAAGTTTGCTCGGTATAGCGGCCCGTTATTTAAAAGTAGAAGGCAACCCATTACAGGCAGAAATTGAAGCCCTTATGCCGGGCTCCCAATGCGGTCAATGTGGTTATCCCGGTTGTGGCCCTGCCTCTGAAGCCATTGCTAATGGCGAAGCACCTGTCACGGTTTGTCCTCCCGGCGGTAAAGCATTAGCGGAAACACTGGCTGCTAAATTGGGCGTTAGTGTTGACCTTTCTAGTGTCGCCGACAAAGGCCCGATGATTGCCTATGTGCATGAAAATCTGTGTATTGGTTGCACCAAATGTTTCAAACGTTGCCCAACCGACGCCATTATTGGTGGCCCTAAACACATTCATGCCGTTTTTGCTGATGCCTGCACCGGCTGCGAGAAATGCTTTGAAGTCTGCCCTACCGAATGTATTGAAATGCGCCCCCTAACGCATACCGTACAAACCTGGTACTGGCCTAACCCTGTCGCAAGTGGAGTTGCCGCATGACTTTCTTATCCACCCAAACAATTACCAAGCTGTTCCGTATTCGTGGCGGTGTGCATCCTGATGATTGCAAAACGTTCAGTGCAGACAAAGCTATTGAAGATTTACCGCTACCAAGCCTGTTGCACATTCCTTTGCAACAACACATTGGCGCTGCGGCTAAACCGGCGGTTAAACGCGGCGATCATGTTCTGAAAGGCCAATTACTAGCCAATAGCCAAGGTATGATTTCGGCTCCTGTCCACGCTCCGACCTCCGGCCGTATTGTCGGGGTCGGGCATTACCCGGCACATCATGCTTCAGGTTTGTCAGTGCATACCATTACCTTACAACCCGATGGTAAAGACGAATGGCTAGCACTCAATCCTCCCGCTGACCCGTTTGCGCTCGCACCGGCTGAAATTGCCACCCGGGTAGCAGCAGCAGGCATTGTCGGTATGGGGGGTGCGACTTTCCCTTCATCGGTAAAACTGAATCTGCGCAATCGTTACCAGTTGCATACCCTCGTTATTAATGGGGCAGAATGCGAACCTTATCTGACCTGCGATGACCGTGTGATGCGCGAATATTCGGATCAGGTAATCGATGGTATTCGCATCATGGCGTATGCCTTAGGTGTGGAAAACATCATTATTGGTATTGAAAACAATAAGCCTGAAGCACAGGCCGCTATGCTTGAAGCCGCCAAGGATTTCCCTGCTATTCAGGTTGTTGGCTTACCGATGCGTTACCCAATGGGTTCGGAAAAACATCTGGTACAAACCTTAACCGGACTGGAAACACCCGCGCGTGGCTTGACTGCAGATATTGGCATTGTGGTGCATAACCCAGCGACTGCTTTAGCAGTACGCGATGCCTTACGCGAAGGCAAACCGCTGGTTTCGCGGGTTGTAACCGTTTCTGGCGGGGCAATTCGCCAACCGCGTAACCTGCGCGTATTGATTGGCACCAAAGCTCAAGATGTTGTCGATTACTGCGAAGGCTTTACGGTCGAACCGACCCGCCTGATTAGTGGTGGGCCGATGATGGGCAATGTCCTGCCTAGTCTGCGCGTGCCATTGGTGAAAGGTTGCAATGGCATTCTGGCTTTAACCGCTAAGGAAGTATCTGAAAATCAGGAATCGCCCTGTATCCGTTGCGCTAGCTGTGTACAAGCCTGCCCCTGTGGTTTGTTACCGCTGGAAATGGCTGCTAATGCGCGCGTGGGCAATCTGGATAACGTGGTCAAACTTGGCCTGATGGATTGTATTGCCTGTGGTTCTTGTTCTTATGTCTGCCCTTCGCATATTCCACTGGTGCAATATTTCAACTATGCCAAAGGTGAATTAGCCAACCGTCAACGCGCCAAACACAAGCAGGAAGAAACGAAACGCCTGATTGAACAACGTACCTTGCGTATGGAAGCTCAAGAACGGGCGAAAAAAGAAATGATGGAACGCCGCAAGCGTGAAGCGGCTGCCAAAAAAGCTGCCGCTGCCGCCAAACCCGCACAGGAGGCTAGCGCATGAGTCTGTTAATCAGTAGCCCACATACCCACTCGGGTAAAAGCGTCCAACAAACCATGATATTGGTAATGGTGGCGTTGGCTCCGGCCACCCTATTTGGCCTGTATTTATTTGGCTGGCCTGCTATTAACCTGTTTCTAATTACCATCCTTAGCTGTTTGTTGATAGAAACCATTGCCCTGAAAATCATGGGCAAACCGATTGGTAAGTTCGCGCTTGATGGTTCGGCCATACTGACCGGCTGGTTACTGGCTATGAGTTTGCCACCTTCTGCGCCTTGGTGGATTGGTGTACTCGGGGCGATTTTGGCAATTGTGATTGGTAAACAAGTGTTTGGCGGCATAGGTCAAAATCTGTTTAACCCCGCAATGGTAGCGCGGGTGGCCTTGCTGATTTCCTTCCCGCTGGAAATGACCACATGGGCACATCCAACCCCATTGTTTTCTGCCAATGCGCCCGATTTCCTACAAGGCTTGCAAATTACTTTTGGCGGTTGGCAACCGGATGGCTATACCGGTGCCACGACTTTAGGCCATATCCGCACGGAAACCGGTCAAGGTCACTTGATCTCCAGTTTTGCGGAACATTTGTCGGGTACAGGCAGTATGGCCTTGGGTAATATTGGCGGCAGTATGGGTGAAACCTCCGCTTTATTACTGCTTGCTGGTGGCGTATTTCTTATTTGGAAACGCATTATTACATGGCATATCCCGGTATCACTGATTGCTACCTTAATGGGGATCTCCGGCCTTATGCACATGGTTAACCCCGAATTGTATCCCGTTATGGATATACATTTACTGGCAGGGGCAACTTTCCTCGGCGCGTTCTTTATTGCCACCGATTTGGTGACCTCCCCCGTATCGACAGCCGGGCAACTGGTGTTTGGTGCCGGTTGTGGCTTACTGGTGTATGTGATCCGCACTTGGGCGGGTTATCCCGAAGGCATGGCCTTTGCGGTATTGCTGATGAATGCGGTTACTCCTTTGATCGATCATTACCTGCGGCCTCGTATCTATGGACGCGACCGTAAAGGTGAACCGTTGCATTACGCCAATGGGGAGGGCAAATCATGAGTATGGATGCAAAAGCCTATCTGGATAAGATTCCGTATCAAGCAGTGTTACTAGGAACCTGTGCCGCTATTGCCGCTGGGTTACTGCTGGGCGTTGATACTGCCACACGTGAACCAATTGTCATGCGTAAGATGGAAGACATGCAGGTATCTCTTGCACAGGTTGTTCCTAATGAGCTGCATGACAACAATATGGTCGCCAAACCACTGGTTTTAACCGGCACTGATGGCAAGGAAGTCAAAGTTTACCAAGGCACGAAAGGCGGCCAAGTAACAGCCTTAGTATGGGAAACCGTTGGTTATGGTTATGCCGGTGAAATTCGTACCCTGATAGCCGTTGACCCACAAGGCAAAATTCTTGGCACACGCGTGCTTTCTCATAAGGAAACACCGGGCTTGGGTGACAAAATTGAAGCAACAAAAGCAGACTGGATTCTGAAATTTACCGGCTTGTCTTTGGGTGATCCCCCAGAAGATAAATGGAAAGTGAAAAAAGACGGTGGCCAGTTCGACCAATTTAGCGGTGCCACTATTACGCCGCGAGCAGTGGTTAAAAGCATCCACGAGGCTTTGCAATTTTTCCAGGCTCATAAGAGCGAAATGCTGGAGGTTAAACCATGAGTACTGATTACAAACGTATTATCCGCGATGGTATCTGGGATAACAATGTGGTGTTTGCGCAAGGTTTGGCCTTGTGCCCTGTACTGGCTGTTACCAGTTCTGCCACCAATGGTTTAGGCATGGGCTTAGCAAGCACGGCCGTACTGGTAATGTCGAATTTGCTAGTATCGTCTATCCGCCAATGGGTTAGCCCAGCGGTACGAATTCCGGTGTATATCACGCTGATTGCTACGTTAGTGACATTGGTAGATATGGCGCTGAATGCATGGGTGCATGAGCTTTATAAAGTACTCGGCTTATTTATTGCCTTGATCGTAGTGAACTGCGCCATTTTGGGCCGCGCTGAATCATTTGCTTCCAAGAATTCGCCAATTCCCGCCATGTTTGATGGCTTGATGATGGGTTTAGGTTTTACGCTGGCATTGGTGATTTTAGGCGGGGTACGTGAAGTGATGGGCAGTGGTACATTGTTTGCCAGTGCTTCGTTATTGCTAGGTAAATCGTTTGCCTTTATGGAATTAACGCTGATTCCAAATTACAAAGGTTTCCTACTCATGATTTTGCCACCAGGCGGCTTTATGGCCTTAGGCTTTTTGCTAGCTGGCAAACGTATTTTGGATGCTCGTGCGGCAACAGCGCGTGAACGCAAAGCAAAAGAAGCTGATCTGGCTCTGGGAGAAGCCGTATGAACGTGGGTATTGCTTACGCAGATAAATTCAAACAAACCTGGCTGAAACTGGAAGTACCCGATGGCAGCACCGTACGCGAGGCCATTGAATACTCCGGCATCCTCAAACAATTCCCGGATGTGGATCTGGAAAATCAGGCAGTTGGTATCTTTGGCAAGCTCACTAAACTGGATGCCAAAGTAACCGATGGTGACCGGGTTGAAATCTATCGGCCTATTACCGCTGACCCGGAAAAGGTCGAACGCCGCGATGTCAAAGACGATGACTAAATAACTTAAAGGGACAGGCAATGTTTAAGCATTGACCTGTCCACCTACGCTTTAGACGGTATCAATGGAGATTCCCAATGGCAAAACCTGAAAAACACGTATTTATCTGTACCCAGCAACGCCCATTTGGACATCCGCGTGGCTCGTGTGCGGCTAATCATGATGCATTTTCCGTATTCAATGCATTCAGCACAGAAATCGACCAACGCGGCTTATTCAAGAATATCCAGATTACTTCCACCGGCTGTATGGGGCCTTGTGATAAAGGGCCGACCATTTTGGTCTACCCAGAAGG
The DNA here is from genome assembly GCA_964498805.1 of uncultured Thiothrix sp. GTDB lineage: Bacteria > Pseudomonadota > Gammaproteobacteria > Thiotrichales > Thiotrichaceae > Thiothrix. The sequence continues at coordinate 11,723 of CAZCJE010000088.1, forward strand.
GATTATGTATAGCGGGGTCAAACCGGCGGATGTGCCGACCATTATTGAACAGCATTTACTTGGTGATGAGCCAGTCACCAGCCTGTTAATGCCACCGCAATATTGGAGTTAAGTATGAGTGACGGTTTACAAACCCGTATTCAGGCAACTGCCGCTCAGGCCGAAAGTATTTGTGCGGAAATGAATCGGCAAATTATTAAGATGGGTTTCCCTGCTGAGCGCGCTAATGTCAGCCTTGGGGATAATGTCCAATACAGCTTGCAACGGGACCCTGCCTCTGGGGAAGATTCTTTGGTTGGGGTATGGATGCATCCGACCGGCAATTACAAGCTTGGTACTTTGTTATTCCACGCCGATGGCAGCTTCTTTGCTGAATACGATGTGCTGCAACCGCATCCGCGCAAATCCAAATGGTTTGTGGAAGGCGTGAGTGTGTGGGGTAAGGATGATGTCATCAAAGGCGACCCCAAACTTCTGCCTGCTTTAGGTGAGTGAGGTCAAGCATGTCAGTAGCAAACCTTTTACAAGAGCGGGTTATTTTTGGCAAAAACATCCCGCCCGCTATTAATGCGCTGTTACAGGAAGCAGCCGGTCATACTGACAACTTTAGTGAAGCAGAAACATTGCTGTTACAGGCGCAGCGTCAAGCGCCTGACCAGCTACCGGTTTATACCGCACTGTACAAGCTATATTTTTATAATGGCTATACCGAGCAGGCGGAAGACATCGTCTTTCAATCACTTACAAAATCTGCTACTCAAGGTGGCTTTAGCCATGACTGGACAAAAGTTCAACCTCAGATCGGTTGGACAGATCCCGACTCACCGGGACGAGCTTATTTATACAGTCTGAAAGCTTTGGCTTTTATTCGCCTGCGTCAGGACGACCACAGAGGCGCTTGTGGCATTCTTGATCACCTGCACCGTCTTGACCCAGAAGATGGGATTGGTGCCGATGTCATTCGAGCTTTAGCAGTCTCACTTGATGCGGATGCTTAGTCTTTACCTATTATCCGCTAGTTCAGCTATCCAAAAACGGTGGTAATCCTGGGTTTTAATCTCAGGATTGCTACTAAACCTCCAACATTCCTCTTTTTTCAAGCTTTTTCACTATTTTCCTTAAAATTAAAAAATTTTTACTTCAATTTATTAATTGAATTATGTAATCTTTTTATACACAGGGGAGGTCTGGCACACAATGATGGGCATGGGCAGGCTAATGATGAAAGTGACAGTATGACTGCAGGTATCGGCTATTTTTCAGGTGCCGAAAC
>CAZCJE010000089.1:0-3831 GCA_964498805.1 uncultured Thiothrix sp.
TGGCCGGGAAAATGCTTACGGGGCAACGCCAAGGGCCATCGCATAAGCTTTGTCAGCAGGCATGCCGGTTTTGGTCAGGGTGTAATAGTGCTGACGCGCCCGCATCAAGGCGCGAATCACCCGATGCGAGCCAATGCGCGCTTTATTACTGCCTAGGCCATCATACACACCGCGATTGGTGTACGGTGTTTTGAATATGGCCCATTCCCCGGCAACCGCGTGGGCGGCTTGCTTAATGTTCTGGCCACCACAAATCCAGCGGCGAATCGCTGGCTGTTTTTCTTTGGCCAGATACAGGGCAAAAATGGTGTCTTGTACCTGTGGGGTGAAACGGGTGGAACGCGGAATATTCAGCGTTCTGACTGCACGATTCAACGTTTCCGGTACCATTTGATAGTGCCCGACCGCCAACAGTTTATTGGGCGTGCAAGCGGGCAACGATTGGTAATACTGGATTTGCTGGATGCTCATATTGGTCAACTGCAAATTCTGCCGATTACCTTTGGCACAACGCATCGAGCCGCGGTTGTAACTATTGTAGCCTTTGCTACCTGCCTCGCCTTCCATAATCAAATGTTTCAACGTACCCGCTGGGGCTGAGGCATCATGGCCAAAGGTATGAAATCCACCGGATAGGATGGATAGGCCAATGCCAGCCGCCAGCCCTAACCCTAGCCAATAATCTTGCCAGAAGGATTTGGTAGGCACAGCGACATGACAATGAATGGTTTTCACGGGTTCCACTTCTCCTTGATTTCCTGAACCAATTGCGCGCGTTCAGCCTCGGTAGCCGCAGCGACCTGCGCCCTTACCGGACTGGCATCGCCTGACATATACACATAACACTCGCCATTTTTGCCTAAGGTTTCACACCCGGCCTGGCCTATCAGCATTTCACTAAAGGCTTGCCCACGCACGCGCAGACCGATAGAAGACGGAATGCCCTGACGCAAGGTTTGCCCACAGGTTTTGGCATCAAAACACTGGATGCCGAACAGAAAATGTACACCAATCGATTGCGCCGGTGCAGCAGTCACAAGGGCAATCAATAAGGTTTTCAGCGCTTGCCCTAAACGCTCTTCCTCTTGAGTCGCATTAGCTTGCTGACCGGTTTGAAGCATTAGAAAAATTTCACTAATGATAACCAGTTGATAGGGCATAGGGTCATCCACATGCATGGCATTGTAACCGGCAATATTGCTAACCCCAGCATCGAGCAATTGCTGACAGCGTTTATCCATCTCCGCCTGCAATTGCTGCAACTTACTATAGGCTTTGTGCATATCCGTAATGACCGGCTCAAGCACATGCGGCAAAGCATTACAGACTTGCAGCTCAATACGTTTGGGGTCAATCAAGGTAATTTGCAACTGCGCGGGCGCACAATGATAAGCACTGCTTAACACCATATTCAGCAATTGGTGCAGCCGCTCATTACCAATCTCACCGCCAACCAGTAGATGAGGGGCCTGCGTAATATCCACTACTAAGGGTTTGCCTACCAAGTCCTCCCCAATCAGGCCGGGTAAAATGGCCTGACTATCCTTAGCTTGGGGAATCAAAGCCATCGCGGGTATGGCACGGCTTTCCTTTTTAGGGATAAACAAAGCAGCGCGTCCATTGCCAATATTGGCATCGACTAGCACCCGTTCACCTTTAGGCAGGGCTAGCGCGCGCGCAAAATTGTCCCCTAATGTAGTCACGACATTAATATCAAAACCTTTCTGAACCTCCAGTTCATAGACGTCCATGGTCGCGCCAGACGTATCCATGGCAACTACCGTGGCTTTGATACCATAAGCATTCAAGGCATCCTGTACCTTTTTACCCCACCAGCCTTCCGGGTCAAGACCTTCTGCTAACATCATCAGGCTTGCGGGGTCGGAAGGCGTCTCGGGAGCATCAGGCTTTAATAGCCAATAACCATTACGCAAGGGTCGGGATGCATCCAAAATCGCAATGGCAACAATAATGGCTAACCCGGTAGCAAAACCAGTGACATCCCAGATGAGGTACAACACCAGTAAAAACGGAATACCAATCAAGGATGGTTTGGCAATATCCATTAGATCTTTGCTATCAGGTTTGGCTGTACGCATCGATTCGGGAAGTACTCCGACCTTATACTTGCGTAACAGCCCCTCTACACTTTGAGAAAAAGTGGGTTTTTCAAGCGTTTTTTCAGAGGCCACCGGCACGGGCCTCCATTACCACTTGTTCTGAACCACCGATGCGGTTTTCCCACCATTTTTTCATTTCCGTCCACCACTGAGGCGTCATGGTGCTGGAAATGGAGGTTTCTATCTGTCCAACCGTAATGGAAACCGGCTGACCCTGATAAAGCGAATAGGCCACAATGCCGATAGTGGCCATACCAATAATACCTAACAGCGGAAACCTACCTCTGGTTGCGGCAGTACCACCGTCACCCACGTGCACATGCACTTGTACAGGTTCCTGGTTGGCGTGTGGAGACAGCTCCACTACCTCACCGAGGACACCTTTCTGGCTAGCTGTTAATTCTTGTCTCATGCACTACACCCGCAGTTTTTGGCCCATTTGGCGTTCATCATGCCTGCTTTGTTCACACTGATACACTCGGCCTTTTCTTCCTGATTTAAAGCCCGGTTCAACACCGGGCTGATAAAAGTACATTGATTCATATCGTATTTGTGTGTCACGCTGGCGACATTGGAATTGTATTGAAAAGACGGTACTGCACTGGTCACACGGCTGACATCAGCGCCACCGGCAGTCAACAACACCAATACTAATACGGTAGAAGCAGCCCAGTTAATTTCTTCTTCCCAAACGTTAGCCATGCTCAAAATCGCACGCGCGCCTTCTGCTAATGCCACTACCCCGATTTTATAAGGAGGCGCATTCAGACCTAGCCACAACAGCGGATTGTTACCATGGAATGCGTGGTAACTCATCCACACGGCTGCCATTAAATGAAAAACCCAGCCAATATCGATCGCTGTTAAGCCCATAACAAGCGGTTTAGTACTAAGTGAAGTCGCAATACGGGTACGTTGCTGGTTTACGACGGTAGAAATGGTCATGACACCCTCCAGATGTTAAAAGAGCAAACAGGGAAATAAGCCAGTGCGGGAAAGGCAGGGGTTACAGGAATTAAACGGCACCACTGGCATTTGCAGTAATTGCTATAATTGTCCTGTTTTTTCTCTCGCATCCTTAATTTTTTCCTGGTAAAAATTTGAAAAATAATGAGATTTGCATGCAAAAATATTTGCTTTTTACCGAAATATTAATTTAAATATATTGAATCACCTCTGCTAATCGATTTTTGATCATTACATAAAGTTTACCAACTCGCCACGCATGCCATAACTGACCATAAACCTTGGCTATTTAATACGCGACTATTAGTAAAATTAAAATTGTAGAACATTTCTTAAAACTATGAACCGGGGCTGAACACATTTCATGACGAAAAATTATAAAATTTTTATTACTTGAAATTCAAAGTGTTATAGTGTGTATTATAGAGTGTAAATATTAAGCATAGGCCTCTATTACTAGCAGCGACCAGAGTATTTAATGTCATTAAAAATAAATCATAATTAGATTTATGTTTTATTTTTAAAAATAATTTTGGGTGTTTTGCAGGGGGGTGCAGTAAGTTAGAATCAAAAAGCATAGTCAAGCACGCTTAAAGTACCGAGAAATTGATTTATGGGTTTTAAGCTGGTGAGCCCAGTAGTCCTATTGTCGCGATTATAGCAATAAACAAAAAATATTAAAATAATCAATATTTTATATTGTATAAAAATAACTCTATCAACAGGCATGGGGTTAGCTGCAAAT
>CAZCJE010000089.1:3931-12701 GCA_964498805.1 uncultured Thiothrix sp.
CGCTTGCTTGCGGTTTATTTAGGCATGGAGTGCTGCGGTAGTAGGGTAAGCAAGGCGCTATGATGGCTAGGGTTATTCCAACATCAGCGCGGTAATTTCTGCTGTGGTTATAGGGGGATTTCCGGGCGATGTGCTAACCATCAAATCCAGACCCTAGCTAACCCCATTTTTTAGCCGTTGAGATGAACTATTTGCATCGTTCATAAAGACTGAACAGTGTCATTGACATTAGGGTGCAGTAGAGGATTAGAGGATTTTTTAAGCAATCCTTCAGTATCACTAGAGCATGATTTAGTCACAGTAAAGACTGGAATTTATACAGATAGAATATCTATTAATATTTTTTGTTTATTTAAAAAAATATTAATCTTTGCTGCGTTGCTGAGATTTTATACTTTAAAAATGTGGTATAAAATGAATCATTGATAGAGTTAAAAAAATTATATCAGAACAATGATTAATAGTGAGTGAATGCGAGGGTTAGTAATGAAAGTATTATTAGATAATTTTATTGATAATGAAAATTCATCTATAAAAGGGATGATGCCTCAGAATCAAGTCGCTTTAGAGAACCTGTTACATCATTTGACGTGTCCTCATTGCAATGAGCGTTTAGGAACTCACAATGAGACTATAAGCCATCCAAAGCCCACCCAGTCTTTAACTTCTCATCGAGTTGAGAAACCTAATCGGTCTGAAAAACCTCTTGGTATTCATGCAGAAGTGGCTTCCGGTGAGAATGCTAAGTGTCCGCACTGTGATAGCTTGCTTTGGGTGAAAATTCATCGTTCTTGGTGGCATCGCTTATTGTCTCCCCAAAAAAACCTCTGTTTTTGCCGCGAATGTCGTCAATCCTTTTGGCAGATTGGCTAATACGCTAGTGTTTTTTAGGCGAGCTGCTGTACACGCTATAAGACCACTATTTCCTTCTAACCTAACTGAGATAGTTTGAGTGGAAATTGATCATAATGCTGAGAAGCACAGTTCACTCGGTGGTTTTTAATAAAATTTTTTTATTAAAAAAGGGTTTGCTTAGGAGTGATTAACAAAGAAAGGACATTAGCTATTAAGCACTAATTTGTAAGGGATGGGGTTGGTAGCTTCTTTTCTATTATTTGATGCTTGGGGTGAAATTGAACTTTATTGGTCTAGTGACCAGCGATATCAGTCGTGCCCTTGTGACCATGAGATAGTGTGCTGTTTAATAGCCTCCTGGTGCTAAGGTGTGGGTGTGGAGTGAAAGGTTGGTAAGCCGCTAGGAAGACCCAATGGACGCGACGGCTCGCAGTACACTTGCAAAGCATCCACGGATACCAGTTCCATTTCTGGGTAATGCAGCGCGCTTAACTTGCCCCCAAATACACAGCCGGTATCCAGGCAAATAGTGTGATTCAGCCATCCCGCCTGTAATGCTGGGGTGTGACCATAGACAATGTAGGTATTGCCGCGATAATCCATTGCCCATGGGTAACGTATTGGTAAACCAAATTCATCGGTTTCGCCGGTGGTTTCACCATAAATACAAAAGGCTTTGAGGGCATTGGATGCGCGCCCAATCATGCCCGGTTTAATCCCAGCGTGTACCACCACCAGTTTACCCTCATCCAGCCAATAATGACTGGGTAAACTTTCGAGGAATTGGTGTACTTCAAGGCGAAAGCTTTCGCTGCATTGTTGTAGTTGGGTAACACTAGCTTGCAAGCCATGGGTGAGTTTGACATTGCGCCCTTGTAGCCATTTCAATAACTTGGCTTCATGATTGCCCAATACACACAAGGCAGTACCGTCCTTGACCATGCGCATCACCAATTGCAGCACTTCGACCACTTTTGGGCCGCGATCCACCAAATCCCCAACAAATGCCAGCCTGCGGTCTTGCGGATGGTGTGCATAAAAACCTTGTTGATCCTCGCCCATGCGATAGCCAAGCTTGCCCAGCAATTGCCACAATTCATCAAAGCAGCCATGCACATCACCCATAATGTCAAACGGGCCGTGCAAGTCGCGGCCGTCGGTGGGAAGGCGTTGGCGTACAATCACCGCTTCATTAATCACTTCCACTGAGCGCAATTCATAAATACAGCGAAAGCCTTCCCGGTCAAGGCCATTAATACCACGCATAAGCTGCTGATACTGGTTTTGCACCACATGTGCCCCAAATTGGCGATCAGGTCGATGCTGATTGCGTTCATGGCAAACGCTTTGCCCTGGATTCAGCACTATCGCCACCAGTTGCGCGTAATAACGCCGCGCTAATGCTACCAGCGATTTGCGGTCTTCAGGACGTACATTGGTGGCATCAATCACGCTTAAACGCCGCTTTTCCAGCCGCTTGCCCGCTAAAAAGTGTACTAACTCAAATGCATCTTTAGTGGCGGATTGATCATTTTCATCATCCGAGACCAGCCCGCGACACACATCAGAGGAAATCACTTCGGTAGGCAGAAAATGTTTACGCGCAAACGTGGATTTGCCCGCACCAGAAGCACCAATTAAGACCACGAGCGCAAATTCGGGGATGGTGAGGGTGTTCATCAAATAAAGACTCCGCGCTTGCTTAGACTGGCGTACAGTATAAGCAAGTATGTTATTAGGCCGAACTTAATTCAGATAGATGCAAACTATCATCAGCCAATAAAAAGGAATGCTTAATATCCCAAATAGGTGCAAGGTATTTTTTCAGTTAGCCGGTAAATCTGTATTGTTTTTTCTGATTTAATAGTTTGAAAGAGCATAAAATTCTATAAAAATTATTTTAAGCAGGTTATTACTCGAATACTAATCCTCTTTAGGAAAGAAGGAGTTATTAACATGCATTTGACTGAAAAAAAATCCTCATTATGACCGCCAATACGGGTGTCGAAAAAGCCGAATTGCTCAAACCTTTGCAACAATTACGCGAATGGGGCGCTGAGGTTACTCATGCCGCGATTAAGCCGGATGCGGTGCAAACCTTTAGCCATGACACGGAAAAGGATGAGGTGGTTAAACCGGATACCACCATCGATAAGGTGACGGTGGCTGATTATGATCTGTTGGTGATTCCCGGCGGTACTGTGAATGCTGATAAGTTGCGGATTGAACCGGCAGCCATTAAATGCGTGCAGGCATTCGTCAACACAGGTAGACCCATTGCAGCTATTTGTCACGGGCCTTGGGTATTAGTGGAAAGTGGCGTATTGCAGGGTAAAACGCTTACCTCATATAAAAGCCTGTGCACGGATATTCTCAATGCTGGGGCGGCGGAATGGAAAGATCAGGAAGTTGTGCGTTGTAAAGCCAATGGCTGGATACTGATTACTTCGCGCAATCCCAATGATTTACCCGCCTTCAATGAGGCCATTAGCAAGGAACTGACCACGGCGGCAGTGGCCTGATTCTTGTTGCCTAGGCAGGTATTTTATCTGTCTAGGCTTTCCTGTTTGTACGGTATTGGTGGTATTGTGGCATATACGCTATGCTGTTTAGCTATCTATCACTAACAAAAACAATCGTATGCGTGTTATCGCTTTGGCTATTATTCGTTTCTATCAACGTTACCTTTCCGCCTACAAAGGGTTTAGTTGTGCTTATCGAACTCATACCGGGCGCAGTAGTTGTTCGGTATTAGGTTATCGGGCTATTCGAGCGTATGGGGTATGGCATGGCTTAGGTATTTTGCGTAAACGTACCCACTTATGCGGTGTGGTACACAGACGCCATCGAATGCTCCCACGCTTGGCATTGGCAAAACAACGCGGTATGTGTGATGTTGGCTGTGATTTACCATGCGACGGTGGTGATTGTGATTTACCCAAATCTTTCCGTTTTTCAAACCTGCTCAATGGGTTGAGTTGCTTAGATATGTGTGATGCTTGTAGTTTGTTGTGGCCGAACGATAACCATAAAGCTAAAAACCAAAAGAGTAGTCAACCTGACCGCGAACAAGCCATGTATATTCCGCCTAAACGTCATAGGCATTCAAGGTCTTGAAGGCATTCACAACTTGGCAAAGCGTGTTTTGGCTCACTATTCAAATGCTTGAACCTGTTTAAAGCTAGTGCAATGATTTGGTCAGGGCTTTGAAACTGTTACACTTGGCGGCTATGAAGATTGGCCCTTATACCCTTAGCAATAATCTGATTGTCGCGCCGATGGCGGGTGTGACTGATCGGCCTTTTCGTACCCTGTGCAAGCATTTCGGTGCGGGTCATGCCGTGAGTGAAATGATGACGGCAGATATGACCTTGTATGCGCAAAAGAAGTCGCTATTCCGCGCCAATTTTGATGGTGAATTAGAACCTGTTTCCGCGCAAATTGCTGGCTCTGACCCGGCACAATTGGCGGAAGCGGCGCGTTATCAAGTGGCCAATGGTGCGCAAATTGTCGATATCAATATGGGTTGCCCAGCCAAAAAAGTCTGCAAGCGGCTAGCGGGTTCGGCGTTATTAAAAGATGAAGATCTGGTTGCGCGTATTCTGGATGCGGTGGTGCAAGCGGTGGATGTACCGGTTACCCTGAAAACCCGTTTGGGTTATGTCAATGGCGAGGAAAATATTCTGCGTGTGGCCGCACGGGCTGAACAAGCCGGTATTGCTGCCTTGGCGATTCATGGCCGTACCCGCGAACAAATGTACACCGGGCAAGCGCGTTATGAATTGATTCGGGAAGTAAAGCAGCTACTACGCATTCCGGTGATTGCCAATGGCGATATTGATAGCCCACACAAAGCTAAAAGTGTGCTGGCACAGACCGGCGCAGATGGCATTATGATTGGCCGCGCGGCCCAAGGCAGGCCGTGGATTTTTCGGGATATTGCTCATTACCTAAACACTGGCGAATTATTGCCGCCCCCTGAACTTGCAGAAATTCGCACGGTATTGCTAGGCCATTTACACGATTTGTATGCGTTTTACGGTGAGTATTCAGGCTGTCGCATTGCCCGTAAACATATTGCTTGGTACACCAATGGACTACACGACAGCAATAGGTTTCGTCAGGCTATGTATGCTGAAGATACTACGTTAGGGCAAGCGCGGGTGGTCGAAACCTATTTCGCCGATTTGTTAGCCCGACAACAAACAGGCGATGATTTCAAACTCTGGGAATTGACGGCAGATTGAATGTGCCTTCAGTCTAAGCCATTAAATACGAATATTCAGGCGGTATTTTTCCTTCATGGCTAATAAAGCTTCTGCATTACCAAGTGCATCATTTACCGGGTGATGATCATGCCGGGTTCTGCGTAAATGTTTGAAGTTTTGGAACATATCCCCGACCAAGCCTTTATAGAGCGCGCCTAAATTCATGGAGCTATAACCAAACGGGTTATGGCCGAGAAAATGGTGGAAATACCAGTTAATGAATTGCCAATCGAAGCCGTTATTATCGGCAATAAATTGTGGGCGGTCGTGCACTTCCTGTTCAATCCAATCGGCAAAGCGTTGCATAACCACAGCGGGTGGTTCAAAGCCGAGGGTTTCTTCGCGACTGTGGCCGCTAATCGCCAAGGCGGATGGAACCCAGTTATCAGAAATGGGTTGCAGCTGACCGTAAAAAGTACGGTTCAAACGTGGGTCAACAATCACCGCACCAAAGCTCACCATGGAATAGTCGCCCGGAATAGGCCCATCGGCTTCGATATCGACCATAATATAAGTCATTGTTATTATTCTCCAAATAGAAGTTTGCTGTTAATCATGAATGCGCCGCATCTTATCACCGGCCTGCTCGTTTAGGCTATTTAAGCCTTAGTTCAACAGGATACTGGCCCAAAAGGTTACTGTGAATAAGGATAATAAGGTGGAAAATACGACAATTTGTGAACTGCCTTTTTCCAGTACGTTATAACGCATAGCCACCACATGCACGAGTGCCCCAGTCGGTAAAGCGGTGAGTAAGACCGCAGCCTGTAGCCAAGTGATTTCCTTTACTCCAAGCAGGATAAATGCCAACCAAGTTAGGGCAGGGTGTATTAACAACTTGATGGCTATTAACCAGCCCAGTTCAATAGGCTTGGTTTGGGTGCGACGAAATTCCAGACTCGCGCCAAGGCAAAATAGCGCCACCGGAATCGCTGCCGGTGACAGCATATCCAGCGTGGTAATGGCGACTTTAGGCAACGGCATATGCAAACCAGAAAACAGCAAACCCAAAATAGTCGAGATAAATACCGGGTTGCGCAGTAGCGATCTATCCAGAATGGTCCATAACTGACGCAGGCTAGTACCATGCTGGCGTTGGGCTTCAATTAGCAATTGTGCACCGCCAATGAGCAACACATTACCGGCCAGAATAATGCTGATAGTGGGTACATGAGTGGCTTCCCCGAGTAAACCAAACGTCAGCGGTATACCCATGTAGGCGTAATTGGCAAACACAGCATTAAGACCACGCATGACCAAGCCTTCCTTATCCTCACACCCAAACAGGCTGCGACTGCCTGCTACTGCTATTAGCGCGGTAATGGCCGCACTTAAGGTAAAAGCGCTTAACGCCGGGCCATTAAACAGGTTATCCAAGGGTTGACGACGCGCGGCATTGAATAACAGCGCGGGAACCGCAAAGTAATACACAAATTGGTTAAGCGCAGGCAGCATGCGGCTATCCAGCACAGTACGACGTGCTACATAGCCCAAACTAATGAGCGCAAATAGCGGCAAAATGGCAAGCAGGCTAGCGGTCACGATTTATCCTTGCAGCAATGGCATCCAGCAAAAGCCCTGCACTATATCATGTCATGCTTGCCAACATGGGCAACGATAAACCCAAACAGGTGCGGTCAAGCTTTAAGCATTAACCTCGCCTTGTGATCAGTATTTAGGGTGAAGCGGGTGTAACGCGCCAAATCACATTGCCAACATCATCGGCAACCAGTAATGCGCCAGTACGATCAACCGCTACCCCAACCGGACGCCCCATAGCTTCCCCTTTATCATTCACAAAACCCGTTAAGACATCTTGTGGTGGGCCAGCCGGTTTACCTTGATTAAAAGGCACAAAAATCACTTTGTAGCCACTGCGCGGTTTACGATTCCAAGAGCCATGTTGTCCAATAAATGCGCCATTGAGGTAGGGTTGGGGTAATAATTTGCCTTCATAAAACGCTAAGCCTAAGGAGGCGGTATGCGAACCGAGCGCATAATCGGGAGGAATAGCTTTGGCCACTAAATCGGGGCGTGGTGGTTTGACGCGTGTATCGACATGTTGCCCATAATAACTGTACGGCCAGCCGTAAAAGGCACCTTCTTGAACAGCTGTCATATAATCCGGCACTAAATCATTTCCCAACTCATCGCGTTCATTTACGGTTGTCCAGAGCGCGCCACTTTGCGGTTGCCAAGCCAAACCATTGGCATTACGCAAGCCGGATGCATACACACGTTTAGCACCACTAGCCGGATTTACCTCCAAAATAGCCGCGCGCTCGACTTCATTATCCATGCCATTTTCACCAACATTGCTGTTAGAACCGACTGTGACAAACAGGCGTGAACCGTCTTTGCTGGCAATTACATTTTTGGTCCAGTGATGATTAATTGCGCCTGCGGGTAGATCCGTGACTTTGGTGGCCGCAGCGGTAATAGCTGTTTCACCGGTTTTGTAAGGGAAACGTAGCAAAGCATCGGTATTCGCTACATAGAAGGTGTTACCAACTAGCGCCATACCAAACGGTGAATTCAGTCCTTGCAGAAAGACCGAGCGCGTATCGACCACGCCATCGCCATTAGCGTCCCGCAGCAAGGTAATGCGATTAGCACTTTTAACCCCCGCCCCGGCTTGTGATTGAACCAGTTTAGTCGCTGCCCCCCGTAACCCTTGATTATCTTGTGGCTTGGGGGGCGCATTGGTTTCTGCTACCAACACATCGCCATTAGGCAGTACATACAGCCAACGGGGATGATCCAGTTCAGTGGCAAACGCTGCCACACTTAAACCCAAGGCAGCTATGGGTTTGGTATTAGCAGGCCAGCCGATTGCGGGGGCAATATTAACGGTGGGTATAAGGCTTTTGGTCGGTTCAGGTAAAGCAGGGTTAGGACCAAAACCTGAGATGGTGGCTTCTGCCCGAGCAGGAGGGGTGCTTTCGGTACAAGCGGTCAAGGTCACGCAAGTACTGGCTAACAGACTTAACAAGATGGGATAACGCATACCAGATCTCCGGTTAACCTGTTGAAAACGGTGCCATGTCGTGGGTGAAGGTTACGGTCATGCGCTAAACCGTAGGATTTGCAGGGCACATTAGCGACGGTGAGTAATGGGTTGGGGTGGTGGTTATGGTATCGAAGCCTTATCCACATGAGCGAGTGTGCTTACTGGTAGTGGGTTTAAAGCAAAAAAATATTGATATATTAATTAACCCCTTTTGGGAAAAGGCTACGTATAAGTGGATAAGACAACGATTTATCCACCAGGAGTACCCGCCATGAAACTGATATTTTTAGCCTTAGCTAGCGTTATTGTTCTAAATGTGGGCAGTGCCCGTGCCGAAAGTACCAATCTATTTGCCGGTGGTTCAGCTAATTGGTATGCAACCTTAAATGCCCAAGCGGCTTTTTATAATACCTCGCGTACTGACCAACCCCAGTCAGAATTGTCTTATCAAAGTTATGAGGATAGGCCCACTTCCTATAACAATGACGAGCAAACGTTAGAACAGCTTTCTGCCCAATTATCGGAACTCGCCGCTACCCTGGAAGAAACCGATAATTGCGGGTGTGAAAATTGAGTCATCGTGCTGGCTGTGGCTATTAGGTTTCAGCTAGCGGCATGAAATAGCGAGTCGGTACTT
>CAZCJE010000090.1:0-4261 GCA_964498805.1 uncultured Thiothrix sp.
TTCCTACAATATCCACTCAAGCAACACCAATCATAACAACACGCGCCAAAACCCCGGCTGGTTCGCGTGCGAACACAGCAGGGCGGCTTTTCATTACCCATATTTAACCCCGCTGCCATTCAAATCTGCCGATATTGCGTTTTACTTTGTCAAATTCGATGCCGACTAAATACAACTCCCGCCCGTCTCGATATTTTTCTGCATAACCTTTGTGTTGAATTTGTTGTAAGGCGTTGCCTTTTTCGTCCGCCGAAATCACTTTGAACTCGAAGATATAGACCTTATTGGCGAGCTCACACACCAAATCAATCCTGCCGCGGTTGGTGCTGTCTTCGGCAGTCGTGCGTGCACCACAGGCAACCATATGGCTGTAAAATAAGCTAGCGTAAAAGCCTTCATATTGGTCAAGTTGGTTACTTGTGTACCATTCATAGGGAATCGAGCTGAAAAAACGTTCGAACAAGGCGCGTAATTTATCCAAATCAGCGGTTTCTAACAGACGATAGACATTCGCACTGACCATTGCCGGTTGGCTACGGGCGGGTACGAAGTATTGCAGTAATTGTTCGTTTAAGCTCAGGCGTACTTCGTGGTTGGGGTAGCCAAGTTCAAAACCCATACGTTCACCGAGCAAAAAGGTGTCGCGGATGGTGAGGTAGCCTGTCTGGAATAGCAGAGCTTCAAGCGGGATATGGTCTAACTCAAAACTGCCGAGCGTGGTTTCATTGACAATAAGTTTTTCGAGTTCTGGCCAATAGTATTCGCCAGAGCGTAGCAGTTTGAGCAGAAATGATGGCGTGCCGCTGTTAAACCAATAGTTGCGATATTGCCCGCCTTTGCTGAAAAACAGTAATACATCAAACGGGTTATAGACGCTTTCGCCGAGCCAGCGATAGCCGTTATACCACGCTCGCATGGTGTTTTTATCGACATGGGTGAGAAATGGGGCAAAGTGTTGTTCCAATTCTGCTTGCGTATAGCCGCACAGGGTGGCGTAGCGCGTATCCAGCGTAATGTCTTCGAGATTGTTTAGCCCACTGAACAACGAAACTTGGGAAAATTTCGATACTCCCGTTAGCAGCACAAAACGTAACAGACTATCGCGCCCTTTAATCACTGAATACAAGTCTTTCAGCACTTCGCGCAAAGCAATCGCCAATGCGGTGTTATCGAGTTGATCCAAAATTGGTTTGTCGTACTCATCCACCAAAATAACAGCGGGTTGCCCGTGTTGTTGCACACTGTATTCGATTAAACGTTGTAGCAACAGAGCCGGATCGTTTGTATTTGGCAAACTGACTTGCAAACGTGCAGCATTATCGTGCAATTGGGTACGAATGCGCTCTTGCAATTGTTCCGCTGAGTGATGCACGCCATCATTAAAACTCAGGTAAATCACTGGATTCGGGTTATTCCAATCCCAATGCGGGTGAATCGCCAAACCACGAAACAATGCTTCATTGCCTGCAAATAATTCCCGCAGTGTATCGACCAATAGCGATTTACCAAACCGTCGTGGACGCGACAAGAAATAATATTTGCCCAATTCCACCAATCGCTGGATGTGCGCCGTTTTATCCACGTACACATAACTATGGTTGATAATTTCACTTAACGTACTGATACCGATGGGTAATTTGTGCATAGGACTAAGGGGATAATTTTAGGTTTCAAGTTTAAAGTCTGGCACAAGCGCCCATAAATGCCTATTCCCTTTCGTACTTCAACCTAGCGCTGTTAGCTGGCTTTTTATGAAGTCCACGGGTTTAATAGCTCCACACCGGTAGCTTTAAAGTCGTCAATGTTACGTGTAACAACCGTCATGCTGTGTACGATAGCGGTAGCAGCAATCAGCGCATCCCGATCTGAGCGTGGATCAGGTACATGCAAACTAGCACATTGACGGGCAACCAAATGAGCCACAGGTAAGCCAGT
The DNA here is from genome assembly GCA_964498805.1 of uncultured Thiothrix sp. Taxonomy (GTDB): domain Bacteria; phylum Pseudomonadota; class Gammaproteobacteria; order Thiotrichales; family Thiotrichaceae; genus Thiothrix. Next base: position 1,936 of record CAZCJE010000090.1, read on the forward strand.
GGCTTGAAACCCTACCCTTTTGGCTAGCGCCCTATATATCGCTGGATAATTATCGAGTGGGTTTGAGTACCGATGAAAGCGAGCGACAGTATTTTATTGAACGCAGGTCGAATTAAGGCAAGGTGCACGTCCCTGTGCAGAAGGTAAACTGGGTAGGCTAATCGCTACCGCCGCCGCTGTCACCGCCGCTGTCACCGCCGCTATCCGCGCCGGAATCACCAGAATCGTTGCTGCAGCTATCGGCGTAGTCGGAAAGGGTGTTAAAGGTGAAATCACCGCTGCCAAAACATAACTGGCCAATTTCATCGCGCAAGGCTACGTAATCGGTAGCGGTAGTAAACGGCTGGCCGCTTTGGAAATCCGTCGGTGAGCAATACATGGCATACACATATTGCGTATCGTTGCGCGTGTCCTTTTGTAAGCGGCGCTTGGCAATGATGTCATTCACCTGCTCACGCGTATAATGGGTTTTAATGCCATAATGTCTTTTCAATTCAGGCGTCAATACGCGCACATAACGCTTTAAGCGCCGCTTTTTGAAGAACTTTTCAAACATGAATTACCCTGTTTTAGTTGTTGCTATTTGTATGTAAGTATGAGGCTAAACCAGCCCCTCGGCTAGCCCCTATCAGGCTGATTTCATTATATTTGTCATACCTTATATCTATTTTTCCCTGATAAATAGTTAATAGATTATCAAGAATCGCTACCCTTGCGCCTAAAAGCACAAAAAATACTCAAAACAGCGAAACATTATAAAAATAATCAGCCGCTTACCCATACGACTAGCCTTATTTTGATCAGTCGCTTTTTTAGCATCGTGTAGCGATTTGTGGTGCTCTATGTATTTTTGCAAGGGCTATAGCGCGCGAAATTGTTTAACTTGCTAAGGTATCTGTAAACAGTGATTTGAATTGGTTTTCTGTAAGTGCCCCTTCAAATCTATTCACCTCTTTACCATCCTTGAAAAAAACCAGTGCAGGAACCGATGGGGCATCTAGACGGGAATGCCAAACGGAATCATCATCAATATTGATTTCTGCAATAACGACTTGATCCGCTAATTCCGCAGCGATATCCACTAAAGTCGGGCTAACATAACGACAAGCCCCTTTCCAAGGGGCCGAGAAAAACACTACAGCCATTTCTTGCGCTTGTAATACCTGTTGCTCAAACTCTTTATCAGTTATATGAATTAGTTCCATCATTTTAACTTCCCCTAACGGTGTATATTTTTTAAATCAATAAAATTATTTACCTGCCGTGGAACTTTTTTATCGTAAAAAATAGCTCCCACTGCACAGATAAGTGGCGACGCATCCCTGTCAATATATTCAAGGCGATTAATTGGATATCTCCTTGTTCAATACGCTTAACTAAATACATGCCAACGCCTTTAGGAGAGGTTATGCCAGGGCAGGATTGGGTAGTCATCTCTGCTATTTTTTATTCCTCCATTAAGACTTGGCTAATTTTTATTATCAATTATAGCCAAGCCAAAAATAGTAGCGGCAAAATCTACGGAATATTAGATAGTGATATCCCTAACTCTTCTTGAATCTTTCAGAAGTTGTCTTGAATGTTGAGTTTTTGGCGAGGCAGCGTGGGTAGTGAAATTGGCGAGTTTGCGAGAAAGCGGACTGACCCAAAGGGCCAATCCACTGCGTGAGAGAAGGTTATTGTACAGGGGCGAAAATATACAGGTTAACCACGGTTGTAGCCATACCACCATTACCGTCACTAATGGTGTATTTAAAACTATCTAAACCTGAATACGCTTCGGTTGGGTTACTGGTATAGATCAGGTTAGTACCTTGTTGGGTTACGGTGCCATGCAAGGGTTTAGTAAAGCTGGTAATGGTCAACGGTCTGCCTTCCGGATCACTGTCATTGGCCAACACGCTCAGCACAATCGGTAAATTACGGTAATTAGCCCCAGCATCCGGTACGGCTTTCGGTGGCTGATTCGCGGCGGTTACGGTAATGGTGACGGTGCCAATTGCCGTTCCACCTTTGCCATCGCTAATGGTATAGGTAAAGGTATCGGTGCCGGTAAAGCCTGCTTTCGGCGTATAGGTAAAGCTGCTGCCAGAGCGTGTCACCGTGCCATTGGCTGGATTGGTATTGGCCGTCACGCTTAAGGTATTGCCATCCGGGTCAGTATCATTTGCCAGCACATTGCTGATGGTAACCGCTTTGCCTGCGGTGGTAGTGGCGGTGTCATTCACCACTTTCGGTGGCTGATTCGCGGCGGTTACGGTAATGGTGACGGTGCCAGTCGCTGTTCCACCTTTGCCATCGCTAACGGTATAGGTAAAGGTGTCCG
>CAZCJE010000090.1:4361-12651 GCA_964498805.1 uncultured Thiothrix sp.
GTGCCAGTCGCTGTTCCACCTTTGCCATCGCTAACGGTATAGGTAAAGGTGTCCGTGCCGGTAAAACCTGCTTTCGGCGTATAGGTAAAGCTGCTGCCAGAGCGTGTGACCGTGCCATTGGCTGGATTGGTATTCGCCGTCACCGTCAACGCATTTTTATCAGGGTCAGTATCATTTGCCAGCACATTGCTGATGGTAACCGCTTTGCCTGCGGTGGTAGTGGCGGTGTCATTCACCGCTTTTGGTGGCTGATTAACCGTGGTGGCACCAGGCAAATTTTCCATACGCAAGGTGACGTTATAACCGCAACTGCCCGCAGCCGCATCACTCACCGGGTCAAAGACATTCATAACGACCGCAACGCCATAGCTATACGGATAAGTTGGTTTACCGAAAGGCGTATAACCGGTGGAACCTACCACATGGAAGCCTAAAAAACCTTCATGTGCGCTAGAACCATTATTGTTCTTGTAACCCCATAATTGGGTTGGGTTAGACAGCGGCGTTTCCTGTAACAATACCGCCTCACGGTGTCCCCACGAGGAACTGGCATCATCGTAAATCCACGCGTAAATAGCGCGTTCTAGCGGCATAGGGATGTTGCTTGCGCTGACTGGTGCGGTACTAGAAACAGAAAAATAAGCCAGATTTTCTGCCCGACTCATAAATTCCATACAGCTACTGCCGACTTTGGCGGGAATGCGTTTGAACGGGCTGTCAATAGTGGAATTGCCAGAAGGCTGATAATGGCCGGTGGTATCGGTATCGTGCAACAATTGCGCATAGGCTTGGGCGACGGCATCCACATGGCTTTCAATCCCAGCTAAGGGCAAACCACCCACACCCGGCTTCATATTAGCACGTGCAGTGCGTTCAGCATTAATCAGGAACAGGGCTTTGGCATCATCGCTCATGCCATTCCAAACCGTTTGCGCGGGCAATACCAGATTACCCAATTTATTCATTGCCAAGCCTAACTGGATTTCTTCCTGACGCCGCGCATTGTTGTAAGCAGCCATAATGTCATTAACCGTGGCAAAGCCGGTTTTCCACGCAATATTAGCGGAAATATTTGGCGGCGAGAGTAAAGGGGCGGCTTGCACTGGTGTTGAGACCGTAGCCAACATCCCCAAGGCGGTCATTAAAGCCAATGCTAGCGATTTTTGCTGGCATTTATTCTTAGTTGTCATAAGCAATTCCTCAAACGACATTAGTAGCTAATGATTAGATAATTATTTTTTTGCCACTATCGTAACGGAATAAGTTTGCTTAGTAATTAAGCTTTTCAGACTGATGGAAAACTTTATATCGATTGAATATTACACTTCAATTTACAAAATAATTTAATAGCCATTAAAATAAATTAATATTATATAGTATTTAATAAATTGATTAATATTAGATCGCATTTAAAATTATCTTATCTTCTTTAATAGGTAAATTTAATAGAGAAGCCATGATTGCCAAAGCCATATCCGCATACCACATCCAAGTAAAATCGCCAAAACGGGTTAACGACACCCCACCGAGATACGCCCCCAAAAAGCCACCAATCTGATGCGATAACACCGCAATGCCAAATAAGGTAGCCAAATAGCGCACGCCAAATAATTTACCAACAATCGCGGCAGTTGGCGGCACTGTTGCTAGCCAAGTAAAACCAAGCCCAGCCGCAAATAGGTAAAAATTCAGTTCGGTACGCGGTGCCAGCAGGTACAAGGCTATCAATACCGCGCGTGAGGCATACATTGCCGCTAATACGTATTTGCTGCGATACCGCGCCACACACATACCGGCATACAAGCTACCAAATACATTTGCCAAACCAATAATCGCCAATGACCAACTCGCCACTGAAGCCGGTAAACCGCATAAATCGATTTCCCCCGGCAAATGCGTTACCAAAAAGGCAATATGAAAGCCACAGGTGAAAAAGCCTGCACACAACAGCAAATAACTGGGGTCTTTCAAGGCAGCTCTAGCGGCTTGCCATACGCTCTCATTACTCGCATGGCTGACCACTTTAGGCGTGGAAGCTTGCGCAGGCAACGCCACTTTGCCCACTAATGGCAAGGCAGCTAAGGTAATCGCCGCCATGGCCCATAATGCCTGCATCCAGCCTAAGGTCTGAATCAGGGCTTGAGTAATCGGGGCAAACGCAAATTGCCCAAAGGAACCACCGGCATTAATCACCCCAGACGCTTCCCCACGCGCTTCAGCTGGCAATTGTTGCGCGGCTGCACCAATCAACACCGAAAAGCTGCCAATGCCCGAACCAATCGAGGATAAAATCCCCATGCTCACGATTAACCCAAACGGTGATGTCAGCAATGGTGTCAAAGCACTGCCCAACGCCATAATGAATAGCCCCGCCATTAGCACTTTACGCGGCCCAAACTGGTCGGATAATGCCCCGGCAAATGGCTGAATCGCTCCCCAGACAAACTGCCCAACCCCTAACGCAAAGCTTACAGTAGTAACGGCCATACCCGCCTCTTGCAAAGGCTTAACAAATAAACCCCAAGATTGACGAAGTCCCATCGTAATCATGAGGATACCGGCAGCCGCCAACGTGACCAACAGCACATCAGGCTTGCGTAAGGAACGAAACATGGTGAAATCCTTGTGCTAATCAAGCGACCATTATAAGCATCCACAAGGCAACTGCACCGCCCTTTTTGCCTGCTTCAACACGTTTAGACGCTGGTTAATTGCGCAAAGGTGCGTAAATAAGCCGGTTCATATTCACGTAAAGCCGTACGCAAATCAGCCGCTGGAATCAAAGCGGATAAGGCGCGCGCCAGTACATTGCAATTCCATAAACCCACAATCGGTTGCTGACCAAACGCATAACGCTTTTTTTCATCCAAGGTATTGCTAACAAATTCCGGGTCGCGATTCAAGGTAAAACCGCAGCCGCCAATATCGAGGGTAATGCCAATAATCGATTGGTTATCGGTATTCATCACACCATGAGTAAAACCAGCGGCTTGCCAATGCGCAATCAGTTCAGCGGTTTTAATCACCACCGCCTGCAAAAAATGCGCATAGCGATCTTCGCCTTCACGCTGGCACTGCGGGTAATGCCACTGGATAACATGATCCGCCAATTGACGGATGGCTTGCGGCTTACGCTGATAGAAATAATTCTCGAATGTGCCAAAGCGAATATGGCTAGGAGCCACCCGCACCAACATGGCTGCTGCTTCCAAGGCACCTTGACGATACACCGCCGGTTCGCCACTAATGACAGACAAGACGCGCGCGGTTGGAATACCCAGGGCCACCAATTGCTCGCTAATGTGGTATTCGTGCAAACATTCATTCAAACCCGCTCGGCCATCAGCATTGCGCGCAAACGGAGTACGCCCCGCCCCCTTCAAACACAAATCCATCAGACCGCTGGCGGTTTCCACTTCACCGAGTAACAGGCTACGCCCATCGCCAAGAAACGGGTTAAAAGTGCCAAATTGATGCCCGGCATAAGCTTGAGCTAACGGTTGCATACCCGCTAATAATTGGTTGCCGCTAAAAACTTGCAAAAACAGGTCGCTATGCAAATCCGCTTCTGTCAATCCCAGCATTTGCGCAACTGCCGTATTGGCGCATTGCAAGTGCGGACGCTGCAAACCCTGTGGCAAAGCTTCGACATAAAAATCCGCCCCCAAAGCATGAAAGCGATTCTGGAAACGGAGTTCGGCCAAGGTTGGCATATTCACACTCCCAAACCCGGATTAGTGGCGACGTTTTTCAGCACAGGCCGATTCAGGCTAAGCGGGCCAAGGGTTTTATGCTGCCGCAAATAGGTAGCCACCACCTCCCAAATCGGTTTATTGGCAGGCACATTGGCTTGCACACTTGCCCAACCCGCCACCGGATAGTCTTTGTCGGCTTGTAAGGGTTTACCGGCCAAGCTTAAGTCGCCAATGCGCTTGCCCATAGTGGCAGTGGGGTCAAGGCTGAACTGCAAGCCACCGACCCGCACCATATCGCCGCCTTGTTGGTAATAAGGGTCAGGGTTAAACAAATTATCGGCGACATCTTCCAGCACCGCTTTGATCATCTGCCCGCTCATAAGGCGACGAGTCACCGTAGGATAAGTAATCGCGGTTTGGGCGGCGACATCTTCAAAGGTAATGGTTTGCCCCGGTAATAGACTGGTGCCCCAACGAAAACCGGGCGAGAACGCAATGGGGGCGTCGAGTTCTTGCATAAGCGCATTGCAAATCAGCTGGTCAAACGTGCCATTGAAATTGCCGCGCCGGTATAACAACTCATCACAAACCGCTAAGGGTTCGCTTAAAACTTTGGCATAGGGGGCGCGAACTTTTTCAATCAACTTGAGCATATCCGTATCCGCTTTGAGGCAATTGGCTAATACCGGCAGCAAACGGTAACGGTAGTCGGCGACTTTGCCCGCTTTTACCTCTAAATCCAGTACCGCGACAAATTTGCCATTTGACCCGGCATTGGTAACCAGGGTTTTGCCGCCAGCATTTTCCACTATCACTGGCTGCAACACAGCATCATGCGTATGCCCGCCGAGGATGGCATCAAGGCCACTGACCTGACTGGCTAGTTTCAAATCCACATCCATGCCATTGTGGGATAGCAATACCACCACTTGCGCGCCTTTACCGCGTGCCTCCTTAATCATGGCTTGCAAGCGTTCGGGGCGAATGCCAAAGCTCCAATCCGGAATTAAATGCTTGGGATTAGCAATCGGCGTGTAAGGAAACGCTTGGCCAATAATCGCCACCGGCACCTGATTGATTTCATGTATCACATACGGCGCGAATACCGGCTCTTCAAAATCAGTAGTAACAATATTCTGCGCAACAAAATCGATTTTACCGGCCAAATCCTGCTTAATCAGGGTTTGCACCCGTTCAGCACCGAGGGTCATTTCCCAATGCGCGGTCATGACATTCACCCCCAATACCAATTGCGCCGCCACCATATCCTGCCCTTGGGTTTGCAACGCCGTCCACGAACCTTGCCAACTATCACCGCCATCCAGCAATAGCGCCCCCGGACGCTGGGCACGTAGTTGATCCAGCAAGGTTTTCAAATGCGCAAAACCGCCGACTTGGCCATACGTGTGCGCGGCTTGGGCGAAATCCACTGCGGTAAAAGCATAGGCTTGTGCACTGTCCGGCTTTAGCCCGTAGTACTTTAAATACTGTTCACCCACCAAATGCGGCGGTTTGCCTTGCATAATGCCAATGCCTAGATTGGTATCCGGTTCGCGGTAATACATCGGCAACAATTGCGCATGGCAATCGGTGATATGCAGCAAAGACACATTGCCAAACGCGGGTAAATCATACAGCTCAGAAGCAGCTGATGGCTGAGCGCGTAAGGGTGTCGGTAATAAACCTGCCATACCTGCCGCTGCCAAGATTTGCAGAAACTCGCGTCGGTTTAGCGACATCCCTAACCTCCTAGGCACTAACAGGGTTGTGGGCCGGTGGGTTAGGCGGCAACCGCAACCGTTTCCGCACTATCGGATTTGCCCTTGCTATCTTTCCAAGACAGCTTGATCTTATCCCCTACCTTACCCTGATAACTAAACGCCAGATAAGGATTTTTTGAGATAGCTCCCCCCCATTGGCTTGAAAACACCGTCTTGTCATTGGCAGTGACGGTGACATCGGTAATGTAATGCTTGGGGATGAGTTTGCCGGTTTCTTCATCCTTGCGCTGACCGCTTTCCATCGGGTGCGCAATCAGCGCCTTCACTTCCACCATGCCGTCTTTGGCTGTCGCTTTCAATTTGATACTGGTACTAGGCATTGCTTTTACTCCTGAACTTAACCGCCACAACCGCCAACGGTGACCTTGATTTCCTGCTGAGTCTGATAGGTTTTATCGCCTACTTTGGCAATAGCAATCACAGCTGAGGTTTCACGCATTTTAATCCGGGTGGACGCCTCTGCTTTCGTACCTTCAGGAAAGTTGAAAATAGCCGCCAAAGGCATGAGATTTTTTTCCACTAGCAGGCTGATTTGCGTAGTGCCTTCCAGTTTAGAGGTAACTGTTACCGGAATCAGGCCGCCATCTTCAGCAATCGGCGGCACCGTCAGGGTCAAAGCGGTGGAATTTTCCGGTTGCGCACTGATAGTTAAGGCTTGTAACACCTCCTTGACGCTTTGGGCTTCAAAAGGGCTAGTAGCTGCTCGCGCAGGGCCCGACCATAACAAGCCATTGCCAGCAGCAAAGCCGGTTCCGGCGACCACGGCGGCTTGTAAAAGGGTTCTACGTTGCATAAGGCTCCTCATACAAAAGGACAAGAAAAGACCAACAGATTACCAATAAATTAAACTGATTATCTATGCAGGCGTACACCAATCCTATCTATCATGCCGGTTTGTGGCGCAAAAACCCAATCAGCCTTCCCATATAATTTTTATTCCTTGATAAAGCGCAAAAGAGGTTGGCAAAAAGTTGGTAGAAAGCCGGTGCATTTTGCGCTATCTAGGATAATGCAAACCATCGAGGAGAGAGGCGATGACGACACGGCACTGGCCTGCATTACTGGCGATTAGTCAGCGGGAAACCATTAAGTTCTGGCATCAGCGCGGCCGCCTGCTGTCAGCCTTGGTACGCCCGGCATTATGGCTAATCGTATTTGCTGCTGGGTTTCAGAATATCTTTGGGGTCTCCATCATTCCGCCCTATGAAACTTACATTGAATATCAGGTGTACGTGGTACCCGGCCTGTTGGGGATGGTATTGCTGTTTAACGGTATGCAGTCATCACTTGCGATGGTGTATGACCGCGAAATGGGCCTAATGCGTCTCTTGTTGATTGCGCCGCAACCTCGCTGGTTCTTGCTATTCAGCAAGCTGGTAGCCGGGACGCTGCTGTCAGTTTTACAAGCGTATGCCTTTTTGGCCCTGTGTGCAGTTTTTGGGGTGGATATTCCCTGGTCGGGCTGGTTATACGCCTTCCCGGCATTGGTACTCGGCGGGTTAATGCTCGGCGCGTTAGGTTTATTGCTGTCGGTGCATATCCGGCAGCTAGAGAACTTTGCCGGTACCATGAACTTTGTCATTTTTCCAATGTTTTTCCTCTCCACCGCTTTGTATCCCCTTTGGAAGCTACAGGAATCCGGGGCGGTGCTTGTCCATACCCTTGCACGTTTCAACCCGTTTACACACGTGGTTGAAACCATCCGGTTTGCCCTTTACGGCCATTTCAACCTCCTCTCCTCTTTGGTCGTATTGGGCTCTTTAGTGCTATTTTTCCTGTTAGCGGTGTGGGGTTATGACCCGCAATACGGCATGGTGAAAAAGACCCGTCAAGCCGCCTAAAGTATTAATTCCCCTGTTAACAGCCTGCCTTGCCTGCCATGAACTATCATAGGCGGCAAGGTCATGTGACAGGAGGACTCAGCATGAAACCTTATTTGCTAATAGCCGCCTGCTGGTTATGGCTAGCGGGCACTAGTTGGGCTACCGATTTTAACTTACATACCTATCCGGTACCGCAAGGGGCACAACCGCACGATGTCGCTCCCGCAGCCGATGGCGGTGTTTGGTATACCGCACAAAATGCAGCTGCTCTAGGCTGGCTTGATCCCAAAACTGGCAAAACCCGCCATATCCTTTTAGGCAAAGGTTCTAGCCCGCATGGCGTGATCGTCGGCCCGGATAACGCCGCTTGGATTACTGATTCGGGTTTAAATGCCATTGTGCGGGTTGACCCCAAAACAGCTACGGTCAAAGTGTTTAAAGCACCTGCCGATACCCCGAGCATGAATCTTAATACCGCCACTTTTGATAATGCCGGAATTCTCTGGTTTACCGGCCAAGCAGGCTATTACGGGCGGCTTGACCCAAACAATGGCGAGATGAAAATCTTTAAAGCGCCCGGTGGGACCGGCCCTTATGGCATTACCACTACCCCGGATGGCAAGGTGTATTACGCTTCGTTGGCTGGGTCACATATTGCCCGCATTGATACCAGCACCGGCAATGCTACCGTGATTGAACCGCCAACGCCTAATCAAGGCGCACGGCGAGTATGGGCGGATTCACAAGGCAATATCTGGTTAAGTGAATGGAATGCAGGCAAATTGGCGCGCTATACCTCTGCCACCCAAACATGGCAAGAATGGTCGCTACCGGGGCAAAATCCGCGCGCTTACGCAGTGTATGTGGATGACAAGGATAAAGTATGGGTATCGGATTTTGCGGCTAATGCCATTGTGCGCTTTGACCCGAACAATGAGCAGTTCACCACAATACGCTTGCCGGATGCAGGGGCTAATGTACGCCAAATCCT
>CAZCJE010000091.1:0-12607 GCA_964498805.1 uncultured Thiothrix sp.
GCTGGGGCAAGTATCGGTTCATTGAATGGTGCAGTTTTAGCGTGCGCCCCTAGTTTATCAGAGGGTGCTAAACGTTTAGACGAAATCTGGCGTGAGTTAGGTAATGACTCACCATTGAAGCAACAAGTGCCGAGTTATTTTCGTTTTTTGTATGCAGCAGGATTACGTGAAAGTGCTGTTTTAGGACTGTTTCATGCCATCGTGTCAATCGCTCAATATTTAGGAATCCCATTGCCTGATAAAGTGCATGATTTTTTACATGGTGGCTTGATGAGTGATAAACCATTAAAAGAACTACTAGATAAATATATTGATGATGTTTCTCTAGCTCAGGGTTTGCCTTTGTATGTGTCAGTATTTCGTAGTGTGGGTGGTGTGCTTGATATTTTACGCGTGTTGACCGCTGAATTACGGTTTTGGGAGTCGCGTGACTCAGAGTTCATTCATGTGCAATCCAAACCACCCTTAGAACGAAAAGAGTTTTTGTTAGCTTCAGCAGCTATTCCCATCGCGTTTGCACCACGTCAGATTAATGGCACAATTTATTCAGACGGTGGTCAAGGTGGTTGGACAAAAGCTCAAGGAAATACTCCTATCAAGCCATTATTAGATCAAGGCTGTGATTTAGTAATTGTGACACATTTAAGTGATGGCTCATTGTGGAGTCGGCACGATTTTTCAGATACTACGATTATTGAAATTCGCCCCCAATCTAATATTGCACGAAATACGGGAGCATTTGGTGGCTTTAAAGATTTATTGGGTTTCGATGCACCACAGATCGAATCATGGATTACACAAGGTTATCAGGATGCTAAGTATTGTATCGGTCAGATTGTGCAAGCCAGTCAGTCGCGGCAGCACTTAAAACAATCAGAAAAATTATTATTCGCTAGTGAAATGAATAATACCCAGGCGGATGCGATTTTAAATGATGCGATGGCGCGTTTACTTTAGGGCTGTTATAGCAAATGAGTGGTTACGCCAAATCAAAATTCACATCTTCGTAAAGCGCTTGCATGGTGCAATGTAAGTTGATGCTAGCGAATTCTATCAGCGCATCCGCACCTTCAAAGTTGAATAATTCCCAGCGGTTGTTAGGGGTGCGGCGGAATACGTCGACGCGATAAAGGCGTGGATCAATTAGGACATATTCTTGTAAGCTGTTTAACTGACGGTAATAGGCGAATTTTCCGCCACGGTCATAGGCTTCAGTGCTGGGGGATAATACTTCTACGATGAGACTGGGTGAATGTTTGACGTAGTTGCGTTGGTGATCTGCCGCATCACAAGAAAGCATTAAATCAGGGTAAAAATAAGCATCATCCTCACCGATGCGTAATTTCATATCGTTAATATAGGCTTTACACCCAGAGCCACGTAACTGCGGTTTGAGTAAAGCAAATAAGTTACCCGTAATCGTCACGTGACCATCGCTTGCACCTGCCATTGCATAAACTTCCCCATCCACATATTCGCTGCGAATAGGCGCATTCATTTCAGCAGTAAGGTATGTTTCTGGAGTAATTTTTAATGATTTTGCCAACACAGACATAGGGAGTAACTCCGCTTAGTGTTGTTGATCATAGTAGATCGTTTCAGCACCTTTGGCAAAATGCCTATCTCTCATTACGGTATTCGTATTATGAGGTTTTGCGCATGGATAGGTTATCGGCCTTATGGTAAGTTACCCGGTTTTTACGACCGATACGCAGGAGAAGCAGGTCTGTGAAATTTAGCGAATTCAACTGGAACGCTATGCCGGATAAAGCCGGTCATTTTGGCGTCTACGGTGGGCGTTTCGTCGCAGAAACGCTGATGGAGCCGATCTATGAACTGGAACAAGCCTATGAAAAGCTTAAAAATGATCCGGCGTTCCAGGCCGAATTTGATCGTGATCTGCAATATTATGTAGGTCGCCCGAGTCCTTTATATCTGGCAGAGCGTTGGAGTCGTGAACTCGGCGGTGCCAAGATTTATCTTAAGCGTGAAGATTTAAACCATACCGGCGCGCACAAAATCAATAACACTATTGGTCAAGCCCTGCTCGCTAAGTTTATGGGCAAAACGCGTATTATTGCCGAAACTGGCGCGGGTCAACACGGGGTGGCCTCCGCTACGATTGCCGCGCGTTTAGGCTTGGAATGTGTCGTGTATATGGGGGCAGAAGACGTACAGCGTCAGGCTCCGAATGTGTACCGCATGAAATTGCTTGGTGCGACCGTCGTACCGGTGACTTCTGGTTCCAAAACCCTTAAGGATGCGCTGAATGAAGCCATGCGCGATTGGGTAACCAATGTGGATGATACCTTCTACATTATTGGTACGGTGGCTGGCCCGCATCCTTATCCAGCGATGGTACGGGATTTTCAGGCAGTGATTGGCCGTGAAGCGCGTAGCCAGATTTTAGCGCAGGAAGGTAAATTGCCTGATGCCTTGGTTGCCTGTGTAGGGGGTGGTTCCAATGCGATTGGTCTATTCCATCCATTTTTAGCGGATGAGTCTGTCGCCATTTACGGCGTGGAAGCAGCGGGTTCTGGGATTGAAACCGGCAAACACGCCGCGCCATTAAGTGCTGGTAAACCGGGTGTATTGCACGGTAACCGTACTTATCTGATGGAAGATACCAATGGGCAAATCATTGAAACGCATTCCATTTCCGCTGGTTTGGATTATCCGGGTGTAGGCCCTGAACATGCATGGTTGAAGGATATTGGCCGCGCTCATTACGTGGCAGTGACCGATGATGAAGCTATGCAAGGTTTCCATGCCTTAACCCGCAAGGAAGGCATTATTCCGGCCTTAGAAAGCAGCCATGCCTTGGCCTATGCTATGAAATTAGCGCCAACCATGAGTCAAGATCAAAGCATTATCGTCAACCTGTCCGGGCGTGGCGACAAAGATATTAATACTATCGCCCGTCGGGAGGGCATTACCCTATGAGTCGCCTTGCTGACTGTTTTGCTGAATTAAAAGCGCAGCAGAAAACCGCGCTGATTCCGTATATTACTGCGGGTGACCCGCATCCTAGTATTACCGTACCCTTGATGCACAACATGGTGGAAGCGGGTGCCGATATTATTGAGCTAGGTGTACCGTTTTCTGATCCGATGGCGGATGGCCCGACTATTCAGCTAGCGCATGAACGCGCTTTGCTGCATAACACCAGCCTCAGCGATATTTTGGCGATGGTGACGGAATTCCGCCAAACCAATCAAACCACGCCGGTGGTGTTGATGGGGTATCTGAATCCGATTGAAATTATGGGTTATGCCGAATTCGCCGCAGCGGCGCAAGCAGCGGGCGTGGATGGTGTACTGACGGTGGATTTACCCCCGGAAGAAGGTATGGGCGTATTACCATTATTCCGTCAGCATGGGCTGGATCCTATCTTCCTGATTTCACCGACTACCCCGACCATGCGTATCAAAACGGTCGCAGAAGCAGGCGGCGGTTTCTTGTATTACGTCTCCCTGAAGGGGGTTACCGGGGCGAATACATTAGATGTCCCTCAGGTAGCGGCTCGCCTTAGCCAGATTCGTCAACATACCACTTTGCCTTTAGGGGTAGGCTTTGGCATTAAGGATGCGGTAACAGCGGCAGCGGTTGCTAAAGTAGCCGATGCGGTCGTAGTCGGTAGTGTGTTGATCAAGCTAGTAGAGGCAACACCGGATAATCATGCTACTATTATCAATAATATTAGTGATTTGCTAACTTCCATGCGTCAAGCCATGGATGCTCTGTAAGAAGGGGTAAACACAACCAATGAGCTGGTTTGAAAAACTGCTGCCATCACGCATTCGTACCAATACAGCCATTAGCGAAAAAAAATCCATTCCCGAAGGTTTATGGCATCAATGCCCTGCATGTCAGGCGGTGTTATATCGGGTGGAGTTGGAACGCAATCAAAATGTCTGTCCTAAATGTGACTATCATATGCGTCTTTCCGGGCGTGAACGCCTGAATGTATTTCTGGATATTGAAGGGCGCGAAGAAATCGGTGCGAATGTTACACCGACTGATATGCTGAAATTCCGGGATACCAAGAAATACCGGGATCGTTTGAACGCCGCGCAAAAAGAAACTGGTGAGAAAGATGCGCTGATTGTCATGAAAGGGACGGTCTTGAATGTGCCATTAGTGGCAGCCGCGTTTGACTTCCGTTTCATGGGTGGGTCCATGGGTTCTGTGGTTGGCGAACGCTTTGTACGCGGTGCCCAAGCGGCAATGACGCATAATCTGCCTTATATCTGCTTTGCCGCAAGTGGTGGGGCGCGTATGCAGGAAGCCTTGTTTTCCCTGATGCAAATGGCTAAGACCAGTGCCGTCTTGACGCGTCTAGGGGCAAAGGGATTGCCTTTCATTTCTGTACTGACTGACCCAACCATGGGGGGTGTTTCCGCCAGTTTTGCTATGCTTGGTGATATTCACATTGCTGAACCCAAAGCGTTGATTGGGTTTGCAGGCCCTCGTGTTATTGAACAAACGGTGCGGGAAAAATTACCAGAAGGTTTCCAACGCAGTGAGTTCTTGCAGGAAAAAGGTGCGATTGACTTAATTGTGCATCGTAAACAAATGCGTGAAACCGTCGCTGATTTGGTTTCGATTCTGCAACATAAACCCAGTCCGGTAGCCCCTACTCAAGAGGTTCCAGAAGCGGCGTGAAAACATTAGCTGAATGGCTGGATTGGCAGGAAACCCTACACCAGTCCGTCATTGAACTAGGGCTTGAGCGTATTCGTCAGGTAGCAAACCGTATGGGTTTGCTATCAGTAGCGGTGCCGGTTATTACCGTCGCCGGTACGAATGGCAAGGGTTCTACCTGTGCCATGTTGACGCGCATACTCACCTTGCAAGGTTATCGGGTAGGTACCTATACCTCGCCGCATTTATTGCATTATAACGAACGCATTGCCCTGAATGGCCAGCCACTTGCTGATGAGCGCATTTGTGAAGCGTTTGCTGCGATTGAAGCCGCACGTGGGGATATTTCCCTAACTTATTTTGAATTCGGCACCTTGGCAGCGGTTTGGTGTTTTTTGCAGGCCAATGTTGATGTCATGGTTCTGGAAATCGGTTTAGGTGGTCGTCTGGATGCGGTTAATCTGTGGGATGCAGATGTAGCGATTATTACCAGTATTGGCATTGATCATGTGGAATGGTTAGGCAGTACCCGGGAAGCTATAGGACGTGAAAAAGCCGGTATTATGCGCCCCGGTAAACCTGTAATTTGTGGTGATGATGATCCTCCCGACAGCATTGGCGAAGAAGCCGAGCGCGTAAATGCTATCTTATGGCAATATGGGCGCGATTTTACTGCTGAAGCTGTCCCTGAATTGGCGTTGCTAGGGGCGATGCAGGTACGTAATGCCGCGGTGGTAATAAAAACTCTGCAATTGCTCGCTACCCGCTTGCCAGTTCAGACTGAGGTGGTGAAAGAAGGTTTGCATACCGCTACCCTAACCGGACGTTTACAGAAAATTGCCAGCAACCCAGATGTGATTGTGGATGTCTCCCATAATCCCCATGCCGTACAAGAATTGGCCGCATGGCTGAAAGCACATCCGATACATGGTAAAACTCACGTAATATTTTCTATACTTGCAGATAAGGATAGTGCTGGCGTCATGAAAATTATGCTACCTCATGTTGATGCATGGCATTTGGTAGCGTTACAGGGTCCTAGAACATTGCCAGTGGAAATATTGGAACAGAAATTGCGCAATGTTGGCCTGCAAGTGCCTGTTTACACCTACGGGGATTTCCAAACCGTGTGGAATTTTATTCGATCAAGTGTGCCTAAACAGGACAGAGTAGTGGCGTTTGGCTCTTTTCTGGTAGTATCCGGCATGCTGAAAGTGGTTACCCCACCAGACCACTGAATAATGACCTCACACCCCGGCTAAAAACCATGCGTCATAACAACTTTTTGAGTGTCAAAATGATCGAGGAGCAGTGAATCAAATGGATAACAAGGCTACAACCAAGCGTATGATTGGTGCAGTGGTGCTGGTATTAGTCGCCGCTTTGCTGCTGGCATGGCTGCTTAAAGGCAAAAATCGTGATACCCAGCATATGGCCATGAATCAAGCTACCGAAACCAAGCCTATTCTTGGTTTTCAGGGGTTAGGGGGGAATGAACAAAAACCTGCTTTGACCAATGAAGATCCTAACGCTTTGCAGCCTGGGCAGGATTTAAGCAGTATTAATCCGCAAAACCAGCAAGGCGGCAATTTAGATACCTTGCCAGCGGATAAAGCGCCTTTGGCTAACAATGGGGTTGATTTTTCTGTGCGTCCGCCACAAACACAGAATGAAGTCAGACAAATCGTTGATACTGATGGTAAGGTGAAAGACGGCGAAGGTAGCATGGGGACAGGTGAAGCGACTCCCTTAAGCATTCCACCTCAAGGTCAGGCAACCGCTACCACACAAAAAACGACCAAAGACAATGGCACGGTGGTTGACACTACCACTGTTACGACCACCACTACCACTGCTTCCCAACAAGATAAGCCAGTTAGTAAATCGGTTTCCAATGCTGACAAGAAAACCTCTCAGGCGGTATTGGTCAATGAACATCCTGTGCCTAAAGCCGATTGGGCAGAAACAGCTAAAGCTAAATCTGAGCGTTTAGCCGCAGAAAAAGCGGTTGAAGCAGAACGCGCCGCAGCTAAAGCTGCTGCTGCTAAGTCTGCGGCAGAAAAAGCGGCTGCTGAAAAATCCCGTCAGTTAGCGGCTGCTAAACCTGAAACTAAGCCAGAAGCTAAAGTTGAAAAGGCCAGTACAGAGACACCAGCGACAGCTACTGCTGAAGAGACTGCCGGTAAATTCGCGATTCAAGTCATGGCGAGTGCAGATAAAGCTAAAGCCGATGCCGTTGCCAAACCTTTAAGCACTGATGGCAATACAGTTGCAGTAGCAGAAGGTAAAGTGGATGGCAAAACCATTTACCGGGTGAGAATTGGTAGTTTTGATACGCGTGAAGATGCGGTGGCAGCGCAAGCCAAAATGAAGGTTCGCTATGCCCAAAATCAATACGTGCAAAATAGTTTTGTGACCCGCTAACCAGTACCTAACTTATGACCGCAGAACTTCTGGATCTTGGTATTTTGGTACTTATTCTTTTATCAGCCATTATTGGTTTGATACGAGGATTTGTTAAAGAGGCGCTATCATTGGTGACATGGATAGCAGCGGCAGGTTTGGCCTTTCTCTATGAAGCCAAATTAGCCGACCAGTTACCCTTTGTTGTCCAAAGTGAAGTGGTACGTCGGGTGATTACTTTTGCGGTCATTTTCTTTGTGGTACTAGTCCTCGGTGCTATTATTAATCATCTGATTAGTACAGCGGTTTCATCCATTGGATTAGGTGGCCTTGACCATATATTGGGAGGGGCATTTGGTGTACTACGTGGAGGTTTAATCATTACTTTGCTGGTTTTATTGATGGGTTTAACTCCTTTTCCCAAACAGGCATGGTGGAAGGATTCTATCTTTATGCCTTGGTTTGAAAATTCAGCATTGTTGGTTAAGCAAATGATTCCACAGGATATATCCAATTATCTTGAACGGGAGCAGGATGGCTTGCCCCCTCAATAGTTATCCTATTACTAAGCCGAATAGAAAGACTACAGCCATGCATAGGTTAATGCGTGGCTGTTTTGTTTTGTCGGCGGTAGAATAGGGCGTTTTCATTGCACGTGAAGGCAGGGATATGTGCGGAATTATCGGGATTATCGGGCATGAGCCTGTAAATCAGGCTCTTTACGATGGCTTGACGGTTTTGCAACATCGGGGTCAGGATGCTGCAGGCATTGTGACCAGTGATGGCAGAAAACTTTACCTACGCCGCGAAAATGGCTTGGTTAAAGACGTGTTTCAGGAGAAACACATGCGTATGTTGCAGGGAAATATGGGGGTTGGTCACGTCCGTTATCCAACTGCAGGTTCATCATCGTCGGCTGAAGCGCAGCCTTTTTATGTCAATAGTCCTTATGGGATCTCTCTAGCACACAATGGCAATCTGACCAATGCCCATGTGCTCAGAAAAGAGCTGTATCGGCAGGATCGGCGGCAAATCAATACCGATTCCGATTCTGAAATTCTTTTAAATGTATTTGCTCAAGAATTATCACGGCAAAATGCTCTGCGGGTAACACCAGAAGATATTTTTGCAGCAGTCAAAAGCGTGCATGAGCGTTGTAAGGGTGCTTATGCTGTGGTAGCTATGCTGACTCGTGATGGCTTGGTGGGTTTTCGTGATCCTAATGGCATTCGTCCATTAGTTTATGGCGTCCGTGAACACGAACAGGGCAAAGATTTCATGTTGGCTTCTGAAAGTGTGGCACTGATTGCACAGGGTTATCGTTTAGTACGCGATATTGAACCCGGTGAAGCTGTCTTTATTACGCCTGAAGGACAAGTGTTTACTCGTCAATGTTCTGACAATCCACAATACAATAGCTGTATTTTTGAATACGTGTATTTTGCGCGTCCAGACTCCATTATTGATAACGTTTTTGTGCACAAAGCGCGTATGCGTATGGGGCATAAGCTAGCGGAACGTGTACAACGCGAATGGCCTGATCATGATATTGATGTGGTTATTCCGATTCCCGATACCAGCCGTACTTCCGCGTTGGAAATGGCTTATACCCTTGGTGTGCCGTATCGGGAAGGGTTTATCAAAAACCGCTATATTGGCCGTACTTTTATTATGCCGGGTCAAGCTAAGCGCAAAAAATCCGTGCGCCAGAAGTTGAATCCACTCGAACTGGAATTCAAGGGTAAGAATGTCATGCTGGTGGATGATTCCATTGTGCGTGGTACCACCTCGGGCGAGATTGTGCAAATGGCGCGTGATGCTGGGGCTAGAAAGGTTTATTTTGCGTCTGCTTCACCGCCTATCAAATATCCCAATATTTATGGGATTGATATGCCAGCCGCTAAGGAACTTATCGCACATGGACGAACCGAAGAAGAAGTTGCCGCTGCTATTGGGGTCGACCGTTTAGTGTATTTA
Organism: uncultured Thiothrix sp.; assembly: GCA_964498805.1. Classification (GTDB taxonomy): domain Bacteria; phylum Pseudomonadota; class Gammaproteobacteria; order Thiotrichales; family Thiotrichaceae; genus Thiothrix. Next base: position 9,025 of record CAZCJE010000091.1, read on the forward strand.
CCACTGAATGATTTGATAGCAGCAGTTAACAAGGGCAATCCCCGTTTGAGAAATTTTGACTGCTCAGTATTCACCGGCAATTATGTGACGGGCGAAAACGGGGAATATTTCACAGAATTAGAGGCATTACGCAATGACGAACAAAAAAACAGGCGTGAAAGTGACATGGCTGCCATTGATATTTGTGACAGCGCTTAATAGTGGGGGGGTAATGGCAGAAGATACAGAATTACAACCGTTAGCTTTACCCGCGGCTCCCTTGCAAGCAGGGAATATGGTGCAGGAACCACCGATTATGCAAGCACCGGTGAATCAAGCGCCTGTTCCGCAACCAGTGGATAGACGTTTTGCTCCACTGTTGGATAGATTAGCCCAAGATTTTCCCGGCTATTCGCTTGAGCAAGTGATTGTGATTGATGCGTCTTCTGCGCAGAAAATGTACTTGCTTAAGCACGGTAATCCAGTGCAGCAATGGACGATTTCCACTGCTACGAATGGATTAGGTAGCGAAAAAGGTAGCGATAAGACTCCACTAGGCGTACACCGTATCAAGGAAAAAATTGGTAATGGTGCAGACTTAAATACCATTTTTAAATCGCGCCAAAATACGGGGCAACTGGCCACTATTTTCCATAATCCGGGTGAGGATGCGCCTGCTGACTATGTGACAACACGGATTATGTGGCTGGATGGCCTTGAAAAGGGGGTCAATAAAGGGGGTAATGTGGATTCCAATGAGCGCTTCATTTATATCCACGGCACACCGGAAGAAGGTAAGCTTGGGACACCGGCTTCACACGGTTGTATCCGCATGTTTAATCAGGATGTTATCAAGTTATTCGACCAAGTCCCTGAAAATACTTTGGTGTATATCGTGAATGGCTTAGGAGCCTGATAGGAGTTTGCGCTTTATCAATTTTCTTCTAGGTGGTAGCTTAAGCGTGTACAGGTTTTAGGCCTGCCATAGGAGGAGGTAAATATGGTAAAGCAGCTGACTTTGGCTTGCATCATACTGGCCCTAACAAGTGCGGTAAGTGCTGAAGAAGCTAAATTTGATCCGGGTGTACCAGCACCAAAGGTAAACAGCGATTATTACGCTGGTGCGGAAAAAGTAGTGGTACATGTGAGCACCGGCGGTAATGAAGAGGCTTATTTGGGTATATTAGGTAATATTGCCAACTACATGAAAGCCCTAGCAGCGACAGGTAAAAAAACCGATGCTGTGGTAGTCATGAATGGCGATGGTCTGGGTTTATTAACCACGGCTAAACAGCTGGAAATGAATGCAGATGCTAAGTTGCCTAGTAGAATTAATGAGTTGAAAGAAAAAGGTGTGAAATTTCAAGTCTGTTATAACACCTTAACTGCGCGTAAGATCAAATTTGCCGATCTGTATGAGGCCAAGCCAGAGGATGTGATTCCATCCGGCGTGGCCGAAGTCGGACGTTTGGAAGCTCAAGGCTATCGGTTGCTTAAACCTTGATGTTACATGGTTAATCACTATACCGGGGAGTGGGAAGCTACTCCCCGGTTTTGTTTTGGGAAGGATGCATCATGCAGGATTTTTCATGGGAGTTTGAAACCCTAGCGATTCGGGCTGGTCATGTTCGTACTAATGAAAATGAACATGGAGAAGCCATTTTCCCGACCTCAAGCTTTGTATTCAATAGTGCTGCTGAAGCGGCTGCTCGTTTTGGTGGTACGGAACCGGGTAATATTTATGCACGCTTTACCAATCCGACGGTTCGTTACTTTCAGGAGCGTTTAGCCGCTTTGGAAGGTGGAGAAAGCTGTGTCGCGACCAGCACGGGTATGTCTGCCATTTTAGCGGTCATGTTAGGTTTGCTAAAAGCGGGCGATCATATGGTGTGCTCCCAGTCCGTGTTTGGTACCACAACCCTGTTATTGCAAAATCTCATTGGTAAATTTGGTGTCAATATCAGTTTTGTTGACCTAACCGATATGGATGCATGGGCAGCAGCCTTACGCCCTAATACGCGTTTATTATTTGTAGAAACACCTGCGAATCCTTTGACTGAAATCGTGGATATTCCGCAACTAGCCGATTTGGCTCATGCAAATGGTAGCTTATTGGTAGTTGATAACTGTTTTTGCACCCCCGCTTTGTTAAAGCCATTGGCACTAGGGGCTGATATTGTAGTGCATTCGGCTACTAAATATCTGGATGGGCAGGGACGGGCATTAGGGGGGGCGGTAGTCGGTAACAAAGAATTAGTGGGCAAGGAAATCTACGGTGTCTTGCGCAATGGTGGCGTAAGTATGAGCCCCTTCAATGCGTGGATATTCCTGAAAGGTTTAGAAACCTTGCATCTGCGGATGAAAGCTCACTGTGACAATGCTATGCAATTAGCCACTTGGCTAAACGAACACCCCGCTATTGAGAAGGTCTATTATCCGGGTTTAGCAAATCATCCTCAGCATGAACTCGCTAAACGTCAACAAAGCGGTTTTGGTGGTATTGTGTCCTTTATTGTCAAAGGTGGGCAAACAGCCGCTTGGCAAGTGATTGATGCTACCAAGATGATATCGATTACGGCTAATCTAGGTGACACTAGAAGTACCATTACTCATCCGGGAACCACCACCCACGGACGCTTAACGCCGCAACAAAAAACGCAGGCAGGTATTGCTGATGGTCTGATTCGGGTTTCAGTAGGACTGGAAAACATTCAGGATATCAAACAGGATCTTGCTCGTGGTTTAGATGCATTGCAGAGCCAGTAAGCTGTGTTCCAAGCAAGCCTATCCTAACGGTTAGGCTTGTGAAGACCACTCGTTTGAGCTTTTAAGATTGCTTATTGATTACGGCAAGTGCACGCGCTTCTTGCTCGGAGCGTTTTGAACACCCTAAAACCATAGCGATAGCAAACAAAGCAAATAATAAACTAGGAAGAATGGCGAAGAAGTTTTGCATATAGGGCCCTATAAATCTTAATTTTGTTTATTAAAAGGGAAATTAAATTTTATGGAAAATCTACTTTATCTTCTCTTTTAAGTCTAGCTTTTTAGTCACAGGCATCTTTTTTTATTTAACAGTACTTTTCTATGCCGCTGGTAAACATTACATAAATTTTCTGTTGGTTTTTAGGATTAAATTAAGTTAAAAGGGTTTTTTGCCCTTTACAGGCAAGTGCTAATCAGTGAATAGATTTCCCAAGTGTGACGTTATATCCTGATTAACCCTAGCAAGATTTGATAAAGGTCGGCTTGAAATCGTGTAGATGGGGTGGGCGAGTACAAAGCTTTGATGTACAGTAGCTCTAATTTATGGGCGCAGGTAACCGCCCGCTTTGAAAAAACAATAGTAAGCGTTGATGTGTGTATAAGTGTTTAAAAGGCGGTTTGAAAAAGTAATAACCTCATACTGAACAGAAAAAAAGAAGGCCCTCTCAAACATAGAGGGCCAAGTGCTTTAGGGTATGTAGAGCGTTGATGGAAACTGTTGACCAGAGGAGGTAACGAACATCAATGCCAACAATTTCCGGTCTTCATTAAACCCATTTTTCGTGCGGGATACAATCCACGCGCTGAGGGTTTCTTGATGCATATCAACATAGTTTAA
>CAZCJE010000092.1:0-12597 GCA_964498805.1 uncultured Thiothrix sp.
AATTACCTGAGTAAGATGGGTTGGTTGATCTGCTTGCACGCTTTTATGCATATTTAGGCAAATGCCCGCCAACCGCTATAACCATTATCCGGAGTACGGTCAAAACCCTCGCTATCAAAGTGCATATAATCGTCAGGTTTATAACCGCTCCATTGGCCATCCTGATCAAAATCCCAACCATTGGGAACTTGGGCTAGCTTAGCCGCTAAATCCAGCACACCTGTTGGGGATTGGTAATTATTCTGCCGCACATAATCCAGTATGCTCTGATCACTAATCGTAGCGATAGCAGTACGTCGATCTTTAAACAGATTACGCCAATGATTGGTACGGGCATAATCTGCAAAGTCATAGCCTAACTGTAAATTACCATCATTCAAGTAATTGGGTTCAGTAGAAGGTATATGGCAACTCATACACGGATTGTGCACTTGCCCATTAGCATCCCGGGTTTTGACATAACATTGCGGCGGAATATAGGCGGCCTGATTGGCACGCAGGGTTTTATCCGTTAAGGATTCAGCTACCTGCGCTAGGTTATCACTAGGTTCAGCCGATTGTGCTTGCTGTAGGTTATCGCAAGCCATTAATACACTAGCGGCGAGAGTCAAAGTTATCAAGCGATTGGCCTGCATGGATTCACCTTGCTAATGACAAAAGGGGCAGATGTCCCCTTTTGTTTAGGATTTCTCAAAACAGGATTAGTTTTTCATAGAAGGAAATGGGCCAATATAACCGGTATACGCGCGATCTTCCCCGGAACCCGCTACCAATTTGTCAGCATCAGATTCACCATAAGGATGCTGCACGACTGCCATCAGATAACTCCAGCCATTAATATCCGGGTAGAAGTAAGGTGAGGTGGTTTCAGAACCGTATGGAGTCGTCAATAAACGGGTTAAAACCTTGCTTTCAATATTATAAGACCACAGGGCATCATTCTGGTGGCCGGTACCCGTGTCTTCGCCAATTATCAAGGTCTTATAGCCGGGCATAAAGGTCACATTATCTGGATTAGCAATAGTATTTAAATCACAAGTATTAACAGCATCTCCGCTAGTAGAAGCCGCCCCACTAATAACCGCGGACATAGTTTTAGCTACGTAATTGTCATCCAATTGCAAACCAAATACAGTGCCGCAACTATTTTTATCTAATTGAATATGATTCGGACCGCCTACATCGGTCTTGTCAGCATTAAGCATACTCTTTTCGATACTAGACATAGCAACATAAAGCAGCTTAGTGGCCGGATCGATAGTAATACCTTCCATTTTATTGAATTCGGTGGTCGCCCCTAACAACGCCGCATAACGACGTGTTTCCAAACGGGAAGCCGCTTTTTCCATACCGGTTTTTAGTTTCAAACATTCCAAACCACCACTACCGGTATTAACGGATTTAAAGCCGGAAGCAGTTCCCGGGCACGTGCCATCGGCATTAGCGGTTTCAGCATCAAATATATCCGCGAACTTTAGTTTGCTATCCAGATAGGTTTTGATTTCGGCATCAGTAGCTTTACCCAAACTCACCCAAGTCAGATTGGCTGCACCACCATTAGCCTTGCTTGTTTGATTCCATTTAGCTGCAAACAACTCGCCGGAACTAAGATCACCGGCTTTGTCCGCTTCATACCGCAGCATAACGCCATTACCGCCATCATCAGACATATAAACCGTTTTCTGGTTAGGCATTACCTTACCCAACTCGTGTGCAATACGCCCCATAGAATAGTGCTTAGTGACAGTAGCATTATCAAAGGCATTCACCTTGACCTCAATCTGATACCCATAATCATACGGATTCAGGGTCAATAAATTGCCACCGTAGTATTCCGCCATGACGTTGTAGTAATTGCCGTCGTTATCGATTGAACCCGTGATTGGATTAACTGCACGCGCATCGGGTGGATATTCTTCACTGCCTAAATGCGTATTCCACGGGGTAACACTACCGGCACAATGTACCCAACCGCCGCGAACACCAGCAAAGTCCAAATGGCGAGTTTGCACCGGACTCAAAGCACCCGTTGATGTATCCTGTTTCAGTTCTGTCAAATACATAGCCGCTGGGCGAGTTTCAAAATGCGAAACCATAAATAGCTTGCCATTGACTGGCAATAAAGAAGCAAAATCACTATCAGCAGAAACACGCAAGGATCCGTCTTTGCCCATAATGGGAGTACCGGCTGCGTCATATAATTGGCCGAAAGTTCCCCCGCCAATATTCTCACCACTGCGTAATAAGGTTCTAAAGCCAATGGAGTAATCTTTGCCATCAACTTTAACTTGAGTGGTCGCACGTACCGCACGTTTTTCGGTATCGGTCATTGGGGCAGTCACACCAGTAAAACTAATGGAACGCGCTGCCGTGGTATTCGTGTTTGTGGGGGTGGATGCATTATTGTCATTGTTACTGCTGCCACCACAACCTACCACACCGACTGCGACTGCTGCTGCTAGCAGGGAAATCTTCAAACCCTTCATGCTGGTATCTCCGTTGGATAATGTAACCGGCACTTTAAGAGCCAATATTTGCAGTCTGGTTAAATTTATATGTCAATTTGATGACAAAAATCCCCTGCCAGCGTAGGGCTAGGTTGTTGCGGCTGCTCACCGCCAGCTTTGTGTTAACATTCACAGCATGATTTCACGCAAGTACCTGTACCTGATTGCCTTAGCGCGCGAAAAACATTTCGGGCGAGCGGCGGCTGCTTGCCATATTTCGCCGTCTACTTTATCAGCAGCCATTCGCGATATTGAGATTGAATGGGGCGTGACTATTGTCAAACGCGGGCGCACCTTTTCGGGTTTGACCCGCGAAGGCCAATGCGTGGTCGAACATGCTATCCAGCTTGCCAATACTGCTGAAGATTTACGGCAGCAACTCGGTACCTTACGCAAAGCGCTCACCGGGCATTTAACCTTAGGTGTTATTCCCACCGCTTTGACGGCGGTAGCCAGCCTTACTGCCGCATTTGCCCGCCAACATCCGCAAGTAAGTCTTGAAATTATCTCCTTAAGTACCAGCGACATTCTTAAACGCCTGCAAGCTTTTGATCTTGATGCTGGGATTGTGTATGTGGAAACTGGCTTACAGCATCACCTGTTTACCGTGCCGTTGTGGCAAGAAAAGCATGTGTTGTTATGTCCGCCTAACGATGCTCATTTTAACAAACAACTACAAGTGACCTGGCAAGCCGCCAGTGGCTTGCCGTTATGTTTGCTCACCCCGGATATGCAAAATCGTAAGATTATTGACGGCATTTTCAATCAGCTAGGTTGTACGGTTCAAGCTAGCCTTGAAACCAATTCGCTGATTAGCATGTTAGCGCATGTGTGTACGGGTGAATGGTATGCGATTATGCCGCAAGGGGTTCTGGAACTGATTGGTGCACCGCATGGTGTCAAAGTGCTGCCCTTAATAGAACCGGTGTTTCACTGGATGACCGGTTTAATCGTGGCTGGACGTGAACCTTGGTCGCCTTTGATTACCGCTTTATTGCACGAAGCACAGCAATTGAAAAGCATGTTTGGCAAAAACGAACAAATCTTCTGAATTTCTAACTTTCCCGCCTGTACGTCTTAGCTTATGCTCCTGTCAAGGAGAGTTCCCACATCCAAGCCTTCCTAGGGCTGACTCTCCCCGGTTTGAGAGGCCCCGGTACTAAAAAAGGAGAGTTTATGCAAACAGTTCAGCCTGCTTCAACAGGCATTCTCAGTTGGCTTGACCGCGAACATACCATTGCCAAACCCGGTTTTAATCGCTGGCTAGTGCCCCCGGCGGCTTTGGCTATTCATTTATGCATTGGTATGGCTTACGGTTTTTCGGTGTTTTGGCTGCCGTTATCCAAAGCGTTAGGTATAAGCCAATCGCTTGAATGCAAGGATTTGAGCTTTTTCGCTGAATTGTTTACTACTACCTGTGACTGGAAAATCTCCACACTCGGCTGGATGTATACGCTGTTTTTTGTGTTTCTGGGTTCATCCGCGGCAATTTGGGGTGGCTGGCTGGAACGCGTCGGCCCGCGCAAGGCCGGTGTAGTCGCTGCCTTATGTTGGTGTGGCGGCTTAGTCATTTCCGCTGTGGGGATTAACTTACACCAAATCTGGTTGATGTGGTTAGGCTCGGGCATCATCGGCGGCATTGGCCTAGGACTGGGTTATATCTCACCAGTGTCTACCTTGATTAAATGGTTTCCTGACCGACGTGGTATGGCTACTGGCATGGCCATTATGGGATTTGGCGGTGGTGCCATGATTGGGGCACCATTAGCCGATAAGTTGATGAAATACTTTGCCACTCCCACGTCAGTAGGCGTTATGGAAACGTTTCTGGCCTTAGCAGCTATTTATTTTGTTTTCATGATGGCAGGGGCGATGGGTTATCGTTTGCCGCCCCCGAACTGGCAACCAACGGGTTGGAAGGGGGCTGAGACTCGTAAAAACGCCATGATTACCGACCGCCATGTGCATCTGGATGTTGCTTGGAAAACCCCGCAATTTTGGCTGGTATGGGCGGTTTTATGCCTAAATGTCACCGCTGGTATTGGCATACTTGGTATGGCCTCGCCTTTGTTGCAAGAAGTATTCGGCGGCAAGCTGTTAGGTCTGGATATTGGCTTTAATGACCTCAATGATGAGCAGAAAAAACAGATTGCTGCCATAGCCGCCGGTTTCACCGGATTGCTGTCATTATTCAATATCGGTGGGCGTTTCTTCTGGGCCTCGTTGTCCGATAAGCTCGGACGCAAATTAACCTATGCAATTTTCTTTGCCCTCGGTTGTTCTTTGTATGCACTGGTGCCAAGTACTGCTCAGGCCGGTAGCCTCGCCTTATTCGTGCTGGCGTTCTGCATTATCTTGTCCATGTATGGCGGCGGTTTTGCCACTGTACCGGCGTATTTGGCCGACATGTTTGGTACCAAAATGGTCGGAGCGATTCATGGTCGCTTACTCACCGCTTGGTCAACCGCCGGGGTATTAGGCCCGGTACTGGTCAACTATATCCGCGAATACCAACTGGCGCATGGCGTGGCTAAAGCCGATGCTTATACCGTCACCATGTATATTCTCGCTGGCTTATTGGTGGTGGGCTTTATCTGTAACTGGCTGGTAAAACCGGTCGCTGATCAGCATTACATGAGCGATGCCGAACTGCAGGAAGAAAAACACCGCGCCGATGATACCCATTTGCACGCTGCGGATATTGAAGCTATTGCTGATGAAGCCAGTCACAATAAAAAGGTATTGCTGGCGTGGTTAGCCGTCGGCATTCCTTTATTGTGGGGGGTATGGATGACCTTGCAAAAGGCCTTCGTGCTGTTTAAATAAACACGCAAACACGGTAACTGATTATGACTACTAGCCGTATTGACGCCATTATTCAAGCGCATTGCACCCAAGCCGGGGCTTTGTTGCCAGTCTTGCATGCGATTCAGGACACTTTAGGTTATATACCGGCAGAGGCTACCCCATTAATTGCCAAGGGTTTGAATCTGTCGCGGGCTGAAGTCCACGGTGTGATTAGCTTTTATTCCCATTTTCGTACCACACCACCGGGCAAACATATCCTGCAAATTTGCCGCGCTGAATCCTGTCAGGCCATGGGCAGTGCTGCGTTAGAACAACATGCCAAAGCGGTCTTAGGCATTGATTACCATCAGACCACAGCCGATGGGGCTATTACCCTTGAGCCGGTGTATTGCCTAGGCAATTGTGCCTGTTCGCCTTCTATCCGCATTGGCGATGAGGTGCAAGGGCGACTGGATAATGCCCAACTGGATGAATTACTGACGGATTTACGTCAAGGGGTGACCTCATGAGTTACCATGTTTACATTCCCTGTGATACCTCGGCGGTAGCGGTCGGTGCCGATAAGGTTGCCGCTAGCCTGAAAGGTGAGGCTGAGCGTTTAGGCCTGGAAGTCGACATTATCCGCAATGGTTCACGCGGTATGTTCTGGCTAGAACCTATGCTCGAAGTGGTCACACCACAAGGCCGGGTTGCTTACGGGCCGGTACGCAAAACCGATATTGCCAGTTTGCTAGAAGCCGATTTTCTACAAGGCGGGGATCATCCACTAAAACTCGGCCTGACCGAGGACATTCCATTCCTGAAAAATCAGGAACGTCTGACTTTTGCCCGTGTCGGGGTGACTAATCCAACCTCATTAACCGATTATGAAGCCAATGGTGGCTGGGCAGGATTACGTGCTGCGTTGGCTATGCCTGCCGATGCAATTGTGGCGGCGGTAACAGCTTCGGGTTTGCGTGGACGCGGTGGAGCAGCCTTTCCTGCCGGTATTAAATGGCAAACCGTGCTGAAAGCCGCCGGTACGCAAAAATACATTGTGTGTAATGCCGATGAAGGTGACTCCGGTACCTTTTCCGACCGCATGTTAATGGAAGGCGACCCGTACTGCTTGATTGAAGGCATGATCATTGCCGGACTCGCAGTAGGGGCAACCCAAGGCTATATCTACCTGCGTTCGGAATACCCACGCGCCTTTAAAACCCTGCAAGAAGCGATTGCCAAAGCCAGCGCTAGCGGTTTTCTTGGCGACAATATCCTCAAATCCGGCCAAGCCTTTCACTTAGAAGTGCGCCTCGGTGCAGGCGCTTATATCTGTGGGGAAGAAACTGCTTTGCTGGAAAGCCTTGAAGGCAAACGCGGCCAGGTTCGCGCCAAGCCACCCTTACCAGCAATTAGCGGACTGTTTGGCAAACCTACCGTGGTTAATAATGTGGTTACGCTAGCCAGTGTGCCGATTATTTTGGCCAAAGGGGCAGACTTTTATGCTCATTACGGCATGGGGCGTTCACGCGGCACGCTCGCGTTTCAATTAGCAGGCAATATTAAACACGCCGGTTTGGTGGAAAAAGCCTTTGGTCTGAGCTTGCAAGAGTTGCTGTATGAATTCGGTGGCGGCAGTAAAAGCGGCAAACCGATTCGGGCGGTGCAAGTCGGTGGCCCTTTAGGTGCGTATGTACCAGCCCACGATTTTGACTTGCCGCTGGATTACGAGGCATTTAGCCAACGGGAAGCCATGATTGGTCACGGTGGCGTGGTGATATTTGATGACAGCGTGGATATGGCACACATGGCGCAATCTGCCATGGAATTTTGTGCGGAAGAATCCTGTGGCAAATGCACGCCTTGCCGGATTGGTTCCACCCGTGGCGTGGAAGTGATTGAACGTATCCGCAAGGGTGAAAACCGCGCAGCCAATGTCGCCTTGTTGCATAGCCTGTGCGATACCATGCTGAATGGTTCGCTGTGTGCCATGGGCGGCATGACGCCTTTCCCGGTATTAAGTGCTTTGAAACATTTTCCGGCTGATTTCGGCCTGTCATCTGACGTTAAGCGTTAAGGAGTAACGACATGTCTTGTCAATGCCAAAGTAGTCAAATCGATTTTGGCACCCCTGCCAGCCAGTCTACCACCACGGTTACTTGCACTATTGACGGCCAACGTGTGACAGCACCCGCTGGAACCTCGATTATTCGTGCCGCTGCCGAAGCCGGTATTAGCATTCCCAAACTGTGTGCTAGCGACCAATTAAATGCTTTTGGCTCCTGCCGTTTGTGTCTGGTGCAGATCGAAGGGCGACGCGGTTTTCCCGCCTCTTGTACCACTCCGGTGGAAGAAGGTATGCAAATCTGTACGCAATCAGCCCGCTTAGCTGAATTGCGTAAAGGCGTGATGGAGTTATATATCTCTGACCATCCGCTCGATTGCCTGACCTGTGCTTCCAATGGCAATTGTGAATTGCAGGATATGGCGGGTGTGGTGGGCTTACGCGAAGTGCGTTATGGCATGGCCGGGGATAATCATTTTGATGCCAGCCATGCGGCACCTAAAGACGAATCCAATCCGTATTTCACCTTTGAGCCGTCGAAATGCATTGTCTGTTCACGTTGTGTACGCGCCTGTGAAGAAGTGCAAGGTACGTTTGCCCTCACCATTAGCGGACGCGGCTTTGCCTCCAAAGTGGCTGCAAGTGCAGAAGAAAAATTCCTGACCTCGGAATGCGTTTCCTGTGGCGCGTGTGTCATGGCTTGCCCGACGGCTACCTTAAGCGAAAAATCGCTGATTGAAGCCGGTCAAGCTGAGCGCAGTGTTAAAACCACTTGTGCGTATTGTGGGGTGGGCTGTTCTTTTCTGGCTGAAGTCAAAGGCCAACAAGTGGTACGCATGGTACCGGATAAAGCCGGTGGGGCTAATGCCGGGCATGCCTGCGTGAAAGGCCGTTTTGCCTGGGGTTATGCCACTCATCCGGATCGCGTCACCAAGCCTATGATCCGCAAAACCATTCACGAGCCTTGGCAAGAAGTCAGTTGGGATGAAGCGGTTAATTACGCTGCTAGCGAATTCAAACGCATTCAGGCCAAATACGGGCGCAAATCCATTGGTGGTATTACATCCTCGCGCTGTACCAATGAAGAAACCTATCTGGTGCAAAAGCTGGTACGGACTGCGTTTGGCAATAATAATGTTGATACCTGTGCGCGCGTTTGCCACTCCCCTACCGGCTATGGTTTAAAACAGACGTTGGGTGAATCCGCCGGTACCCAAGATTTTGCCTCGGTCATGGAAGCCGATGTCATTATTGTTATGGGTGCCAACCCGACTGAAGGGCATCCGGTATTCGGTTCTTTGCTGAAAAAACGCCTGCGTCAGGGTGCACAGCTGATTGTAATTGACCCGCGCTCGATTGAAATTGTTCATGCCCCGCATATTAATGCCGCTTACCATTTGCCGCTGAAACCGGGCACTAATGTAGCCATGATTAATGCCTTGGCGCATGTGGTGGTTACAGAAGGCTTGGTGGATGAAGCTTTTGTGAATAGCCGCTGTGAACCGGAAGCGTTTGCGCAATGGCGTGAATTTGTAGTGCGTGCAGAAAATAGCCCCGAGGTAGTGGCTGAGATTACCGGCGTACCCGCTAGGGATATTCGCGCTGCTGCACGCTTATATGCAAAGGCTCGCAATGGGGCCATTTACTATGGCTTAGGCGTGACCGAACACAGCCAAGGTTCCACTACTGTTATGGGTATTGCCAATCTAGCCATGGCTACCGGCAATATTGGCCGCCCCGGTGTTGGTGTGAACCCATTACGCGGGCAAAATAATGTGCAAGGTTCCTGTGATATGGGTTCCTTCCCGCATGAATTACCCGGCTATCGACACATCAGCAATGAAGCGGTACGCGCAAGCTTCGCAGACTATTGGCATACTGAACTCGACCCTGAACCCGGTTATCGGATCCCAAATATGCTGAATGCAGCGGTCGCCGGTACCTTCAAGGCTATGTATATCCAAGGCGAGGATATTGCCCAATCTGACCCTAATACCAAGCATGTGCAAGCGGCGTTGGCAAATCTGGAATTCCTATTGATTCAGGATATTTTCTTTAATGAAACCGCCAAATACGCGCATGTGTTCTTGCCGGGTGCGTCTTTCCTCGAAAAAGACGGTACCTTTACCAATGCCGAACGGCGCATTTCCCGTATTCGTAAGATTATGGAGCCATTAGGCGGCAAGGCGGACTGGGAAGGCACAGTTGCTTTATCCAATGCGTTAGGTGTGCCTATGGATTACCAACACCCATCGGAAATCATGGCGGAAATTGCCGCGTTAACGCCCACATTCCAAGGCGTGACTTATGAGAAGCTGGATGAATTCGGCAGCCTGCAATGGCCTTGTAATGCTGAACACCCGCAAGGCTACCCGATTATGCACACTGAGGCATTCACCCGTGGCTTAGGGCGCTTTATTGTCACCGAATATGTGCCTACCACAGAAAAAGTCACGCGGCGCTTCCCGCTGATTCTCACCACCGGGCGTATTCTTAGCCAATACAATGTCGGTGCACAAACTCGCCGTACGGCTAATACGGTTTGGCATGCGGAAGACCGTTTGGAAATTCACCCGCAGGATGCCGAAGATCGCGGTATTCAAGACCACGATTGGGTATTACTCAGCAGCCGCGCTGGGGAAACACGTTTGCGGGCACAAATCTCCCAGCGTGTACAGCCGGGTGTGGTTTATACCACCTTCCATTTCCCCGGTTCAGGCGCGAATGTCGTAACCACGGATAATTCCGACTGGGCAACCAATTGCCCAGAATACAAGGTCACAGCGGTACAGATCGAACGGTGTGAATTACCTACCGATTGGCAAACCGAATTCAGTCAGGTTGAAGCAGAACAACAGGCGCTCTTACCATGACGGCATTACCTATGCCGGTAGTGGAACCTGAACAGGAGCCATGGCCTGCGTTCCAGCCCATCACCGCTTGGCATCATGCCAGCGGTGAATGGTCGCAAGTCAATGACCGCATTGCCGAAGAAGTCGCCGTTGCCTTGATCTATAACGGCATTTCGCATGCCGTCATGCTGGCCACGCCCACCGATTTGGAAGATTTCGCACTCGGTTTTAGCCTCTCGGAAGGCTTGATTAGCAACAAAAGTGATTTGCGCGATATAGAAATCGTGTCGTCAGAATTGGGGATTGAGCTGCATCTGGAGATTGCCCCACAAGCTTTCTATGGCTTTAAGGTATCGCGGCGACAATTAGCCGGGCGTACCGGTTGTGGTTTATGCGGGCAAGAAAGTCTTGAACAGGCTATCCGCCCGATTCCAAGCGTAACCCGGCAATTGCAGATTACTCCGGCCATTCTGGACCGTGCCATGAATCAATTGCCGCATTTGCAAGCATTGCATCAGGCTACTGGCGGGGTACATGCAGCGGCATGGGCGGATCGTCAGGGCACTATTTTGTTATTGCGTGAGGATGTCGGGCGGCATAATGCGCTCGACAAACTTCTTGGTGCGCTGTTTAAACGTAACCTTTCTCCTCAAGACGGCTTTTTGCTACTAACCAGTCGGGCTAGCCACGAACTGGTCTACAAAGCCGCCTTTGCCGGAATTGAATTACTCGCTGCCGTTTCCGCACCAACGTCTTTGGCGTTGCGCCATGCTCAGCAAGCCGGTTTGACCCTGATTGGTTGGGTACGTAAAAACGGCTTTAGCGTGTATGAGGGCCCGCAGCGGCTTGGCTACCAAGCCTAATTTCATCGGTACAGCAGTGCCATTTGCCGCCAATATTGACCGCGATGGGCACGTTGATCAGATTGCGCGGCAAACCTCGCCCTTCAAGTGCAGGTGGCAAAGCCGCCCTATGTTCGGCGTCTTGCGTATATCGGGTTGAAAATGCCGCTCAAACGATTTACTGGGATGGAAACGGGTATTAACCCAACCAGACAGACTACCATTTCAAGGTATGCAACAACGACAAGCCTTTAAATACGAACTCAAGCCCGACGGCGCACAACAGCGTCTGATGTGTCGTTTTGCGGGGTCATGCCGCTTTGTCTACAACGAGGCACTGGCGTTGCAACAAGCCAACCATGAAGCGGGTGGGAAATTTATCGGTTACGTGGCCATGGCAAAACACCTGACCGCATGGCGCAATGGCACAGAGACCCCATGGCTGAAAGATTCCCCTGTCCATCCGCTGCAACACGCTTTAAAGGACTTGGAAAAAGCCTACAACTATTTCTTTGCCAAGCGTGCCGACTTCCCACGTTTCAAACGCAAAGGCAGCGGTGACAGTTTCCGCTATCCCGACCCCAAGCAAATCAAGCTCGATCAATGTAACAGCCGTATTTTCCTGCCCAAACTGGGCTGGATACGTTACCGCAACAGCCGTGAGGTGTTGGGGGAATTACGCAATGTCACCGTTTCCAGCAACGGTGGCAAATGGTTTGTCAGCATCCAAACCCAACGGGAAGTCGAACAACCTGTGCCAACAGCAACAACGGCTATCGGTATCGACTTAGGCATAGCCCGGTTCGCCACGTTCTCAGATGGCAGTTACCTTGCTCCACTCAACAGCTTTAAAACCAAAGCCACTAAACTCGCCAAATACCAGCGGCGCATGGCACACAAGCAGAAATTCAGCCACAACTGGAAAAAGGCAAAAGCCAAGGTCCAAAAGATCCATACCCAGATCGCTAATGCCCGCCACGATTTCCTGCACAAAGCCACGACCATAATCAGCCAAAACCACGCTCTCGTGTTCGTTGAAGATTTGCAGATTCGGAATATGTCCCAATCAGCGGCAGGTACGGCAGAAAATCCCGGCAAGAATGTTGCCCCAAAATCCGGCTTAAACAAGGCGATTCTCGATCAAGGCTGGGGCGAATTTCGTCGGCAACTTGGCTACAAAATGGTTTGGAAAGGCGGGATATTATTTGCTGTACCCCCGCACCACACTAGCCAAACCTGCCCGTGCTGCGGTCATGTCTCAGCCGATAACCGCAAAACCCAAGCCCGTTTTGCCTGTGTAGAATGCGGCTATGAAAACCACGCCGATGTGGTCGGTGCAATCAATGTTTTAGAGCGGGGACACCGCTTGTTAGCTTGTGGAGATGGCGCGTTAAGTGCCTCGATGAAGCAAGAACCCACCGAAGTAAGTCAGCTATCTGGCTGAATGCAGTAGGAATCCCCTTCCTTTCGGGAGGGGAGGATGTCAAAGACACTAAGGTGGGAAACTTCTGACATTTTATAACCGGAATTTCGGCTCCTGTATT
>CAZCJE010000093.1:0-12534 GCA_964498805.1 uncultured Thiothrix sp.
ATGAATGAGGAATCCCCTTCCTTTAGGGAGGGGAGGAAGTCAAGCAGCTTCGGCTTGCAACAAGGCGTGCAGTTTTTGTAAGGCTTGAGCGCGATGGCTAAGACGGTTTTTTTCCGCTGCAGGCAATTCCGCTGATGAGCAATTATGGGTAGGCACATAAAACAGCGGGTCATAACCAAAGCCATTTTCGCCTTGTAAACCATGCAGAATCCGCCCTTGCCAGCGCGCTTCAGCAATCAATGGCGTGGGGTCATGAGCATGACGCAAATAGACAATGCAGCAATAAAAGTAGGCGCTGCGTTGGGTATCAGGCACCGCCTGCAAGGCTTGCAGCAATTTAGCATTATTAGCCGCATCAGTAGCGCCTTCCCCGGCATAACGCGCGGAATACAAGCCCGGTGCACCTGCAAGGGCATCCACCACCAAACCAGAATCATCCGCTATGGCAGGCAAGCCGGTTATAGACGCGGCATTGCGGGCTTTAAGCAGGGCATTTTCCACAAAGGTTAGACCGGTTTCGGCGACTTCAGGTACATTTAGCTCGGTCTGACGAACAAATTCCAACCCACGGTCGGCGAGCATGGCACTGAATTCGCGTACCTTACCGGCATTACCGGTGGCTAACACAATACGTTGTTTCAAGATGACAAAGCTTCCTGTTGAGCTTGCATGATTTCACGAATACCTTTTTCCGCTAGCGCTAGCATCTCATTGAGTTCATCGCGACGAAAGGCGTGACCTTCAGCAGTACCTTGCAATTCAATGAATTGTCCGGCTTCATTCATGACTACATTCATATCGGTTTCAGCACTGGAATCCTCGATATAGTCCAAGTCCAGCACCGGTAAACCTTCGTAAATACCGACGGAGACAGAAGCGACTTGACCGTGTAGCGGGTTTTTCTTCAGGCGACGGGTTTTTTGCAAATGGGCAATGGCATCACACAAAGCCACATAGCCACCACTAATGGACGCGGTACGGGTACCGCCATCAGCCTGGAGCACGTCGCAGTCAATGGTAATCTGGAATTCGCCTAGCGCTTCCAAATCCACTACCGCACGCAAAGCCCGCCCAATCAGACGTTGAATTTCCATGGTACGCCCGGCTTGTTTGCCTTTAGCTGCTTCACGCGGAGTACGGGTACCGGTTGCGCGCGGTAACATGCCGTATTCGGCGGTCACCCACCCTTGTCCTTTGCCTTTGAGCCACGCAGGCAGGCGATCTTCCACTGTAGCAGTACACAAGACGCGGGTATTCCCAAACTCCACCAGCACGGAACCTTCCGCGTGACAGGTAAAGTTGCGGGTAAACCGTACAGTCCGCATCTGATCAGGGGCGCGCTCGCTTGGCCGCATATGATTTCCTTATTTCTGGCTAATGAAGCGGCCGATTATACGCATCCGTTACCAGCCTGTCCCCCCCAATCCTGGCGAGTCCGTCAGCTATGGCAATTAGAAACGGCCATACTGCAAAAAATGATGCGTGCGTTCCACTACCGTGCGCGAGAACAACATGGTGGTATGGGTCACCGCTAAACACAGACGTGCCTTTTGCGCCGGATGCTCGGTTTCGCTTAAGCATACCGCCCCATCATGCACACCTTGGCCGATTAAAAACGGTGAACCTAAGCCTACTGACAAAGTACCGCAAATCGCCCCCCATTCACGCTGACACTGTACCGGTACACCCTGACCGGATAAGCCGCCCTCCATGCTATTGCCAAACGCCATGCCTAACAGTGGCCAGGGTTTGACCATACGCGCTATGTAACTGCCAGCCACGGGTGAGCCAAGCGTGACCAAACGTCCGGGAGGCAGATCATTAAATTGGTCAATTAAATGCAAAGCGACAAGGCCGCCGAGACTGTGACCCACTATATGCAGACGTTCATTGGTAACGGTACGTTGCAAATAAGCGTGCAGGGCTTTGGCATTTTGCGCTGGGGTGTTATGCACGGAAGCATAACCGGGCGTTAGTACCTCATAACCCAATTGGCGCAATTGGTGAGCCAGCCAACTCATGACCACCGGATACATCCAGATACCATGCAGCAGCACAAGCGTTTCCTGACGGGATGATTCTGTCATAGCACATTCAACAGTCGGTTAAAGGGTAGACGTCTGGCCGATTTTACTGGGTTGTGGCGCTAACGACGCACGCAATTGGTTTTCTTCGCGGCGCATAGCGCGTTGTCGGGTATACGAACGCCATAATACTGCCAACACAAATAACAAGGCCATTAACGCAATCGCCAGCGAAATACGTGACGGTTTGCCGGTATTTGCGTTGGTAGTAGGGGGTATGGATGAGGTTGCTGCCGCTGATTGTTGTTGTTCGAGCATATTTTTTAGCGATATGGGCGGCGTCGCTGGTGGGGGTTCAGTTGGTTGGGATTGCAACTGATCAGCAAAGGCAATCGGTTTGCCGGTTGCGGGGTCAAGCTTGGCATGGGTAGGGGGATTGCCCTTATTGTCAGCATCAGCCGTAGCAGGCGGAGTATTGCTATTTTCTACTGGCCCTAGCGTGAGCGAAGGGGCCGCACCCTGACCGGGTTCTGGCGGTGTAGCCGGTATTTCACCTGTGAAGTTGGGGTCAAGTGCCTTCAGCTGTTTGTGCAATTCCAGACTCTCAGTATATTGGCGCTTGATGGCAATACTAGCCTCACGCAAGGACGCTTGCAGACTTTGAATATGGGTATCACGCTCATCTAGCAATTGCTTCATCTGGTTAATATCACCTTCGAGCTTGGCAATTTCCTCAGTTTTGGCCGGGTTGGCTTGTGTCGAGTGATTGCTGTCTTGTAAGCGCTTAAGCTTAGCGCGCAAGTTTTCGCTGTATTGACGCTCTTCCACAATCTGCTTGTTCAGGGTACGACTGCGCTGTTGCTCTTGTTGCAGGCGTTGACGTAAGGTACTGATTTCGCGTTGTAGACGCGCTTGCAGTTGGCGACTATGGGCCGTATTGGCGGATTTTTTCCAGTTGCGATTATCCACCCGTGTTTCTTGCAACGCTTGGGTATGACTATACTGGCGAATTTCCTGCAAATCGGGAATTTGCAGATAAGTACCTACTTTTAGGCTATTAATATTGCCGCTATTGCCAAAGGCTTGCGGATTTTTTTCCCGAATCGCTTGCATCATTTGCTGCACGCTTACCGAGTTATCCGGCAAGTGGCTATTGGCAATGCTCCACAAGGTTTCATCGCTACCGGTTGGCCCGTAAGTACCCCCTGCACTAACGGTTGGCAAAACGGCGGTAGCTACAAGCCATACCACCAGAACGGCTACTGATTTGTATTTCATGGTATTTCTGCGCAGAAAGTCGTAAGGCTAGTCCCCGGTTTGGGCAGAGTCCGGCTATTGGTATAGCCGGGGTAACTGTTTGTCATCATACCCTGCCGGATTTCGACCTGCACGGGTTAACGGACAACTTGACTGCCAGCACTAGTACTAGGGTCAGCGGCTTTGGCTAAACGCGAGGCCAGCACGTATTTGGGCTTGCCCACACCTTGGTCCGCATTTAACTCCAGTATGGTTTCTGCTTGGAGTTTTTCCAGAATTTTTTCAGCAATCTTTTGCCGTTCCGGCTTACCAATCAGCGACGGTTGCAAACCTAAAGTACTGGTATGATGGCGAATCACTTCGGTAACGGCATCGGTTACCGGGCGCACGGTCGGGCGTAACTGACCCTTGAGAATGCGGGTACGGATTTCCACATAAAGCAGTTTGAACAAGCGTTCACGGCTCAAATCGCGCACGGGTGCTTTCAATGGCTCAGGACGCGCGTCTGGCTCTGCACACTCCTCAGGCTGTGTCTGTAGACTCGCTTTAGGCGTAACCTCGGTTGATGGCTCGCGCTGCTTGAGCATATGAGTAGGCGGTTTGGCTAAGCGTACTGCCATTAACGGCGCTGCTTTGACCGTGACATGAGGTGTATCGGTACGCTCTACGGGTTCAGTGGAACGCGGATTAGCCTCGGCCTTGCTAGCAGACGCAGGACTTTGCACAACAGCGGTACTCACCGCTTGATGAGGGTGAATAGGCTCGCCTTGACTATCCCGCCCGAGTAACCACAAGGCGCGTTTGTGATCCGCCACATAAGCACCGACAAAATGAAAGGCGTATTCAAAGGTACTGATAATAATCAGCGAAAACAGGAACGATGCCCAAATACCTTCTACCCCAAGAATATGCCGAATCAGGCGAATCATGGCGTAGTGTTTATCCTCGTCGTATTCCAGCTGTTTAGCCTGCGCAATCGCCCCGGTGAGCAAACTGCTGCGATTATCGCCTAGTGCAGTAGCCTGATGTTCCAGCGAGGTTATCTGTTGCTGGAAACGCGCCAGTTGCCGTTCGATATAAGCGTTGGAATATTTCACTGCTGATGGACGCGCCTGTTTGCTGGCTTTGAGTTGCTGCCAGTATTGCCATTTACCTTTGGCATCAGCCAAGTTTTTTTGCTCGGAAGACACATTAGCGGCACTAGCGGTGAGGGTAGAAATACTGCCTAAAGCCGCTTGAAACACCGGTGAATGTTCCGAACGGTAACGTACGGTCGCATCTTCACGTTCCATTGATTGGGATACTTCGGAAAACAGCCCAAAGAACACCACAATGCAGGTAGCGACTACCGCTGCTGGGCCTTTATAACCGCTGGCATACAAGAAGGCTTGCGCGGCAGTAATGACAGCAGTAATGCCTAAGCCTAAACAGGCATTGGCCCATTGTTCACCTGTCCAGACGGTAGGGTTCATTTCCCCGCCGACAAAGTATTTGACCACAAAGAAAACCGAGGCCAGAAACGCTGCAATAGCTGCCAATAACAACCACACTTCCGCTTTACGTAAATCCGCCAGAATGTCGCGCAAGGACTTATTAGCAATTAGATGTTCTGGGCGGTCAAATTTGGTATTTGCCGCTGAATCGGTCATACTTAAACCTCCTGTATGATTCTCTATACGCAGGAATTTCGGCGTATTGGAAGTTGCCGCTTTCAATACGCCCTCGTCTTACATCCAGCCTGCTAGTAACAGCAACACGCTCAAAAACCACAGCAAATGCCCATCTGCTTGGCGGTGATAGGACGCCACTACCGCAATCACCAAAGCCAAACCAATCAGGATGTAGGGCACATGCAAAGCAGCACTAGACAGATCCTCAACCTGTTCTAAGCCGGGTAATAAAATCAGTAAAGCCCACACGCCCATGGCCCAAACCGTCAAAATAGACCGCATGACCGGCCATAGGGTTTGCCATTGCACCGTATTGTCATCGTCCTGATTAGCGGCAAAAGGTGTAGTAAATGAGCGTTTAGCGACCAAGCGGAGGGCAGAATAGGAGGGTGTAGAGGGGCGCATAAACTCACTCCTGAAAACAGATGAAAAAATGGGCAGCGCCGGACTGCACTGCCCCAAGGGCATGGCCCGTCGGGCAACGGGTCTGAGAGCCAAGACTAATGAATACTGAATAACTATCTAGGAGGCGGGTCAGGCTCCTTAACAACTGCGGAATAATCCCACCAGACGACCCTGTACCTGTACGCTACTTGCCGGGTAAATCATAGCTTGCAGCTGGCTGTTTTCTGGGCGCAGTTCCACCAAGCCATCAGGCAGGTAAAAAATACGCTTAAGAGTAACTTGTTCACGCTCGACCAATGCCACCACAATATCGCCATTGCGGACTTCATCCTGTGGCTGGATGACAACGAAATCCCCGTCCATAATGCCGACATCCCGCATGGATTCACCGCGTACTTCCAGTACATAACGGCCCCGACCACGGAACAGATCAGCTGGATTGATTTCATCGCGGCCACTAATGGCCTCAATTGGCTTACCAGCGGCAATGCGACCTTGCAATGGCAGACTCAGCGCCATTTGTGGGTGGCAAGCTACAGTAACTTCCGGCAGCCGATAAGCCCGTTTGCCGGTAGCTGCATGCAGGTAACCTTCGCGAATCAGGGCTTGTACGTGTTGGTGTACGGTACTGCGAGTATTAATACCGCAAGCTTGGGCAATTTCATCCAAGGTAGGGGCGTAACCATTACGTGCGTACAAGTTATGGATAATGTCCATAATCTGCTGTTGTCGTCGTGTCAGCATGCGAGTGTTCCTTTACTCAAAACCGAACAAAACACGAACTTAACTATAGGAGACTGAGAACCGCTTGGCAAATACAAATTCACGCCAAATGATTCGTTTTTTGTTCGTTTTTACTGATGAGCGGTAGAAAAATTCAATTCAACGGCATTTTCCAGCGCGAAAAAGGGCTTTATAACCGGACTGAGTGTCTATTTAATTCGTGGGCAATTGTATAAAAAAAACACAGGCCAAAGCATGTCAATGAGCCTGTCTAACAGCACTGTGTCTTAGGGCAACCCCTATAGAAAACGGCGTGGGAAAATAGGCTTATTACGCTAGTAAATGGGAGGATTTAATACCGATTATCTGTCGGATTAACGGTGAAATTTTGCCTAAAGTATTGAAATATAAACCCCCTGTTGAAACCTACTATTAAAGATTGCAATAAAAAACGCTAAATGGCCGGGGCTGTAATTGTCAAGCCCTTTGCTTAACGAATATTCAGATATGTTTTTATTATTAAAATCATAGCTTTAATCAGTTTCACAAACCTCAATAGCCTTACTATGTTGAGCAGAAGAAACAGGAGAACAACGTATGGCTATTCAATCGTTTTCCCCCGAACATAAACCTGCATTTGCCCCTGCTAACGCGATTAGCCGGAGTCAGGAACGTATCATTCGAGCCATGCTCGATAAAGCCGATATTACTATTGGGGGAAATCGCCCCCACGATATGCAAATTCATCATGCCGATTTTTACCAGCGCATTTTGCGTTATGGCTCGTTAGGCTTAGGCGAAAGCTATATGGATGGCTGGTGGGATTGTGCCGCCATTGACAGCATGATTACCCATCTGTTACAGGCAAGAATTGACCAATATTTCCAGCGGCATCCGCATTTATGGTGGCAACCCTTTCGCGCCCACTTATTCAATCCTCAATCCCAACGCCGGGCTTATCAGGTGGCCAAAGTCCATTACAACTTAGGCAATGATCTGTTTACCGCCATGCTTGACCCGCTCATGTGCTATTCGTGTGCTTACTGGAAGCAGGCGGATACGCTCGAACAAGCCCAAATCAACAAGCTGGAATTAGCATGTCGTAAACTGGATTTGCAACCTGGTGAACAAGTACTGGATATCGGTTGTGGTTGGGGCAGTTTCGCTCAATACGCGGCTATGCATAATGGTGTGAATGTTACCGGGGTAACGGTATCCCGCGAACAAGCCGCGTTAGCGCGCGAACGTTGCCGTGATCTGCCGGTGAATATCCAGTTATGTGATTACCGCAAGACCGAAGGCCAGTTTGATAAAGTGGTTTCCATTGGCATGTTTGAACATGTTGGTTTGAAAAACTACCCGACTTATTTTCAGGTAGCACAGCAAGCTCTCAAGCCGACCGGTATTTTTCTCTTGCATACCATAGGCACCGACCAATCCGTACCGACCACAGACCCGTGGATCGAACGTTATATCTTCCCTAATGGCAAGATTCCTTCATTGGTACAGATTGCCAAAGCCGCCGAACCTTATTTCATGGTTGAAGATGTACAGAATTTTGGCCCGGATTACGACACCACCCTCATGGCTTGGAAACAACGCTTTGAAGTCGCATGGCCGCAACTGCGTCAGCATTATGATGAGCGTTTCCGGCGCATGTGGATTTATTATCTGTCCATTTGTGCCGGAGCTTTCCGTAGCGGGCAATTGCAGCTTTATCAGGTGGTGTTACGTCAGCGCGCTCAAGCCCGTTCTCGCTACGACGCCCCCCGTTAGCTAGACGCTGAGCTGAATACCGAAATAGGTCACTACCAGCTCCTCGTCGGGGCTGGTATTGCGTAGTTCATGATTTTCTCCCGCTTCAATGATGATACAACTGCCTGCTGTTAGCGGGTAATCCGTACCATTAACCGCCATAACAGCATGGCCGGACTGAATAAAAAATACTTCCAGCATATCGGCATGTTGATGGGCAAAGGCAATTTCTCCCGGCGGAAAACGCGCTTGGGAGAAATTAGTAAGAGGCGGGAATTCAGCATAGCCTAGTAAAGTCTGTTTACTAATACGGGCATTGTGGCTGACCGTTGTTGGTGTAATTTTGTCAAGAGCAGTTAATTTCACAGGTAGCCGCTTGCTAATAACCCAAAATCAGGCTCGCTAGTATCGCACTATTGCACGGGTACATTATCCAGAATCTTGATCAATACTTGCGGATCAACCGGCTTAGTAAGGTATTGGTCAAAACCCGCTTCTTGGGCGCGGCGTCGATAACCTTCTTGCCCGTAACCCGTCATAGCAATAATCAACGCCTCATTCAACCCCGCCTTGCGCATAGCCTTACAAGCCTGATAGCCATCCATATAGGGCAAACCAATATCCAGCAGGACGATATCGGGGCGCTCATGCAGGGCGACTTCAATGGCCTTTTCCCCATCATGCACGGTGGTAACTTTGTGTCCGTACAAGCCTAGCAACATGGCCATACTATCTGCCACATCCAGATTATCATCCACTAACAGGATACGATGCCCCGGTGTGGTTAAGGCGGTTTGATCAGGGGTAGAGCGTGGCGGCACGGGAGGTTTTTCCGGTAGGCAGGGGAGGTGTACGGTAAATTCGCTGCCGGTACCACGGCCTGCGCTATAGGCTTCAACATGGCCACCATGCATTTGCACCAGATTTTTTACCAATGACAAGCCAATACCTAAACCACCATCGGTACGATCCAAATTACGATCAACCTGATAAAACAAGTCAAACAAGTGGCGTAAAGCCGAAGGATCAATACCCCGGCCATTATCACGGATCCGAATCACGGCTTCCTGGCCATCGGCTTCTTTGGATCGCTGCTCAACCGCCAAGGTAATATGGCCACCGCTTTCGGTGTACTTAGCGGCATTATTCAACAAATTACTGACGACTTGGGCTAAACGGGCCAAATCGCCATTAATACGTACTGGATGAGCAGGCAATTGCACTTCCAGTTCGTGATGGCGACTATCAAATAACGGTTGGTTGGTTTCCACGGCCTGACGGATGACTGTGGCCAGATCAATGGTTTTCTTTTGCAGGGTAATTTTGCCACGTGATACGCGTGACACATCCAGCAAATCATCCACCAACCGCACCAGCTGATTGACCTGACGTTCAATCATGCCACTGGCTCTAAGCAAGGAAGTATCTTCAATACCGGTCAGGCGAATGATTTGCACAGCATTGCGTATCGGGGCTAAAGGATTACGCAGCTCGTGGGCGAGCATAGCTAGAAACTCGTCTTTGCGTCGGTCAGTATCGCGTAAGGCTAATTCGGCTAATTTACGAATGGTAATATCTTGGGTAATACCAAAGCCTTCAATCGGCTTACCTTCGGTATCAAATTCAATATCAGCTTTTTCCCGTACCCACTTCACCTTACCATTGACCACAATGCGGTGTTCAATGTCATAAGGCTCCTGATCATCACGCAGGCTTATTTTCCATTGACTATCCACATAAGCCCGATCTTCAGGATGCACAATGCTAATGAAGAGTGCGTAATTGAGGGGTGTGCCTTTTGTAACGCCAAAAATCCGATGATTTTCATCAGACCAAGTTAAGACATCATTGACTATATTCAGACGCCAACTACCAAGCTGGCCGACGGCCTGTGCTCGGTTTAAATCCGCCTGGCTTTCGTGCAAGGCTCTCTTAGCTAGTACTTGGCTGGTTACTTCTTCAGTTGCTATCAAAATGCCACCTACTGTCCCATCGTCTGCTCGCCACGGACGCGCTTCCCATTTTGTCCATTGTATGGAGCCATCCATACGCTCAAAGAAATCCTCCTGAGAACTGAGAACCTCACCCGCTAGGCAACGCTGATGGATTATTCTCCAACGTTCTGGAATTTCTGGAAAAATCTCATAGTGTGAGCGACCAATAAGATCATCATCCTCACTAAGACCATAATCCTGTTTCCAATGATTGCTAACCGCTAAATAACGCATATCGTTGTCAAACATAGCAATATTAGCCGGTGCATAGGTGATAAACAGGCGCAATTGTGCTTCTCTCTCGCGCAAAGCTGTCTCAGCCCGCTTACGATCGGTGATATCTAGATTGCTACCGACTACCCATTCGACTTGTCCATAAGCATTCGTACGTACTATTTCCACCGCCTGAATACAACGCTTAGCGCCATCATGCAGGCGTTGGATATGAAATTCACGCGAACTGCGACCGCGTTCATCAACCGTACGCTGGAGGAGTGTTGCCTGTAGCTCGCGTTCTGCGGGCAATACTGTATTCAGCCATTCCTGATAGGTGATAAAACGATCCGGAGTCGGGGTCATACCATAAATACGGAACATTTGCGCATCCCAACGTACTTGACCAGTCTGAATATTCCACTCCCAAATACCTACGCCCGTAGCTTCAGTGGCCAAACGCATACGCTGCTCGTTTTCTAATAAAGCTGCTTCGGCTTGTTTGCGTTCAGTAATATCGGTGATAAAAGCGTAATAAAAGCGGGGTTTACCCTTTTCATCTGCCATAAGATGTGCCAGTACCTCAATGGGAACCCGGCTACCATCTTTACGGATGTATTCTTTTTCATAGCGAACGGGAACTCCGGTTGCTTGTAAGGTGGCCAGCTGTTCGTGCTCGGAATTAAGCCATTCTGGAGGAGTAAGAGCAGCCCACGTCCAGTTCATATGATGCAACTCAGTAGCGGTATAGCCTGTCAACTTTTCAAACGCAGCATTCACTAGCCCTAGACGACCGTCCGGGAAACCAATGGCCATCGGCTGCGACGAAAGTTTAACAAGATGAGCCCACAGCGTGTTATCTGACCGACCATCCTGAATTCTATATAAAGCTTCTTCGGCTTGTTGCAGACGCGCTTGCAGATCAGCATTTTTAGCCATAAGCTCTTGATCAAGGGAAAGCTTTTTATCCAACTTGGCTACCCTGATTGCATTTAATATTAATCTTACACTAACCTGTCAGGCACACTAGAAAGTATCTATAAGGGCAATCCCGAGGCTGCTTGCTTCATTATTGGGCATTTTATTACGGGCATTTGCCACCATGATTCCTAATCATTATGTGTTTTATACTGCCAAGTTAACCCGCCATTGGGGCACAAGCTGCTACTGCGCTCATACTGCTAACTTCACTCACCTACCCATTCACTACCTAGTTTCCTTGTGACCCGCAAAAGGTCGATTTTTAATCTCATCCAGCAAAGTGAGCAGTACACCCAATTTATATTGATAGATTATTGATCTAAGCGGTTGTAATACGATAAATTAAATTTTTAGTGCTCTATCTCTCATAGCTATCGCGGTTTATCCCGATGGATACCCCAAGTCGAGGAATGTATTCATGAGTTCTCTTATGTCAGACGTTTCAGACGCTTCCTTTGAAACTGATGTCTTACAATCTGATATTCCAGTATTGGTCGAATTCTGGTCAGAAGGTTCAGCGCCCTGTAAATTGGTTTACCCCACCTTAGAAGATATTGCCGCTGATTTTCAAGGCAAACTCAAAGTGGTCGAATTTAATATCAATACCAACCGCCATATTCCCAAAACCTATGGTATACGTAGTGTACCGGCATTAGCCTTTATTAAGCAAAAACAAGTACAAAGCACCATGATTGGTGTGCGTTCCCGCTCGAAGATCTACAGCTGGATAGAAGATCAGCTATCCCATTAATCGCCTCCAACGCGACTGCTCGTCAGTCGCGCCTAAGCGCCCTGAACTGCCTAAAAGTTTACCCCTAATAGTTTAGTATATCCTTTAAAGCCAGCTTAGATTTGAGTAATTATTGTGTAATTTAGATACGATGGATGTCTGTCTATTACTAGACCGCTAGGGTTAACCGGGGTAGCGATCAATGTAGGCGCTGACAGGTATTCACTACAATCATCCTTACCCATCCTGCCACTAGAGACCACCCCATGAAAGATTATTTGCTTGCTATCCTGTTAGGCACTGCCTTATTGAGCGCTTGTCATATGGATAAACGCAGCATGCTTGCCCCACCAGAAGAAGCAGCTCCCGCGCTTTGGGAAGGGCGTTGGCGTTCTACGCAAAATCCTGAACAAGTCATCACAATTCAAGGCAATAACTGGCTGGAAAGTCAGCAGGGTCAAAGTTTGCCTACGCAAAAAGTCGAATATCAAGCCGAATGCTCTTTGCAAGATACAAGCAAACCTTGTCTGCTGGTCAAGGGTGGATTTGATGTGACGGTCTACACCTTCCGCTATCTGGATGTAAATACTATTGAATTACAAATGTTTGACCAACCAGCGGTGACGTATAAACGGCAATAAATTCAAAAACTCATAGCGGCTTAGATTATCAAAAGAATCCCCCGTGCCAAAAAGCGACAACGGGGGCTTGATGAGGGTTCTGGTTGAATACTTTGTCACTTGGCAAAGTATTGAATGTTAGATATGGCAATACCCTATTTA
>CAZCJE010000094.1:0-12132 GCA_964498805.1 uncultured Thiothrix sp.
GGTGACTATGGCTCTAAAGGTGATAAAGGAGACCATGGCACTTCTGGTTGGAATGACTGGGGTAACCATTCGCCTGCTACTAGTATCTATCATTAATAGCTCGAACTGTTCTTACCAACTGGCCTAATGAAAAGCCCGCCCTAAGCGGGCTTTTCTTATGGGTTTAGCATAACGTACACTTACTGCTTTTTGATAAGCCGTTAAAAACCATGGAAGAAGCATTACCCTTGCGCGATCGCATGAACCTGCAAACCGCACGGATTACATGGGCTGAATTGCAACGTCAATTTGCGGGTGGCCGGGTGATTCATGTAAGCCCGGAATTGGATTTGGTAGAGGTAGCCACTTGTATGGCTGCTGATAATGCTGGCCAGTTACGTGTCTGGCTGGAAGCTCCATTGTTGCAGCCATTAACCGATGAAACTGCCAAACAATGGGTAGCACAAGACCCGCAGAATTTATGGGCGGTAGTAGTCGCGCCGTGGGTATTGGTCCAACAACGCGACTAAATAGATAGACACTATACGATGTTAGGCTGCCTGTTCGGTAGCCGCTTTACCCGCCACCGCAAAGCGGTCTTTCACGCGCCGCGCCGGGTTACCAGAAATAGAGCTGTTTTCTTTGATTGGGGTCATAACGACAGAGTAAGGGGCAACGAAAGAGTTTTTCTCAATAGTAATGCCCGGCAATACCACCGATCCTAACCCCACGCCGACGTTATCTTGTAACACAATCGGAGCGCAAATTTGTGCCATAGGGCCGCCCCAACTGTAATACACAATACGCTCAGGATTTGCAGGGTCTGCGGGCAAATTGGTCAGAGAGTACAATTTTGCCCCTGCACCCAAGCCACAATCATTACCAATGCTAACGCCACCATGTGCCTGAATCAGGCAATAGGGGGTAATATGCACATTGCTACCAATGTGTAATTCACCCACTTGATGCTTATAAGCAGCGTTAGTATTTACCTTAGAACCCTCGGCGGGCATATCGACTTTACCTGCCATCAGGATGCAATAACGATCAATCCAAAC
The DNA here is from genome assembly GCA_964498805.1 of uncultured Thiothrix sp. Taxonomy (GTDB): domain Bacteria; phylum Pseudomonadota; class Gammaproteobacteria; order Thiotrichales; family Thiotrichaceae; genus Thiothrix. The sequence continues at coordinate 1,038 of CAZCJE010000094.1, forward strand.
ATTGTCAGCCAAATGAATATCTTTGGCACCCTGGATAATAACGCCTTCATCAATAATGACATTTTTCCCGCAACTACCCAGACGGCGGCTGTAATACTGATAACGTAACTTGCGTCCGATTTCACCACTGATATTGCGGATAGCACCTTTAATTAGCGCATCAGCGGCAAGAGCAATAGAAGAAAGCATGCAAAAAACCTTTTAATGTAGCTATGGAACAGACAGATGGAGTATAGGTCAGCCTTTTACAGCATGACTTGGCCGCCATTGACCCGAATCGTTTCACCGGTGAGGTAATCGGATTGCGGAGAGGCTAAATAGACCACCGCACCTGCCACATCCGACGGTCTAGCCAAACGGCGCAAGGGCACACGCGCAGCCGCCATCAAACGCACACGTTCAGGGATTTCGGATAATTGAGGCGTATCGGTCATACCGGGAGAAACCAGATTGACGCGAATTCCTTTAGCAACCAACTCCAGCGACAAGGCTTTGCTAAAACCTTCCAAAGCCGCTTTGGCCGTAATCAAAGGTAATTGCCCGCCGACAGGGGCATCGACCGTATGCGCACCAATATGGACAATCTTTCCATAACCTGCCGCTTCCATGAGGGGCACCACCTGTTGCACCACATTGAAAGCACCCTGTAATGACGTTTGCAGATGGGTTTCAAAATCCTGCCATTGCAAATCATCCCACTTCGATACAATCATGGGCGCGGTAGTGCAATTGACTAGCGAGGTAATATTACCCATATAACGCTGGACTTTTTGCACCATCTCGGCGACGGCACTGGGTTTGCGTACATCAACCGTCACTAACAAAGCTTTGCGCCCACAGGCTTCTACTTCTTGCACGACTTTCTGCGCATTTTCGGTATTAGTGCGGCAATGTACCGCAATATCAAATCCGGCTTTGGCCAACTGACGGCAAACTTCAGCACCAATACCGCCAGAACCACCCACCACCAAAGCCACCGGATTAGGCGGAGTGGGTTCTGCTGGCATTGCTTCTTCCAGCTCCACGACCTTGACCTTAGCTACACCCGTGGTCACTTTCTGCCGATGCTGATTGAAAATATCGGTTTGCAGCTCGATCACATTCATGCGATCAATTTTGCGTAACACCTCTGCTCGTACTAGCAGGGTATCGCCGACCCGCACCGGTAACAAAAATTCAAGGCTTTGGGCAAACCACAGCGCACCATCACCGGGCAGACGGGTACCGATAATGGTGGAAATAAAGGAAGCACCTAACATACCGTGGGCTACCGGCTTTTTAAAACTGGTACGCGCCGCATAACTGGCATCGACATGCAGGCGGTTATCATCACCGGTTAAATCAACAAACTTTTCTAAATCCTCTGGCGTAACCACATGCTCCAGTTCCGCCACCTGGCCAACCGTAATTTCATCAAAACGGGCCATACCCACTCCCTATTTATGTAGTGAAGTCATTCAATCAATTAGTAATAACTGAAAACTTCTTCGTTATTGGCTGCTGGTTCTTCGCTGCACTTGATTTGGGTCAGGGCAAAGATTTTGGCGGCATTATCCAAATCGGGGAATTCTTCTTCGGTAAAACGAATATTAAATTCTTCTTCGAGAGCCAACAGGATTTCAACCTGCTTGAGTGAATCCCAGCCGGTCATGCCTAACCAAGCATCTTCATCGCCGGTAGGTAATGGGCGATTCAATAGAGTAACGAGGATATTCTGTAGCGTATCCTTGATTTTATCTGCATTCATGTCTTGTTATTCCATCATTAATTGAACACTGGTAACAGGCTTGAAGTTCTCCAGCAAACTAGCAGGCATAGCGTGCAAACCTTCCTCAATAGTGTCCGCTTCAACACCTAAATGTTTGGCTAACCATTGAATAGCGGGCTGGTTACGCGGCCCATGAGTAACGCGAAACTTCACATCATCACAACCTTCAAACTGTGGCATATTGCGAATGCTCCAGAGAATGATGGTGTCTTCCAACTGACGACCTAAAGCACGACAGCTAATGCACAGCTCTTCAATAATCAGGGAATTATCATGCCGCTCTGCCACCATCACAGCAATAATCCCACTATCAGACAAGCGGTCTTTCAACTGCACGCAGGCAACACAGGCATTCACATCCTGATGACGCTCGGTGATTTCTGACAGAGTGAAACGGCGCATAGCCAGATTGAACTGATTAGTTTTTTTGCACAAATCCGCCAAACGGGATAAATGCGCTTCTGGGTTATGATTGAATACCAAGGCCACTTGCAAGTTACGCAGGTATTCTTCCGGGTCAGTCATTTCGGTCAATAGCGATTCGCGCAGGGCATTGGCTTTCATGTCCTGATTACGCTTAACGTCATCCGCCGTTACTTTCCAACGCCACAAACCGGGATAATATTCCATGGCACGCTGAGTTAATTCAGCATTTTCATGTGCATGAATAGCATGCACTTGTGGCAACTGCGTCGTTACCGACACCAACTCACCGATATTGTCATCAATAAACAACACCGCATCAGGGGAAATACGCAAGTTCTGAGCAACACGCGCAATAGCACTGGCTTTATCACCCCAGGAAATTTCGGTGGTGGTAAAGTCATCCCATTTCAGCGGGTAATCATTACGCTGGGCAAACAGAGCTTCCACATCAGCGCGTTCATTGCGTGAAACCAGCGCAAGGAAAATACCGCGTTGTTGCAATGCTTTGATAGCTTGTTGCAAGGCTATGTGTTGCGGGGTCAATTCCACACCCTGAATACCATCTTCACCGAGTACACCGCGATGCAGGGTATGATCCAAATCCAGTGCTAAGGCTTTAATCGGCGGTGATACAGCGGCGGGGAACCAATGGCAAGCTAGTTTACGCGCAATCGCTGGTTGTGCGGCATTGCTGATAGGAGAACCGACCATCACTGCAATACGACGGTCAATCAGATCAATACCAGCTTCTGTACATACCGTACCGATATCGGCAAAGTAAATATCCGGCAGTGTATCAACCAATGCTTGCATGCGTTCGCGCTGTTCGGCATTTTCCAACCAAGTCGCAACAATAATCGGTGCTTTAGTGGCAGAACGCAGAACCCCTAAACGGGAACCGAGCCATTCACTCCAGGCATTGAAATCGGTGTTATCCATATAGCGGCTGCTATCGAGCCACAGCAATTCCAAATCCGCTGGTTCATGGCCAGCAAACATCAGGGAATCATCGTAATCTTTATAATGGAATTGAACTTGCCAACCACCAAAAGAAAAATAGGGTTGAGCCAAACTGGCAACGGCTTCAAAAGCATGATTACGCCAGACATTGATACTCACTGACTTGGGGGCGTCAGTGGCAATATCGAGCTGTTGCAGGGACAACCGGGTAGGACGAGCTGAAAACAGGGTTGGCTGCCCTTCCATCCGCCTGATGCTCGCGGAAACTTCAGGAAACATTACATCTCCCTCCAAAAATTAAATTTATTGTTGCAAAACGTTATTGCGAGAAGTTTTAGCACATACAACCGTATCATTTCCTAGCCATCAGGACATAAGAGCAGGATATGCCGATCAGATGCCATAAGGGGGTTAGGGTTTATATGAGTAATTTTTATTATAGATAGCACCCTATTTTCTAGCAAGTACCATCGGTAATTTACCCATTACCCTATCCCTTAACTTAATGGGTTAATCCCAAACGCTTATCGAATATAGTTGAAATTGAAGAATTTTTTACTTTTTTTGAATAAGTTTTTTTTATTTTAAATACGAAATATAAATAATAACCAGTGCTTAAATTTATACCGTTAGCCAAAAGGTAACCGGTCCGTCATTAATAAGTGACACTTGCATATCCGCGCCAAAAATTCCTTTATTAACGAGCGAATGTTTTTGCTTGGCTAATTCATAAAAATAATCAAATAACGCTTTACCTTTTTCAGGCGCAGCAGCAGGGGTGAAACTCGGGCGCATGCCTTTATGGGTATCTGCAGGCAAGGTAAATTGGGGGACTATTAATAAACCCCCTTTAATATCGCGCAGGGATAAATTCATTTTACCCGCTTCATCCGGGAAAATACGGTAGCCTAATACTCGCTCTAGCAAACGCTCGGCTTTGGCGGTAGTATCTTCTTTTTCCACCCCAAACAATAGCAAGATGCCGCGTTCAATCTGACCGACGACTTGCTCTTCTACCTCCACTTTTGCGCTGGATACCCGCTGAATCAAGCCAATCATGCCAACTTCACCAGCAACGATTCGGTAGCTTCTACCAAAGCTTGCTGAATGAGCGGTTCACTCGCTGCATGTCCGCAGGCAGGAATAATATGAAAATCGGCATTCTGCCATTGTTCATGCAAAGCCATCGCCTGTTCTAAGGGGCAAATCATGTCATAGCGACCGTGAATAATACTGCCCGGTAAATGCGCAATCTTTTGCGCCTCACGCAGCAATTGATTCGGCTGTAAAAAGCCTTGGTTGATGAAATAATGCGCCTCAATACGTGCCACACTCATAGCCGTATACGGGTCAGTAAAATGCGCCATTACCGATTCTTTTGGCTGCAAATTAGCCGTGCGCCCTTCCCAACAAGACCACGCTTTAGCCGCTTGCATACGAGCAATTTCATTATCTCCGGTCAGGCGCTTGTAATACGCAGCCACCATATGTCCGCGTTCAGCTTCGGGAATCGGGGCGAGATAATCTTGCCAGTAATCGGGGTAAATGCGTTCAACCCCATAACCTTGTTCGTAAAACCAATCAATATCACGTTGCCGACACAGGAAAATACCGCGCAAAATCATGCCCGTCACGCGGGAGGGATGCTGTTGAGCATAAGCCAGTGCTAGGGTAGAACCCCACGACCCGCCAAACAAAGCCCACTGATCAATGTGCAGATGTTCGCGAATCTTTTCCATATCCGCGACCAAATCCCACGTCGTATTACGCTCCAAGGACGCATGCGGGCGCGAACGGCCACAACCGCGCTGGTCAAACAGGATAATGCGATAACGATTCGGGTCGAAAAACTGTCGGTGCCACGGCTCACAACCAGCACCGGGGCCGCCATGCAAAAACACTACCGGCACGCCATGAGGATTGCCACATTCCTCCACATACAACTCATGCAGATCATCCACCGCCAGATAAAAATGGTAATTCTCGTGGATGGCTGGAAACAATGGACTCACGCCTGTACTCCTTAGGCTGTTCAAACCGTGAACTGACACTTTCATTGTAAGTGTAAACCTACTTAAAGGCACACATTACTACTCGCTGCGACGGAAAACTTTTTAGTACGCGCTGAGAGTTTAAAAGCCTGTCGTTGTGGGTTTGTCACTGGAACATGTTTAGGGGCGCATGCACAATAACACCATAATTCGTCAGGTAGTTGACGTTAACGTTAACTTATTCTATCTTGCGTTACATGGAGAGAGTATGCAGCAACAACTTTGGACCATATCGGAATTAGCGGGTGAATTTTGCGTAAGTACACGCACCATCCGTTTTTATGAAGATAAAGAGCTTTTGCACCCTCAACGGGTAGGCAGTAATCGGGTATATAATTACCAGGATCGTGCCCGCTTGAAATTGATCTTGCGCGGTAAGCGTCTAGGCTTTTCGCTAGAAGAAATCAAAGACTACATCGAGTTGTATCGTACCGAGGTAGATCCGGCGCAAACCCAACAAGTGAATTACCTACTCGAGGGCGTACGCGCCAAAATCAAAACGTTGCGTCAACAGCAAGAAGATTTGACGACAACATTAGCAGAATTGGCCAATATTGAAGCTCAGTGTCTGGATGAACTGAATAAAGCCCACAAAAAATAATTAACCAACTGCATGTTCTCTTCCCCATAACCCTAATGGAGAGAGGAACATGAAAAACGTCGTTATTGCCGGGTATACCCGTACCCCTTTTACCTTAGCCAAGAAAGGTGAACTTGTAGGTGTACGTCCCGACGATTTAGCAGCCACCGCAATCAGAGGCTTGCTAGTCCAAACCGGTGTCGATGGTAAGGAAATCGAAGACCTGATTCTTGGTTGCGCCTTCCCAGAAGGCGAACAAGGCTTGAATATGGCACGGCTCGTCGTGTTCATGAGCGGCCTGCCCGATGCAGTCGGGGGCACTACCGTTAACCGTTTCTGTGGTTCTTCCATGCAAGCGATTCATCAAGCCGCTGGTGCTATCCAGATGCATGCCGGTGAAGCCTTTATATGCGCTGGGGTTGAATCCATGACCCGCATTCCCATGGCAGGCTTTAATCCCTCGCCTAATCCCAAGTTGTATTTGGATAGGCCCGCTGCCTATATGAGCATGGGAGAAACAGCAGAAAATCTTGCCAAACAATACGGTGTTTCCCGTCAGGAACAAGAAGCCTTTGCGGTAGCTAGCCACCAAAAAGCCGCTAGTGCACAAGAAGCAGGGCATTTTCAGGATGAAATTGTTGCGGTAGGGGTAGTGAATAAAGATGGTGCCATTCGCCCAGATACCACTACCGAAATTCTCGCGGGTTTGAAACCGGCTTTTGATGCTAATGGCACTGTTACCGCTGGCACTTCATCGCCCTTAACCGATGGTGCGGCAGCTACATTGGTGTGTAGCGAAGACTTTGCCAAAGCGCATGGCTTACCCATTCTTGCGCGTATTAAAAGCATTGCCATTGCCGGTTGCCCACCTGAAATTATGGGCATAGGCCCTGTCCCTGCAAGCCGCAAAGCGCTTGAACGCGCCGGTTTAAGCGTCGGAGATTTGGATATTATCGAGCTAAATGAAGCGTTTGCTGCCCAATCTATCCCTTGTATCCGCGAATTAGGGCTGGATATAGCCAAGATTAACCTCGATGGCGGTGCGATTGCGCTAGGGCATCCGTTAGGCGCATCTGGGGCACGTATTACTGGCAAAGCAGCGGCATTATTAAAACGCGAAGGTAAACAATTCGCCCTTGCCACCCAATGTATTGGTGGCGGTCAAGGGATTGCAACCATTCTGGAGGCTGTGTAATGGACATCCGTAAAGTTGCCGTCATCGGTGCGGGTGTCATGGGCGCGGGCATTGCCGCCCATGTTGCCAACGCTGGCATTCCTGTGGTGTTGCTGGATATTGTTCCGCAAGGTGCAACGGATCGTAGCAGCATTGCCAAAACCGCGATTGAAAAAATGCTCAAGGCTGACCCTGCGCCTTTCATGCATGCCAAAAATGCCCGCTTGATTACGCCGGGCAATATTGAAGACGATTTAAAGCTGCTCAGTGAGTGCGATTGGATTATCGAGGCCGTGATCGAACGGCTGGATATCAAGCAAAACCTGTACCGTCAGCTCGAACAGGTACGTCGTGCCGATGCTATTGTGTCATCCAATACCTCCTCTATCCGTCTAGCCGCCCTCATGCAAGATATGCCGGAAGGTCTGCAACAGCATTTCCTGATTACCCATTTCTTTAATCCACCGCGTTATATGCGCTTGCTGGAAATCGCCAGCGGTGAACATACTCTGCCGGACGTGGTTGCGACTATTCGCCAGTTCTGCGATGTCCAACTTGGCAAAGGCGTGGTGCCGAGCAAAGACACTCCCGGATTCATTGCCAACCGCATTGGTATTTACTGGATTCAAACCGCTATTCTTGAAGCCATTAACCTTGGCCTAACCGTAGAAGAAGCCGATGCGGTGATTGGTAAACCCGTGGGTATTCCCAAAACCGGTGTGTTTGGCCTGTCGGATTTAGTCGGTATTGACCTGATGCCGCATTTAATGAAAACCATGCAGGATGGTTTGCAAGCCGGTGATGCGTTGCTGGAAAAAATGCGGATTCCCGATGTGATCAGTACCATGCTGAAGGAAGGCTATACCGGGCGCAAAGGCAAAGGTGGCTTTTATCGCCTTAACCGTAGCGGCTCGGACAAGATTAAAGAATCGATTAATCTGGCCACAGGTCAATACAGTGTCTCCCAACCCGCCCGGTTAGCGAGTGTCGATGCAGCCCGTTACGGTGGTATCAAGGCATTAATTAGCCATAGCGACAAAGGCGGCCAATACGCATGGCGGGTGTTAGCGCAAACCTTGGCTTATGCTGTGTCTTTGTTACCGGAAGTAGGCGATGATTTGCCTGCGATTGATGAGGCTATGCGCCTAGGTTACAACTGGAAATACGGGCCGTTTGAATTGCTGGATCAGATAGGCGCAGATGCCTTTGCCAGCCGTTTGCAAGCCGAAGGTAAATCTGTTCCGCCCTTGCTGGAAAAAGCCCGCGCCCACGGTTTTTATCAGGTAGCAGATGGCGAAATTCAGTATCTAAAACTGGATGGTTCCTACCAGCATCTACAACGCCCTGAAGGGGTGCTGCTATTGGCCGATATTAAGCGCCATAGCCAACCACTGGCGAAAAATGCTTCCGCTAGTTTGTGGAATATTGGCGATGGTGTGGTTTGTCTGGAATTCACCAGCAAGATGAATTCGCTGGATGCACAAATCCTCGACATGATTCGCAAGGCTTTGAACATTATTCCGCAGCAATACCAAGCGTTGGTGATTTACAACGAAGGTGAAAATTTCTCTCTCGGGGCCAATCTAGGCTTAATTCTGTTTACCGCTAATATTGCCGCTTGGGGACAAATGGAACAAGCCGTGCAATACGGCCAAGAAACCTATCAGGCCCTCAAACACGCCCCCTTCCCGGTGATTGGTGCACCTTCCGGGATGGCCTTAGGTGGCGGCTGTGAAATCTTGCTGCATTGCAGTGCGGTACAGGCTCATGCCGAAACTTATATGGGTTTAGTCGAAGTTGGAGTTGGCGTGTTGCCCGCATGGGGTGGCTGCAAGGAAATGCTGCAACGCTGGGTAATGAATCCCAAACGCCCCGGTGGTTTATTGCCACCTGTGATTAAAGTGTTCGAAACCATTAGCACAGCTACAGTGGCTAAATCCGCCCAGGAAGCACGCGATTACCTGTTTTTACGTCCTCAAGATGGCATCACCATGAATCGGGACCGCTTACTGGCCGATGCCAAAGCTAAAGCCTTGGCGATGGTGGCGGGCTATAAACCGCCGCAACCACAGGAAATCAGTCTGCCCGGCCCGACGGCCAAAGTCGCTATGCAAATGGCGGTGCATGATTTCCATCTGCAAGGCAAAGCAACGGCACACGATACCGTGGTAGCGAATGAACTGGCGACGGTACTGAGTGGCGGCGATACCGATATGACCCAAACCCTTACTGAAGCGGATTTGTCAGCGCTGGAACGCAGGCATTTCATGCGCTTAGTCCGTACCCCCGGTACGCTCGCCCGCATTGAAACTATGCTCAATACCGGCAAACCTTTGAGGAACTAAGCCATGCCTACTTACAAAGCCCCTTTGCGCGACCTGCGCTTTGTTTACAACGAGCTGTTTAACCCGGCTGAGCTGCAACATCTGTCTGGCTTTGAAGAAGTGACGCCGGATTTAGTTGAGGCTATTCTGGAAGAAGCGGGCAAGTTTTGTGAAAACGTCTTGCTACCGATTAATCGTTCTGGCGATGAAATTGGTGTGCGTTTTGATAACGGTCAGGTCATTACCCCACCCGGTTTGAAAGAGGCCTATCAAGCGTATAGTGAAAATGGTTGGGGGGCATTAACTGCTGACCCTGAATACGGCGGCCAGGGCTTACCTAAAACCCTTGGCATTATGATCGAGGAAATGATTTGCGGGGCGAATGTTTCCTTTGGTTTGTATCCGGGCTTAACGGTGGGCGCGTATAACGCGCTGGTTAGTCACGGCGCGGATGAGCTTAAGCAAAAATTTCTGCCTAATATGGTCGCGGGTATCTGGAGTGGTACTATGTGCCTCACCGAGCCGCAATGCGGTACAGACCTTGGCATGATACGCACCAAAGCCGAACCACAAGCCGATGGTAGTTACCAACTAACTGGCACCAAGATTTTCATTACGTCCGGCGAGCATGATATGACCGACAATATCATTCACTTGGTATTGGCGCGTCTGCCCGATGCACCGGCGGGTATCAAAGGCATTAGCCTATTCTTAGTGCCTAAATTCATGGTCAGCGAGGATGGCAGTTTGGGGGAACGGAACCTGGTGTTCTGCGGTTCAATTGAACACAAAATGGGTATTCATGCTTCTTCCACCTGTGTCATGAACTTTGATGGCGCAACCGGCTATTTGGTTGGGCAACCTCACAAGGGTATGCAAGCCATGTTCGTAATGATGAACGCCGAACGCCTTGGCGTAGGCATGCAAGGCTTAGGCATTGGCGAGGCGTCTTACCAAAATGCCGTCGCCTATGCGCGTGATCGAATTCAAGGCCGTGCCTTAAAAGGCGCACTGCAAGCGGATAAACCGGCCGACCCATTATGGGTTCACCCCGATGTCCGCCGTATGCTTTTGACCATGCGTGCCTATACCGAAGGCAATCGTGCTTTGGCCATTTGGGTAGCACGGCGTTTGGATGAAGCTAATCACACGACCGACCCGCAACGCAAACAGGATGCGGAAGCCTTTATTGCCCTCATGACGCCGGTAGTGAAAGCCTTTATGACTGATTGCGGTTCGGAAATCGCTAATCTGGGTATGCAAGTGTATGGCGGGCATGGCTATATCCGTGAATGGGGTATGGAACAGTTTGTACGCGATGCACGGATTGCGCAGATTTACGAGGGCACTAATGGCATACAGGCGCTGGATTTGGTTGGGCGTAAATTACCCGCTAATACCGGGCGTAATCTGCGCCCGTTCTTCCATGAATTAAGCGCTTATCTGGAAAGTAAACAGGATGACCCACGCCTTGAATTCCAACCGTTTGTCACTGGTTTAGCCAAAGTGTTTGTACGCTTGCAACAAGTCACGGGTTGGATTGCGGAAAAAGGCATGAAAAATCCTGAAGAAAGCGCGGGAGCAGCAACCGATTATTTACGTATGCTAGGTTTAGTATCACTGGCTTATTTATGGGCACGTATGGCGGATATTGCGCTGGAACAACGTCAGGGGGATGAAGCGCTGTTTTATCAGGCCAAACTGGATACCGCACGCTTCTATTTTGAGCGTTTATTGCCACAAACAGGTGCCTTGACCTCTGCCATCATGTCGGGTTGTGCGAGTATGATGAACTTTAATCCGGAAGCGTTT
>CAZCJE010000095.1:0-11874 GCA_964498805.1 uncultured Thiothrix sp.
TATTCTTTTAAAGCATTGCCATGCTAGAATTCCAAGCAATTCCGTAAACTCTGCACAACACAACCCGCACTACTAAGCTTGCCAGTTCGCGTACGAACACGGCTAGGCAGTAGCATGCTTGATGATTCATTGACGGGGAAGTTTCAAAGATAACGAACTCAGACTGTAAGGCTCTTTAAATTCAATTCTTAGTTCCAACACTAGGATAGGCACATAAAAAAGGATGACATATGTTCAAAGTTCTTGAAGGGCTAGAAACAAAAAAAAATAGTCAAGGCCACACACTTTATTTAGTTACTCCCGCTTGGGTAAAAACTCTCGATTTATTAAGCGGGAGTCCAACAGGATTTAATCGAAATAACCGCAGGTACGATAAACAAAAGGCGACAGAGTACATGCGTATGATCAAGGAAGGTAAGTGGGATCCACTTGTAGGAGAGTTACACATCGTTGATCAACCAGATCAACCTATACATCATGGTCGTCTAGTAAGTGGACAACATAGACTCATGGGTATACTTATGGCAGATCAATCAGTTTGGGTACGTTTCACTGGATTACCGCTAAAAGCAGCACTTCATGTAGATACAGGCAGGTCTCGTTCCTACGGGCAGAATGTTTCCATGTTCACTGATCCTACATATGCTTCGGATGAAGATGTAGTTAAAAGCGCTGTAAGCATCCTTGAATATCTAGTAACAGGCAAATATAGGTCACAGACAGGAGCAAGTAATATCACTCGAATATTAGGCTCATCAATATTCTTTGAAGTGCGTAATAAATGGCTACCACATTTTACTGCAGTGAGAGGCGTTGGAGTTTCTTCATATTTCAATAGAAATGTGGTTAAAGCATTTTTAACCATCTTATACGCCTCTAATGCACCAAAACTCTATGTTGAAAATATGGAAAAAGTGGTCACTACGGCAAGAGGAGATGAATTTTGTGAAGATCATATTAAATCATTTTTACAAAGACCCAAGAGTTCAGCTTCTCTAATGATACTTTTGGAGGACTTGTGGAAAAACATATGCCAAGATTCAATGGATCAAGACTACGAGCAAGCAATCCCTTATATTAACCCTGAAAATCTTTTGACAGAAGTAGGCATCTCAGTAAGCACAGCTAGTGGTGTTGGTAAAGGAAGAAGTAAAAAATTAGCTATCCTTAATAAGGATAGTATTATATAAATTAGTATGTAATGCATCGCTATTAAATCTTAATCCCCTACAATTAAATACCACGGAATTGATTTCTAGGTTGTAATTTTCCAGACTCACTCATTCCTGTAAAAAATATTCTCGGCATTGAAGTTATTCAGAATATCAACGTCTAACGCTTGATTCGGCTATAGAGATAATGACAACCCGCAGCTTTTCACTCATTAATAGATTCCTTTCTATACCTGTCACATAAGATAGAAGTCCTAAAAGTTCTATTATCAAGTTAATATAAAGGATCATTAATAATGCAAAATATTAGCAAAAAAGAGCTTTAAGAAATAATAAAAGCCGTGAAAAAACGAACTGTGGCAAAGAGAGCAAGCTACTAATTAGCACAGGCAAACCTCATAAAAAAAGGAGCGTTTTTGCGCTCCTTTTTTCGTTTTAGCCACTGTTTAGAACAGCGTTAAAACCGCTTGGCTGACTTAAATGACTTTAGCGTTGAGTTCGCCTTTAGCGTAACGCTTGTACATTTCTTCCAAGGATACCGGCTTGATTTTGTCCGCCATACCCGCAGCGCCAAACGCTTCATAACGTGCGACACAGATACCTTTCATGGCCTTGACGGTTTCTTTCAGGTATTTGCGTGGGTCGAAGTTTTTGCGGTCTTCTGCCAAGTAGCGACGGATAGTACCGGTGGAGGCCATACGCAAGTCGGTGTCGATATTGACTTTGCGCACACCGTGCTTAATGCCTTCGACGATTTCTTCTACCGGTACGCCATAGGTTTGGCCCATGTCGCCGCCGTAATTATTGATAATTTCTAACCAATCTTGTGGCACAGAAGAAGAACCGTGCATTACCAGGTGAACGGTTGGAATACGCTCGTGGATTTCTTTAATGCGGTCAATACGCAGCACTTTGCCAGTCGGCTTTTTGGTGAACTTATACGCACCGTGTGACGTACCAATCGCAATGGCCAACGCATCCACGCCGGTTTTCTTGACGAAATCGGCCGCTTCTTCCGGGTCGGTCAACAGCATGGAATGATCCAACACACCATCAGCACCGTGGCCGTCTTCTTCACCCATCATACCGGTTTCGAGTGAACCCAAGCAGCCTAGCTCACCTTCCACGGATACACCGCAAGCGTGTGCTAGTTCCACGACTTTGCGGGTAACATCGACGTTGTAGTCATAAGAGGATGGGGTCTTGCCATCCGCCATCAAGGAACCGTCCATCATTACGGATGAGAAACCGGATTGAATCGAACGGAAACATACCGCTGGTTCTGCACCGTGGTCTTGGTGCATACACACAGGGATGTGAGGGTACATTTCAACCGCCGCCAAAATCAGGTGACGCAGGAATGGCTCACCCGCATAAGAACGCGCACCCGCAGAACCTTGCAGAATAACCGGCGAATGGGTGGCATCCGCTGCCTGCATGATTGCCTGAATCTGCTCCATATTGTTGACGTTGAATGCTGGCATGCCGTAACCGTGTTCGGCAGCGTGATCCAGCAGTTGACGCATTGAAATCAGGGCCATGATTTAATCTCCTCAAAAAATTGATCAAACGGATTTTAATCTATTATAAGCTGCGGTTTGTTGACCTTAGCCATTATGATGCTCGCCAACCCGTAATATTTTCATCTGATTAGTGCCGCCTTTGGTGCCCATCAAGTCACCTTTAGTCACAATCACCAGATCGCCTGCTTCCACAATTCCCTCTTCAATCAGCAATTCAACCGCTTGCCGATTGGCCATTTTTGGGTCTTTGAGCGGCTCGTGCAATTTAACCGGATAAACACCACGGTATAAACTCACACGGCGAGCGGTTTCATCACTGGAAGCCAGCGCATAAATCGGAATTCCCGAACGCACGCGCGACATCCACAATGGCGTGGAACCGGATTCCGTCAAAGCAGCAATCGCCTGTACGCCCATATGATTAGCCGCATAGATGGTAGCCATTGCAATGCCTTCATCAATGCGCTCAAAGTAGTTTTCCAAACGGTGGTCGACCTGACGGATATCAATCGATTGTTCGGCTTCCTCACAAATCGCCGCCATAGTCGCGACCACGCGTGCCGGATGCTTACCGGTTGCGGTTTCACCCGATAGCATCACCGCATCAGAGCCATCAATCACCGCATTGGCCACGTCAAACACTTCGGCACGGGTTGGAATCGGGTTTTCAATCATGGTTTCCATCATTTGCGTGGCAGTAATGACAGCACGATTGAGGGTACGGGCGCGACTAATCAGGCTTTTTTGCACTTTTGGCAATTTCGCATCACCAATTTCCACGCCCAAATCACCACGCGCAATCATGATAATGTCAGCAGCCAAAATAATTTCATCGCGTTCGGGCGGCTCAACGGTTTCAGCCCGTTCTATCTTCGCCACAATCGCCGCATTGCCACCCGCTTCTACCAACAAGCGACGCGCTTCATGCACATCATCAGCGGTACGAGGGAAAGAAATTGCCAAAAAGTCGGCATTGAGTTTAGCCGCTGCTTTAATATCTTCACGGTCTTTATCGGTCAGGGCTTCGGCAGATAAGCCACCACCCCGACGGTTTAAGCCCTTGTTATTGGATAAATACCCACCGCTAAGCACACAGGTATGGATTTCCTGCCCCATAACTGCTTCCACGCCGAGCACAATGCGGCCATCATCCAGCCACAATTCATCCCCGGCATTGACATCATGGATCAGTTCTTTATAGCCAAGGCCAACGCGTTCTGAAGTACCGGCATCAGCAGGCAAGGCCGCATCGAGAATGAAAGGCGCACCATTTTGCAACCAGACTTTGCTTTCCCGAAAACGGGCAATGCGCAATTTGGGTCCTTGTAAATCGCATAAAATACCCACAACACGGCCTACTTTACGCGCTAGCTCACGCACTAATTGAGCGCGAGCAGTGTGTTCTTCATGCGTGCCATGGGAGAAGTTCAGGCGGACAACATCAACGCCTGCACGGATAAGATCTTCAATAGATTCAGGTGTGGTGGTAGCAGGCCCTAATGTTGCTACAATTTTAGTTCTTCTCACGGTATGTCCTACGGGTTGCGTTTAAGACAACCTCATTGTATGAAAAAATGAAGCCGCACAGGGCGGCCTCATTATGAAGTTATAATTAACTAGCCGTTTGCGCGCTTCTCCAGCATTTCCACCGCTGGCAAGACTTTACCTTCTAAATACTCAAGGAAAGCACCGCCTGCAGTGGAGATGTAAGAAATCTTGTCATAAATATCGTATTTCTGGATAGCCGCAATGGTGTCACCACCACCGGCTAGGGTAAAGGCTTTCGTTTCAGCCATTGCCAAGGAAATAGCTTTAGTCCCTTCACCAAACTGGTCAAACTCGAAGACACCGACCGGGCCATTCCACACGACAGTACCCGCATTCATAATGATATCGACCAATTCCTGTGCAGATTTAGGGCCAATATCAAAGATCATGTCATCGTCAGCTACCGCATCAGCATCTTTCAGTACCGCGGGTTCGTTGGCATCAAACTGTTTGCCGACGACCACATCCACAGCCACAGGGATGCTTGCACCGCGAGCAGCCATTTTTGCCATCAGAGCTTGCGCAGTCGGTACGAGATCATCTTCACACAAGGATTTACCGATATTTTGGCCGGTTGCTTTGAGGAAGGTATTGGCAATACCACCACCGACGACCATTTGGTCTACTTTTTCAGACAAGGATTCCAGAACGGTTAGCTTGGTGGAAACTTTGGAGCCACCCACAATCGCCACCATTGGGCGAGCCGGATTGGCCAAGGCTTGGTCCAGTGCTTCCAGTTCTTCGCTCAGCAGAATACCGGCAGCGGCAACCGGTGCAAACATGCCAACCCCATAGGTGGAGGCTTCTGCACGGTGAGCGGTACCAAAGGCATCCATGACGAATACATCGCACAGGGCCGCGTATTTTTTGGCAGTTTCTTCGACGTTTTTCTTTTCGCCTTTGTTCACGCGGCAGTTTTCCAGCAATACCAGTTCGCCGTCAGCCACGTCAAAACCACCATCAACCCAATCTTTAATCAGGCGTACTTCTTTGCCCAAACGCGCGGCAATATTGTCCGCAATGGGTTTTAGGGAGACTTCTTCAGACCATTCGCCTTCTTTTGGACGGCCTAAGTGAGATGTCACCATGACCTTAGCACCTGCATCAATAGCGTGCTGAATCGTGGCCATAGAAGCAGTAATACGCGCATCAGACGTCACTTTTCCGTCTTTAACCGGCACATTCAGGTCAGAGCGGATCAGTACGCGTTTGCCTTGCAAGTCCAGATCGGTCATTTTGATGAATGCCATAGTGAAGAGTTCCTCTTATTCAAATGAGTTAAATAAATCGGCAGGGAGGGATTTATTTGACCAATTTGCTGCAGGGATGAGTCGGGTGCTAGCCCCAACTCATCACACCGCACACTAAAGCTTAGTTAGCAGCAACGTGCTCAACAAAACGCAGCATATTGCAGGTATAACCGTATTCATTGTCATACCAAGCCACGACTTTTACGAAAGTGCTATCCAGTGCAATACCGGCTTCGGCATCGAAAGTGGAAGGAGCAGAGTGACCAACGAAATCGGTGGAAACCACTTTTTCATCGGTATAGCCCAGTACGCCTTTCAGTTCGCCTTCAGAAGCGGCTTTCATAGCAGCACAAATATCAGCGTAAGCCGCTTCTTTGTTCAGCTCAACCGTCAGGTCGACCACGGATACGTCAGAAGTCGGTACACGGAACGCCATACCTGTCAGCTTTTTGTTCAGTTCAGGCAATACTTTGCCTACTGCTTTTGCCGCACCAGTAGAAGAAGGAATGATGTTTTCCAAAATACCACGGCCACCGCGCCAGTCTTTGCTGGAAGGGCCGTCTACGGTTTTCTGGCTCGCGGTGGCGGCGTGCACAGTGGTCATCAAACCGCGTTTGATACCCCAGTTGTCGTGCAGAACTTTAGCCACAGGAGCCAAGCAGTTGGTGGTACAAGAAGCGGCAGAAACGATTTCCTGACCAGCGTAGTTCTTGTGGTTAACACCATACACGAACATAGGGGTGTCATCTTTGGAAGGAGCAGACTGCACAACTTTTTTCGCGCCTGCCTGAAGGTGTTTCTGGCAAGATTCAGCAGTCAGGAACAGACCGGTACATTCCAGCACGATATCCGCGCCGACTTCGTCCCATTTCAGGGTTGCCGGGTCTCTTTCAGCAGTCAGGCGCACGGATTTGCCATTCACGATTAAGTAGTTGCCTTCAACCGCAACATCACCATTAAAACGACCGTGTACAGAGTCATATTTCAACATATAAGCCAAATAGTCCGGAGCCAGCAGGTCATTTACACCTACGACTTCGAGGTTAGGGAAATCTTTGGCAATGGCACGGAAAACCATACGACCGATACGGCCAAAACCATTAATACCAATTTTAATTGTCATGCAAGAGCTCCTCTAAAAAGTCTTTTCGAAAACAAATAAGTTACGGCTTTTGCCCCTCGCTCTCAAAAGCCGCCGGATGATGATTACGCTACCGCATTAATGGCAGCGAGGACATTGTCCACCGTGAAGCCAAACGCTTTGAATAAATCAGCAGCCGGTGCCGATTCACCAAAGGTGGTCATGCCGATAATTTTGCCGTTCAGGCCGACGTATTTATACCAAGCATCCCCGGTGGCTGCTTCAACTGCCACACGCGCGGTAACCGCTGCAGGCAGAACAGATTCCTTATAGGCTGCATCCTGAGCGTCAAAGACATCGGTGGAAGGCATGGAGACAACGCGAACTTTTTTATCGGATTGAGCAGCTGCCTGCATAGCCAAATCCACTTCAGAACCGGTAGCAATAACGATGACATCCGGAGTGCCATCGGTGTCCTTAAGGATATAGCCGCCTTTGGCAATATTGGCAATCTGTTCAGGCGTGCGTGACTGGAATTTCAAGTTTTGACGCGAGAAAACCAGACAGCTAGGGCCATGATATTCAACCGCGTGTTTCCATGACACCATGGTCTCTACGGTATCGCAGGCACGCCATACCGACATACGCGGAATCATGCGCAAGGTTGGCAATTGTTCCACCGCCTGATGGGTTGGGCCATCTTCACCTAAACCAATCGAATCATGGGTATAGACAAAGATAGTCGGAATATTCATCAATGCGGCCATACGTAGGGCATTGCGGGCATATTCTGAGAACATCAGGAAGGTCGCGCCATACGGACGGAAACCGCCATGCAGCTGAATACCATTCATAATGGCGCTCATACCGAATTCGCGTACCCCGTAGGAGATATAGTTACCGCTAAAATCCTGCGGTTTACCATGGCCAGGGCTAATGTGCTTACTGGATTTATGGAAGGTATTGTTGGAAGGCGTCAGGTCAGCGGAGCCGCCTAACAATTCCGGCAAAATCACACCCAAGACATCCAGCGCATTTTTGGAAGCTACCCGCGTGGCTGGAGATTCAGCCTTAGCATTGATAGCTTCAATCGCCTTGGTGACTTCTTCTGCCCAGTTAGCGGGCAATTCACCGGCGACACGGCGTTTGAATTCAGCAGCCTCAGCAGGATAGGCTTCAGCATAAGCAGCAAACTGCTCATTCCAGGCTTGCTCAGCTTTAGCCCCTTTTTCCTTGGCATCCCAACCGGCATAAACCTCTGCTGGAATCACAAAAGGTTCATAGTTCCAGTTCAGAGCTTTACGCGCCAAGGCCACTTCATCAGGGCCTAAAGGTGAACCGTGACTATCGTGCGTACCGGCTTTATTGGGTGAGCCAAAACCGATAATGGTTTTGCAGCAAATCAGAGTCGGCTTAGCGGTTTCAGCACGCGCTTCTTCAATGGCGGCTTTGACAGCTGCTGCATCGTGACCATTGACGTTAGGTACGACATGCCAGCCATAAGCTTCAAAGCGCTTAGGGGTGTCATCGCAGAACCAGCCATCGACATGGCCATCAATGGAGATGGAATTATCATCATAAAAAGCAATTAGTTTGCCCAAACCCATAGCGCCTGCAAAGGAACAGACTTCATGGGAAATGCCTTCCATCAAACAGCCATCACCTAAGAAGGTATAGGTGTGATGATCAATAATTTCATGACCAGGCTTATTGAACTGTGCAGCCAATACTTTTTCCGCCAGTGCCATTCCCACGGCATTGGCAATCCCCTGCCCTAAGGGGCCAGTAGTGGTTTCAATACCTGGGGTATAACCGTATTCGGGATGGCCCGGGGTTTTGGAATGCAATTGGCGGAAGGCTTTAAGGTCTTCCATAGAAAGATCATAGCCAGTCAAATGCAAAACAGCATAAGGCAGCATAGAGCCATGACCATTGGACATAACGAAACGGTCACGATTAAACCACTTGGGATTACGTGGGTTATGTGACATGAAATCGTTATACAAAACTTCTGCAATATCAGCCATTCCCATCGGGGCACCCGGATGCCCGGAATTGGCTTTCTGAACGGCATCCATTGCCAGGGCGCGGATTGCATTTGCTAACTCGCGGCGTGTAGTCATTGACGGGTCTCCTGTAAATTCTAACACCCAATTTACCCATCGATTGCGATGATGAGCGACATAGGCAAAATCCCATAGATAGCCGCGCCTATTATGGCGCAACGCACCACAGGATTCACACATTTATTCAGTGAGAAACGGTTATAGCCTACTGCCGCTTTTGCAACCTAATGCGCCTGCTTTGAATGCAGATAAGTATATCGACAAAAAGTATTTGTCTTGTTGCAAACACGCCTCCTATAGTGTTGATCCAAAGCTTACATAAACCATGACTAGGTAGAATTTTCCATGACCTGCATCATGATTGATGATGCATTGTCAAGATATTTGGTCTATGATGTCGGGCTAAAATTTACATACCGCTTGAGGAGCGTTGCAACGGGGACAGCAAAACTCCGCCAGGCTCAAGTCGGTATACATGAAAGGTACAACGGCGCTCGGTCATTTATTTTTGTTTAGGAGATTAAATCAATGACTGAGAGAAGTTACCTGTTTACTTCTGAGTCTGTTTCTGAAGGCCACCCAGACAAAATGGCGGACCAGGTATCCGACGCCATTTTGGATGCGATTATTGCCAAAGACCCTCATGCCCGCGTGGCTTGCGAAACCCTGACCAAGACCGGTATGGTCGTACTGGCAGGTGAAATCACCACTACCGCTGAAATCGACTACGAAGGCATTGTGCGTGGCGTAGTAAATGATATCGGTTACAACAATTCTGATATCGGTTTTGATGGCCACACTTGTGCGGTTATCAATGCATTGGGTAAACAATCCCCTGACATCGCCATGGGCGTTGACCGGGCTAAACCTGAAGATCAAGGTGCAGGCGACCAAGGCCTGATGTTCGGTTATGCCAGCAATGAAACCGATGTACTGATGCCAGCGGCACTGACTTACGCTCACCGTTTGGTACGCGTACAGGCTGAAGTACGTAAAAACGGCACTTTGCCTTGGCTGCGTCCGGATGCCAAATCTCAGGTTACCGTGCGTTATGAAGGCGGCAAAATCGTTGCTATCGACGCGGTGGTTTTATCGACTCAACACAGCCCAGACATCAGTTTGGAAGACCTGCGTGAAGGCGTGATGGAACACGTCATTAAGCCGGTTCTGCCGGAAGAATGGCTGCACGCTGGCACTAAATTCCACATTAACCCTACTGGCAACTTCGTTATCGGTGGCCCGGTGGGTGACTGTGGTCTGACTGGCCGTAAAATCATCGTGGATACTTACGGTGGTATGGCTCGTCACGGTGGTGGCGCTTTCTCTGGTAAAGACCCTTCTAAAGTTGACCGTTCTGCTGCGTATGCAGGCCGCTATGTAGCGAAAAATATCGTTGCTGCCGGTTTGGCTGACCGCTGCGAAATCCAGGTTTCCTACGCTATCGGTGTAGCCCAACCTACCTCCATTACTGTTGAAACTTTCGGTACCAATAAAGTCAGCGAAACCCTGATTGAAAATCTGGTGCGTGAACACTTCGACCTGCGTCCTTATGGCATTACCAAAATGCTTGATCTGCTGCGTCCTATTTACCGTGGCACAGCAAGCTATGGTCACTTCGGTCGTGATGACCTTGACCTGCCTTGGGAACGCACTGACAAAGCGGCTGCCCTGCGCGCTGCTGCTGGTCTGTAATTCACTAGATTCAAAGGCTTAGCCCAAATTCTGCTGATTCCTCCTCCATTAGAGGAGGTTAACAGCATGGCAAATCTCTGCTCTTGCTGTTCAACGGCAGGTTTTGGCACAGCCGCCTACACAGGATTTTTAGTTATGACAACGTTTAAAGATTATATTGTTGCCGATCTCACTTTGGCGGATTGGGGCCGTAAGGAAATCAAAATTGCCGAAACCGAAATGCCCGGTTTGATGGCTATCCGTGAAGAATTCGCTGCCTCTAAACCATTAGCAGGTGCGCGTATCACGGGTTCATTGCACATGACTATCCAAACAGCGGTGTTGATTGAAACTCTGCAAGCCTTGGGTGCATCTGTGCGTTGGGCTTCGTGCAATATTTTCTCCACTCAGGATCATGCTGCTGCGGCTATTGCTGCTGCTGGCACCCCAGTATTCGCTTACAAAGGCGAATCCTTGGAAGAATACTGGGATTACACCCACCGTATTTTTGAATGGCCAAATGGCGAACAAGCCAACATGATTCTGGATGATGGTGGCGATGCAACCTTGTTACTGCATTTAGGTGCCCGTGCTGAGCAAGACCCTTCATTGGTAGCCAATCCAACTTCTGAAGAAGAAACCTATTTGTATGCAGCGATTCGTAACCGTCTGGAAACTTCTCCGAACTGGTATAGCACCCGTTTAGCAGAAATCCGTGGCGTGACCGAAGAAACCACGACTGGGGTTCACCGTCTGTATCAGATGCATGCCCGTGGCGAGCTGAAATTCCCAGCCATTAACGTCAATGACTCGGTTACCAAATCCAAATTCGACAACCTGTATGGCTGCCGTGAATCCTTGGTTGACGGTATCAAACGCGCTACCGACGTCATGGTTGCGGGCAAAATCGCCGTGGTTGCGGGTTACGGCGATGTAGGTAAAGGTTCAGCGCAAGCTCTGCGTGCTTTGTCTGCGCAAGTATGGGTCACTGAAATCGACCCCATCTGTGCGCTGCAAGCAGCAATGGAAGGCTACCGCGTCGTAACCATGGATTACGCTGCTGATAAAGCGGATATCTTCGTCACTGCGACCGGCAACTTCCACGTTATTACGCATGACCACATGGCCAAAATGAAAGATCAGGCCATTGTGTGCAATATCGGTCACTTTGATAACGAAATCGATGTCGCTTCCCTTGAAAAATACCAGTGGGAAGAAATCAAACCGCAAGTCGATCACATTATCTTCCCCGATGGCAAACGCATTACCCTGCTGGCCAAAGGCCGTCTGGTGAACTTAGGTTGTGCTACCGGTCACCCGTCTTACGTTATGTCCTCTTCCTTTGCCAACCAGACGATTGCGCAAATCGAACTGTGGACTGAACGTGATAATGGTAAATACCCTATCGGCGTTTACACGCTGCCGAAGCATTTAGATGAGAAAGTCGCTCGCTTGCAGTTGAAAAAACTCAATGCGCAACTGACTGAACTCACTGAGTACCAAGCACAATACATTAGCGTACCCGTCGAAGGCCCTTACAAGCCTGAGCATTATCGTTACTAA
>CAZCJE010000096.1:0-11527 GCA_964498805.1 uncultured Thiothrix sp.
TGGAGCGGGTGATGGGAATCGAACCCACGTATGCAGCTTGGGAAGCTACCGTTCTACCATTGAACTACACCCGCGATGGTGTGCTTAGTGAAGGCTTACTATTGTAGAAGGTTTTCAGCGCCTCGACAATCAGGATTCTTGAATCTACCCACTTATGCCCCTATTGTCGGATAACGCAGCGGCATTGCCCTAGCCGACAGTTGCCTTAAGCCACTTACCCAATCTCGACAATAGGGCAAATAGTCATCAGCCAATGCTTGCCTAGCTTACCCCCTTACCTGTTGTGCCGGAGCCTCTGACGCATGAGCGAAACATTTGCCGATCAAGTTCTTAACTGGTTTGACCGCCACGGGCGCAAAGACCTACCTTGGCAACAAAATCCGACCCCTTATCGCGTGTGGGTGTCGGAAATCATGTTACAGCAAACCCAAGTTACTACCGTCATTCCGTATTACCAACGCTTTATGCAACGTTTCCCCGATGTCCTGAGTTTAGCTAACGCCCCCATGGATGAGGTGCTGCAATTGTGGGAAGGCTTGGGTTATTACTCGCGTGCACGTAACTTGCATAAGACTGCGCAAATCGTGCGCGACACTTACGGTGGTGAATTCCCGACCGATATGGCAGGTATGGAAAGCTTGCCGGGAATTGGCCGTTCCACTGCGGGAGCAATTTTGTCCTTAAGCCTTGGCCAAGCGCACGCTATTCTCGATGGCAATGTTAAACGGGTCTTAGCGCGTTACCATGCGATTGCTGGCTGGCCGGGCGAACCACGCATTATTCAACAATTATGGCAACAGGCTGAAACGCATCTACCTAAGCAACGCAATGCCGACTACACTCAAGCCATGATGGATATGGGTGCCACCTTGTGTACACGCAGC
Source organism: uncultured Thiothrix sp. (assembly GCA_964498805.1). Taxonomy (GTDB): domain Bacteria; phylum Pseudomonadota; class Gammaproteobacteria; order Thiotrichales; family Thiotrichaceae; genus Thiothrix. The sequence goes on from CAZCJE010000096.1 coordinate 885, forward strand.
AAGCCACTGTGCTTGTTATGCCCTATCCAATCCGGCTGTCAGGCTCATCAACAAGGCAATCCATTAGCTTATCCGGGTAAACGTCCGCCTAAAACAAACCCGCAAAGATATGCTTTTGCTCTGTTACTGTCTAATCCGCAGGGTGAATTACTGCTAACCAAACGTCCACCGACAGGGGTGTGGGGTGGCTTGTGGAGTTTTCCGGAATTTCCCAGCGTAGAACTTTTACAAGCTTGGTTGGCAGAGGAATTCTCACAACAAACCCTCACCCTTGAGCTATTACCAATAATGACGCACGGTTTTTCCCATTACACCTTGCATTTACAGCCCTGCCGCGTACAGTTGCACACCCCGTCAGCAAGGATAATGGAAGGCGAACGCTGGCTTTGGTATAAAACGGGCACAGCTTTGACCGGTGGTTTATCCGCCGCTGTCCGGCATTTTTTCAGCAATAGCATTGAGGAATCGACATGACACGCATGGTGAATTGCGTCCATCTTGGACGTGAAGCAGAAGGATTAGACCGCCCTATGTATCCGGGCAAATTGGGTGTGCGCATTTATGAATCTATCTCCAAAGAAGCCTGGCAACAGTGGATGCGCCAACAGACTATGCTAATTAATGAATACCGTCTTAGCCCTATTAATCCCGAGCACCGCAAATTCCTAGAACAAGAAATGGAGAAATTCTTCTTCGGCGAAGGTGCTAGCAAAATCGATAACTACCAACCGCAATAAGCTGAGATAGCCGCATGGCACTGCGCGTCATGCACGGCATCAGCCTTGTAGTCATGACCGGGCTTTAATCCAGTGCCCGGTTATTGTCCACCCTTCACTAACTAGTCTTCGATCCTTTGAAATTGAATACTGTATCCCCTATTTTCGGGGTAACGGTTTCCACAAAATGCTTTCAAGATTCCAGTTGGCCAGCACATCTTTAGGTGGAACTTGTCCCTTAGCGCCATTCCAGCTACCACTGAACAAGTAAAGGATATTGACGGCTTTAGGTGCATAACACAGCACTTTGCCAGACAGTTCTTCTGAACCTGCGGCACATTTTTCGGTTTTGCCATAAGCATAAATATCAGAAAACTTACTGCCAAGCGGATGGCCTAGCTGATTACCAATCAGATTGTCTTGCACCATTACCGAAAAGATTTTTTCGTGTTTAGCATCAGGATTAATGGTCAACACAGGCTTGAGATCTTTGCTAACGGTAATCACCGGGTATTGGTTACCGCCAACAAAATTGGTTTGCTGCGTCACATTAAAAGCTTGGAAGGCATCGGTTAGCAAATGCAAATTAAATGGCGTTTTGGCATTAAGCGGGCCAACCCCATCCACCGATAACATTTCTAACGGTTTGACCGGCGCAGGCGGCGCACTATCTGCCTGATCACGGCAACCCGCCACCATGGCGAATATACTTATGATCAACACTAACCCCCGCGTGGTATGTAATTTCAGCATGACCGACTCCTTACCAACTTATCATAAGTATTAGCTCATTCTTTCACAAAACGGCTAACCGTGCATTTTTACACATCCCTGTTTATAGTTCACAAACTGACTACTTACCTGCTTCGTGCCTAGGATATATGCTGAACAATCCTGTTTGGCTGGTGGATGCCAGCATTTATGTGTTTCGCCCGTGGTTTACTCGGACAATGGCTAGGCCTGTTGATACCCAAGGCAACCCCATTCATGCCGTCCATGGCTTTTTGCGCTTTGTGTATAACTTATTATTGGTAGAACAACCGCAAGCCATTGGCTTTGCTTTTGATAGCAGTTTGCAAACATCCACGCGCAAAGCCATTTACCCCGCTTACAAAGCCAATCGCGCGCCCGCCCCGGCTGAATTGAAATACCAATTTCAGCTATGTCGTGAATTTTTACAGGCTTTAGGCATTGTCCAAGCCACTAGCCATCATTACGAAGCGGATGACATTATTGGCACGTGGCGCTCTCAACACGCACTACAAGGCCAAGCCTGTTCGATTATTAGCGGTGACAAAGACTTAGCGCAATTGGTGGGCGAACACGATCGCTGGTGGGATTATGGCAAGCGTAAAGCGTTAAGCATTGGCGGCGTCAAACAGGAATTTGGCGTGTGGCCTGCACAAATTCCGGATCAATTAGCCTTAGCCGGTGATGTGGCAGATAACATCCCCGGTATTCCCGGCATTGGTATGTCGACCGCCGCTAAGTTGTTACAGAAGTTTAGTAGCGTCGATATTTTATTATCCCGCATTCCAGAAATTGGTCATATGAAAACCCGTGGTGCCAAACGATTGCAAGCATTGGTTGCGGAACATCAAGCCACTATTCGCTTAGCACGCCAGTTAACCGACATTTATTGCGCTGTGCCGGATGTTCCCACCGATTTAACTCGTCAAGCCAAGGATTTGCCACACCTGCAAGCGTTATGCACCCAATTGGGCTTTAACGAACAGCAGTTTGAGCTGTGGCAAGCTATTTGACGCGGCTTTAAGTTTAATCTTCCGCCATAGCAGTTTCATAGGCTTCGCTGGCTTCCATCCACTCCAGTTCAACTGTTTCTAGCTTGGCATCGACATTGCTTTTATCCAGTAGTAATTGCTTGAGCTTGTTTTTATTCGCGTCGCTGTAAATGTCGGCTTCGGATAATTGCGCTTCAAGATTAGCCTTTTGCTGGTTGAGCTTATCCATTTCTTTTTCCAGCTTGTCGACTTTTTGCTTTAAAGGCTGCAAACGTTTGCGCTTTTCTGCAGACTCACGGCGCTGATCTTTGCGCCCTGCCGAAGTGTGGGTAGCCGGGGGTTCCTGCGCACTCGCGGCTTGGGAATCGGCTTCTTCCTTACGAAAACGGTTTTGCAACCACAGCGCATAATCATCCAAATCGCCATCAAACTCGATTACTTTACCGCTATCCACCAATAGCAGCTTGTCGGTAACGGTTTTCAGCAAATGACGGTCATGCGAAACGATGACCATCGCGCCTTTAAAAGCCTGCAAGGCCACACTCAAGGCCAAGCGCATATCCAAATCCAAATGGTTGGTAGGTTCGTCAAGCAAAAGCAAATTCGGGCGTTGGTAAATCAGCAAAGCCAACGCCAGACGAGCCTTTTCCCCGCCTGAAAACGGCGCGACTGCCTCTTCCACCCGCGCGCCTTGAAAGGCAAAACCGCCCAAAAAATTACGTAAATCTTGTTCCCGTGCTTGTTTATCCAATTCACGCAAATGCTGTAGCGGTGATTGGTCCGGTTTTAATTGCTCCAATTGATGCTGAGCAAAATAACCGATTTTCAAGTCTTGGGCTTGCCATACCGAACCCTGTTGCGCGGCTAATTTTCCAGCCAGAAACTTGATTAAAGTAGATTTACCCGCGCCGTTTGGCCCAATTAAGCCTAAACGCTCGCCGGGCAGAATTTGCAACTCCACCTTATTGATAATGATGGTATCGCCATAGCCTAAACGCGTATCCAGTACGTGCAATAAGCGGTCAGGTAATTTTTCTGGCTCGCGGAAACTAAAGGTAAAAGGCGAATCGACATGGGCTGCGGTAATCATTTCCATGCGTTCCAACGCTTTCAAACGGCTTTGTGCCTGACGAGCTTTAGTGGCTTGGGCACGGAAACGATCCACATACTTTTGCATGTGCTCCCGTTCCCGCTTTTGCTTTTCATAAGCCGCTTGTTGCTGCGCTAGTTTTTCCGCTCGGGTGATTTCAAAGGTTGAATAATTGCCGGTATAGAGCGTCAGGCGAGCATGCTCAATATGACCAATATGCGTACAAATGGCATCCAGAAACTCACGGTCATGCGAAATCAGCAATAATGTCCCACGATAACCTTTTAGCCAATCCTGCAACCAGATCACCGCATCCAAATCTAGGTGGTTGGTGGGCTCATCCAACAATAACAAGTCGGAACGGCACATCAAGGCTTGCGCCAAATTCAAGCGCATACGCCAGCCGCCGGAAAAACTGCTAACCGGGCGCTGGATTTCATCGGCTTTAAAGCCCAAACCGTGCAATAAAGTCGCAGCACGACTTTCAGCGGTATAGCCATCAATAGCATCCAAGCGCGCGTGTAATTCCCCCAAATGCGTGCCATCAGCGTGTTCAATCTGGCGACGCAAATTCACATATTCCGCATCGCCCTCCAGCGCATAATCAAGTGCTGTTTGTGCACTAGAAGGGGTTTCTTGTTTGACGTGGGCAATCACCCAACTCGGCGGCATACTGAAATTGCCGGTATCCTGATGCAATTCACCACGAATCAATGCAAACAAGGTGGATTTACCAACCCCATTAGCGCCTGTTACCCCTACTTTCTGACCGGGGTGAATGCTGAAGGAGGTGGATTCAAGCAACGCTTTAGTGCCGCGTCGCAAAGAAATATCAGAGAAAACTAGCATGCCATATCCGCTTGACTGTCCCAAACAGTCACGCATTAAAGCGGAGCTAACTAGACAAGGCAAGCATCAACTGGTATCGGAGAATAATCTGCAAGAATAGCATGGTCAGACAGATACTCTGCTGACCATCCTCAGTGCTAACCCTCTAGTTAGTGACTATTGACCGCCTGGGTAGCAGCAGCTTTCAAGGATTTAGTGACCAAAGTATCCATTTGCAACAAAATGGTAATCAGTGAATTAGAAATTTTGTGCATATCCGTTAAGGCACGGCGCATACCCACTTCATCGCCCGCCAATTTCGCCTGCAATGCTTCAGCACTTACCGTATGAAAACGTTCATGCGGTTCAAGCAGCTGATTAAATAAGTCGACTACTTTAGGGCCATAAGACGTGACTTCTTGTTGCCCCTCACCGTACAACCAATGCCCTAATGCACAGGTATGACAGTCGGTTGGTTCAAAGTTATTCGCTCCGTCCAGTCTTTCCTTAACGCGTTTTAAATATTGTACATGGTCATTTAGACGTTTCAGGAAAAATGCTTTTGTTTCCATAATGGCCCCAACTTTTGATTTAATTTGTTGTGCCGAAAATATCACCTATTATCTTAAAAATTCAAGCAAATTGTTAATTTTTACAGCACAACCAAATGGGCATTTATTAATTTATTTATAGCTCACACAACAATTATACTATTGAATTTAAATATAAAAATTTTATTTATCAAGAAATAAACTTTTATTCAGCCTATTTTTTGCCAAACATAAATTGATTAAATTTTAGACTTTAAGTTTTCCTTAGCATTGCATGACTATAACGATGAATCATAGTCTGTGCTGTTAAATTCGCCTGACCAAATGCTAAAAATTAGACAAAAGGCAAGGAATCCACGACTAGAGGAAAATTTTCTTGACCAGACTCGAACCCTAGGGATTGTGATCACGACAAATACCTAAGAAATGTGCTTGCTGTCACTGCTTGTAAAGTATGAAACGCTCATAATGGTATCCATACAAGCAATACAGAAAACACTATTGTAACTGTCAGATTCTTCAAATTTTTTCAAAGGGCAAAGCAATGTTCAAAACTATGTTGGCTACCGCCTTAATGCTGGCGGTTTCAGTAGCGGCTGCTAAAAATTCTTCTCCTGCCACAGCGGGTAAGGAACAAACACTACCGGTTATTCTGAAAAGCGAATCTATTGCACCCGGAGTTTGCCGTTTGCACTTTGAAAATGGCGCTTCCAAAGACATTAATATGACGTGTACAAATCATGCTGATAAATGATTTCAGGCACTAAACCCTACCTTGAATACCCTAAGGTAGGGCTATTTCCTCTCACTCTGCGCTCATAAACCTTCCTAACTCTCATCACACGCCATCGGCTTGATGCCTACACGTAGGCTATATTACCCAGTAAATCATCTGATTAGTCTGTTAATAAGGAGCATAAGATGTACTCTCCTGACTCTGAATCTAACAAGATTATTTACTGGCTAGATGCTCAGGATTGCATCGTTCGCGTATCGTCTTCGTGGGATACTTTTGCACAAGAGAATCAAGGCCAAGATTGCATTAGCCAACATGTCATTGGTAAACGTTTGTGGAGCTTCATTCAAGGCAGTGTAACCCGTTTGTGGATGGATGCCGTCATCAGGTATGGGCGTATTTCTGGAAAACTAGTGGAAAAGCGTTATCGCTGTGATTCCCCTACACAAAAACGTTACATGATTATGCGTGTAATTCCGCACACAGCGGATTTACTGGAAGTGCAATGCAATCTCGAGCAAGAACTTCCCCTAAAAACGCGTCTTGAATTTGAAGCTGCCAGCGTGCGTATACCACGACTGATTACACGTTGCAGTATCTGTAATCGTCTTAAACACACGGGGCTTTGGCTAGAACCCGATGATGAAACCCTTTTAAGTACAATGGATTGCAGTCACCCCATTAAAGTTATCTACGGGGTGTGCCCAGATTGTCAGGAGGAAGTACGACGCTTACGTTGCAAAGGCACCAATACCTCTGCCCAACTCCCTGGGGCTAAACCATCTAGTGTCCAATCCCCAATTCGGTAACGAATCAAACGCAAGGTGGGAAAACCCACCGCCGCCGTCATGCGTCTAACCTGCCGATTACGTCCTTCACTAATGGTAATTTCTAACCAAGTATCGGGAATCGACTTGCGTACCCGTATAGGCGGTTGGCGTGGCCATAGATTAAGCGGTTCCTGTGGCAGAATACGCACTTGCGCTGGTCGGGTTGGACCATCATTAAGCACTACCCCTTGGCGCAAAGGTTGCAAGTCCTCATCAGTAGGTGCTCCTTCAACCTGAACCCAGTAAGTTTTGTAGGTTTTGTGACAAGGATTAGCGATTTTATGCTGCAAACCACCATCATTTGTCAGTAATAGCAGACCCTCACTGTCGCGATCCAAACGACCGGCGGCATAAACACCGGGTACTTGAATATAGTCGGCTAAGGTGGCGCGCCCTTGGCCATCCGTAAACTGGCAAAGGACATCATAGGGTTTATTGAAAAGCAGAATACGTGACATATATGGATACCTGGAAGACACTACAGCAGCATAATCCAGATGGGATGAGAACAAAACATCCTCCCCGCAAACGCCGGGGAGGAATATGGAGGAGTCCACGACCGATACACAGTGAGTCGATCCTATGTATCACTTATTCAGACATTATGACGGCAAAAATGTTCCTTGAAGGTCACTAGGCTTTCATATAAAGTTGAGAATCATTTTCATATAGAGATGACAGCGATGAATTCAGCTCCCCATTCCGTACCACTTTCTCAGGTCGCTGAACAATGCAGTGCTCATATTCATGCGGTCAAAACCGATAATCCCACGCGGATACGCTTGCTAGGTATGGGGATTGGCACCGGTACACGTATTGAAATCTTGCGTAATCGTAAAGGCGATATCGTGCTGGGTAACGGTAATAACCGCATCAGTTTAGGTCGTTCCATTACCGATCATATTATTGTGCATATTCAGGAGCCATCGGCATGAAAGAATGCTGTAATACAGATCAACGTCGCTGTCCTACCCCTCTGCTGCCTCGCTCTATTGCCTTAGTCGGTAATCCGAATGCGGGTAAAACCACGCTTTTTAATCTGCTAACCGGGGCACGTCAACGCACAGGTAATTGGCCTGGAGTGACGGTTGAGCGCAAAGAAGGCCAATGCCGCCTGTTAAATGAAGACTTGCAGGTAGTCGACTTACCCGGTACCTATTCGCTGGATTTCAATGATACTTCCGTGGATGAACAAGTCGCCCGCCGCTATGTGCAGGAACATCCTGATCAGCTTTATCTGAATATTGTCGATGCCACCACACTCGAACGCGGCCTTTACTTAACATTGCAGCTGCGTGAACTGAATGTGCCCATCATTGTGCTCTTGAATATGATGGATATCGCTGAACGTCGTGGTATGAAAATCGATGTTCAAGCTTTGCATGAACGTCTTGGTTGCCCGGTGATTCCTGTTTCCTTGCGACAGGACAAAGATTTATTGCCGGTTCATCAGGCTATTTGTCACTATATTCCGCATAATTCTACGGTAGAGTTCGATCTCCCTTACCATGCTAGCGTTGAACAGGCCTTGCATACTTTACAGGCTCAAGGCATGGATCGCACCACAGCCTTGATAACCTTGCAAACCCAAAAACATCAGCCCGAAATAGCTGCTTTACATCAACAGATTGCTGCACAAACCGCTGAAGATCTCGATTTTATGCTGGCGGATGCCCGTTTTGACTTTGCCACCCGGCTAGCCAAAGAGGTCGTGCATGAACGCGGCAAAATCAACAAAACCCTCTCTGATCAGGTGGACCGCTGGGTATTAGGCAGTTGGACGGGTATACCAATTTTCCTAGGTATGATGTATCTGCTATTCCTATTTAGTATCAATCTAGGTGGGGCTTTCATTGATTTCTTTGACCTCAGTGCACAAACCCTAGCAGTGGATGGCGTGCGTTATGCCTTAACCCAAATCAGTATGCCAGAATGGTTTATTACCTTAGTCGCGGATGGTTTTGGTGGCGGTTTGCAGATTGTGGCGACCTTTATTCCGGTCATTGCTGCGTTGTATTTATTCCTCACTGTACTGGAAGAATCCGGCTATATGTCACGCGCTGCGTTTGTTATGGATCAGTTCATGCGCAAACTAGGAGTTTCTGGTAAAGCTTTCGTGCCTTTAATTGTGGGGTTTGGCTGTAATGTGCCTGCGATTATGGCAGCGCGTACTTTGGATAGTCACCGTGAACGGGTTATGACGGTATTAATGGCACCTTTTATGTCCTGCGGTGCGCGTTTAGCGGTGTATGCCCTGTTCGCCGCTGCGTTTTTCCCCGGTGGTGGACAAAATATTGTGTTTGCGCTGTATCTGATTGGCATTGCTTTTGCCATTCTAACCGGTCTCATTATGCGCAAAACGCTATTACAGGGTGGAGCGGACCATTTCGTTATGGAAATGCCTACTTATCAAATACCTGGCTTGCATAACATACTGCTAAATACCTGGAATAAACTGAAAGGCTTTATTGTCGGGGCAGGCAAATTGATTGTGGTGGTGGTAACCATCATTAACATGATTAATAGTCTGGGTACTGACGGTAGTTTTGGCAATCAAAATACCGAAAAATCGGTGCTCAGCGCTACGGCCAAAACGGTTACTCCCCTGTTCGCCCCCATGGGTATTCGTGAAGATAACTGGCCAGCAACGGTAGGTATTGTTAGCGGTCTGTTGGCCAAGGAAGTGGTAGTCGGAACCTTAGATGCGCTTTACAGCCAGATGGATAGTAGCGGTACACCGACCACCGAGGAAGAGAAACCTTATAGTCTTAGTAATGGCTTACAAGAGGCATTGGCAACCATCCCGGTGAATGTGGCTGATGCTTTGGGCAATGTAGCGGACCCCTTAGGCTTTGGTGCCATCAATGAGGAACAGGAAGTCGCAAGTGCCACCTTTAAGGCTATGCATGAGCATTTTGACGGTAGAATCGGCGCATTTGCCTATCTGCTGTTTATTCTAATGTATTTCCCCTGTGTTGCTGCTACCGGTGCTATGTATCGTGAAGTGGGTACGCGTTGGGCTGCTCTTGGTGTCGCGTGGAGTACAGGTTTAGGCTATGGCGCTTCTGTGCTGTTTTACCAAATGGCAACTTATGCACAGCATCCGTTCCAATCCCTAGCATGGGCAATTGCTATCCTGACCACTTTTATTGCTGTGGTGTATGGCTTCCATGTCGTAGGACACAAGGAGAATAAAACTCCTCCTCCTTCACTGAATTTAGGTGTAGCCAAACTATGATATTGGGTGATATTCGCGATTACGTGCAAAAACGTGGCTCAGTCAGTTTGCAGGATATTGCCAATCACTTTGATATTGCACTGGATACTGTGCGTTTTGCGGTGAGTTACTGGCAAAAAAAAGGCAAAGTTCGCGAACAGCTTGCTGGTTGTGGCTCAGGCGGGTGTAGTGGAAAAAGCTGTGGCGGTGCAGATACCGCCACCATTGTCGAATGGGTGAAGCGGGATATCCCGCTTCAGTGGTTCAAACGCAAACCTTAGTCGTGAATCAAACGGATATAGTCGTTGATGAGATTACCCATCGGGTGATCTTGTACACGATTGTCATCTTTACCCGTGAAACTGACTGCCAAACGATTGGTAGTAGGAGCTGCGGTAGAAGCAGTAGATGACCAATAACCACGTACCAGCTGATCTTTTGCTTCTGGGTCATAGGAAGTGCTACCCAGATCAGTATAGGTATAAGGCGCTGCTGTTTTGGACTTATCAATTAGGGACAATAATTCGTCCTTAGTAGGTAGACGCCAACCATTATCCTTAAAGCCACACAGTTTGGCTGCATTGACAGCAGCGATATAAGAACCGGTATCACACTGGGCCAGACCCGTGGTTTTTTGGCAAGGGAAACCAGACAACAGACTAGCAGTCACAGCAGTACCAGCGGCATAACCAGGTACCCCAGCCTTACCGTCATACCAGAAGTATCCATAGTCTTTATCTTGATAGGTTTCACCCTTCATGGTTTGGCCAGCAGGTTCATCGGTTTTGACTTCCCAGTATTTGCCTGTTTGAGAATCTTTCACACAAGCAACGCTTTCAATCCCGGCGGTAACATCACCACCATCTTTATCAAGTTTGGTAAAGGTTTTGGCTGTTGTAGTGGTTGTACCAGTTCCAGTGCCCGTTGTAGTGC
>CAZCJE010000097.1:0-11335 GCA_964498805.1 uncultured Thiothrix sp.
TTAGGGGCTATATCCCCCGCTGCAGCCGATTGGGCCGTGACTAAAATTATTACTATCCATCACTTAGGAGCACCAGCGGAAAATGATGGCTGGCGTCCAGAAACGTTTTTTTTCGAAAAATCTGGGCATAATCGATCCGCTTGGGCACTGGGATTAGTGGAAAATTCCGAAGGTGGCCGCAGCCCTTTAATCGGCTATCGCAGAGTATTCAGTCGACGTGGTGCTCTGGATTTGACCGGCGCTCTCTATGTAGCGGGTAATTATCGGACTTCACCTAAAATCAGACCCATTCCTACTTTCGGCATCCGTTATCATCTGAATAAACGAGTTTCCTTACTAGCGGAAACGATGCCTGTACCGAAAAAACACGATTCTTATCTAATGGTGATGACGGGTATTAGCGTAAATTTCTAAGCGTGCCTCCATCTATCTATCAGCTATAGCTATATTTACAGTAAACTACGGCTATGTTACGACGTTTATTACTGCTTTTTTTCTTGCTAGTGGCCCTGATAGTGTTGGGGACACTTCTCTATCGACATTTTGTTCTGCCGCCAAGTGTACCACCGATTGTGGTTACGCCCCCTCTGCAAAAGCCACCAGTTTTACATCCTAAACCCGTGGAACCTAAGCCGGAACCACCAGCGCATATTGCTAAAATGCTGGATTCTGTCTTGCGGCAAACCACTATTACACACGCATATGATCCAGCTTATGTGGTGTTAAAGTATCCGGGTGGGGATGTCCCTGAAACAACCGGCGTGTGTGCGGATGTAATTGTACGGGCTTTTCGTGCTAATGGCGTGGATTTGCAAAAAATCCTGCATGAAGATATGCAACGCCATTTCAGCCTGTACCCGAAGAAATGGGGCATGAAGCAACCCGACGCCAATATTGATCATCGGCGTGTGTATAACCTAATGACTTTATTTGAACGTCAGGGTAAATCTTTACCCGTAACCTATAATACCGAGGATTATCAAATCGGTGATATTGTGACGTGGGATTTAGGCAACGGACAGGGGCATATTGGTATTGTTACCCAATTACGCACCGCTGACGGTAGCCGCCCCCTGATAGGTCATAATATCGGGTACGGTACAAGCGTGGAAGATGTGCTATACGCTTGGCGTATTATTGGGCATTATCGTTATTTCACCCCCATTGATGGGGATAAATTAACCCAAACCAGTCAGGCACAGTGAGCCTGACTCAATGCCCTAAACGCTGTGACCATTCACGCAAGCCACCTTGCAGATTGATAGCATCAAAACCTTGCTGACTGAGCAACAAAGTAGCAATGGCACCGCGACTACCATTGCTGCAATACACCAGATATTTTTTCTTACGATCCAGTTCACGGATGCGCTTACGCAATTCTGTCCAAGGAACATGTTTAATGACACCGGGTAAACGGTAATCCCCGACATCGATACCATCACGCACATCTAACCCTTGACGATCACCGGTTTCGAGCAATACTTTACCGACCGCAGGTGAAACCGAATCAATCATGGGTTGTTGAATCAGCTGTTCAAAATTATCCCGATCCAAACGCAATAACACGCCATCGGTACGCATACGAATGGTGGCATTGCGGGGTTCATTAGATACCAGAGCATCTTCACCAAAACTATGCCCGGTGGTCAGCACGGCTAGTTGCCGGTTAATGCCATCCGCACCACGTTGCAGCACTTCAGCTTCACCGGATTCAATAATATAGAAATAATCACCGCGCTCGCCTTGCTCAATCACCACTTCGCTTTTGCTCACATCCACCGATTCCATACGCTGGAAAAGCTCAATAATGTTTTCCATCGGTAAACGCTGGAATACCAGTGGATTACGCAACTGACGAATGCGGCTAGCCACATCAATGCCCACCCCCACATCGGTACCGGCTTGAGCAATATTGTCCCAACAGAGCAGATAATCGAGCTTGTTTTCATCCACACGGCATAGGGTACTGTCTTTCAGCGCCGTAATACGGGCTTTGGAACGCGCTGGCAGGAAAATTTCACAAGGTTTATTGTCGTAACGCACCTGTAACATCATGCTGCGATTGATTTGCAGACTGATTTGCCCATCGACCAAATATAACGTATCGGCTGTATTGCCATCACCTACCAAATCAATTTTGTCACCAGCACCGAGTTGATAGGTGCGCATCAAACGCAGAGCTTCCTCTACCCGGATTCTAGGCACCTTGGAAAAGTCCTGACAATGTAGTTGTAGAATTTGCTCCCGTTTGGCTCGGTTGGGCATGGTGCTACTCCTGAGGTCTGATTGGCCTCATTAGTTTAGTCGATTAGTGCCTTAGTGGTATGTATGTTTACAACAAAATATTCAGGATTATACCAACGTTAACTGTATAAATTACTGGCTATATGAAAGCTAAGATGGCTCGCTCCTGACATGACACTGAATAGCTTTATTAGTGTGAAAAATCAACTCTATTTTAAGGCTGCATCATCAGTAGCAATTGCGCAGGTACGCCGGATTGGTCGGACTGTAAGGTTAACTCAAATTTGTAAGGCTCAAGCACGGGTGTGGTGACATGAATAGGCACAAACCATTCGCCTTTGCCAGAACCTTGGCGGAAAGTTGCTCCTGATACCGGCGTGTCGGTTTGACTACGGCTATCGTATAACCATAACTGGTAGTAAGTGCCTTTTTTGGGATTGGGCAGACGGATAAAGCGCATAACACCCTGCTGTTGCGGACTGTTCCAAACCAGTCCCCCCTGCACATCCTGTACCAAAGGATTGAGAGTACGTAACCATGAACCACGCACACTAGAAGGCTCAGCTAACAGCTGGTTGTGCAAATCTTTGCCATCGGTTGGGGTGGCATCTGCCTGTACTCCGCGAAATTGAGTCGCAAAATAAAGTCCTATAATTACTATTAATAAAAGCAACAGGGTAAGCAATAGTTTATTTTTCAAGCAAGTGTCTGTCCTTGACATGTTGGCTCCCCTCTTGGCTATTTTTATACAGGGATTACAAAGTTCTAGTGACATATTATCTGACCTGATTATAACGGATAATGCAGCAGCCTCAGCATTACTGCGCTAAAATGGCTCACTTGTTTTTGATGTATCCAACCACATGAGCGTCTCCATGCAAGACCAGACTTTCATCCCCGGCAAAGATGCCGCTTTGGAAACCTCCATTGCTTCCATGCAGGATAAGCTGCTTAAGCTTGGATTCCATATTGAAGAAGCCTCTTGGCTAAACCCCATAGCCAATGTGTGGTCGGTTCACATACGTGATCGTGACTGCCCCATGTTATTCACCAATGGCAAAGGAAGCTCGCAAAAAGCGGCACTTGCCAGTGCTCTCGGTGAATATTTTGAACGTTTAAGCACCAATTACTTTTGGGCTGACTTCTATCTTGGCAAAACCATCGCCAACAGCAAATTTGTACACTATCCACAAGAGAAATGGTTTGCATTGCCTAAAAACAATAATTTACCAACTGGCTTGCTGGATAATGCTACCCAAGCTTTTTACGACCCAGAAGCCTCGCTAGCGGCGAGCAAATTGGTGGATCTGAATTCCGGCAATGAACAACGCGGTATCTGCGCTTTACCTTATAACCGCCAGCGTGATGGTGTAACAGTTTGGTTTCCAGTCAATATCATTGGCAATCTGTACGTCAGTAATGGCATGTCGGCAGGTAATACCCCAACAGAAGCGCGTACTCAGGCTTTGTCAGAGATTTTCGAGCGGCACATCAAATTCCGTATTATTGCTGAGGCAATCTGTCTGCCAGATGTACCAACCGAGGTGATTGCCCGTTATCCGCATATTCAGGCCGGTATCGAAGAATTACGCGCCGCTGGCTTTGGTATTTTGGTCAAAGATGCATCATTAGGGGGCAAATACCCGGTGATGTGCGTAACGCTGTTAAATCCGCAGGATCAGGGTTGTTACGCTAGTTTTGGCGCACATCCACGCTTTGAAGTCGCCTTAGAACGCGCCCTCACCGAATTGCTACAAGGCCGTGCTCTGGATCGTTTAAGCGGTTTTGCTGAACCAAGCTTTGAACGGGATGAAGTCGCGTCGCCACAAAATCTGGAAACGCATTTCATTGATTCCAGTGGCCCTATTCATTGGAATTTCCTAGCTAACCAAGCTGATTACGAGTTTGTGGATTGGAACTACAGCGGTACTACTGAGGAAGAATACCGTTATTTGCTAGAACGGATTCATGCAGAAGATTACGACGTTTACATTATGGATTATGAACATCTAGGCGTGTATGCCTGTCGAATCATTGTGCCACAAATGTCTGAAATCTATCAAATTGATGATCTGGACTGGGACAATAACAGCACCGGGAATCCCCTGCGTGAGGCAATTTTGAATCTGCCTAATCTTAGTGAAGAAGAATGCGCGGATTTGCTGGCTGACATTGATGACCTCGGGTTAGATGATCATCAGCCAGTTGCCGCCTTAATTGGTTTAGCACCCGATGCTGGATCATTATGGGCAGATTTGCGCGTTGCAGAGTTGCGCACCTTGCTGGCCTTGGTGCTGGAAGAGGAAGAAGCTATTCGTGAAGGTTGCCAATGGGTGCGCCATTTTGAGCAATTGAATGAAGAGCGTCGCCGCGTCTACCGTTGTATTGAGGCGTTGTTGGATATGGATAATCCAGAAGATTATGCAGACAACATGGTCTTATTGTATGGCCAAACGTGCTATGAACAAGCCCGCGATTTGTTAAGTGGCAAATTGCGTTTCTGGGGGATTTCAGCACCAACTTTAGAATTACAAGGCTTTGATATGCATCAGCGTTTGCTAGCTGCTTATCGCAAAGTTCACCCTGAATTGGCATGACATTAGAGATCCTGTATCAGGACAATTACCTGGTGGCTATCAATAAGCCATCAGGTTTATTAGTACATCGTAGCCTGATTGATAAACACGAAACCCGCTTTGCCATTCAACTCACGCGCGATCAGATTGGCCAAGTGGTTTATCCGGTGCATCGGCTGGATAAGCCCACCTCTGGGGTGTTGTTGTTTGCCCTTGATAGCAACACCGCCCGTTTACTCACTGAACAATTTACGGCGCATACGGTGCAGAAAACTTATCAAGCACTGGTTCGGGGTTATACGCCTCTAAATGGTACGATTGATCATCCTTTGCGCGAACAGCTGGATCAAATGACCGATTCACTGGTTGATCAACACAAACCTGCGCAATCAGCCATTACCACTTATCAGCGCTTACATACCTTTGAATTACCTTTTGCCGTTGACCGTTACCCGAGTAGTCGTTATTCCTTAGTTGAGGTTTATCCCAAAACAGGTCGTAAACATCAGATTCGGCGTCACTTTAAACACATTTCGCATCATTTAATTGGCGATACTACTCACGGTAATGGTAAACATAATCAGTTTTTTCGTGAACATTTCGCTTGCCATCGTTTGCTGCTACACTCCACACGCCTAGCATTGCTGCATCCGCATAAACAAACCCCACTAGTGTTACAAGCGGATTTACCCGCTGATTTTACTCAGCTGGTACAGTTATTGCATTCTTATAATTAAATACCGATGATACTTAGCACCACCAAATAGAGGCGTCTATGGAGAGGAGCACCCAACTCACACTGGCCCAAATTCTCGCCAGATTAACGGAGCTGTTGTCCCGGAAATTATCCGGTACTTTCTTTATTGCTACTGATACAAATACCTCCTGCCGGTTTGCCATTCAGGATGGCAAGATCACACACTGCACCCACAAACGTGATCAAGGTATGGCAGCCATCCACAGTTTTATGACCATTAATGGTGGTTCTTGCTCATTTTCAGAAAACCAGATTATTCCCTTTCGGGCAGAAGCGCTGGTGACTCATGTCGATAGTTTGGCTGTACTGGGTATTAAACCGGGTCGCCCTGAAACGCCTGTGGTAACAGTAGCCCCACCAAATACAATCACACCGAGTAGGACACCTGCTTCCTTTATTACCACCCCACCCCCTATGCGTAACCGGGAGAATTTGAATAATCGTTTCTACCGCGGCTATGTGCCTAGTAGCGCCTCCCTAGGAGGCAGCGTAGAACAAATGAGCCAAGGCAGCAAAAAAGTCATTAACCCGCATTAAACCGCTGTGGTGGTTGCAAACCCAGCCAAGCAGCACCCCGTACCCCGCTAGAATCACCATACCGGGGTGCTACTAAGCGCGTATTGACCTGATCTGAAAAAATATAATTCTGCCAATAACGAGGGACATTGGTGTACAAACGCTGGGTATTGGACATGCCACCACCGAGCACAATGATATGCGGGTCGAGAATATTAATCACATGAGCAAGACTTTTAGCTAAACGCTGTTCGTAGTGCTGCAAAGCTTGTTCGGCCACCTTATCCCCTTGCTCAGCACGTTGCACAATCTCAACAGCATTTAAGCTCACACCACTTAGGCTTTGATAATCAGCGGCAAAACCGGGGCCGGATAGCCAAGTTTCAATACAACCTTGTTTGCCGCAATAACAGGCTTTACCCGACAGTTCGTTTATCTGTGGCCAAGGTAAAGCATTATGTCCCCATTCGCCACCAATACGATTCGCACCTGTCACTAAGTGACCATTGATGACAATACCCGCCCCAGTCCCCGTGCCAATAATGACACCAAAGACAATGGGTGCACCGGCAGCCGCACCATCGGTCGCTTCAGAAAGAGCAAAGCAATTGGCGTCATTTTCCAGCCTAACAGGGCGTTGCAGAATAATTTCTAAATCCTTTTGCAACGGCTTGCCATTAAGCACTACGGAATTGGAATTTTTCATTAACCCGGTTGTTTGTGAAATAGCACCAGGTGTACCAATCCCTAGCGTACAAACCTTGCCCGCTTGTTGTTCAGCTTCCTGCACCAGTTGTTGGATAGTGCACAAAATGGCTTGATAGTGACCGCGCGGGGTTGGCAAGCGTTGACGAAATCGCTCCTGCCCCTTTTCATCCAGCAAAAGCACTTCAATTTTAGTTCCACCTAAATCCACGCCTATATGCATTGTTCTTGTCCTCAGATTTTTTTAATTTTTAATCAGACATTAATTGGCTATAACATTCCACTGCGGTAAATTCTTGTGTGTCTTTAGGCGGCAAACGTGAATCCGGTTGATGAATAGCCAGTAAATATTTAACCCCTTGAGCTTTAGCTGCACGTAATACCTGTAAATTGTCATCAATAAACAGTGAGTGTATTGGATCATAGGTTTCTATTTGGCTCAGCTTTTGCCAAAACTCGGCATGTTCTTTAGGAATGCCTAGTGAATGTGAGGTAATAACCCGGTCAAAGTAATGCTCTAGGGCAACATAGCCAAACTTCAGTCCCACACTTTTGTGATGAGCATTAGTAAGCA
Organism: uncultured Thiothrix sp.; assembly: GCA_964498805.1. GTDB lineage: Bacteria > Pseudomonadota > Gammaproteobacteria > Thiotrichales > Thiotrichaceae > Thiothrix. Next base: position 7,373 of record CAZCJE010000097.1, read on the forward strand.
AAACAATGCGTTTGCCGCGTTGACGCAAGTGTTGCAGAAAGTGCTCTACCTGGGCACGTATAGCAATACGATCAGCAATTTCATGCTTTAACGCTACCAAATCCACATCCAAATATTGTTGCCAATAATCCAGGCAATACCATTCTAGTGTGCCTTCCATTTCGGTATAGCGATTATGCAAATAGGTGCGGATTTCTTCCGGTGTTGCTCCATGCTTATCCGCTAAACGGTTAGGTAAATGTTCAAGCCAGAAATGATTATCAAAGTGCAGATCCAGCAAGGTGCCGTCCATATCAAGGAAAACCGTCTGAATATCGTGCCAAGGTAGTTTTATCGGATTCAATGCCATTACTGTTATGTCCATTTAAAAAATAGGTGGCATACTATGATTAATTATATCTATTAAAAACAGGTCACCCTACTATTATCCGGGAGGTATTATGAATTCATTCACTCGTGTCTTGTTAGGCTTAAGCGTATTGCTTGCCTTGACCGCTTGTGGCGGAGGAAATAGTTCTAGCAATGCCGCTACTGACGCTAATTCGACAGGTTCTAACCCGTCGACACCCACCAATACAACCACGATACCTGCTTTGAAGGTAGCAGCTTCTAATCCGGAATTAGAAACCTACCTGAAAAACCAGCTTTTGGAGTTGTATGGCTCTGTCAGATCCAATCCTATTCCTATGCTGAATGATGGTGTTACACCCGTATCAACTACTGGTGTTACCTCGCCTACAACGGCTGATAATAGTGCTGCAAACCCCAATCTATTTTCCACTACCACCTTGCAAGAGGCCGATGTAGAGGAAGCGGATCGGGTAAAAACGGATGGCTTGTATCTATACACCACTTCCACGGAAAAAGCAGCCTTACGCGTATTTAAAACCGATAAGGCATCAACTGCGTTAACACAAGAACTTCCGCTAGAAACTGCTAACTATGCCACCTTGAGTGGCTTATATCTGCATGATCACAAACTAGCGGTTTTAGGGGAAGATGCTCAGTATTTCACTATTTTGGATAGCTGGTTTGCCCCACAACCCTGGCAAAATCGGCAAAATCGTGTGCATCTGCTGGATGCGACTAATCCCGAAAAAATTACGCAAACCGGACAGTTAAATATTGATGGTCAACTGATCAATAGCCGTATGATTGGTTCGACTTTGTATCTGATTACACGCTATAGCCCGACCCTAAAAGGTTTACAGCTGTATCCGACGACTGAAGCACAAGCCAGTGCTAACCGTACCTTAATCCAACAAGCCTCTTTGCAAGACCTGCTTCCACAGTATCAATGGCAGGACAATGCGCGCGCTGCTTTATTCCAGCCGAATGACTGTTTTATGACGCAATACAGCGGCAAGAACAATCTGCAATCGAGTTTGGTTAGCTTGCTAGCTATTGATATCAGCAATAGCAATCCAATGCCGCAAGGTAAATGCTTTGTTGGGGATGTGGAAACCGTTTATGCCTCTACTGAGGCGGTTTATTTGGCTACCACCCAAACCAATTACACCATGGATGGCACGGGCGAAACGGCGGTTTATCAATCCACCGTTAATACCGATATTCACAAGTTTGCCTTGACTAATGGTATCGAGTATCGAGGTTCAGGGCGTGTAGAAGGTCATTTAGGTTGGAAACAGGACCTCAAAGCGTTCCGTCTAAGTGAACAGGAAGGCATTTTGCGGTTATTTACTTCGATTGGTGATACCAGCAACAGTAGCAATGCTTCCCCAGCGCATTTATATACTTTGCAAGAAAATACCAGTACCCATGCACTCGATATTATTGGCCAATTGCCTAATAGCAACCGTCCGGCGACTTTAGGCAAAGCAGGCGAACAAATTTATGCAACACGCTTTTTAGGCAAACGTGGCTATTTAGTAACATTTCGGGTGACTGATCCCTTGTATGTAATCGACTTGAGCAATCCAGCAGACCCCTATATCAGTGGTGAACTGAAAATTGATGGCTATTCAGATTACTTGCATCCTCTTAGCGAGACGCTGCTATTGGGTATTGGTAAAGATGCTGTTGTGGATACCAATGGCGATAATGGGCGCGGTGCTTGGTATCAGGGCGTCAAACTGGCCTTGATTGATGTTAGCAACCCCGCTAATCCATACGAGAAAGACCGAATCATTCTGGGTAAACGTGGCACTGAAACCACAGTTTCACAAACCCACCATGCGCTGACTACCTTAAAAAAGGGTAATACACTACAAGTAGCGTTACCCGTTAGTTTGCATGAAACCTTAGCCAACCCTGGCCTGAGTACTGGGCCAAGCGTATCGACTTATTACAACTGGACACAAGACGAACTGTACCGCTTAAACATTGATTTGCTAGCGGGCTCTTGGCAGCCGCTATCCGCTATTATCAGCGCTAAACAGACCGCCGATAACTCTGTATGGTCTTATCAGTGGCTGTATGACCGTTCTGTGATGATTGGTGATTATGTCCATTATCTCCATGGTGATAAGGTGATAAGCCAAATGTGGTAGTGCTAGAATGTGAGTATGTCTAAATTACCCACTATTCATACTATCAAGCCTGTTACAGACAGTCGTTTATTCCGGGTGGAAGAACTCCACCTGGAATTTAGTAATGGCGAACGTCGTATCTATGAACGCTTAGCGAATGCGGGTCATGGTGCGGTCCTGATTGTTCCCGTGTTAAATGACGATACATTATTACTTATCCGCGAGTACTCAGCCGGTACAGAACGTTACGAATTGGCTTTCCCCAAAGGACATGTAGAACGTGGCGAAGAGCTGTTACAGGCTGCCAATCGTGAAATTATGGAGGAAGTCGGTTACGGAGCAAGAGAACTGCAGGTAATGAAAAAGGTTAGTCTCTCACCAGGATATATGCAACACCATACCCATTTGATTTTGGCGCGGGATTTATATCCTCAACGAATTGCTGGTGATGAGCCAGAACCCTTGGAAGTAGTACCTTGGAAACTAAGTGAAGTACAAGAGTTACTCTTACAAGATGACTTCACTGAGGGACGCAGTCTGTTGGCGCTATATTTAGCGCAAGACTGGCTTAAATATCACCGTTAGTTAGGATTTTCATGAACTTAAACCAACTTCTGCCAGAGGTCGTTCGCATTGCACAAGAAGCGGGCGATAAAATCATGGCTATTTACAATTCAGATGCTTTCAATATTGAACATAAAGAAGATGATTCTCCGCTAACTGCAGCTGATTTGGCTTCCCATCATTATATCGTTGAACAACTTAGTATATTAACGCCGCAATACCCAATTCTATCTGAAGAATCGGCCAAATTGCCTTTCAGTGAACGTCGTCATTGGCAAACCTATTGGTTGGTAGACCCATTAGATGGAACACGTGAATTCGTCAAACACAATGGGGAATTCAGCGTATTAATAGCCCTGGTGCATAAGCATAAATCAGTACTAGGCGTTGTGCATGCTCCCGCTTTACAAGAAACTTGGTTCGCTTGTAAGGGTCATGGAGCCTTTAAACAAATAGCTGATAAAACATTTGCTATCCACACGAGGGAAATGGCTGACCCGGTTAAAATTATGGGTAGCAAATCGCATCGTGACCCCAATATACCTAACTTTTTGGCGCGTATTGGCCGCCATGAATATCACGTTTTGGGTAGTATTCTAAAAGCTTGTTTAGTGGCTGAAGGATCAGCGGATTTGTATCCACGTTTGGGACCTACATCTGAATGGGATACGGCGGCTGCACAGATTATTGTGGAAGAAGCGGGTGGATATTTTACTCGTACTGATATGCAACCAATGCGTTATAACACACAGGAATCTTTGCTAAATCCTCATTTCTTCGTATTTGGCAAAACTTTGAGGAACTGGTCACAATATCTTTGATAAGTTATAGTGAATTTATGGCGAAATTCCCTTCTCGGAATTAGTAAATAAAAAAGCCCCGTCTGATCCTGTCAGACGGGGCTTTTTAG
>CAZCJE010000098.1:0-11226 GCA_964498805.1 uncultured Thiothrix sp.
GCCGCATGGGTGGCGGAATGCCAGCATTTGACTGAAAAGCTGCGGCTTTAAAGCAATGAGAATTGAACCTGCGTCTGCAAGGTTTGCATAAATCAGCATAAGTACTTGCAATACCAAGATATTGTTGCATCATGTGGGTATTGCTGCGGATACGAACTCACAAAAAGGTAGAGCACAGCACTCATAATGCTGGGGTCGCTTTCGCAGTCGTAAGTAGGCTTTAAATGCGGTGTGGTAGGCTGTTATGTTTAAATATTAATCAATTACAATCAAAACTCAATCAAGAAAAAATAGCTGTTTATTTTTCAATAGTTAATTGTATTTAAAGAATATTTTCTAAAGAGGTTGATTAAATATCCGGTTTGAATCAAAACCCGATCAAGAAATCCAGTCTCAGGCCCACTCCGGAATATAGCCTGCTCTAGGATGATCAGGATCAGCTACCTTAATTTTGTGTTCTGCCAATGCCATACGAATGACATGAGAAGCTTGTGCTGCATTTTTGCTATCAATACCAAAACGCTCACACAGACTGGAGTTTTTCATCCTATCGCCGCTGAGATATTTGATAACGGTGTGTTGGTAACAGGCGCGTATCCGTTCTGCTGGTGTCATATCAGCAAAAGGACGAGGGCTATACAAAACCACTTGCATAGCATGATCAGTTGAATGAAATTTTGGCGGTGGTAACTGGAAAAGCTCTATATGAATAATCACTTTGTCTATACCACTGCCTTGTTCTTCACACATATTCATACGGCGCATAAGGGAAGCTAACGCTTCATTGCGTGAACGTGGTGGTAAGTCAATCATGCGCTCGGGCTGTATCAAGGAAGTACCGGGATTGGTGATTTCTAAACGATCACTAAATAACTCTATTTGTGGCCCAGCCCCACTGATGGTCATATCCTGATGGATTAAGGCATTAGCAATGAGCTCACGAATAGCCAGTTCTGGAAATAATTGCTGAACTTCACGCAACGCAGCCCCAATGTGTTCGTTATGGGGGAGCAAGGTATTGATATACCCAATCAGTTCTTCAAAGCCATTGGCATAACCCTTTAGCATATCTTTACGATGTTTAACCGTAGCGGCTTTATTCTTGCCGTCGTAAGCAATAAGTCGTACGGCTTTGCGTAGTAAAGAGGACTTAAAGTTTTCTAGATTAGTGGCAAATAAAATTGCCCCTAGATTGGTAATTTTCCAATGTGTGCCCACATCACGCACAATTAACTGATCTGCTTGTAAGCGTTCAAAAATGCCTTTTCTATTATCGGGTAAGCGTTGGTGGGTTAATCTGAAATAGGCTGGATAATCGAGTAATTCCAGAATCTCGTCATCGGTAACAAAAGTTTTAGCAATATCTTTTTCCCAAGCATAAGGTCGGATTTGATCAACAAGACACCGAAATCTATCGGGGTAATCTGCCAAGCGAGGGGTTGCACTACCAATCCTGATATAAGCAGTTTTATCAAATTCCACTGGAGCAGTAGTGGCAGCCGGAATTTCCAATAAAACGACTTTTCCAGCTGGATGCTGGATGGTGCGAAAGGAAAACGCAATGCTAGGTTTTAAGCGTTGGGCTAGCCAAATTTGAAATCCCTGATTATTAACAGTTTGTTTATCAGGTTCGAATGAAGTGCCGATGACAGCATGATCACTATCACGAATGCCCCAGACGACGTAGGCAAAATCTTGGTTGTCGACACGCGCTGCATTGGCTAACGCTGAACACAATCTGCCAATCATTTCCTTATCAGTATTATTTTCTTTGAATTCGACCAAAGCATTTTCTGAGGTTTGTGCACGCAGCTCGTCTATTAGGACGATATAACGTTGTTGTTCTCGTTCTGCTCGATTGATATCCATGATTAGCCTTGCATGGTTATAGGGATTGTGGAAAAGGATAGATGCTTTTGTACCTTTAACACAATTTAGCAGCAAGTGATGCCGTAGCCATTGCAGCAAAAACCGCAGCGTGCTAAAGCCCGCGCCCGCACCTACATCGACTGCAACGCCAGCCACTAACCCCAATCCAACGCCGAAACCCAACCCTGATCAGCAACGCTTACGCGCTTTACAGGCGGAAATTCGTGGCTTGGATCAATTATTTGCGTTTGCAGGCACGGAAATGGATGAACGCAGTGCGGCTAAACGCGCGGCGTGGGTGGCGGAATGCCAGCATTTGACCGAAAAGCTGACGCTGTAGAGGTTACTAAGCTGTCAACAAACTAAGGGGTTTTTAGCCGTTCTACCATACGTACTAAATCGGGCACGGTAGAGATACCCAGCTTTTGCATAATGTTATGCCGATGCACTTTAATGGTCATTTCGGAGACGCCTAACTCAGCGGCAACTTGTTTATTTAAGGTCCCTTTGACCATATAAACCGCAACTTCTTTTTCCCGATTGGTCAGTAAGGCATACCGACGGCGAATTTTTTCTAGCTGGCTTTCTTCTTGATGAAAGGTATGGGCTTGAGCCAAGGCGGTGCGGATTGCCGCTAAGAGTTCTTCATCGTCAAACGGCTTGGGGAGAAATTCTACCGCCCCTTGTTTCATGGCGCGTACCGCCATGGGAATATCGCCATGGCCGGTAATAAAAATAATCGGAATCGTTTGCCCAAGCTGGGTTAACTGGGTTTGTAAGTCCAAACCATTTAATTCAGGCATACGTATATCTAAGATCAGGCAAGTCACCACACCGTCATGCCGGGGTGCAGCCAGAAACTCGACCGCTGAGGCGTAGGTTTCTACGCGCCAACCGACTGAACGAATCAGGCTACTGAGTGCTTCACGAATCGACAGGTCATCATCAACGATATACACCAATTCCGCTACTTGCATAACCGCCTCATTCATTGGGTATGGTAAACATAAAACACGCGCCGGTAGTGCGTTGGTGATCAAACCACAGCCGACCGCCATGATTTTCCACGATACTGCGACTAATCGCTAAGCCCATACCTAAGCCATTGGGTTTGGTGGAAAAGAAGGCATTAAATAATTGTGCCTCTTTGCCCAAAGGAATGCCCAATCCATTATCCTCGACCCTAAAACACACTGTGCCGATACGATCTTGACTGACGGCAATACACAGCACACGTTCTTGTGCGGTTAATTCGCGCATGGCATCGACAGCATTCATAATTAAATTCAGCAGCACTTGTTGCAATTGCACCTGATCCGCCATCACATAAACCGGCACATTCGGAAAGTCGATATGGATACACACATCCGCTTCAGACAGGGTGTTTTGCAACATTTGTAACAGCTCATCCAGCATTTGCCGCACCGGAATAGGTTCGCGTTTGATTTCACCGGCGCGTAGAAACTTCCGAATACGCGCAATCACCGCACTTGCCAAATTGGCATCACGATGCACGCGCTTCAACGCTGCTTCCACTTCTTCCAGATTCGGCGTGGAATGGGCTAACCAACGCAACGCCGCTGCACTATTGGTAATGACGGCTGACAGCGGCTGATTAATTTCATGCGCAATCGACGCCACCAATTCACCCATAGCGGTAAAACGTGACACGCGGGTTAATTCATTGCGGGTAGCGGCTAGCGAACGTTCGGCTTCCATGCGCAGGGTAATATCCTCAACAATCACCGCGAGCATAGGGCTATCTTGTTGCATAGCTGGAACCAGGGAGACACACACATTGGCCCATAAATAATCGCCATTTTTTTTCTCATAGCGTTTCTGTAAATGGTAATTGGGCAATTTTCCATCCATTAACTCATGCACATGCGCCCGAGTTTTAGCGCGTAACGCGGTTTCGGTAATTTCAATAAACGATAAGCCAATGATTTCATCACCGTTATAACCTAACATGCGCTGCAAGGCCGGGTTTGCGGATAAAATCCGCCCATTACCGTCGGCTAAAGCCACCCCAACCGCAGTATTTTCATATAACCCAAACCAGCGTCTATCCGCCACTTGTAACGCGGTCAGGCTTTGTTGCAAGGATTGACGGCTTTCCACTAAATCAGTGGTTAACTCCAAAATATTTGAGGCTTGCGAATTAAGTTCTTTTTGTAATAAATCGACGGTGCATTTCACCGTGACGAGATTACGCACGCGCGCACGCAATTCCTGTGCTGAAAACGGTTTACACAAATAATCTTGTACCAACTCTTTGAGCAGTTTTTCTTTTAAAGGCTCATCGGCGCGTGCCGATAGCACCAATACCGGCACTTTCGGGAAGCTGGTTTGTTTGCGTAAGGCACGTACTAAGCGTTCGCCATCCCAGTGCGGCATCATTAAATCGGTAATAATCAAATCGGGTGGATTCGCTAACGCAGCTTGAAAGGCGTCTTTACCGTCTTCGGTGAGGGTGACGTTATATTCATAACTTAAACTTTCGTAGAGGAAGTAACGCAGGTCGGTATTGTCTTCGACTACGAGGATGCGGGGTTTATTTAACGGTTGGCTGGTTTCATTCAAGGGGTAATGCAGGAGCGATTCCAAGGCCAAAGTGGTTTTTAATAAGGCTGGCATTTGGCTTTGTTCAGGACGTACAAACACACTGTCGGGCGCGTGGATGGGCAGTTCTACCTGAAAGAGTGCCCCGCCATTTGGCGCATCCAACACCACCACCGTACCGCCGTGTAGATCCACAAATTCGCGCACGATATTTAAGCCTAAACCGCTCCCGCCTGCACCGAGTTCTTCACTTCCTTGCGTAAAGCGGTCAAAAATATGCGGCTTCATGGCATCGGTGACCCCCACGCCATTGTCTTGCACACTCAATAACAAGCGTTGGTTAGACACACTTTCCAGCGTACAGCTAATGCGCCCACCGGCTGGGGTAAATTTGAAAGCATTGGACAGTAAATTGCTGAGAATGCGGATTAATTTGGCCCGATCCACTTCCGCCATTAAGTATTTATCGCCACGCACACTGAGTTGAATGGCTTGATCTTCCGCTGCGGTTGCAAAGCTCGCCACCACTTCCTCGACCAAGGCCATGATGCTCGTGCGCGTATAGACCATGGGCATACGATTGGCATCGACACGCGCTAAATCAAGGAGATTATTGACCTGTTGATAAAGCGATTTAGCATTACGTTGAATAGTGGCCAGTCGAAACTGTTCGCGTGCTTTAAAGTGCTTGCCTTCTTGAATCAGTTGATCCACCGCCCCTAGAATCAGCGTCAGGGGCGTGCGTAATTCATGGCTAACATTGGCAAAGAAATGGGTTTTGTAACCGTCTAATTCTTTTAGTTTTTCCAACGCTACTTGTAGCTCACTATTTTTGCGCGAGAGCTGGGCATTATTGGTGATTTTTTCGGTGATATTGTGTCCTTCCGGTAGCAAAAACACCACTTTGCCGTGATCATCGTGAATGGGCTTAAGCGAAAAGTCGATAACAATGGTCTTATCGCCTTGATGCTCGCCAAACACTTCAAAGTCACAACGGACAAAGTGGCCCCGGCTTGCTTCTTCAATCATGGCTTTGACTTGATGGCGTATTTCGGTGGAGACCTGCCACCAACGCGCTTGCCAAAAGGGTTTGCCAATGACATCGGCACAACACAACCCCGCGCCATCCAAAGCGGCCTGGTTGATTTCCAACACCGTCCCATCAACCGCTAATAAGCCCAAAAACTGGTACATAGAGTCGAGAATAATGCGGGCCATTTTTTGCCGTTGTACCTCGAAGCTATCATCAGGATTAAGCACAACGCCACGCACAGACGTGGGTTCGGTGGTATTACCGCTGATTAGCGTGGTGCTCATCCACGCTCCTCCTGTTAATAAAAGCGATCAAAGTGGATTTGCTCAAACGGTACGCGCTGTTCCAACATCAACATTTCTTGCAAAGCCTGTGTCATTGGTGGCGGCCCGGCAAAATAAAACTCGAAATCGGTTAAGGGCTGGGCTAAAGCCGGTGGAATATGTGTATGCACTAAGCCTTTCACGCCCTGCCAATCATGAGCACTGGTATCCGATACCACCGGGTAATAACGAATTTGCGTGCCTAAACCCTCCAGTGCGGCCAGTAAATCTTGCCCACAGACATCGCGTGGCGTGCGCGCCCCGTAGAAAAAGTGTAAGCGCCGCTGCGCTAACATGCCTGCTTGCGCTGCCCCACGCGCAATCGAAATCATGGGGGCTAACCCGGAACCGCCTGCTACACACACCAAATCACGCGGCGAATCCGTGCGTAAATACGCCATACCATAAGGCCCATCCAAACCGATTTGTGCACCAATCTTCAACTGCTCAAACAGCACTTGAGTGGCTTTGCCCTGTGCCACGCGCCGAATCTGGAAATGCCATTCACGTTCTGCATTGGCGGTATTGGACATGGAATAAGCCCGAGGTGTCTCGACTGCTGGCAAATCCAGCATCGCGTATTGGCCGGGCAAAAAGTTAGCTTCAGAGTCGGTCACAAAGCGAAACTCACGAATATCATGCGTAATATCAGTGATACCCGTGAGTACCGCTTTATGCCGCTCGGGCGCAATGGCTGGAACGTATTCGTTAGCTATAGTTGCCTTAATCGCAATCTCACCTTTAGCCCGGCATTGGCAAGCCAAATGCCGTCCACGTTTGCGATCACGTTCACTTAAACCCGGCGCATTAGCCCATAAGGTTTCGATGTCCCCGTGTAACAGTTCAAACTTACAAGCCCCGCAGCCGCCTGAATTGCATTCGTAAGATAAACCCACCCCCGCGCGTAAAGCGGCACGTAAAATGGTATCAGTCGGTAACTGCTCAAAGCGGCTATTATCTTTGGCATTGACAATGACAGCAGGCTGCATACGGGCATTCTCTTAAGGTTTAAAACGGTGGTGCTTGCGTTGATGCTGACTTACAGCCCGACACTGCGCTGGAATTCGCGGGTGGCGGCTTGCGCAGATTCAGCTGCATTAGCGACATCCGGCAAGGCGGCGCTATACGCTGCGATGGCTTGATCGGCTAACGGTTGCCACTGAGTAATCCAGGCTTGCATCAATTCCCGATTACCGTCGGTTTCCAGTGCCATTTTTACAAAGGCGGTTGTCCAACGCCGATGACGCGCCGCATCAATCAATTGCGCATCGGTCAGTAAGCCAAGTAATACATCGCCATTATGCCGACCGGCTTCGCCTAATTTACGCAAGACGGTTTCTTCCACCGCCGGTTTAACCACCAAACTCAGAACCGTAATTGCTTCGCCCCAATCCCACACCGTCAGGACTTTTTCCATTAACTCGCGGAAACCTTGCCAAGCGGCATCTTGTTCCCAGTATTGACGCTCATCTTGGCCAAAGCCTTTATCGGTAAAGGTTAAGGACAATTCTTTAGTACGATAAGCGGTATGACTTAACCAGCGCAAACTGTCCGCCATTTGGAAGTAATTGCAGTTGGTAATGGTACTCGCAGGCGAGACTTGCCCGACATAAGCCGACGCCATTTGCAGGGTATGGAACAGGTAACGGGCGGGCGTGTATAAGCGCGCTAATGAACCTGCCCAACGCGCATCAAGGGCTTTATCGTGTTCGCGCTGGCTGAATTGATCAAACAAACCAAACACATAGGTTTCTTGCCCGTCTTGCATAAGGTTATAGGTACGGTAAATCACTTCATCCGGGTCACGAAACGCATTCCAGTCTTTGTGTTTGAGCGCGGTGCCAAAGGTATGTTGCTTATACCATTGGTTCATGAACATATTCGGGTCTAGTTCATACGGGGCATTGGCATCGCGGTTATTGTAATGCAAATTGGTGCTGACAATATCGTATTCACTGGGTTTACGACGGCGCGCAGCTAAGTGACTCCAAGTCTTTTGCGGCTTTAATACTTGCACTTCAGACATTTTCTTTCCTCCTCATCACGCGGTACGGCATCAGATAGTTTTAGTGAAATAAAAACGCACGGAATCGTCGCGGCTTTCAATCTGACCGGCAAAAGAACTGAGATCGACTTCTAAATCATTCATGCGAAACGGTCGGCCTAGCTCCTCCTCAATGGTGGCTTGGCGCAGAATCATTTCCTGTTCAGCGTGAATACGAATGTAAGCGCGCTTATCATCGACAAAAATGTCCTTGTCGGGATTATCAATTTTGGCGGCTTCAATCACGGCGAGGGCTAAATTCCCCGCGCGCATAACAGGTCCAACCATATTGTTGTGGTAAGCCTGTGCTGATTTATTGGCACTCATGGGAATCTCCTTGGCAACGGCGGATTAGGTATGGGCAAACAGCGGGTCAACGCCTTCGGTACTGACAAAGACATCTTCGCCATTAACTTGCACTGGATACTCCGCGAGTGCGCAATCGTCGGGGTTAATTCCCTTGCCAGTACAGGCATCAAACTGCCATAAATGCGCGCGGCAAATCAGTTTCTTACCGTCGAACTTACCTTCGGATAGGGCAATATCCTGATGCGGGCAAATGCCTTGAAAGGCTTTAATCTCGCCACCATCCGCACACACTAAGAGAATTTCATGCCCATTCACGGTGAAAGGAGCCATTTCGCCTTCCCATACCTCGTCAAGGCTACAAACTTTGGTAAAACTCATCGGTAGCTCCTTTAAGCGTGCGCGGCTTGCCAAATAATTTCGACGGTTTCAGTGGGCATAAAACCGGCTTCAGACACTTTCATATCGCGTGGTAAAAATTCATCACTGCCTGGACGGCGCACACGCAAAATATGCCCCGGACGGTCACGCACACGCCGACCGACCGAATGTACAGCGGCAGCGGCGGCGACTTCATCCATGGTGTGTTCGGTATCAACCGGCACTAATTGCAGGACAAAATCGCCTTCAAAATTGGAGGTCAAAGGAAATAAAGCCATGTATCGAATCTCCGTATCAAAACACTCAAGCTCCATCTAAGTGCTTGAGTGTCGGGCAAAGGGTTTAGGCATTAGCGGCTTTACGGGTTTCACGTAAGGCGCGGTAAACTTCAGCCCAAGCGTAGTTGTGGGCATCATCGCCACATTCACCGGGGCCAATATTCATGTAAGCCAATGCCCCTTCCAGATTCATCGGCTGAATCATGCCTGCAAGGAAACGATCCACAAGGCTTAAATGACCGGCATAGCGAGCTGGGTCTTGTTGGAAAATCCAGCGGTCTACTTCCGAACCAAAGTGATACAAACGACCGTTGTATTCCAACGGGTAATCTTGCACATTCCACTTTTTACCCGGCACACCCAGAATCGGCAGTTGGCACATATTGCAGACATAAGGCAGGGTTTCGGGATAGGCCTTAGCCATATTGCCATCGACCACATTGTCGATAATCACATCCCAACATTCGCCCCATGTCTCATTCCAACCGGGGTATTTTTCCTCTAACCAAGCGCGTTCGGCGGGGGTAATGCCTGCGGCAGGATTCCACCACACCGTAGGTCGCCAGTAATACGAACCTAAGTGCATGCCGTGGTGGGTATCATTCAAATCGTTAAGGAAAATATCCCAATACCAAGGCAGTTCTAAGCCCATGTCGGTGAGGGCACGCTCGAATTGCGCCACAATCCACTCTTCCATGAACTCTTTAAACGATTGTTTGCGGTGTTTCAGCGGCGTGTAGTAATCCATAATCGGCCCGGTCAACACCGAAAACAGTTTCCACGCCCCCCACAGCGCAATATCAACCCGCTTTTGGGCTTCTGCTTTTTTACCATTGGCAATCAAGATTTTAAGCGCGGGGCCGCCGATTTGGGCATGGCGGGATTCATCGGTTTGAATGCTGGAAATCAGATTGGCAAAGGTATGATCCCCGGCTTCAGCAGCATCAGCGGCCAAACCGAGAAACTGCATATTGGTGAAACCGGTTTCAAAACTAAACGTCAGCATGATCGACACGCTAATCGCATCGCGGGTCATCATAATGTCATCAAAGAAATGGCGCGCGGCAATCATCGCCCATTCATTGGTATCATAGGCTTTAAATGCCCAATCCATTTGCCGGTCTTTGGAAACATGCTCATGCGGGAAATACAGCTGCATTTGCCCGTGGCGGATTTCATCCATACAACCGAGGGTGGACATATTGCGCATACCCGGTGCTTTGGAAAAACGCATCATGCGCGCTTCGGCACTAGCAGCGGCGTATTCACCACGCGCAATCGCGCCATAATGCGCTTTCATTACCGATTTCCAACCTGGGTCGGCATTTTCAAAAATACGACTGCGCTCCAAAGCGGCTTTTACGGAATAAGCACCGGCATCTTTTTCGCGCTGCACTTTGACGTATTCGGGGTAAGTTTGTTTATACGGCTCGTCGTATTGCTCCCACGCTGTTAATGGCAAATCAAAGTCGCCGGACAATTGCGGTGGGAATAATTCATCTTCGCTAACGTATGTGGGTGTCCAATTGGTGGTACGGGCTAAGTCGTACCAATCCATGCGGTTAAGCACAGCCATTGATGTTCTCCTCCAGTTTGGAATGCAAAGCACTTGCACGTTTTTCCTCTTCCAAACAAACACTAACAGCGAATAAGCCAATCCGGTATTAGACAAAGGTTTAGCTGCGCCGCAGCAATGAATGCGCAGAAGTATGAGGTACTATTTAGATTGAATGGCTCTGCTAACGAGCGATATGCCGTGCTTACGTCTTATATGACGCCAGCGAACTGAAATCAGGCAACCATCTTCATAGGAATGACAGGGTAAAGCCCCTGCTCTTTGGCTTCGAGTATGACAATCTGCACGATATTGCCGTCTTTATCGTAGCTGATATTGATATTCCAGCCCTGTGAGACTTCACGGACAATCGGGTTATTACTAAAGCGTTGAACTAGGATGTCATCATCTTCGTAGTACTTAATGTTCATCAGTCTTGTGCGAGAAACCCCGTCCTTTAGGGCGGGGAGGGATAGCACGTCGGCGATAGCCGACCCTCGTCTCGCTCCTCTCTTTGGTTAAGCTAGCTTCGGTTAGAAACGGTACCGTTGTTACTCACGGCACGAACTACAATAGGTGAACGATGAAAACAAAACGTGCCTACCGGTTTCGCTTTTATCCTGACCCACAACAAGAACAGTTGTTGGCGCAGACGTTCGGTTGTGTGCGTTTTGTCTACAACAGCATCTTGCGTTATCGGACGGATGCCTACCATCAGGCACAAATCAAGATCAATTATTCTGGCGCAAATGCTAAATTGACCGAGATTAAACAGTTGCCTGAGTTCGCTTTCCTGAATGATGTTTCCAGCGTTCCCCTGCAACAATGCTTACGGAACCAGCAAACTGCGTTCAAGAATTTTTTTGAAGGTCGAG
>CAZCJE010000099.1:0-3571 GCA_964498805.1 uncultured Thiothrix sp.
TGCTACTCCTAAGCCACAAACTGAAACTGCTGCGGTACCGCAGGCAAACCCGCCAGCGCGGCCAATAGCGCCACCGCCACCACGGCCTGTACCACCGTTAGCAAAAGCGCCTGCTGCAGCACCAGTAGTGGATAATCGTGCTGCCGAAGCGACTTATCGACGCCGTATGCAAAGCTTGATTGATGCGCGTAAACAATATCCGCGTCTAGCGGAAAAGGCGGAAATTGAGGGCAGCGTGATGATTGCTTTTACCGTGCTAGCCAACGGCAGTATTAGCGAAGCACGGGTGACCAAAAGCTCGGGTAATCAATGGCTTGATAATGGTGCATTGCAAGCCGTTATGAGTGCGTCGGGGATTTTGCCCTTACCGCCGGAATTACATAAAAACCAATTACCGCTTGTTATTGTTTTAAATTATCAACTGGAATAAAAAAAGTTTAGTTTTGGGCTGACAACGTGTAATTGTGCAGATACATAATCGTTAAAAGCGATATACTCTTGTATCTGTTATCCTGAAAATCGATTATGAAGCTTATTCAGTTACGCTTGCTAAAAACCTTGTTGAATAATGGCATGAATGTTTCGCGTGCCGCTGAGCAGCATTATATTGTGCAATCGGCGGTCAGTCGGCAATTAGCTTTGCTGGAAGCAGAACTGGGTATGCCGCTGTTTGAGCGCAAAGGCAAACGCTTGGTGGAACCAACGCCCGTGTGCAAAGCGATTGTGCAAGAACTGGATACCATTGAGCAATCGTTGGAAAATATCCGGGCGGTCGCTGATGACTATCGGTTGCAAACCAAGGGCGAGATACGCATTGCCACTACCCATACCCAAGCGCGTTATTTTCTACCCGAAGTCATGCTAGAGTTTCGCCAACGTTACCCGGATGTGGCGATTCATTTTCTGCAAGGTACGCCTTCACAATTGGTGCGCATGCTGCATGAAGGCACTGCTGATATTGCCGTCTGTACTGAAGAGTTGGGCAATGATACTGCTTTGGCCAGCCGCAAGTGCTATGACTGGAATCATGGCTTGGTATTACCGGCCGATCATCCGCTGACTGAAGGCAAGCTAAGCCTGCCACGTATTGCCCGCTATCCGGTATTGACCTATATCTTTGGTTTTACCGGCCGCTCCAAAATTCATGAAACCTTTCGCACTGCTGGTTTGCAGCTCAATGTGACCTTTGCGGCTACCGATACCGACGTGATTATTAGCTATGTGCGTTTGGGTTTTGGCGCAGGCATTATTGCCAAAATGGCCTATTCGCATATTCACGATGACGATTTGGTGTTGCGCGATTTATCCGCTTTGTTTCCGCCGTCTACGACGCGGGTAGCGTGGTTAAAAAATAAATTTTTGAAAAAATACATTTTAGAGCTGACCGATTTGCTGGTTGAATACGGCGAAAGCGAAGATTGGTACGCGTGAGAATACTCCGCTGCGATGGAGTCAGGTTTTGCTTGGGTAGGCCAGCCTGCAGAAATGTAATAGTATGGCAGCGAGTGTTGCCATAATGAGATGGTTTTGATTTCAAGGTTTTGAGATGCGATATAAGGTTATTGGTAGTGGTTTGGCACTGTTATTTATGCTCGCCGGTTGTGGTGAACCGACGCAACAACTGGAAGATTTGCCTTGGCAGGTGACGGTAAGCCCTGAGGGCAATTCGCAGGTTTTTCATCTTCAGACGGGGAAAACCACACTTAAGGAGGCGATTGAACGTTTCCACAGTTTCCCGGAACTGGCGGTGTTTTCGCATGAAAGTGGCAAGCGCCATCTGGAGGCGTATTTTGGCAAACTTACCTTAGGTGTGTTTGAAGCCAAGTTGCTGCTGGAATTACAGGCTGATGATGCAACCTTGACCAATCTGCAACAGGCTAGCAGTAAGCGCGAAGGTATGGCTAGCGGGCAATGGAAATTCGAAGTGGCTGAGGCTAGCCTGCCGGTGGTGAATAATTTGGTCGTGCGCAAAGTGGTTTACATGCCGGCAATCGATTATGCCCCCGATATTGTCACCGCCCGCTTTGGCGCGCCCGCTGAGAAAATCGCATCTGCGCAAAAAGGGGTCGAATACTGGTTTTACCCACAAAAAGGTTTAGCTATTCTATTGAATAGTGCCGGTGGTGACCTATTTTATTACACTGATGCACAGCATTATGCTGCCTTGAAACAGGAATTGCTGGAGAGCAAACCAACCCATGACTGATGTGTGTAGCGTTCCGTGGTGGAAGCAAAAATCCTTACGTGAAATGAACCAAGAAGAGTGGGAAAGCCTTTGCGACCACTGTGCGAAATGTTGTCTGATTAAGCTCGAAGATGAAGAAGACAGCACTGTGTATTACACCGATGTGGCGTGTGATTTGCTTGATGGTACCACTTGCCAATGCAAGGATTACGCTAATCGCGCGGTGAGCGTGCCAGAGTGTTTGCATCTGACCCCGGATAATCTGGAGCAGTTGTACTGGATGCCACCAAGTTGTGCCTACCGTTTATTGCATGAAGGCAAAAATCTGCCGCCTTGGCATCATTTGGTATCCGGTGATAAACAGAGCATTCACCGTATGAAGCAGTCTGTGGTAGGTCGATTTACCTACGCGGCTGAAGTGAAAGAGGAAGAGTGGGAGGATCGTGTCGTTACATGGCCGTTGAAACGGAAAATGTAAGCCAACGTCTGGATAAGTGGCTATGGGCCGCGCGTTTTTTCAAAACCCGCCCCTTAGCCGTCGAAGCAATCAACGGGGGACACGTTCATGTGAATGAGGAACGTGTCAAACCTTCTCGTAATGTACGCCCTGGGGATCAAATCCTGATTACCAAAGGCTTTGAGAGCTGGACGGTGACGGTACGTGGTCTCAATGAACAGCGCCGACCGGCACCAGAAGCGCGTCTGTTATATGAAGAATCCGCCCATCACCGTGAACAGCGTGAAGCCATTATGGAAGAGCGTCGTTTACACGGGGTTAATGTGCCAGTACGCAAACCGAATAAACGTGAACGGCGCTTAATCGATCAGTTCAAACAAACCTGGTAAGCCCTTTACGCTATTATCGGTAAATCTCTACTGGTCGGCTTGAGCGTCGGCCAGTCAGTTATCAGCCAGTGCTAAGCTGACGGTGCTGTCAGTTTTCACGGGGCGTGTGATTTTAAATGCCGAAACTTGTCGTTAAGCGGGAGACTCCTCCCTATATTCTTTATCTAGTCCAGTTTGCGTTGTGGTTGGCTATTTGTACTTTGCCGGTGTTATGGTTTTGGTCAGTATTGCCGTCGCAACCGTTGATTAGCCCTTTATTTGCCCAAGCGGGGGTATCTAATACCACTGCTGGGCAAAACCAGCGGGCTTTAGTAGCGCAAAACTTAGTTAAATCGGCTATACCGTTAGCGTTAGGCCACTGGCTGGCGTTTTCACCAACGCTGCCGCTCTCTGTGGCGTATTCACCCTTGCCCGCCAAACGTATGCCAATATCTCTGCCCACTAAGTCGGCGTGTACCAACAGCAAAAAGGGGTTTAAGACTCGGTTAGCCAAGGTATCCGTTTCCTTAGCGTCACAGAATGATTTGTCACTGCTAGCTG
>CAZCJE010000099.1:3671-11158 GCA_964498805.1 uncultured Thiothrix sp.
TTAGCCAAGGTATCCGTTTCCTTAGCGTCACAGAATGATTTGTCACTGCTAGCTGGCAAACGTGCTGCTAAAGTTGCGGCGCGTCATTCGGTATCGCCCCAACATTATTTGCAGCGAACCCCGTTATCTGCCGAATATGCTGCCCGGCAAAATGATTTGCGTATTCTCGAATAGTCTGTGGAGGAACCCTTCAACACAGAGTTATATCTGCAGGTACGTATGATACTCGGAGTGCTTGGGGTAGCGCGTCGAATTCAGGGCAAGAGAATGTCAAAAGCAAAGGCATGTCAGCGTTGTCACTGGCATGCCTTCCAGCAAGCAGCTAGGCTTAACCTTGTTCAAGCAGACGGCGTAAATCAATGACGGCTGCATTCGCGCGTGACAGATAAGATGCCATAATCAGGGAGTGATTGGTCACTAAACCAAAGCCGCTACCATTGAGGAGGACCGGACTCCAGATATTGCTCTGGGTAGGTTCGAGTTCACGAATCACCTGTTGTAGGCTGGTTTGGGCGTTTTTATCCGCCAGCACTGGGGCAAAGTCAATTTGGATTGCTTTTAACAAGTGCAGCAACGCCCATGCCTGACCGCGTGCTTCAAAGAAGATATTGTCAATTTCAGTCCAAGAGGTTTTGTGGAACTGTTGAACCGTACTATTTGCTCGGTCATCGTTAGTATCTTTGTTTACCTCTGAGGCTGGCACAGTCTGATTTTCCCCATTAGATGCGCCAGTCGCAAGCGGTGGCTGACCTACATTAATAACTTCCTGACCGACACTGGCTCCTAAACGTTGAGAGAGAGAACCTAAACGTTTATCGACCTGGCTTAACCAATCACGCAGGTTATCCGCCCGTACATAGAATTGGGCTGCGGGTTGTTGAGTACCTCCGAGGCGATTCATATAGCTTTGCAGAGCCTTGATCCCAGCTTCGTATTCGCCTTCCGTAGACGGTAACATCCAAGAATTGGAATCAAAGTTAAAGCGGGGTTGGGCAATAATCAGATCTTTATCTTCTACAGATTGTGACTGAGAGCGGCTGAAGTCATTGCGGAATGTCTGTGCCATATCCCGTACCTGTACCAGCACGCCGAATTCCCATTCAGGCATATTGTCCAGATAAATGCCCGGTGGGGTGACATCATTACTCAGATAACCCCCCGGTTTATGCAGCATGGTATCCGCAACACGCACCAAAGTGGCAGTCGTGGTAAAACCCGGCACCATACGGTTTTTAGTTGCAGCGGCTGTTTCCTTGGCATTTTGTGCCACATCGAAAGTCGCAGGCGCGATACTCCAGTAAATGCCTAAAGCAATCACCACAATAATATAAGTGGCTATAAACAGCCCTATGGTCCAAGGCAGGCCCTTTTCTTTCCAGGTTTTAGGGTGGTAAAGACCGATGACTTGTTTGCTTCGGTCGGCGGAGGCACTAAGTATAGGCATAAGGATTCCTTCTAATGGGGCTCTCATTTTAAGTGTATAGTCAAGCTTAGTCGTTTACAGGTTCATTGACGAGATGAAAGTATCCGAATGGGGTTTCTTGAGGAAGGAAAATGACATTGTTGCGTTCTTTAGCCGGTTTAATGACAGTATTGTTATTGTTGTTATTAACCGCCACTATTTTTGTCATAACCTTTGATGCCAATCATTATAAAGGCCAGTTAATCGAGCTGGTCAAGCAGCAAACCGGGCGTGAATTGAGCATTGATGGGGATATAGCCTTGTCGGTGTACCCGGATATTGCCCTGACAGTGCAGCAGGTCAAGCTCGGTAATGCCGCCGGTTTTAACGCGAGTCGTTTTGCTGAAGCCGATAGTGCGCGGGTGGTGGTGCAATTATTGCCACTGTTGGAACAAAAGTTGCGGGTGGATGAGGTGTTATTGGAACGTCTAACCCTCAATTTGCAACGCAATCGCACGGGGGCGACCAACTGGGCGGATTTATTGCCGACCAATAGCAGTTCACAGGATGATCCGATTAGCCAGATTATAACCCGCTTATTGGGTAGTTTTGTGGTCGCTGGGATTAGTGTGAAAGATTCCCGCATTCATTGGCAGGATGAGCTTAATCAGCAGGAATTGACGCTCTCACCGTTAAATTTGACGACTGGCACTTTGCGTCCCGGCAAACCCGTTGATATCCAATTAACAACTCGTTTGCAGCAAACCAATCCGACGCTGGATATGACCCTTGAGGGTAATACCACTGCAGAATTAGCGGCTAATCAAGATGATTTCACCTTGTCGGCTTTCAACTTGGCGCTGCAAGCTAAGGATAAACCGGCCATTGGCGATACTTTAAAAGCCAGTCTTAGCGGGCAAGTACACGGTCGTTTGTCGGATAAGACTCTTAAAGTCGAGCAACTGCGGGCAGGCATTGAGGCTGCTGCCTTACAGGCGGATTTGCAAGGGACTCTCCAGGGCAATACTGCCAATGGGCGTTATGCAATGGCGGATTTGCAGGCGCAGGTGCAGTTGCCACAACAAGGCACGGCGCATATTAGTGGCCAATTACAGACTAATCTGGCGCAAAACCAGTTGAGTTTGCAGGGGATGCAGCTAAAAACCACGCTGGATAACCCTAAAGTAGGCCAAGTGGATGCGCAAGTGCAAGCCGATTTGCAATATGACCTCAAACGCCATATTGCCGATTTAGCCACTATGCAGTTACAGGCCACGGCTCAAGGTGGCCAATTGCCCATGCAAAAGGCCGATATTCAGGTCAGCGGCCAAACTCACATTCAAGTGGATGCCCAGCAAGTGCAGGTGGCGAATTTGCAATTAAGCAGCCATTTACAAGGTGGTAGTATTCCGCAAGGCGATTTGCAGCAACAAGGTACGGGTAAGCTGGATTTGAATTGGGGCAGTGGCAAAGGCGTACTGGATTTGACCCAAACCAGCCTCAAGCTTATGGGGCAAACCTTGCAAGGCAATCTGCAAATCCGTGATCCTATGGCAGAGTTGAGTGCGAATGGTAATTTCAAGGCCGATAGCTTGTCTTACCCGCCATTTCAATTGCAGCAAGCCACTTTAGGCGTGCAAATGGTGCAAGGGCTGGTCACTTTGACCCCCAAAGGTACGTTGTTTAAGGGCGGTTACGAAGGCATGATCAAGCTGAATACTCATCAGTCGCCCGCTACTATTCAGATGACGCACAAAACCAGCAATCTGCGCACTGAAGATTTATTCTTTGCCCTTACCCAAGATAAAACCGTTACCGGCGCGTTGAATCTGACCGCTAATCTCAATTCTATCGCTGGCGACATTAATGCCTTTAAGCAGCATTTGGATGGCAACATTCAGCTGGATCTCAAAAATGGCACCATACGCGATGCCAATTTTGCGCAAAAAACCAAGCAGGTGGTGAAGCTGTTTGAGCGCGAGAAGGTGAATGAATTGGGCGAAAAGGAAGTCGCTTTTACGACTCTTAGTGGCCAATGGCAGGTTAAACAGGGTGTTTTTCAGACTGATGACAATACCTTGGTGGCACCGTATTTCCAGATTAAGGGCAATGGCGATGTAGATCTGGTGAAAGAGGCTCTGAACTTCAAACTGCGCGTTAGTGAAATCCCCAAACCCGATAAGCCCGAAGGCTTGTTTGCCCCTTTGCATATTCATGGGCCGTGGCAACACCTGAGTTATGCGCTGGAGTTGGATGTATTGTTGAAAGAACTGGCTAAGCGTGAGCTGGAAGATCAGAAAGCCGATTTAAAAGCTAAGCTGGAAGCGGAAAAAGACAAGCAGTTACAAGCCTTGCGCGAACAGCGCGATGCAGCCAAAGACCAGCTTAAACAACAGGTACAGCAAGAACGCGATAAAATCCGTGATCGCTTAGAGGCTGAATTGCACAAACAATTAGACAGTTCCGATAACAAGGATGCGCAGGATAAACCAGCCGCCGCTAACTCTGAACAGGGCAAACGGGAGGATCAACTTAAGCAGCAACTCGAACAACAATTGAAAAACCAATTAAAGGGCTTATTTTAGGCTTTGCTGCTAATGCTTTTGCATACTCTCGGTTGGTTAGGTGGATTAACCATCAAAAATAGGTCACATAGTGTAGAATTCCTGCGCTTCAGCGTATCAGTTTAAGGCTTGCGGAAATGATCGATCTTATAAATAGATCGTTATGTTAGAAACAATCCGTTTTGATCTGCACAGCTAATTATTTATACTGCATCGCGTTGATCAAATGTCTCATTCAATTGTGTAAGAATTAGTACCAAGGAGATTAAGCATGTTCGAAAATAAAGAAGGTCAGAAAGTTCCTAACGTTACTTTCCACACTCGTCAAAATGCTGCGTGGGTAGATGTAACTACTGATGACCTGTTCAAAGGCAAAACCGTTATCGTATTCTCTCTGCCAGGTGCCTTTACTCCTACCTGTTCTTCCACCCATGTACCGCGTTACAGCCAGTTGGTAGACACCTTCAAACAATACGGCGTTGATGATGTCATTTGTATGTCTGTTAACGACACCTTCGTGATGAATGAGTGGAAAGTTGACCAAAAAGCCGACAATATTACCTTCATCCCCGATGGTAACGGTGAATTCACTGAAGGTATGGGCCTGTTGGTTGACAAAAACGACCTCGGCTTTGGCAAACGCTCTTGGCGTTATTCCATGCTGGTTAAAGACGGCGTGGTAGAAAAAATGTTCATCGAGCCTAGCAAACCAGGCGACCCATTCGAAGTTTCCGATGCCGACACCATGCTGGCTTACATTGCACCAAATGCTGCTAAACCACTGGATGTTGCAATCTTCACTCGTCCGGGCTGCCCATTCTGTGCCCGTGCTAAAGGCATGTTGGCAGACGCCGGTATTGCATATGACGAAATGGTGCTGAACAAAGACTACACCAACCGCAGCCTGCGTGCCGTTGCTGGTGCAGACATGGTTCCACAAGTATTCGTGAATGGCGAATTGATCGGTGGTTCTGACAAGCTCGAAGCTTGGTTGCAAGCACGTTAATTATCTCTCCTGAATTGCCCCATGATCCGTGGGAAGTTCAACAATCATAATGATCCTGCTATCCCTTGCTATGCGGCAGGGGATAGTAGCGAGTCTAATAAGGAGCAAAGCATGAGCACGCATTTTGATTTGATTGCCATTGGTGCCGGTAGCGGCGGTTTATCAGTAGCAGAACGGGCAGCTTCCTACGGTGCCAAATGTGCTGTTATAGAATCGCGTGACCTAGGGGGTACCTGTGTTAATCGTGGTTGTGTACCGAAAAAAGTTATGTGGTTCGGTGCCAATCTCGCTCATGCTTTACACCATGCCCAAGATTATGGATTTGATGTCACTACCAATGGCTTTGACTGGCAAACCTTGGTCAGCAAGCGCGATAACCTGATTAATGGCATCAATGACTGGTATGGCGGCTATCTGGCGGAATCTGGTGTGAGCCTGATTAAAGGCGCTGCCCGTTTTGTTGATGCGCACACTTTAGAAGTCGATGGCGTTACCTACACGGCGAATCATATTGTCATTTCTACCGGCGGACGCCCGATTGTGCCTACCAATGTGCCGGGGGCGGAATATGGTATTACCTCGGATGGTTTCTTTGAACTGCAACAACAGCCTAAAAAGATAGCGGTTGTTGGTGGTGGTTATATTGCGCTGGAATTGGCTGGGGTACTAAACGGCTTGGGTTCGGAAACTTATCTGTTACACCAAGGTTTCCCGGTGCTGATTGGCTTTGACAGCATGGTACAAACAGCCCTGCGCACGCAAATGGAAGCCGATGGTATCCAGTTCAATGACCACAACAAAATTACCCAAGTGGCAAAGCAAGCCGATGGCAAGCTGACCGTGCACTTTGACAATGGCAGCACGCTGGCGGATTTGGATCAGTTGCTATGGGCAATTGGCCGCGCCCCTAATACCGATACGATTGCATTGGAAAAATCCGGGATTGTTCCTGCCGCTAATGGCTTGATTGATGTCAATGCCTATCAGGAAACCAATGTGCCGGGTGTGTACGCGATTGGCGACATTATTAATATGCGCGGGGTGCAATTGACGCCGGTAGCGATTGCAGCTGGGCGGCGTTTAGCCGATCGCCTGTTCGGCGGCATGGAAGGACGTAAGGTCGACTACAGCCTGATTCCCACTGTCATGTTTACTCATCCACCGATTGGCACGATTGGTTTATCCGAAGAAGCCGCGCTGGAAAAATACGGTGAAGAAGCGGTTAAGGTTTACAAGGCCGATTTCACCCCGATGTATTATTCCTTCACCAAACAAAAAGCCAAAACACACATGAAACTGGTGGTGGTTGGTACAGAAGAAAAAATTGTCGGTTGCCATGTATTTGGTTTGGGCGCTGATGAAATGATGCAGGGGTTTGCAGTGGCTATCCGTATGGGGGCAACCAAAAAAGATTTCGATGACACCATTGCGATTCATCCGGTCAGTGCAGAAGAATTGGTAACCATGCGTTAAAAACGAGCGTTGATAATGAGCATAAGCCCCGCCTAGCGGGGCTTTTTTATATTAGGCGGTGGTGAATAGATAGGAATCCATAGACAACATGCCATAGGTAATGCCGCCTTCTAGTACAGTAACCTTGGCTTGGGTTCCAGCTGCTCCCGCTGCAATCAACAGGGGCAATAAATGATCCAAGGAAGGATGAGCACGTTGAGCATGCGGAGCCAGCGCCATAATATTGGTCAAGCTTGCATGATCCTGACGTGTCACTGTATCGGCTACCCAACGAGCAAATTCTTTGACATAGGGTGCATCCTCACGCGCCATGCCATTAAATTCATACAGATTATGCGTTAAGCCGCCAGAGCCAATAATTAACACACCTTCCTGTTGTAAAGGCGCAAGGGCCTGACCTAGGGCATACGCCGATACCGTATCCAGTTGATAAGGCATAGCCAGCTGAAATACCGGCACATCCGCTTGCGGGTACAGGTAACGCAGTGGCACCCAAGCACCATGATCTAGGCCGCGCTGTTCATCCGCTACCCCAGACCAACCCGCTTGTGCCAAGATTGCCAAGGTGCGCTCTGCTAATACCGGATGGCCGACGGCGGGGTATTGCAGGCTATACAATTCGCGTGCAAAACCACCAAAGTCGTGAATAGTCCCGGGTTTTTGCGCATGGTTCACCCGTACTTGAGGGGCTAGCCAATGCGGTGAAATCACCAATACTGCTTGCGGACGTGGCAAGCTTTTACCCAAAGCGCTTAATTGCGGGCCGAGTTTGCCCGGTTCCAACGCAAAAGTGGGTGCCCCATGTGAGACAAATAATACTGAAGACATTTTCATACTACCGGTTAGTTTTCGTGTATTGCATCTAGCTCTAGTATGGGGGCAATTTCGTGCTTTGCATCCCAAGGTAACACTGGATGTGACTTTGTTAGACCATACAGTGGACGTGGTGGAAGAGGGTTATGATCTGGCGATTCGGATGACCCAATGACGCCAGCCGCTTGCATGTGCCACCCAAAGTTCGCCAGCTGATTGATTTTCTGGT
>CAZCJE010000100.1:0-10897 GCA_964498805.1 uncultured Thiothrix sp.
TCGTGTATATGACTGGCAAAGCAGGTCATGACCTGTCTGCTCAAGTCAAGAAAGCTGATGGTGCTGCTCCTGCTGCCGCGGCTGCACCTGCCGCTGCTGCTCCGGCTGAACAAGCGGCTGCACCTGCTGCTGCTCCGGCTGAACAGGCGGCTGCACCTGCCGCTGCTGCTCCGGCTGAACAAGCTGCTGCACCTGCCGCTGCTGCTCCGGCTGAACAAGCTGCTGCACCTGCCGCTGCTGCTCCGGCCGAACAGGCTGCTGCGCCTGCCGCTGCTGCTCCAGCCGCTGGGGTTGATGGTGAGAAAGTGTATAAATCCGTGTGCTTTGCGTGCCACGATTCCGGGGTAGCCGGTTCGCCTAAATTGGGTGATAAAGCTGCTTGGGGCCCTCGCCTTGCTACTGGTAAAGATGCTCTGCATAACAGCGCATTGCACGGTAAAAATGCTATGCCTGCTAAAGGTGGCAACCCTGCACTGTCTGATGATGAAGTCAAAGCTGCGGTTGATTTCATGATGAGCCAAGCGCAATAAGCTAACGGCTTAAAGCTGTCAAAAAGGCGCTAAACAGCGCCTTTTTTATTTGCACTCTATGCAAATACCATTAGCATAACGGTTCATGAGTAAGCCGACTGAATACCAGTGGCGTGAACTGTTCCAACACATTCTGCGCCATCGTCCCACCCTGATTCGTGCCAATGCAGTAGCCATTTTAGCCGCTGTTATTGCTGTCCCCATTCCTTTGCTGGTGCCGTTGCTGGTGGATGAAGTGCTTTTGCACAAACCAGCAAAAATGATCGATATTATGAACAGCCTATTCCCAGCCGATTGGCATGGCCCGGCGCTGTATATTACGGTGGTTACGGTTATTACCGTGGTGTTGCGTTTGTTGTGGCTGGCATTGACGGTTTACCAGACACGCGAATTCACCCTGATTAGTAAAGATCTCACCTACAGCATTCGTAAGCGCTTATTGCGACATCTGGAAACCATTTCCATGAGCGAATACGAAACCCTCGGCAGCGGTACGGTCAGTTCGCGCTTAGTGGTGGATGTGGAAACCATTGATACCTTTTTGGGTAGCAGTATCAGCAAGTTTATTGTCGCGGTCTTGTCGTTGCTTGGGGTGACGGCGGTATTGCTGTGGATGCATTGGCAATTGGCTTTGTTCATTTTACTGCTGAATCCGCTAGTGGTGATTTTGACCACTAAAATTGGTTCGTATGTCAAAGAGCTGAAAAGAAAAGAAAACAGCGCCTTCGAGCTATTCCAACAAGCCTTAACCGAAACACTCGATACCATCCAGCAAATTCGCGCGAGTAATCGGGCCAGTACTTTTTTTGGCCGCGTAATGGACTATGCCTATGAGGTTAAGCAACACGCTAGCCGTCATGCCTGGCGCAGTGATGCGGGAAATCGTTTGTCGTTTACCACCTTTGTGGCCGGGTTTGATATTTTCCGCGCGGTTAGCATGATGATGGTGGTGTATTCGGATTTAAGCATTGGCGAAATGTTGGCGGTATTTAGTTATCTGTGGTTCATGATGGGGCCGGTACAGGAAATCTTGGCTATTCAGTATGGCTGGTTTGGGGCTAAAGCGGCCTTGCAGCGGATTAATACGTTACTGGCAATGCAGCCTGAACCGCAATACCCGCATCAGCATAATCCGTTTGCAGGTAAAACCACCGTTAGTGTACGGGCTGAACATATTACCTTTGCCTATACCGGTAAGCCGCCGGTGTTAAAGGATGTGAACCTGACCATTCAATCCGGGCAAAAAATTGCCTTAGTCGGCGCGAGTGGCGGCGGTAAATCCACCTTTGTGCAAGTATTGCTGGGCTTATATCAGCCGCAACAAGGCCAATTGTATTTTGATGAAGTGCCGGTGACAGAAATTGGCCTTGATGTGGTACGCGAACATGTCGCCACTGTGTTGCAGCATCCAGCGTTGTTTAATGACACCATTCGCGCCAACCTGACCTTAGGCCGGGAGTTGGCGGATGAGCAATTATGGAAAGCCCTGAATATTGCCCAATTGGAAGCGACTATTCGCGAACAGCCGCAAGGTTTGGATACTTTGGTGGGGCGGCAAGGTATGCGTCTTTCTGGTGGGCAACGTCAACGGTTGGCCATTGCCCGTATGATTTTGTCTAATCCTAGCGTGGTGATTCTGGATGAAGCCACGTCTGCCTTGGATATGGAAACCGAGCAAAACCTGCATGTGGCGCTGAATGAGTTCCTCAAATCCCGTACCACGCTGATTATTGCCCATCGTCTGAGTGCGGTACGGCAAGCCGATCATATTTTTGTGTTTGAAGACGGGCATATTAGCGAACAAGGCAGCCATCAGGAATTGCTCGCGCAGGGTGGCCTGTATCGCAAGTTATATGAAAATGCTTGAACCTGACGTTGGACGAGCGGCGAGCTTAACCGCCGGTGGCACTCATATGGCGGAAAATAATCGGCTGGGTTTGCAGATTGAATTCATGCCCTAAGGGTTTGATTTGCATTGAATCCAATAAGGCTTGGCGTAATCTTGTATCATCCTCAGGGTAGGTACGCATAATCGCCCGCAAATCCAGCGAATGTTCCTGGCCTAAACACAACAGCAAACGGCCTTCAGCGGTCACGCGCACGCGGTTACAGGTTTCACAGAAATTATGGCTGTGTGGCGAGATAAAGCCGACCCGGTAAGGGCTGCCTTCGCGGCGGTAATAACGCGCTGGCCCGCCGGTACTTTCATCGACTGCTTGCAAATCCATGTGTTGACGTAAATCGCGCAAGATCTCATCGCTTGAATAATACGCTTCGGCGCGGTCATGATCGCCAATCACCCCTAAGGGCATTTCTTCAATAAAAGTAATATCCATGCCGCGCTGATGGGCAAATTCCACCAAATCCAGAATTTCGTCATGGTTGCGGTTTTTAAGAATCACGGCATTGAGTTTGAGGCGTTGAAAACCGGCTTGTAAGGCGGCATCAATCCCGGCCATGACTTTGTTGATATTGCCTAGGCGTGTCAGTTGGTGGAAACGTTCAGGGTTGAGGGTATCAAGGCTGATATTAATGCGCGTCACCCCGGCCTCTTTGAGAGCTTGCGCATAAGGGGCTAATTGGGTGGCATTGGTAGTGAGCGTCAGATCACGTAACCCCGGTAATTGCCCGAGTTGGCGGAATAAATGCAGGATATTACGTCGTACTAGCGGTTCACCGCCGGTAATGCGGATTTTATCCACCCCTAACTCGACAAACGCTTTGCCTAATTGCGTCAATTCTTCCAAGCTAAGTAACTGATTGCGCGGCACAAACGTCATGTCCTCGCCCATGCAATACACGCAACGCAAGTCGCAGCGGTCGGTCACTGACAGGCGTACATAGCTGACCCGCCGCCCGAAACGATCGATCAGCTGGTGTGCAGATACAGGCTTATCCATCCCGTTTTCCCTAAAGCAATGGCTATGCTATACACTGTACACAGGCTGGCAGCGAAAAGAAAACCGGCCTATTTCGTGTCGGCCAATTTTAGTGGGAATAAAGCGGCCATGATAGGGTCTAACTGTGTGTCTCCCTAAAAAATATCGTTCCAAGTCGTTGATCAGACTTGTAAAGGCACCTTATGCGTATCTTCCGTATCCTTCTGATTGTGCTGGTAATAGGGCTATTGGCTTGGTGGGTGTGGCAACGCCAGCACCCGAGCGCACTGGAAGTCAGTATGACGCCTGTCACCGAGGGCGAAGTGGAATCCACGGTCGCCAATACGCGGGCGGGTACCATTAAGGCTTGTCATCGCGCACAAATGTCGCCTTCCAGCAGTGGGCAAATCAGCGAATTACCGTTTGCCAAAGGCCAGCAGGTACAAGCCGGGGATGTGTTATTGCGCTTATGGAATCAGGATTTGCAAGCCAATGTCGAAGCGGCAAGCAAAGCGGTGAATGCGGCTACGGAACAACGCGATGCTGCCTGTTTACAAGCCGATGTGAATCGGCGTACCGCTGAGCGTAGCAATCGACTACGGTCATCCAATGCCATCTCGCGTGAAGAGCAGGATAAAACTCAAGCGGCGGCAGATGTTGCGCAGGCCAGTTGTAAAGCCGCTAATGCGCAAATTACCGTTACCCAGGCGCAATTAAAGGCCGCACAAGCGCAATTGGAACGCACTGTATTGATCGCGCCCTTTGCTGGGGTGATTGCTGATATCAATGGCGAACTGAATGAATTCGTTACCCCTTCACCGCCGGGTATTCAGACTTTGCCGGTGATTGATCTCATAGAACCGGGCTGTTTTCTCGCTAGTGCGCCGATTGATGAAGTGGATGCACCTAAGGTCAAACTCAATTTGCCCGCCCGCATTACCTTGGACGCATTTCGGGGGCGTCAGTTTGCAGGCAAGGTCACGCGCATTGGTTCGTATGTGTTGGAGCTGGAAAAGCAGGCGCGTACCGTGGAAGTGGAATTAGCCTTTACCAATGCGGCGGATTTGAAGGATTTGCTGGTCGGCTATAGTGCGGATGTTGATATTATTCTCGACAGTCGCGCGCATGTACTGCGTATTCCTACCGAAGCTTTATTTGATAATACCTATGTGTATATGTTGAATCCGGACAGTAAGCTGGAAAAGCGTCAGATTCAAACCGGTTTGAGCAACTGGACCTTTACCGAAGTCAAATCTGGCCTTGCTAAGGGTGAACAAGTGGTAACCACACCGGGCATTGAAGGCGTGATGGCAGGTATTCTTGCCAAACCTAAACCGGCTACTGATGAGCAAACCACTGCTACTCATCAAGGCAGTCACTCATGAATGGCAGTGCTAAGCCTTTTATTGTTTTGCAAGCTATTTGCCGTCAGTTTCAGGTGGGGGAAGAAACCGTACACGCGCTGGATCATGTCAGTTTGACTATTCAGGCCGGGGATTATATTAGCGTGATGGGGCCATCGGGTTCCGGCAAATCCACCTTATTGAATATGCTGGGTTTGCTGGATCAAACTGATGCCGGTTCTTATCAGCTACAGGGGCGCGAATTAACCACCTTGCCGGAAGAAGAACGCGCGCAGGTACGGCGGGAAAAGATTGGTTTTATTTTTCAGTCATTTCACCTGATTCCGCGTTTAAGTGCTGCGGAAAATATTGAATTGCCGTTGATGTTAATGGGCATGGCGGTGAAAGAACGCAAAGCCAAGGTACAAGCGGCGCTGGCCAGTTTAGGCTTAAGTAGTCGGGCGGATCATCGCCCTGCGCAATTATCCGGCGGCCAACAACAGCGGGTGGCAATTGCACGCGCGACCATTTTGCAAGCCCCGCTATTATTGGCAGATGAACCGACCGGCAATCTGGATTCGCATTCCAGTGCGGATGTGATTCATATTCTGGAAGACTTGAATGCTAACGGCGTGACCTTGCTTGTTGTCACCCACGATACCGCTATGGGTGAACGGGCACGCCGTCGCATTCATATGATGGATGGCAAGATCGTCAAGGATACCGGCTAATGCCATGAAACTTCAGGACACCCTGCATTTTAGCTACCAATCCTTACGCGCTTATCCGGGGCGTACCGCTTTGATTTTGCTGGCCATGGCCATTGGGGTGGCAGCGATTATTTTGCTCACCTCGTTAGGTGAAGGTGCGCGTTTGTATGTGGTAGGCCAGTTTCAGGGTTTGGGGTCGAATCTGCTGATTGTGTTACCGGGGCGTACTGAAACGACTGGAGTAGCCCCGCCTTTGGTCGGTACCACACCGCGCGATTTAACCCTCGATGATGCGCTGGCCTTGGAACGTAGCTCAGCTATTCGCGATGTTGCACCGATTATTTTGGGTGCTGCCCCTGTAACCTATGGTTCGCGCGAGCGCGAAGTCACCATTATGGGTTCCACACCCTCATTACTCAGCGCGCGCCAGTTGGAATTAGCCAGTGGGCGCACCTTGCCGCCAACCAATCCACGGGTGGCCACAGCGGTTTGTTTGCTGGGTGAAACGGTATGGCGAGAGTTATTTGCGGGGCGTAATGCGTTGGGCGAGTGGGTACGCATTGGGCAAAACCGTTTTCGCGTGATTGGGGTAATGGCGGGTAAGGGCGAATCCCTCGGTTCGGATATGAGCGATATTGTGCTGATTCCAGTGGCCAGTGCGCGTAACCTGTTTAATGCGCCTTCGCTGTTTCGCATCATTATTACGGCTGAAAGCCAACAACAGCTTGCACAGGCTAAAGCGGATGTAGAACGCATTATCCAGCAGCGTCATGACGGTGAAAATGACATTACCATTATTACCCAAGATGCCTTGATTGGCACATTCAGCAATATCTTGGGTGCCTTGACCTTGGTACTAGGGGCGATTGCGGCGATTAGCTTAGTCGTGGCCGGTATTCTGATTATGAATGTGATGTTGGTAGCGGTCAGTCAACGCAAGGCGGAAATTGGCTTGCTAAAAGCCCTAGGTGCGCCAACTCAACAGGTATTGCGGGTCTTTTTAACCGAAGCGACCTTACTGGCCTTGGTGGGCGGCTTAATAGGATTGTTATTGGGTATGGGCGGGGTATTTATGCTTAATCAGTTATTCCCGGATTTTTCGACTCGCCCGCCATTATGGGCTTTGATCACATCCTTACTGATTACCTTGGTTACCGGCTTAGTTTTCGGCAGTATTCCAGCGCGTCAGGCGGCTAAGCTTGACCCGGTGGTGGCCTTGTCAGGGAGGTAAGCATGTTAAGCACCGATTACCTGCATTTGGCTTTTACCAGTATTCGCTTTAGCCGCTTGCGTAGTGTGCTAACCGCTCTAGGCATTGCCATTGGTATTACCGCCGTGGTGTTACTGACGGCGTTAGGCGGCGGTATTCAGCAGTACATCTTGCATCAGTTTACCCAGTTTGGGGCGAATATTATTGGGGTCAGACCCGGCAAAAGCAGTACCTTGGGGTTATCCGGGGCCGTGATTAGTAATGTGCGGCCTTTATCGCTGGACGATGCGCAAAGCTTACGCCGTATTCAAGGGGTAGCGACCAGTGTGCCGGTGGTACAGGGCAATTCGCCCATTGAGTTTGACAAGCGTACTCGCTGGACATTGGTCTTAGGCATTAATCATGAGGCCCCGCAGACCTGGCAATTGAAGGTTGCAAGTGGACAATTTTTGCCCGATGATAGCGATACCCAAGCCCGTAATCTGGTGGTGTTAGGTGCTAAAGTCCGCGCTGAACTGTTTCCCGGCATAAATCCGCTGGGTCAGAATATTCATATTGGTCAGGAACGCTTTCGGGTCATAGGCGTCATGGAAACCAAGGGCCAGATACTCGGTTTTGATATGGATGACACGGTTTATATTCCGGTGTCCCGTGCTATGGCTTTGTTTAATCGCGGTAGTTTGATGGAAGTGGATATGCTGTATCAAGCCGGTGCGAATGAAGCCGCCATTACCCGTCAAGTTAAGCAAGTCCTATTACAGCGTCATGGTGCAGATGACATTACCATTACCAGCCAGACCGATATCCTCAAAACATTAGGTTCCATTCTGACTATCCTGAAAGCGGTTGTCGCCGCTATTGGCAGTATATCGCTATTGGTTGGCGGGGTCGGTATTCTCACCATCATGAGTATTGCCGTGAATGAGCGCACGGGTGAAATTGGCTTGCTAAGGGCATTAGGCGCTTCTAGC
This sequence comes from uncultured Thiothrix sp., assembly GCA_964498805.1. Lineage (GTDB taxonomy): Bacteria > Pseudomonadota > Gammaproteobacteria > Thiotrichales > Thiotrichaceae > Thiothrix. Next base: position 7,644 of record CAZCJE010000100.1, read on the forward strand.
GGGCAGGTCACACGACTGTTTTTGCTAGAAGCTATGGTATTGGCCAGTCTTGGCGGTATAACGGGCACCGTAGTTGGTATCAGTATTGCTTGGGTTTTGCATCTTGCAATTCCTGCCATGCCCGTGCAAATTGACTGGGTTTACGTAATTTTGGCGCAAATAGTAGCCATTGTTACCGGTTTGCTGGCTGGGTTTGTCCCTGCCCAGCGCGCTTCGACCCTCCCGCCAGTAGATGCATTGCGTAATTATTAACTACTGGCTTACGTTCTTGATGTTATGGGGCTTACATTGCAGCACAGCGATATTACGGGCGTCATTCTGGCCGGTGGTCAGGGTAGCCGTATGGATGGACAAGACAAAGGTCTAATGCTTTTCCGGGGAAAGCCTCTGGTAGAACATATCCTCGAGCGGCTGCAACCGCAAGTGGGTAAAATTCTGATCAATGCCAACCGGCATCTGGATGAATACCGGCATTATGGCCACATGGTACTGACCGACCCCTTAAGTGGTTTTCAGGGGCCGTTAGCAGGTATAGCTGCGGCTATGTTATTTGCCAAAACCCCTTATATTCTCACGGTTCCGTGTGATGCGCCGCTGGTTGCACCTCAATTGGCACAACGCCTGTGGAATGTGATGCATGCCCAAGCGGCTGAATTGGCGGTAGCGCATGATGGAAATCACCTACAATCCATGTATGCCCTGTTGCCATTAGCTCTATTACCGGATTTACAGGAATTTTTATCCCAAGGACGGCGGTCACCACGGGATTGGTATAAACGTCGGCATATGGCAACAGTCGATTTCTCTGACTGTGCGGAAGCCTTCAAAAACATGAATACGCCGTTTGAAAAATACCAACTGGAAAGTCAGGTGCCTATGGTAGGGTTTTGTGCCTATAGCGGTACGGGTAAAACCACCTTATTGACGCGCATTATTCCTTTGCTTAAGGAACAGGGCTTGCGGATTGCGGCTGTGAAACATACCCATCATGTGCTTGATCTCGACCAGCCGGGTAAAGATAGCTACCGTATCCGCGAGGCGGGGGCTCAACAGGTGGTATTAGCATCGCACAAGCGAATTATTTCCCTGCAAGAATCGCCACGTAATCAGCAAGAAGCGTCGTTAGCTGATGCCATCCAGACTATTTCCGGGCAACACACAGACTTGATTTTGGTGGAAGGTTTTAAGCATGAAGCCTTTCCAAAAATCGAATTGCATCGGGCTGCCTTGGGCAAGCCGCTGATGTTCCCGGAGGATAATTCCATTATGGCAATTGCCACGGATAACACTGCTTTGAGTGTGCCTAATCATGTCACTAAATTGGATATTAATGATCCAATGTCTATTATAAATTTCATCTTGTTTACTATTCTGCGGCGTTCTTAACCTTGTATTTTAAAGGGTTAAAATCCGTCAGTCTGGATTCGCCAGACTTTTCTTTGCTCATGTTCTACAATCTTTGGCGCAGCTATTCCCTAGGCCCCAAGCCCCCCTGCACGGCTTAGGAAAATAGTTCGCCTGTAGGTACAAACCCTTGGCAAATGAATAACAACACCTTGTTTTGTCGCCAACCTTTTCCCAACCTCAGGCGTTTATGCTTATCGTCAAGGCTAGGGCACTTATTCCCATGCCTCCCTAATGCAATAGAGAGGAGATACAACCATGCAATATGCGAATCCAAATACCGACGGGGCTGTTGTTAACTTCAAAGAACGCTATGAAAACTATATCGGTGGCCAATGGGTTGCCCCGGTGCGTGGCGAATACTTTGATAATATTTCCCCTGTTAATGGTAAACCGTTTTGCCAAATTCCACGCTCCACAGAAGAAGATATTGAAAAGGCGCTGGATGCTGCTCATGCCGCTAAAGATGCATGGGCTCGAACCTCTGTTACCCAACGTTCCAACATTCTGCTGAAAATTGCTGACCGCATTGAAGCTAACTTGGAAAAGCTGGCTGTTGCTGAAACTTGGGATAATGGTAAAGCGGTACGTGAAACGCTTAATGCTGACGTTCCCCTAAGTGCGGACCACTTCCGTTATTTCGCAGGTTGTGTACGCGCACAAGAAGGTAGTATTGGTGAAATCGACGAGAAAACCGTCGCTTACCACTACCATGAGCCACTAGGTGTGGTCGGCCAGATCATTCCTTGGAACTTCCCGCTGCTGATGGCGGCTTGGAAACTAGCACCAGCACTGGCAGCAGGTAACTGCATTGTGCTCAAACCGGCTGAGCAAACCCCTGCTTCCATTCTGATTCTGATGGAAATCATCGGCGACTTGCTGCCACCGGGCGTACTGAACGTGGTTAACGGTTTCGGTATTGAAGCAGGTAAAGCCCTAGCAACTAGCACACGTATTGCCAAAATCGCTTTCACCGGTTCCACGCCGGTTGGCTCTCTGATTATGAAATACGCTGCGGATAATATTATTCCGTCCACCGTAGAACTCGGTGGTAAATCCCCTAACGTTTACTTTGCGGACGTTCTGGATCAGGAAGACGAATTCGTCTCCAAAGCGGTCGAAGGTGCGGTACTGGCATTCTTCAACCAAGGTGAAGTTTGTACCTGCCCATCTCGCTTGTTGATTCAAGAATCCATCTATGAAAAGTTCATCGGTATGGTGGTAGAGCGCGCTGCCAAGATCAAGCGTGGCAACCCGCTGGACACTGAAGTCATGGTGGGTGCGCAAGCGTCTCAAGAACAGTACGACAAAATCTTGGAATACATCAATATCGGTAAGGAAGAAGGCGCGCAAGTCATCACCGGTGGTCAAGCTGAACAACTCAGCGGTGACTATAGCGAAGGGTACTACATTCAGCCTACCCTGCTAAAAGGTACTAACGACATGCGTGTGTTCCAGGAAGAAATCTTCGGGCCGGTTGTCTCTGTCGCTACCTTTAAAGATGAAGCTGAAGCCTTAGCGATTGCTAACGATACCGAATTCGGTCTAGGTGCAGGCGTTTGGACTCGTGACATGAATAAAGCTTACCGCATGGGCCGTGGCATTCAAGCCGGTCGTGTATGGACTAACTGCTACCACCTGTACCCAGCTCACGCTGCTTTCGGTGGTTACAAAAAGTCTGGTGTAGGCCGCGAAACCCACAAAATGATGTTGGATCACTATCAACAGACCAAAAACCTGTTGGTGAGCTACGACATCAACCCGCTGGGCTTCTTCTAAGAACTACCTCTCCTCTTTCGGTAATCCCAGCCTCTAAGCGGCTTGCTGTGTTCCAGACACCGCCTTCCGCT
>CAZCJE010000101.1:0-10329 GCA_964498805.1 uncultured Thiothrix sp.
ATGCTGGATGTGCAATGGCAAGAAGCGGCCACTGCCATTCAGGATTGGTTAGACAATGCTCAATTTTAAGTTTAAGCCGCTTGCTCATTAATCAATTATTGCGGCCAATGTGAGTAGCAAGCATTGGCTGCTGCAGCGAATCCTTCAAAGCTTCTGTTACTCTATTCGTAGAATAGCGAAAAAAATTTCAGTTATTTTCCCCAAATGTTCAACCTGATTCGTTATACCGATAACAACATCAATATTTTGTTCACGGTATAAATATTTTCAGGAGAACGGTCATGAAAGTCGCCAAAACCCTTATCAGCTTTTTATTATTGCCTGCCGTATTAACTGTTAGTAGCCATATGGTTTATGCAGAGTCTGATGTAGAGCCTATTGAAACTGTTACGCATCGTGCAGAAACCTTTAGCGATATTAATAAAGTATGTGTACTGGATGTAGATGGTGAACCTATCGTGTTTTATGGAGCTGATGTAAGACAGGTAGATCAAAAAACCATTATGATCAGCTATAAAGGTAGTGAAAAAATACTCAACTCAACAGATAAAACAGATCTGGATTTTACTTCTCGCGTGTTAGTCGATGAGTGTGAAGAAAAACCTGAGTAAATCCATAGGTGAACAATTAATTGTATTTGCAAATGATTAAAGCTAGATAGGTAATAGGTGTCATCATGGCTATTCAAGTTAATCTTGCCTTGGGTATTTACAGTTTAGTAATGGCTTCTGCTTTATGTATTAGCGGTTGCCAGGCAGAAGAAACCAATAAACCAGTAGGTAAGCCAGCCGCGCAAACCTCAAGTGCTCAAACGCCGGGGAACCAGACTCCCACGCCACCAACGCCAGCAGCACAAACGGCGGCAACACCGGCGGCAAAGCAAAAAGAAGCGCAAGTAGCACAGGCTAATACTCCAAGCACTCCTGTGCCTTCTTTAGAGCAGGTCGCACAAACGGCACAAGCAACGGTAGAAGCCAAGCGAGACGGTAACAAAGCGTTAGCGGCGCAAAAGCAACAGGAACTTGAGCAATTAGTGCAACAACGCTTGCAAGCTAAGTCTTCTGATCTGCCGCCGACAACAAAATTGCCACCGATGCCCCCAATGACTGTGGTTATTATTCCCAAATCTACCACTCCTAAAGCGGCTCATGCAGCAGAGTTGGAGGCTATCGCTAATAAAAGTATGCAGGTGGCTGAGGATATGGCAGAGCATAAAGATGCTAAAGCTGCGCAGGGTAAGGTAGAGCTGGAGAAAATGGTCCAACAACATCTGCAAAAACCTTAAGCCGTTATTGCCAAGGCTTACCTATAACGAAAAGTAAGTCTTGGCAATACCAATTATCGGTAATAATTTTATCTGTTTATTATTTATTCTACTATTGCCTGTCAATTCATGTTGTCTTTTCTTGCGACTGAGCTGCTTTTATAAACGCTAACACTAATTAAGCCTATGTCATCTGTACTGCTTTTGCTGGCTGAGCAAACCTCTGAAGGGGTTGCTATTCCTATTAATACGCAGTTATTTGATGGGGTTCGTAGTAATAACTGGCAAGCAGCTTCCGCCTTAAGTGTGCGTTTACAGCATAATAGCCCGGAAGCATTAAGTTCAGCACAAAAAGGCGCAAGGGTAGCGTTTGATTTATTATGTCGTGAGGGTTATCTCGCTCGAACTTTAATGGTGCGTTACCAATTACCCGATGCGCCTAAAAATATTATGGGCCATAGCGGTGATATAGCGTATGCATTAGCTCTAATTACCGCGCATTTTCGCCGTCAGGTATTCCCAGCAATAGCCGCAACCGGGGTATTAGCGCTTAATGGCAGCATTGAAGCGGTTGAGCATATTCCTCAAAAATTGCTAGCAGCTCTTAAAATATTGCCTGTTGGAAGCATTATTTTCCTGCCGGTGGGTAATCGCGCTCATGTTCCTCCACAGCTACCAACCTTTTGCGATAAGCACCGTATTCGTCTGCATTTCATTGCGGGTCTGGAAGAAGCCTGTGCCTTATTGGGCATTGAGGTTAGGCAATATTTTCGTGGTAATCCTTTCCGTGGCCTACAAGCCTTTGGCCTGGAACATGCGGCTCTGTTCTTTGGTCGTGGGCCACAAATTGATGCAGCTTGCCAGCAGTTAAAACAGCGTTACCAGCAAGGTAATCCCAGTTTATTGGTAATAGGTGCGAGTGGCAGCGGTAAAAGCTCGTTTGTGCAAGCGGGTATCCTCAATGAACTGGTATACGGTTCAGTCTTGCCAGATGACATGCAAATACGCCATTCGGTATTTCAGCCGCGTCAATTACAGGATCAAGGCAGTACTCAAGCGACTGGTGGTTTAAGTGAGCGTTTGGCTAATACCTTGCAAGCGCATTGGGCAACCGCCTTGCAGGTCGAAATAGCCAATTTTGGTACTGACATAGCCTCAGCCGTGCAAGCTTGTCGACAAGCGATTGATGCCGTCATACGGCCTGCACCTACGCATAGCAACCTATATGTGTGGATTATTGATCAACTCGAAGAGCTGTTTACGTTAGGGTGGGACAAGCACGAACAGCAAGCTTTTCTGGAATTATTGGTGGCCTTGCCTGCTCATGGTATCTGGGTTATTGCTACCTTGCGCAGTGATTTCTATGCTAATTACCAGCAAACCCCGTGTTTATTGCAGCATTTTCGCAGTAATGGCCAATATGACTTATTACCACCCGACCAAGCAGCTTTAGGCGCAGTCATTCGTGAACCGGCCCGTTTGGCAGGGCTGCATTTTGAATCGCGTGGGGATATTAATCTGGCTGACCGTATTCTCAGCGACTGTCATTATCAAAGTACCGCCTTGCCTTTATTGGAATTTGCCCTCAGTCAACTGTATGAGATGCGGGATAAGACCCGGCAGTTACTCAGTCATGCGACCTATGAAAGTATGGGTATGGTGCAAGGGGCAATTGGTACATGGGCGACTAAGGTTTATGGCAGTTTGCCTGCCGAACAACAAGCTTCTGCTTATTTGCAAACTCTGGTGCGACATTTGACCGTGGTGGAACTATCCCCACAGGCACAGTATCAAGGCATGATTGGTTATCGCATTACGGCTCGTACTGTGGCACTGAATAGCTTGCCGTCAGCCGTTTTGCCATTGGTACGCAGTTTGGCACAAGCCCATTTGTTGGTATTAGGTCAGGATAGTCAGGGTGATGTGCAAGTACGTGTTACCCATGAAGCATTGCTGCATAACTGGCCGCAGGTACAGGCGCAAATTGTGCAGGATCAACAGCAATTGATTCTATTGCAGCAGCTTGCGCGCGAGTGTCAGCACTGGCAACAGGCAATCGCAGCCGATAAGGCTGATTTTCTGATTCCCGAAGGTAGCCGTTTGCGGCAGGCTCTGAGCTTACGCAAGCAATGGGGCGAAACGTTGCCCGTCGATATTGGCTTGTATATCAAGGCTTCTCAACGCCAAGCCACTCGGCGTAAACAGCGCTGGTGGTTAGGCAGTGGGTTAGCCCTGTTGTTATTAATCACCGGGATGCTGTTTTATTGGGTGGGATATAGCAAACCAACGGTAGATTATTACGCCGATTTTTCCCGCCATTATGCTGTGCCCGTAGCCAAGGGTGAGCCTTTAACCGCCCAGGAACGCTCTAAAAACAATAAACAGTATGAGTTAACGCGCCAGGGTTGGTTTGGGCCAATTACCCGCATTCGTTCGCTGGATCAATACGGTCAATGCACAGCCGAGGAGAAAATGGCCTTGCGTACTTGGGTGGGAACGCACAAGCAGGATGAATGTGGCTGTGATCTACGCATTTGTGAAATTGACTTTACCTACGATGGCACTGGTCAACTGACACAGGAAATTGGCCTTGGCCCTAGTGCGCAGACTGTGTTTACCTTCAGTTATTTAAGCCATGAATTGGGGCAATATGTGGGTTGGAATGCTTTGCAACCTAAATCCGATGCCACTCATGTGGAATTCAGTTGGGATAGGAATGGCTATGCCACGGATTTACGGTTGTGGAATGGGGTACGTAAAGCCACTACTGATGAATACGGGGTGCATCATTATCACTATCGCTATGATGTAGCCGGTAATGAATTGGAACGGCGTTATTTTGGTTCAGCAGAAAAACCTATGCTCAAAGACCAGCATCATCAATGGCGACGTGCTTACAATGAACAGGGCAAAGTAATCGAGGCTGCTTATTTTGATACTCAAGCCAAGCCACTTTTACACAAGGATGGTTATCACTTGTGGCGAGCGCGTTATGATGAACACGGTAATCAACTGGAAGAAACTTATTTTGGTTTACAAAACGAACCTGTTTTACACCAGGATAGTTATCAGCGTTGGAATGCTCGTTATGATGAATATGGTAATCAACTGGAAAAATCTTATTTTGGCTTACAAGGTGAAGCCGTACTGCTAAGAGGAACCGGCTATCACTTAGTCCATAGTCAATTTGATGCAAATGGTAATGAAATAGATTTAAGTTACTTTGGTTTACAGGGTGAGCCTGTCGTCAATAATGTCGGTTATCACTATTGGCGCAGAAAATATGATGTTCACGGTAATGTCATAGAATCAGCGGTGTTTGGTTTGCGTGGCGAGCCGGTTTTAGATGGCAATACAGGCCATCATATAGCGCGAACCCTTTATGATGAGCGTGGCAATGCTTTGGAGTGGAGTTATTTTGGTTTAAAGAGTGAACCAGTATTACATAGAGAGGGTTATCATAGATTGCAAAATAAATATGATGCCCATAATAATCGTGTAGAAGCTCTTATGTATGGTCTAAAGGGTGAGCCAGCAATAGATAATGATGGGTATCATCGTTGGCAGTATACCTACAATGCCAACGGTAGTTTAATTGCAAGACGTTATTTTGGCTTAAATAATCAGCCTGTTTTTTCGCAAGAGAATACACCATTAAGTACAAGGACTTATGATGAGCGTGGCAATATGACCGGAGAAGCTTTTTTTGCTAAAGAGGGTAAGCCAGTTTTGGGTAAAGAGGGTAATCACTTTTGGCAGGGAAAATTTGATGAACGTGGTAATAAAATTGAAAGTGCTCGTTTTGGCATAAAGGGTGAGCCGGTTTTATATAAAGAAGGCTATCATTTATGGCGTGCAAGCTTTGATGAACGCGGCAATCAGCTTGAATCAACTACTTTTGGCTTTGAAGGTGAGCCGGTAATAGATAATGCCGGTAGTTATTTGTTTCGTAAGAAGTATGATGAAAATAATAATGGGGTAGAAGAGGCTTATTTTGGGGTTAAGGGTGAGCCGGTTTTGGATAAAGAAGGTGTTTATCATTTGTGGCAAGGCAAATACGATACTCAAGGCAATAAAATAGAAGGGCATTATTTTGGTATTAATAATGAGCCAGTGTTAAATAAAGAGGGATATCATTATTGGCGAAAGCGCTTTGACACCCGAGGCTATGTGCTTGAAGCCTTATATTTTGGAGTAAAAAATGAGCCGGTTTTAGATGAAAATGGCTGTCACCACAGTGTATTTAAATATGACGGTCAAGGTAATCAAGTCGAATTCAGATGTTTGGGGCTGAAAAATGAGCCTGTTTTAGATAAAGAGGGAAAACATATTATACGCAGAGCCTACGATTCCTATAATCGGGAGTTAGAAGAACGTATGTTTGGCATAGATGATCAACCCGTTTTAAATTTATTTAAGTTCCATAGAAATAATGATGAATACGATACACGGGGTAATTTGCTTAAACTTTCTTTTACGGGTTTGCAGCACGAGCCTGCTATAAGCAGCAGTGCCGGTTATGCCAGCCGTGAGATGCGCTATGATGCCTACGGCAATGAAATTGAACGCATTCATCGTGGTCTGGATGGCCAATTGATCTTGGGCCATTTTACTGACGACACGCAGGATTTTGCGATTCGGCGGCAGGCTTACGATAGCTATGGGCATTTAGTAGAACAGAGTTATTTTGGCGCTGATGGTAAACCTATGCTAGGCAAGGAAGGTTATCACCGCTGGCATAAACGTTATGACCCACAAGGTCATGAATTGGAAGTGGCTTATTTTGGGTTAGATAACCAACCTGTTTATCACCGCCAAAAAGGCTATCACCTTAGCCGTACTACCTATGATGATTATGGCAATAAAATCGAAGGGACCAGTTTTGGTCTGCAAGGTGAACCGATTGAGGATGCTTTTTTAAATCACCGTTTCCGTAGCCGCTATGATGTTTGGGGCAATAGAGTCGAAGAAACCTATTTTGATCGTCATGATCAGCCGGTGTTAGTTAAATTAGGCTATCAGCGGGTTTATTACCGTTATGATATTTATGGGCGTGAAGTGGAATGTATTCATTACGGGTTAGAGGGTAAACCAGTGATGAGTACTTTTGAGGATGGTCAACAGAATTTTGCTATTCGCCGTCGTACTTATAATCCCTATGGGCACGCCGTTAGCGAGGTCCTACTAGACCCTGAACAGAAACCCCTACCCAAACTCAAGACCAGCAAGGCAACCAAACACTAGCTTCAAGGATTTAGTTAAGGCTGGCTACCGTCGGTCGGCCTTAACTAAAAATCTCGGGTATTTTTCCCCATTTGCCTGTTTTCCACCGTTATACCAATAACACGCTGCAAACTAAACCGTATCACCGCTAAAACGCAGCTAACTCTTTGGACGGAGAACAGACATGGCTACCAAACACACAATTGCTGCTATTACCTTTTTACCCTTGTTGGCAACCAGTATGGGAACTGCCCAAGCAGCTATGTATATCCGCAAGATTCAGCCTTGGGCTGTGCCTGTTCCCCCTAGTGCTACCGTATGTGACATGTTTGGTTGCCATGTGTTGTCAATGCCAGCGATGCCCATACCACCTGTGATGCCATTACCTATGCCGGTTAGCTTGCCAGCTCCTGAGGTATTCACCGCAATGCCTGAGTTGCCTGCTGCCCCTGAGATAGAGCTGGAACATAAACAAGTGGTAGAAGTGACTACCAAAGTCAATACACGCACTGGGCAGGTAACTTCTAGTATTGACCGTAAAGATAGCCTCAAGGGTAAACAAACCTCCCATGCAGGTAATCGCACTATTCACCGTCAGTTTGATCGAGAGGACTCTGATTACGCCACTTTGGTAAAAAATACCAATGTTGGTTTCAGACCTTACTAATCACGTCCGACCCTTATTCTGAATTCATTTTTACAAGGAAAAAAACATGCAACGTTTATCACCACGCTGGGTTTCTCATCTGCTGATTTGTACCAGTGCCGTCTTAGCTTTACAGGGTTGTGGGACTACTGCGGAAGTCAAACCAGCGGCTATGAGTGTGGTTAAACCGGCACCTGCACCGGCAGCTAAACCGCTAGTGGTACAGGCCGAGACTATGCCTGATCTGGAACAAGTCAGTGAGTATGCGCAAAGGATTGCAGAAGCCAAAGCCGACGGACGTATGGCGGATGCCCAAGCGGCAGAACTTGCCTTGAACCAGCTTTATGCCCAACCTAATCGTCAATAATCAAGACAAGTGGAGCAGGACTGGCAGGTAAAAGCATAGGGTTAGTTGAGGAAGGCTTTTATAATGGCATCGTAGCGTAAATTGCTGATGACACATCAGCCAATTTAGCGAACTACTAATTCTTTCTATCCCTATCAAGGTGCCGACATGTTACAACAAGATAAAAATGTCGTTTCATTGGTAACTACAGGTGTGAATACGCCTGTATCTACCCCCACTGTTCCGGCTGATAGTCACTTACTGGTCTTAACCGCTCAGGGTGATCGTCAGGCTTTTGAACAGTTTTATGACCGACATGAACGGCGCATCTATAACAAAGCTCTAGGTAAATGTCGTGATGCTGATTTAGCAGCTCAACTGGTACAAGATGTGTTTGTGAAGTTTTATGTATTAGTTATCGACAGTCATGAACCCGGCAAGTACCAGGTGAGCTATCTCTACAGTATGTTGGAGACAGCTTACATTGACTATTTGCGTGCCTATCAGGCGAAAGCGGATGTGTCATTGGATGATGAGGAGTATGGCGATTTTGATATTGCTGATGAGCATTGCATCAGCCGCCCTGACCAGCTCGAAGAGCAAAGCGATATTATCAAGCTGATTATGCAACCGTTGCTCAATGCTGAAAAACGCCTAAATCAGGCTAAGGGGGCAGCCGAAAAGAAATTTGCCCTGCATATCAAACAAAAAACCGCTGAAGACATACGGCTGGCTTTGGAAACATTTGATCAACTTTACCGTTATGGTTATACCATTCAGGAAATGGCAACCAATCTGGGCTTGACTCGCGAGCAGGTCAAATACCGTCATGAAAAACTGTTGGAAACGGTCAAGGCCGGTTTGGGTGAAATGAGGACACCGTCATGAGTTTGAATACAATGGTTGATGAAACAATAGAAAAACGCCTGCAGGGATTATTTGGCCCAACGTTAGATAAAACCCCGCCTACTTACCTAAAGCGCAATGTTATGGATGCCATTGGCAAAATAGCGGATAAACGTTTTGCTGGTCATTCTCGGCGGGTTGTAATGAAAGGTAATTTTTTTGCTATGGCTGCTGATGATGGCGAAAGCATTGCACTGGAAATGGATGACCAAGCCAGTCAAGTGACCTTGCGTTTATGGTCTATGCGCGGCAGTGCAGGTAAATATTTATTGGAATTAAGCGCTAGCCAAGGGCAACCACAAGCTTTAGCTCCCTATGAAAACCATATGGTCATTATGCGTTTGGATGGTCAGGAGGTCGGGCGTGGTTTGGTACAACAAGGCCGTGTGGAACTGGATCTTTGCCTTGGTAAAGTTCAACTGGCAGGGGCTTGGAGCTATGAAATGATTGAGGCTAATTAATGACTGCTATTGTCATAGCCGATACATTGGCAACCGATATACCCGCTCGTTGTTTGCCGGTATTTGAATTGCGCTGTGAAGAAATAATATTCAGAACCTTTCGTGAGCGGGATAGTCCTTCACACGGTTATGTGGTTATACAGGTGCAACCCTCTTTTACCACAGCATTGGAGGGTTGGGGTGTAGGCCTCTGGTTGAAAGATCGGCAGGTGTTTTCCGCCGTGATTAGACAAGGTAATGCAGAGGGCGGTATGGTATTTGAGCAAGGGGACAGTGATCGTCCTTGTGATATTAACATTACTTGGCATGAACCCCTAGAAAATCAATAAAACGCTCTTAAAAAACTAGACAAATCACCAAATGAAAAAGGCCGAAGATAATCTTATCCTCGGCCTTTTTAGTGGGGCTGCTAAGTTAATTTTTAGGGTAGCGTTCTTCCACTATTTCTGATGTATTGATTTTAGAGGTATGTGTTCCCCAGGCTGCCCCGTTAGCTAGAGTCATATCCCAGTCGGTTTCATTTTTGACAGAATTCGTGGAAATATTTGCACAGCCTAGAATATTGCCGTCTTTATCTTCTGAGCAAATCTGGGTTTCAAAGGGGGCTGATTTGGGTTCCATTTCATAAACAGAGGTTGAAACGACGTCCTCATTATCAGGGCTATAATAGCGTTCATCTGCCAAAACGGTACTGCTATTAAGTAAGCAAACGGAAAAAAGGCTGATAGCGATTAATAAAGAAGGGGTTTTCATAATTAGGTGTCCTTGGATCTATTCGGTATGGTTTAAGATCAATTAACTTTCTTATTGGTATAACGCTGGCATAGCCTATAATGGGGAAAGTTTTCTATAATTTTTTGCTGGCTTATCAGTAGGCCCCTAGTGGCTTTGGGTAAGCTTGAGCAACCCTAAATGGGTGGGTAATGAAAAAAGGCCGAGGATAATACTATCTTCGGCCTTTTTAGTGGGGCTGCTGGGTTAATTTCTAGGGTAGCGTTCTTCAATGACTTCTGATGTATTGATTTTAGAGGTATGGGTTCCCCAGGCGCTACCATTACCACTGCTAGTTTGCCAGGTTGTGTGGTTTTTGTTTGAGGTGGTAGCGATATTTGCACAGCCTAGAATATTGCCATAACGATTTCTAGAACAAATTTGTTTTTTGAATTTAACGGGTTTGGTTTTGGTGTAACGAACATGATTACCGCCATTTTCCTGACTCCAAGACTGATATTCATTGGCGGTAGCCGCGGCACTATTAAACAAACAACCAGAAAAAAGGCTGATCGTGATTAATAAAGAAGAGCGTTTCATAATTAGATTTCCTTGTCTTTGTCTGGGTGATGGCTTGTGGGCCTTGTTATCGATATAACGGCGGATAAGCTTATAATGGGGAAAATTTTTTGTTATTTTTTCTGTTGAGGATCTCCCGGTATGAAACATGTTCTGGTCTGGCTGATTCGTGGCTACCAGTTATTCTTAAGCC
>CAZCJE010000102.1:0-9964 GCA_964498805.1 uncultured Thiothrix sp.
CTCAAAACAAAAATGGAGTAACACTATGAGTCAAACTGTTCAGGCCGTTTTGGCCGCTAATGCCGACTATGCGCAAACTTTTGGTGACAAAGCCAAACTGCCCATGCCACCGGGTCGACATTTCGCCATTCTCACTTGTATGGATGCGCGTCTTGACCCAGCTAAATTCGCCGGTCTAGCCGAGGGTGATGCGCATGTGATCCGCAATGCTGGTGGCCGAGCCAGCGATGATGCTATTCGTTCATTGGTAATTTCTTATAAACTGCTCGGCACCAAGGAATGGTTTGTCATCCATCACACCGATTGCGGTATGGAAACTTTTACCAATGAAATCATGGGTAATCTGTTAGCAAGTAGCCTAAAAACGGCCACGCTGGATATGCAAGGCTGGCATGACAATCACGATGGCGCAGGCACGGAGGAAGGGCGCTATATTCAGTGGTTGACCATTGCCGACCCGCAACAAAGTGTGGTGGAAGATGTTAAAAGAATACGCAGTAGCCCAATGGTACCGCCTAGCATTCCCATTTATGGGTACATTTATAATTGCAGCACCGGCCAACTTGAAGAAGTACCGGCAGCCACTGCCGCCGGTAAAGTAAAAGTCACTACGCCTTCAGCGTCGTGACGGTCAGATAAGCATGGCCAAATCCGGTTTTATTGGCTGGGTTCTGCAAGAGGTTTTGCCAGCCAACCCCCGCAAGGGGGTATTTTTTTATTCGGCTTCGACAGACAGTTCGTGGCGCACGGTGGCTTCGGTCAGACGGTTCGAACACAATTCCATAAAACGGTAGGTATAACCGCGTAGATAATGCCCACGACGTACCGCAATGCGCGTGGTACTCGGTTCAAACAGGCGTGAACCATCCAACATGCGCAAATTGCTATCGCGCTGCGCATTGAAAGACACTGAGGCGACAATGCCAATGCCCAAACCCAATTCCACATAGGTTTTGATCACATCCGAATCCAACGCCGACATCACCACATCAGGTACAACCCCGACCCGACTAAACGCCTCATCAATACGTGTACGGCCAGTAATGCCTTGGTAATAGGTAATAATCGGGTATTCGGCTAACTGTTCAAGCGTCAAATAAGCGACCTGTTCAAGCGGATGGCCACTAGGCACAATCACCGCATGGCTCCAGCTATGGAACGGGAAATGCGCTAGATTGGCCGCTTCATCCAAGGCTTCGGTGGCAATACCAATATCTGCCTGCCCTTCTTGCAACATGGTGACAATTTCCGTCGGTCGAGTTTGATGCAACACCAAATGCACCTTTGGATACAGCTTTTTGAACTGGGTGACAATCGGCGGCAATACATACCGCGCCTGCGTGTGCGTAGTGGCAATCGATAAGGAGCCTTCTTCACTATTGCTAAACTGTTCGGCCAATTGCTTGATATTGCGTGCATCCAGCAACATTCGTTCGACAATCTCCAGCAATTCCTGTCCCGGTTCGGTTAAACCGAGGAAACGTTTGCCTTTGCGTACAAACAATTCAATGCCCAATTCGTCTTCGAGATCTTTAATGTGCTTACTGACCCCGGATTGCGAGGTAAACAGCGCATTGGCGACTTCGGTCAGATTATAGTTACGCTTGACAGTCTCGCGAATAATGCGTAATTGCTGGAAATTCATTCAAATTACTCCTAGCTGGCAGCAAATACCCGCAATTGGGTCGGGAACAGACGTACTTTCTGCCCTTCGTGCAATTGCAGGCTAGCCAGATGCGTGGCGGGAACATCCACCTCATAAAACACGGTATCGGAAGAGGCATGATTCAATTCAACGCGCGCAGTGGGGCCAAATGCCAGAATACGGTTGATTTTGGCTTTGATACCACCGGCACCGTCATGGCTGGGCAGAATTTTCAATTCATGCGGACGTGCAAAGGCGACTACCTCCGCACCTTCGCCAACGCCATCCGGTTTAGCAGCCACCGGCAATAGATCTTCATAAATCTGCACCGCACCTTGTGCCCATTTGCCTTCAAAACGATTAACCGTACCGAGGAAGTTATACGCAAAAGGGGTAGCGGGTGAGTGGAATACATCCAAAGGCGAACCCACTTGTTCAACTTGGCCGCGATTCATCAATACGATTTCATCCGCCACTTCCAGCGCTTCTTCTTGGTCGTGGGTAACGAAAATCGAGGTAATGTGTAATTCGTCATGCAATTGCCGCAACCAGCGGCGCAATTCTTTACGTACCTTAGCATCGAGCGCGCCAAACGGTTCATCCAGCAATAACACTCGTGGATTCACCGCTAGCGCGCGGGCAAGGGCAATACGCTGACGTTGACCACCGGATAATTGGCTAGGATAACGTTTGGCTAAAGCGCCAAGTTGCACCAATTCCAACAAATCGGAGACGCGCTTAGTAATCTCCGCTTCTGATGGGCGGCTGCCTTTGGGTTTAACCCGCAGACCAAAAGCAACATTATCGAACACATTCATGTGCTGAAAGAGCGCATAGTGCTGGAACATGAAGCCAATCTGGCGATCGCGCACATGGGTATTGGAGGCATCAATGCCTTCCAAAATCACCTGACCGCTATCGGCTTTTTCCAAACCGGCAATAATGCGTAGCAAAGTGGTTTTGCCACAGCCGGAAGGCCCTAATAACGCGACTAATTTGCCGGTGGGGAATTCCAGCGTAATGTCATTAAGGGCTTTGAAAGCGGCAAACTGTTTGTGGATGTTTCTAACTTCAATACTCATGGGTAAAAGTCCTACTGTGGTGAGAGGGTGAAACCGGCAATATCACGTATCCAACCACTGACATTGCAGACCGCGCCCCATGGTGCGTAAAGAACGGCTCAGCGTATGCGTGGATTGGCTAGCGCGCTCACTACGACCTTGTTCATAACAATGCTGCATAAAATGCTTAACCGGGGGCTTTTTAGGCAAAATCAAACGCATAAGTCGCTTCATGCTGTCTTCCACTCCACATAAAGTTTAATCACCAACGTTACCAGCGCCAGCAATGCCAATAGCGAGGCCACTGCAAACGCCGCCGCAAACTGGTATTCGTTGTAAAGAATTTCCACATGCAAGGGTAAAGTGGTGGTTTGGCCGCGCAAGTGCCCGGATACCACCGATACCGCGCCAAATTCACCCATAGCACGCGCATTACACAAAATGACGCCATACAACAAACCCCATTTAATATTCGGCAAGGTCACATGCCAGAAGGTTTGCCAGCCGGAAGCGCCTAATGAAACGGCGGCTTCTTCCGCATCCGTGCCTTGAGCTTCCATCAGCGGAATCAACTCACGCGCCACAAATGGGAACGTGACAAATACAGTTGCCAGAATAATGCCGGGTACGGCAAAAATGACTTTCAAATCGTGTTCAGCCAGCCAAGGGCCAAACCAGCCATTCATACCGAATACCAATACATACACCAAACCTGCGACCACCGGCGAAACCGAAAACGGCAAGTCAATCAAGGAAATCAGCAATTGCTTACCACGAAACTGGAATTTGGTAATACACCACGCCGCCGCAATGCCGAAGACCACATTCAAAGGAATCGCCACCAATGCGGCGAGCAAGGTCAAGCGAATTGCCGACAAGGTGTCCGGGTTAGTAATCGCTTGCCAATACACACCCACGCCTTTGCGCAAGGCTTCGGTAAACACCGCTAGCAATGGCAATAATAAAAACAGGCCAAAGAACAACAGAGAAATGACCAAAATAGTCCATTTCACCCATGTCGGTTCACTGGTGGCCGGATTAGTCTCGTAAACACTAACGGATTGATGGGCGTGTAAGCCTCCTGCCATCCCACTCATGCAGTATCTCCTGCGCGCAAGGCATTGCGTCGATTAGCAGACCAATGTTGTAAACCATTGATAATCAGTAATAAGGTAAAGGAAAACACCAGCATGACGGCAGCAATCGCGGTGGCGGCATGCACATCAAACTGTTCCAAACGGGTAATAATCAGCAGCGGGGTAATCTCCGAGACCATTGGGATATTACCGGCAATAAAAATGACCGAACCGTATTCGCCAACTGCGCGCGCAAATGCCAAGGCAAAGCCGGTCAGAATCGCAGGCAATAGCGCGGGAAAAATCACCTGACGGAAGGTTTGCCAACGGCTTGCCCCCAAGGTCGCGGCGGCTTCTTCAAATTCGACACTTAAATCTTGTAATACCGGTTGAATAGTACGCACCACAAACGGCAAACCAATAAAGGTTAAGGCCACCAAAATACCCAATGGCGTAAACGCCACCTTGATGCCTAAAGGCGCGAGCAGGCTACCAATCCAGCCATTTTTCGCATACAAAGCGGATAAGGTGATACCTGCTACTGCGGTGGGTAAGGCAAACGGCAGATCAATCAGCGCATCCACAAAACGTTTGCCCCAAAACTGATAGCGTACCAATGACCACGCCAGCATTAGGCCAAACACCACATTAATACCCGCTGCCACCAATGAGGTCACGAATGACACACGATAGGAGGAAACCACTTGCGGGTCGGTGACGGTGGTCCAAAATTCACCCCAACCCATGGAGGCGGTTTTAATAAAAACCGCCGCTAATGGAATCAGGACAATCAGTGAGAGATAAACCAGGGTATAGCCTAATGACAAACCGAATCCCGGTAATACCCTGAACTTTGCAGAAGGCAGCATGCATTTATTCCTGGCAATTAAGGTAAGTGAGGTATCCATCATAGCAAGGCAAGCAGCATTAGCTCCCCGCCTTGATTACTTTGAATATTCCAGCAATGGCAACGAGTGTAAGGGTTGGCCCTTAATGACTAGAAATAATAAAAAATGCATTGCTTATATGGATTTGGAATAAAGCGTTAAGCGTTAGGAGCCTTTGATTTGGTCAAACGTTCCACCATTGCTAAAGTGAGTCGCTTGGGCTTTTTGCCAATCGCCAAACAATTCTTTCAGGGTAAACAATTTCACCGGCGCAAACTGACCTTTGTATTTAGCCAAAGCGGCGGCATCACGCGGACGGAAATAATGCTTGCCGATAATATCCTGACCTTCCGGACTGTACAGGTATTCCAGATACGCCTTAGCCAATGCTTCAGTATTATGCTGTTTGGCATAACGGGTCACGACCGTTACTGGCGGTTCCGCCAGAATGGAAACAGAGGGGGTAACGATTTCATAATCATTCTTACCCAATTCATTCAAGACCAGATAGGCTTCGTTTTCCCACGTAATCAATACATCACCGACATCCCGCTGCGTAAAGGTGGTGGTAGAACCACGCGCACCGGTATCGAGTACTTTGACGTTGTCGTAGATTTTTTTGACGAATTCTTTAGCAGAGGCTTCATTACCACCTGGCTGTTTGAGCGCATAACCCCAAGCGGCTAAATAGTTCCAACGCGCACCACCCGAGGTTTTAGGGTTAGGCGTTACCACTTCCACCCCTTCTTTAGCCAGATCAGGCCAGTCTTTAATGGCTTTGGGGTTGCCCTTACGTACCAAAAATACGATCGTCGAGGTATAAGGCGTGGAGTTATCCGGCAACAGCGATTGCCAGTCTTTGCCAATCAGGTTGCCTTCTTTGTGTAAAGAATCAATGTCATAACCCAGCGCTAGTGTGGCGACATCGGCATCCAGACCATCTAGCAGTGCCCGTGCTTGCTTGCCGGAACCACCGTGGGATTGTTCAACAGTGACATTATCGCCGGTTTTTGCTTGCCAGTATTTGGCAAAAGCAGCGTTGTAATCTGCATATAACTCACGGGTAGGGTCATAAGAGACATTGCGCAGTTTGACATCAGCCGCACTGGCAATGCTAGTCAAACCGCTCAGTCCTAATGCTAATGCCAGTACTAAAGCTTGGCGGCGTGTGGAATTAAAGATCATGGTTGTTACCTCTGCACTTAATTTCTGAATGCCACGGATAATAAACATAATGATTTGCTGGACGAACGAAGAAAAATGGGAATGCTTATACGGATTTTTTCTATTACTTCCCTCACTTCACACCCGAGGCAGATAGTCACTACAAGGTTGAATATTGGCAATTATCCGTTTTTCCCTACCGATTAACGGTTAACGGTCTGTTTGCCTAAACCCGCGTGTTATCTACGAAAAATGACCAGCTACTTATGCCATGACCCAATATGAAACATCTAATACAATGTTTTTTGGCATGTTTTTTTGTATTTATGCCCATACAAAGCGTACATGCCTATCTAGCCCCTGCTCAGGTAACGGTGGAAAGCACGCAATGGGGCGAGGCTAGTCCGGAGGATGTACGCGCGGTACTCCAGTCAGTGATTGAAGCCGTCAGCCCGTACCTAGCCAGCCGTCAGTTTGGCAATATCCTCATTCGCAATGGCAGCGCGGGCCCGGTATCGCTTTACGAAAAAAGTTCTAAGGGTGAATACATTATTGAACTGGATGTACAAGGGCGGCATTGGGCACAACTGGCTTATCAGTTTTCCCATGAACTGTGTCATTTAATGTCCAATTATGATCTGGCCCCAAATAATGTCAGCCATCAACAATGGTTTGAAGAAGCCTTATGTGAAGCGTTTAGCCTGTCAGCGTTAGATCACATGGCCAATCAATGGGCTAAACAGCCGCCTTATCCGCAATGGCAAGACTTTGCGCCTAACTTCACCGATTACAAGCAAAAGATGCTCAAAGAAGCGCATCGGCAGTTACCCAAAGGTACTTCTTTCAAACGCTGGTATCGCCAACACCAAACACAGCTTAGTAATAACCCGTATGCCAAACAGCGCGAATTGAATGAACTGGTATCGCTTTCCCTGTTACCCTTGTTTGATGCCATACCAGCGAACTGGGTTGCCATTAATTATTTGAACCTTGGTGACGATAGCAAAGACAAATCTTTGCAGAAATATTTGTCGGATTGGCAAACCAATGTACCGCCTGAACTACGACCGGTTGTCAAAAAAGTGCAACAATTGTTCTTTTCAGGTGGTCCATAAGTCTTTCTTCTATCGGTGGTTTTATGATTTATCTAAAAAAATAGATTATAATCGTTATAACAAACCGAACTTTTTACGCCAGTCCAGATCATAAAATCAACAACAATGGATTAACCGCAGGTATGTGTCATGAGCAAAAAACCGCTATTGCTATTATTAACATTAACAATTTTCATGATGGGCTATTGGATTCCTGAAGATCGCCACGTTCCTGTGGAAGGTGCCAAACCTTATGACTGGAATTCGGCTGCCTTCGGCTATAAAGCAGGCGGTATGGGCGTACAAAAAGGCATCAATATTTTTGCCCGCAAAGGTACACCGGTAGAAGCGACCACCAGTGGCTGGGTGATTTACCGTGAAAATGATCCCGATGGCAATAACTCAGTATGGGTATTAGGGGCCAAATGGCGTTTGCATCACTATGCCAATTTGGCGGATGTGTCTGTAAACCCGGCTTCATGGGTTAAAACAGGCGAAAAAATTGGCACTATTGGCACACCAGCGAATGCCACGAATCGTTCAGCTAATCTGTACTACTCCATTCGCAGCCTGCCGCCACAAGTTTCAGAATGGAAGCCAGAAACGGCTATGGGTATCGATCGGGTATTTTATGTCAATCCACATGAATTCCTGACGGCTTATCAGAATTCTGATGATCCAAATGCAGCTCACGCAGCTAATACGGAAGCGAAAAGCCCTGAAAACGCAGCAAAAACCACGGAACCAAATACCAAAGCGGCACACTAACGTTCTGACAATGATAAATTGAGTGTCAGAACTCAACAGGGGTAAGGTAGCAGAGTGATCTGCTACCTTTTTTTATGCCCTAAACGGGTTTAAAACTGATTAGCCCGTTGGCGAATAGTGGCAAAATTATCTTCTAACAATAGCTTGCCATCGCTATAAACCGGGCGTAATAGATTCGTTTCCCAAGTCAGGCTATCTTCACGGATAGTTTTAATCCCATCCGCACCACGAACTACCGCTAACCGCCCACGTTTGGAATTTTTACCCGCATCCGTAATCGGCTGTTTATACACATCGCGCCAATGACCATTCACACGAATCGCCGAGGCTTTCATGGCGAAACTCAAGGTATCGCGATTCACCTTTTGCAATAACCCGCCACCCATACCAAAGGCGACATTCTCGGTGGAAAAACCGGCTTGCTGGATATGAGTGAGAATCAATGGAATGGTGTCCACATCCACGCCATCGCCTTGAATCACCCGCACGCTATCATGTAAAACTTTGTAACCTTTGCTGTTAACACGTCCGCCAAACGCCGCATACAAACGCTGCAACACGTCCGGCACAATTTGTTCGGGCTTGCCTGAATCTGGGCGGATCACCACGGTGGCACCACTTTGCAGCACTTGAGCGCGCAATTGTTCGCCCCACAGTTTGGAAACCGCCTGGTAAATGTCATAGGAATCCGACACTACCGCCACAATTTTGCCGGGTTTAGCAAACTGTTTAAGCATATTGGCATAAGCATCGGCCTCGCCTTCCCGCCCCCACGCAGTAATGGTGGAATGTTCCGCTGCTGGAATGGAAAAACCGGCCATCTCCGCGCCGTAATATTGCCGCGCCGCTAATAAAGCCGCGACGGTATCCGTACCCATGAAATTCACCAGATGCGCCATGCCACCCAATGCTGCCGATTCTTGCGAAGAAACCCCGCGTGCGCCAAAGTCATGCAGCTTAAACGGTAATTGTTCGGCTGGATTTTCACAAGTTGCTTCCAAAGCACGGCGTAGACTTTGTTTAGCCTGCCAAGAAACCGTAGCAACCGTGGTCGGATACCAAATGGCACGTAACAAGGCGGTTTCAATATAGGAAGTTAGCCAATAGGCTTGTGGGTCAGTATTGCACACTTGCAACAGGGCATTGCCTGCCGATACCACCGTTCCTTCCGGCAAAGCCTCAATGCTTAGCGGCAGCAAACCGCCGTGTTCACGCACAATGTGTTCCCAACCATTGCGATTGAACGGCACACCATGCGCTGCAAATAACGCATCGGCTTGTTCCACATCCGCCTGGGTGACCGGCTGTAATAGGTATTGCTTGATAAAGGCTTGTAAGCCAAAAAATACCGACTGCTTAAATTGGCCACCACGCGATTCAATATATGAAGACACCACTTCAGTACGTGGTGGATATTGCAGGAAATGGCTGGCTTTGTAGCTATCGGTATTCAGAATCAGGTTGTTAAACATAGGAAATCCTCCTGTGTGACTATGAAACGCCGGTCTATCCAGCGTGTACATTGCCTCTGCCTTTGTGAGGCAAAGGGAAATTAACCAAGCATGGTTTTAATAATCTGAAAATGGTCTTCAAATAGCTTTTCAGGGTTCAAATCACCTAACGGCACCCAAAACGCGTGTTGGGCATCATCGCCGCCTTTTACCTTGGGCAAACCGGCAGCATCCGCTTTTAACTCGATCAGAAATGCATGGGTAATGGTACGCCCGCGTGCCGACCGATACGGATCATCAAATACCTGTTCTTTGACAATGGAACCGGCCAATACCGGCGCAGGCACTTTAATACGGGTTTCTTCGCGCAATTCACGAATCACCGCATCACGTAACTTTTCATGCGCATCCAGAAAACCACCCGGCAACGCCCATTGCCCTTTGCCCGGACGCGCTTTGCGTTCAATCAGCAAAATATGCCCCGATTGCACCACCACCGCATCAACCGTCACAAAGGTAGGCGGATAAGGCGCGACTTCCCAACCTTTACGGTATTGGCGGACAAATTCCCACTCGCTCGCAATCTGGGTAAACGTATCCGTGGTGGCAAAGTCAGCCAGCCATTCACGTACTACTGTAGGTATAGCGGTACTGATGTCACCGCTGTGGAAATACTGTTCGCGCAAGGGGGTCGAAGAAATACCCTGTACATTTTCCACCGCCAGCGAATGCCATTGCGGAAACATCGACAGGTAATAAGAACTGTGATCTTTACTATGCCCAATCAGGCCAATACGCGGTGCTTGACTGCCAATTTT
>CAZCJE010000103.1:0-9836 GCA_964498805.1 uncultured Thiothrix sp.
AGGTTTGGGTTCGTGTTAAGCCACATTTTCCTGAGCGTGTCAGCATTTTATCTATCATATCAAACAGTTAAATTTCCGCGAACCTACCGCCAAAATAGCCATCGCTTGGGGTTCGCGCGAACAGATCAAATAATATTCAATTGTTAAAGAATCATACCCTTAGGGTTGGTTAGATTTTATCACACAGCGCGACGAAATAAAGCTAATTGATTCAGGTGTTTGCCAGTGTATTGGTGGCAATAAGGCTTTTCTGCCCAGCAGCTAGCCAGACAGAAAAGCCTTCAGTAAGGAATTAGCAGTTAGCGAAAGGGTAGTCGGTATAGCCTACGCTGTGATCTGGCAAGCCATAACCGTACAGGGTATTGAAATCCAGCGAATTTAACGGCAGGTTTGCTTGTAAACGCTGCGGCAAATCCGGGGTGGCAATAAAGTCTTTACCAAATGCGACGGCATCGGCATGACCGCGTTCAATAATCTCGGTAGCCGATTCGGCATTAAAACCTTCATTGGCAATATAAAAGCCGCCGAACGCTTGTTTCAACGCGGGGCCAATACTGTCTTCGCGCACGGCTTCCCGCGCAAAAATGAAAGCAATCTTGCGTTTGCCTAATTCAGTGGCGACATAGCTAAAGGTGGCCAAGCGATTGGAGTCACCCATGGAATGCGCATCACAACGCGGCGCTAAATGCACCCCAACGCGCCCCGCCCCCCACACGCTAATCGCGGCATCGGTGGCTTCCAGCAATAAACGTGCGCGGTTGGCAATCGAACCGCCATAGGCATCGGTACGCTGATTGGTGCTGTCTTGCAGGAATTGATCGAGCAAATAGCCATTAGCCGCGTGCAATTCCACCCCGTCAAAGCCCGCGCGTTTGGCATTCTCCGCACCCTTGCGGTAAGCCTCGATAATAGCGGGGATTTCATCTGTCTCCAGCGCGCGCGGGGTCACGTAATCGCGCATCGGCCGCAGCAAACTGACATGGCCTTGCGGTTGCACAGCACTAGGTGCTACTGGCAATTCGCCATTGAGGAAATACGGGTCAGAAATACGCCCGACATGCCACAATTGCAGGACAATTAAACCGCCTTGCGCATGTACAGCATCCGTGACTAGCTTCCAGCCTTCGACTTGTTCATCCGACCAGATACCTGGTGAATCCGGATAACCCACTCCCATAGGGGTGACCGAAGTGGCTTCGGAAATAATTAACCCGGCACTGGCGCGCTGGCCATAATAAGTGGCCATCATGCTATTGGGAACACGTTCAGCACTAGAGCGGCAACGGGTTAACGGGGCCATAACAATGCGATTGCGTAAGGTCAGATCGCCCATTTGGACACTATCAAACAATCTATTCATGAATAACCCTTAAGCAGAATGAAGAAAACACAAGCTTAGCATGAGCCATACAGCCTGTGGTTTAACAATAAGTGTGGTGTTTTAACATCAATAACAAGGCTGCTAGTGGCAAAACGCTAGCAATAGCTCACAAAAAAGGAGCCGTTAAGACTCCTTTGTCAGTGATTAGATAGTAGAAACTTGTGGTTGGGCAGGAAGGTCAACCGTGACCGGGTGACGTTCGCGGCCTAAAGGAATACGGTTCCAAACCCGTTCATGTACATAGTACAGCAGCATTTTGGTAGCGACTTCGGTTAAGCCAATCGATAAGGCTGTACCAATATTACCGGTAAAAAACCAAGAGAGTATGATGGTATCAACGGTGCCAGTAGCACGCCAGGAAGCTGCTTTTACCAAGCTACGAATGGGTTTTTCACGCCCAGTATGCAAAATCTGTTCGGCGGCTTCATCCGTTTTTAACCAACGATCCAAGAACATGTGCCTCTCCTCTACACTAGATAATCATGCCTGCACCAACCGTATTATTGGTACTTTCATCAATCACGATAAAGGCACCGGTTGCACGATTGGTCGCGTAAGCGTCAGTAAACAAAGGCTGGGCAAGTTTGAAATTCACTTGGGCAATATCATTCATACCCAACTGGTTGACGCTCTGCTTTTCTAGTGTATTCACATCCACGCGATAAGCAATATCGGCGACCTTGGCTTTCGTGTCGCGAGTGGTGTGACGGATCAGATAAGTACGGGCACGATCTAGCGGCGATTCAGACAGCCAGCAAACGGTAGCCTGTAATTGCTTGGTTTGGTTTGGTAATTCGCCGGTTTTGACCAGCATATCGCCGCGCGAAATATCAATTTCATCGCTCAATAGCAAGGTCACGGATTGTTCGGTCACGGCTTCCCGCAGCGGTTCGCCACCGAGTTCAATGGCTTTGACAATACTGGTTAAGCCCGATGGCAGCACAGTAACGCTATCGCCTACGGCAATAGTGCCGGATTCAATCCGCCCCATGAAGCCACGATAATCATGCAACAGCGGGTTGCTGGAATCTTGTGGGCGGCAAACGTATTGCACCGGGAAACGGAACGGTTCGTCGTGTTCGGTATGCGCAGCCGGGGCGGTTTCCAGAATATCCATCAGCGTTGGGCCGCTATACCAAGCGAGATTATCGCCACGGTCGACGACCATATCGCCTTTGAGGGCAGAAAGCGGGATAAAGCGCACATCGTCAATGCCTAATTGTTCGGCGAAATTCAGATAATCACGCTTGATGTTTTCATACACTTCTTCGCTGTAATCAACCAAATCCATTTTATTAACCGCAACCAACAGGTGCGGAATACCCACTAAATGCGCCAGATGGGAATGGCGGCGGGTTTGGGTCAATACGCCTTTGCGCGCATCCACCAGAATAATCGCCAGATTAGCGGTAGACGCTGCTGTGACCATGTTGCGGGTGTACTGCTCATGACCGGGGGCATCGGCAATAATGAATTTGCGTGTGCCGGTGGTGAAATAGCGATACGCCACATCAATGGTAATGCCTTGTTCGCGTTCGGCCTGTAAACCATCGGTCAATAAGGATAAATCAACCTCGGTCATGCCGCGTTTTTGCGAGGTTTTTTCAATCGCGTGCAGGGTATCAGCGAGAATGGCTTTGGAGTCAAACAATAACCGCCCAATCAGGGTACTTTTACCATCATCCACACTGCCACAGGTCAACAGGCGCAATAAGCCGTGATCTTCGATGAACTGTGTCATTAGAAATAACCCTCTTTCTTGCGTTGTTCCATGGCAGCTTCAGATGCCTGATCGTCTAAACGGGTTGCCCCGCGTTCGGTAATAGTGGTGGTGGCGGTTTCAGCAATGATTTTTTCCACGCTATCCGCAGCGGATTCGACTGGTGCGGTACAGGTAATATCACCAACGGTACGGAAACGCACTTGTAAATTGACGATTTCCTCGCCATCGCGCGCTGGTGTGATATCGGTTACAGGCACAATTGACCCTTGGCGATACACTACCGGACGGGTATGCGCGTAATAGATACTGGGTAATTCCAGACCTTCACGTTCGATGTATTGCCAGACATCCAGTTCAGTCCAGTTAGAAATCGGGAAAGCACGGATGTTTTCGCCTTTGTGGCTGCGGGCGTTGTACAAGTTCCACAGTTCTGGGCGCTGGTTTTTAGGGTCCCACTGACCGAATTCATCACGGAAACTCATGATGCGTTCTTTGGCGCGGGCTTTTTCTTCATCGCGACGTGCACCGCCGATACAAGCATCAAAACCGAATTCCTCAATCGCTTCGAGCAAGGTAATGGATTGATGTTTGTTACGGGACTCGTTGGGGTTTTTCAGAACCACGGTGCCGCGTTTCATGGAATCTTCCACAGAACGCACGATCAAACGTTCACCGAGGTCAGCCGCACGTTGGTCACGGAAAGCGGTCACTTCTGGGTAGTTATGCCCGGTATCAATGTGCATCAATGGAAACGGGAAGCGTCCAGGGCGAAAGGCTTTTTCTGCCAAGCGCAGCAAACAAATGGAATCCTTGCCGCCGGAAAACAGCAGCACTGGATTAGAACATTGACCGGCAACCTCACGCATAATGTGAATGGCTTCGGCTTCGAGCCAATCGAGGTGGGTCAGTAAGCGTTTTTTTGCTGGTTGTTGCATGAAAAGCATCTCGTTTCATCCCTAGATGGTGAATGATAGCGAGTATCCCTTAATTTGATAAGCTAAAAAAGCGATATAATTCGATATTAATATCTTTTAAATAGATTATCTCCAGTCAGTTGAGTGGGGTCGAGTAATATTGCCAATTCATCGGCATTAAGGTCGGTCATTTCCTTGGCGACTTCTAAAATAGGCCGATTTTCCGCATAAGCTTTTTTGGCAATTTCCGCGCCTTTTTCATAACCAATGCGATTATTTAACGCCGTTACCAAAATGGGATTGCGATCAAGCAATTCCCGCAAATGCGCCGCATTAAATACCATACCGGCAATCGCTTGTTCGGCCAGTACGCGCATACTATTGGCAAGCAATTCCAGACTTTGCAGCAAGTTATAGGCAATTACCGGTAGCATGACATTGAGCTGGAAATTACCGGATTGGCCAGCCACGGTAATGGTGGTGTCATTGCCTATCACTTGCGCGCAGACCATGGCTACTGCTTCGGGAATAACCGGATTAACTTTGCCCGGCATAATGCTGCTCCCCGGTTGTAAAGCCGGTAGCTGAATTTCGCCTAAGCCGGTTAAAGGGCCACTGTTCATCCAACGCAGGTCATTGCAGATTTTTAACAAGCTAGTGGCAAGGGTTTTCAGTTGGCCACTGACTGCAACCGCCGCATCCTGTGAACTAAGGGCTGCAAAATAATTATGCGCCGGTTGAAACGGCAGGCCGGTTAAATGACTGAGATGTTCACCCACCCGTTTGCCAAACTCGGGATGCGTATTTACCCCTGTACCGACTGCCGTGCCGCCAATAGCGAGTTGATGCAAGGCCAAACTAGTGCGTTTAATGCGTTCGTAATTACTGCGCAGTTGCGCTTCCCAACCACTGAGTTCTTGCGCGACGGTCAAAGGCATAGCATCCATTAAATGGGTACGGCCCGTTTTGACCAAATCGTGTGACGCTTCAGCCTTGTCGTGAATAGTGGTGGCGAGCAATTTCAACGCCGGTAAGAGCTGTTCATGGATGACCAAAGCCGCACTGAGGTGGATACAAGCGGGAATCACATCATTGGAACTTTGCCCCTTATTCACATGGTCATTGGCGTGAATCGGCTGTGAGCAATGCTGACGCGCTAGGGTGGCAATGACTTCATTGGCATTCATATTGGTACTGGTGCCAGAGCCGGTTTGGAAAATATCCAGCGGGAAATCAAAGTCATGATCGCCATGTGCCACGCTATCCGCAGCTAGGGCAATGGCTTGGGCACGTTCTTCATCCAATAGCCCTAATTGCTGATTACTCAGCGCACAGGCTTGCTTAATAAGCCCCAATGCACGTAAAAAAGCGCGTGGCATGACCAGATGACTAATCGGAAAGTTCTGCAAGGCCCGTTGGGTTTGGGCCCCGTATAAGGCATTAGCCGGAACTTCAATTAAACCCATACTGTCTTTTTCCATGCGTACCGCACGTCTGTCCATAATGAATTCCTCCTGCTTAAAGCTGCCAATCGGGGGCGGGATTTTTTACCCGCACAAGCGCATTCCTGGGGTTTGACGCCCCCAAGACGCTACTCCTAACGCGTTGAAAACCCAAGAAACAGTAAAAATTGTTGATTAATAGACTTGGTTTTACCCAGACATGGGTTTTAACTAAGCAGTACAGCAGCTATAACAGGCGGTGACCCATAAAAACCAGCAAGAAACAACCTATACCAGTGAGCAAAACCGATAACAAAATACCGGTGCGGCGAATGTGATACGGATACGGTTTTTCTGCTTCGATCATGCGCATATAGATCAAAAAGCGGATGGTTGAAGTCACAATCATGACAATGCTGATCACAAACATGCTCAAACCAATCAGTTCTACTGAGCGTGAAGCGGGCAATAGCGGTATCGGGTTGGTGCTTTGGCTGAGTACCGTGAGAAATAGGTCAAACTTTTCTATTACAAAACCAAATGCCATCACGGTAATAGCGGTGCGAATCCAAGCAAGATAGGTACGTTCATTGGCTGAATGATCGGTATATCGTCTAATCATGGGGTTGACTCCATCGACTTTGCCAAAATGAGCACATTAGGGACTATTGCCCCTAGGGGTAGGGCAACCTATGCTTAAAACCACTACCATGAATTAGCAGGAGATTCTCATGAGTAATAGTCGTGAACAGGCCATTGCCCTGATTGAACAGTATTATGCGGCCTTTAATGCCGGTGATATGGATACTTTTTTGGGTTTGCTAACCGATGATGTTATTCACGACATTAATCAAGGCAAGCACGAAACCGGTAAACCAACCTTTGCCAAATTTATGCAGGGCATGAATAGCCGTTACCGCGAACAGTTAAGCGATATGCTGATTATGGCCAGCGATGATGGTCGTCGTGCGGCGGCGGAATTCAAAGTGCAGGGTGAATACCTGCAAACCGATGAAGGCTTACCAGAAGCACAAGGGCAACGTTACACCTTGCCAGCGGGCGCTTTTTTCGCCATTCGTGATGGCAAGGTGGCGCGTGTTACCAATTACTACAACTTGCAAGACTGGATTGAGCAAGTCAGCAGCTAATTAAGTGCGCTTCGCTTTGGCATAACGACTGAGAAAGCGGTCAAGTTGATTGGCAAAGGCTTGGCGGTCGCTGTGATTAAGGCTAGCCGGGCCGCCAGTCATCACCCCGCTATTGCGCAACTCTTCCATGAAATTGCGCATGCCTAGACGTTGGCGAATATTGTCGACGGTATAAAGTTCACCGCGTGGATTTAAAGCATGGCCCTTGCGTTCAATTACCTGCGCGGCTAGGGGAATATCCGCAGTAATCACCAAATCCCCCGCTTGTACCTGTTGGGCAATGTAATTATCCGCCACATCAAACCCCGCACTGACCTGACAGGTTTTGATATACAGCGAAGGCGGGGTACGCAAAGGCTGATTGGCGACCAAAGTAACGCTGACTTTGGCGCGTTCGGCGGCACGAAATAAAATATCTTTAATCACATTGGGGCAGGCATCTGCATCAACCCAAATTTGCATAATCATTCCTTCTTCGATGAGCGAATTGCTGGGTTAATTCCCGCAATTGCTCCTACAAATATGGTTTTCCGTTACAATTACTTTATGGATATATCACCGATACTCAACCCTCTCAATACCCAGCAACGTCTGGCCGTTTCTGCGCCCCCTAAGCCTATTCTGGTATTGGCGGGGGCAGGCAGTGGCAAAACCCGCGTGCTGGTACACCGCATTGCCTGGCTGATTGATGTCGAAGGCATTTCACCCTTAAGTGTGCTGGCGGTGACCTTTACCAATAAAGCCGCCAATGAAATGCGCGGGCGTATTCAGGACTTGCTGGAGGTACCAAGCGGCGGGATGTGGGTAGGCACGTTCCACGGGCTGGCGCATCGGTTATTGCGTTTGCATTGGCAACAGGCCGGTTTGCCGCAAACTTTCCAGATTCTCGATTCGGAAGATCAGCTGCGTTTAATCAAGCGCGTGCTCAAAGCCTTGGAGTTGGATGATACCCAATATCCACCGCGCTCGATTGCCGGGTTTATCAATGCGCGTAAGGATGAAGGCTCGCGCCCGCAGCATATTGAGGATCGCGGTGATTATGCCTTGCGCCAGATGATACGCATTTATAGCGCCTATGAAGACGCCTGCCAGCGCAATGGTGTGGTGGATTTTGCCGAATTACTGCTGCGTTCGCTGGAATTGCTGCGCGATAATGCCGAATTGCAGCAACATTACCGCCGCCGTTTCCGCCATATTCTGGTGGATGAGTTTCAGGATACCAATGCCCTGCAATACGCTTGGTTACGTCTGCTTGCAGGTGAGCAGAATCCCGTCTTTGCAGTGGGCGATGATGACCAGTCAATTTATGGCTGGCGTGGGGCGAAGATTGAGAATATTCGCAATTTCACCCGCCATTTCCCGACCTGCGAAACCATACGCCTTGAACAAAATTACCGTTCCACCGCCAATATCCTCAATGCCGCTAATGCGCTGATTGATCATAATCGCGGGCGTTTGGGTAAAAAACTGTGGACCGAAGGGCATGAAGGCGAGCGCATCAAACTGTATGCGGCGTTTAATGAGTTTGATGAAGCGCGTTTTGTTGCCGCACGCATTCAAAGCTGGCTTGAACAAGGCGGCAAACGTCAACAAGCGGCGATTTTATACCGCTCCAATGCGCAATCGCGCGTGTTTGAAACCACCTTGAATGAAAACCGTATTCCCTACCGCGTTTACGGCGGGTTGCGCTTCTTTGAACGCGCAGAAATCAAGGATGCATTGGCGTATTTGCGTTTGACCGCGAATCGTCAAGATGACGCCTCGTTTGAACGCATTGTCAATCATCCGCCGCGTGGAATTGGCGAACGTTCTGTGGATATTTTGCGCACGCAAGCGCGTGCTACCGGTACATCCTTATGGGAAGCGGCTAGCAGTGCCGCCCAGATTGGTGAATTAACTCCGCGTGCTGCGAATAGTATTTTGGCTTTTGTGCAGCTGATTAAGCGCATGAGTGCGGATATTCAGCCCTTGCCTTTGCGTGAACAGGTCGAAATCGTGATTGACCTAGCCGGGTTAAAGCCGCATTTTCTGGCCAAGGAAAAAGGCGAACAAGGTCAGGCGCGGGTCGACAACCTAAATGAATTGGTCACCGCTGCGCATGGTTATACCTATGTGCCAACCGATGATATGCCGGAGATGGATATTCTTTCCGCGTTCTTATCCTATGCGGCGTTAGAAGCCGGGGAAGGCCAAGGCGAAGCTGGGGAGGATTGTGTGCAGATGATGACGCTGCATTCGGCTAAGGGTTTGGAATTCCCGCTGGTATTTCTGTGTGGTATGGAAGAAGGCTTATTCCCGCATCAAATGTCAGCGGATGACCCGGCGCGTTTGGAAGAAGAACGCCGCCTGTGTTATGTCGGTATTACCCGTGCTGAACAGGAATTGATTCTAACCTATGCCGAACAGCGCCAGTTACACGGTCAGACTCGCTTTAATCCACCGTCACGCTTTATACGCGAATTGCCCGAAGAGTTGGTGGAAGAAATACGCCCTAAGGTCAAAACCTATAAAACCAGTAGCTTCCGTGGTTATGGCCAACCAGCGGTGACTTCAACGCCAGTAACGGCAAAGGCTCCCGCCGCGCGGATTGCCAGCCAATATGCCCAAGCCGAAACCGGCTACCGGCTGGGTCAGCGCGTGCGTCATGCCAAATTCGGTGAAGGTGTAATCACCGGCTCAGAAGGCGAGGGGGCGCATTCGCGGGTACAGGTGAATTTCAAAACCGCCGGTAGCAAATGGTTAGTGTTAGGCTATGCCAATTTAGAAAAACTTCCTTAAGGATTAAAACAATGCACTTACGCACCCTTTTCATGACATTGTCCATAACGTTGGTATTAGCCGCCTGTTCTGGTGGTTCTAAAGTTGATAATCCTAATAGCAGTGCAGCCCCTGCCCCGTCTGCGGTGATTAAAGCTTGTACCAAGGAAGCTAAGATTTGCCCGGATGGCAGTTCTGTCGGCCGCAATGCAGAAAAGAATTGTGAATTTGATGCCTGCCCGTCCACTGAGGTCAGAATGTGTACCATGGAAGCTAAACAATGCCCGGATGGCAGTTTTGTTAGCCGCAATAGTGCCAATAATTGCGCATTTGACCCTTGTCCGGGCGAGAAAAATTGACATCCTCCCCTCCCTAAAGGAAGGGGATTCCTACGGGAGCTAAGCCGTAAGGCTTCTCCCCTTCGGTGGGTTCTTGCTTCATCGAGGCACTTAACGCACCCTCTCCACAAGC
>CAZCJE010000104.1:0-3296 GCA_964498805.1 uncultured Thiothrix sp.
AGCTGCAAAAAGAACAACACAGAAAGTTCAAAATTGGACATGCTTACTCCCGGCTTGCTGCTAAGCCAGTTATGACTAGGGGTTTCCTTTAATCAGCGTAACAAATGCGGGTATATTTCCAACTTTATGCCACTGGTGTGCCTGCCGCTGCAGTGCACGCAAACGGGAATGAGGCCGCATAGTCTAAAGGAGGCTAATGACAAAGAGCTTATTGGATGGCTACAACGCTGATTTATGGGAAAAACTACCACACAACTGCTTAAATATTCTACCGGGCGTTAACAATTCTTAACATTCCAATCCTGCTAGCCATACCAAAACTGTTGTACAGTGCTTAAAATGACCGACACATAATATATTGCGGCCCAGAACTGCCACCATAATAAAGTTCACCACTATTTTTAAACCCAGCGCGTTGATAAAGTTTATAAGCGCCGGTATTTTTACAATTAACCGTTAAATAAATCCGTTGCCAAGCGGCATATTGCGCTGCCAGATAACCGGGTAATGCGGCTAAGCTCATAGCCCCTAAACCTTTACCCTGATAATGACGGTCAAGAAAAAAATTTCTTAAACCCAATGCCGCAGGAGAGGCAAATGAATAGCGCGCACTATAGGCGGTATCAATACTAAAAAAACCTATTATAGATGTACCCCTTTTAATAATATGATGATTACAACCCTGTTCAGGTGCGGCTAGAATTTCCTGAATAGGATAAACATAGTTCAGTTGCTCTGGGTATACCTCTAAATAGCGGACTACTGGTTGATGCTTTAACGTATATTTTTCCAGACTAAGCATATTACTCCTGTTTATTCTGATTTTTAACCCTTCTTTTTACCACACAAGACTATTTTTTCGGTTAAAACAGACCACAAAGTCATTTTGTCTGAATGCTACTGTTTACCTTTAACCGCTTATGACAAAATAGAAACCTTTTAACCCATACCTAATCTATTTTCTTCATGGCATTTAATAGAGGGTAAGCTTATACTCAGGCAATACTGTTTAATGGTAAACGCGCTATCTAATGATACTCTAATAAACATAGTCAGGATTTTACATTGCTTTCAGTTACCCTATTTTACCTGCACCCTTAATGGCCATTTATCAAGCATTTTATGGCCCATTGTTCATTAGCAAATCGCAATCGCTCTTTAGGAATAAGCACTTGCTGGCTTAAATGGCTGATAGTGCTATCAGTATTGACTTTTTCTTCGTCACTTTATGCCGCCTTACCGCTATTAACGCCACCTTCGCAACCAAGTGCACCGATTGAATTAGCCCCTTATCTAGAATTGCTCGAAGACGCTTCACAGCAATTAGATTTACAACAAGTCATACAACCGAAATATGACAACCAGTTTAAACCCACCAATGGGGAAACGCCTTATATTGGTCATACCGATTCGGCTTGGTGGGTACGTTTCCAACTGTATACACCTGAAGTACAAGATTGGTTTTTGCTGCTCGACCAACCTATTGGCGGCTCAGTCAACATGTTTAGCCTGCCATCCCCTACTAAAAGCACTTTGACACCACTGGAGAATTACCGTTTACCGGCTTATCGACTGTTACTAGCCCCGCAGGAGACGATAACGATTTATGTGCGGGTGACTAATGCCGGAGCCCTACTAAGCTTACCGCTTAAACTTATGAGTGCAGAACAGTTGATTACCACCAGCAATCAACAAGCAGTCATTTTTGCTGCCTTATTTGCAGGCATGACGGTACTGGGTATTTATAATCTGCTGCTATTTTTTAGTGTGCGTGAATACGCTTATCTACGTTTGGTGAGTTTCATTGTATTTGTGAACCTGACCTTTATCCGCGATAGCAATCTGTTTCCCTCCCTAGCTTGGATTAATAATACCGATAACTATTTTTACGCTGCCCCTTTGTTACTGGTTTTGGTCAGTGCCTTTTATTACTGGATGTATGTCAATGAAGGTGTCAGCGTCATTATGGATAAGTTGTCGCGGGTGGTTATTTACCTAGCCTTAGGTCTGCTTCCCTTCATAGGCCTGATTGAGAATGCCGAAGCCTTTATTTTTAGTTGTGTTCTTGGCTTGATGCCGTGCGTGGTAATTCTGATTAGTGTAACCGCTATACGTGGCCATCGCCCTACGCAACACGCTTATGCAGCCGCTATGATCCTGATTATAGGGTTAATTCCTTATGCTCTTATGCAAGCGGGCTGGGGGCTAACTTATAACCGCAATACTGCCTATCTTGCCCAATCCAGTGTGCTACTAGCATTGCTGTTATTGTCCTACGCACAGGGCGAACGCACGCGGCTATTACGCGAACAAAAAGAACGCGCCGAAGCTATCAATAATACCAAGGATGAATTCCTGACTATTATGAGCCATGAATTGCGTACCCCCTTGCATGCTGTCATTGGCGCAGCGGATTTATTGCAACAGACTGTCTTATCCCCTGAGCAGCATCAGTATCTGAGTAAACTGGCCACCTCTTCGCAACATGTGCTCAGTCTGGTGAATAATATTTTGGATTTATCCCGTATTGAAGCTGGGCGGCTGGAATTAGCGATTGCGCCTTTTCATCCGGTTAGCGAACTTAAAAAATTACACCAACTATTTAGCCTTAGTGCGCAAATGAAAGGACTCAGCCTGAGTATTACGCATAATCTGCCAACTGACTGTTTATTACTAGGGGATGCCATGCGCTTATCCCAAGTGCTGGTCAATCTGCTGGATAATGCGATTAAGTTCACGGCAAAAGGCAGCGTGACCTTGCGGGTGCGGGCGAGTATGGAGTTTAACCAAACCTATCATCTGCATTTTGCTATTCATGACAGTGGTATTGGGATTAACCCGGCCACCCAACAAGTGCTATTTGTACCGTTTTCCCAAGGCGACCCCTCTATTTCACGGCAATATGGCGGCTCAGGTGTTGGGCTGGCATTAAGCTCAAAATTGGTGAGCTTAATGGGCAGTAGCTTAGAATTGGAAAGCACGCCCGGCCAAGGCAGCTGTTTTCATTTCAGCCTAAACTTGCCGGTATTACCCCTAGCGGCGACCACCGTTTCCTACCCCTGCAAAGCGCCTATTACCCCGGTGCAAGCATTTGCTCATGGTTTGCGCGTTTTATTGGTGGATGATGATGAAATTAACTGCTTTATGGGCAAGCAATTGCTGGAAAAGTTAGGTGCTGCTGTCACCTTAGCAACGGATGGTTATGAAGCCTTTCAACAGGTACAACAACAGCCGTTTGATTTGGTCATGATGGATGTGAGTATGCCGCGTATGGATGGCTATGAAACCACCCGGCA
>CAZCJE010000104.1:3396-9561 GCA_964498805.1 uncultured Thiothrix sp.
TGGTCATGATGGATGTGAGTATGCCGCGTATGGATGGCTATGAAACCACCCGGCAAATCCGCGCGGCCGGTTTTAAGCACTTGCCGATTATTGCTGTGACTGCGCATGCTTTGGAGGATACGCGCAAACTGTGCATGGCTGCTGGTATGAATGGTTATTTAAGTAAACCTTTTGGCCTAGATGAACTCATACGCTTTATTAAACAATTCCCCCATACTGCCGAAAACCCTTAACCGTATCTGTATCGCGTTAGCTTTGCCGCTACCGCGAATAACATGGGGTTAAAACCACCCGCCTGCTTGATTAACAGACAAAAAGCGCAAGGGCCCAAGCCAGCGGCAGCAGGCTATATTCACTAGCCCTTGCGAAACCTCCAACGCAGTGAACACGGTTAAATTCCCTCCCAGATAGCTATGGATATGGCTCAAGGGCAGCACAAACTGCGCCACGTAGCCCTAGCCTTCGCAGCCAATCCGGTACAAGCGGGATATAAAGCAAATAGACGCTTCAGCCCTTGTTTATGACCCACCCTAACGCCTCATGGGTAACAGCACTTGCACTTAACCTAGGTGACGTTGCTGTTGCACCGCCTTTAAGCACAATTTGCAGTAATCAATCACCATCTCTTCGGCTGCCTGTTTAGCCATCGGATTCGTTTCCGCTTCCGGCTTCAGCAGCCAATCTAAATCCACTTCCATGTCATGCGCAAACTCCGCTATTTTCTCGCCGAGGGCTTGCAAGCCTTCATCGGGCAGATTTAATAACCAAGTTTGCAGCACGCTTTCCTGTCCTAAAGACGCTTGTGCCCATTGCTTCAGCGGAGTCGCCATATCGGGCAATTTCTCTGCAACAAAAGGCGTGGTTATTTCGCTTAACATCGCCTGTAATTTGTCTTTAGGCTGATTCCAAGCCCATGTCAGGGCATAGCCTAATGACAGGAAAATGAGGGCGATAACAATAATGTGCATGAAAAAACCAAGCTCCCTACAAAAATACTGACCGATTAATAAATGGGTCGACTTAATACGCTGTCGTAAGGTTGGGTTTACCAGAAAGCGTGTCGAAATTTACCATCAAAACCTACCCCCATGAAGGGTCTTTAACATTTCTTAACATAAAGCCTCTACCGATTTGCTCATCACGGTTTAACCTATTGGCCAACCCTAACCTACAACCCATGCGGTTAGACAAAATGCCGCAAGCCGTGTATTGAAACAGTCTGCTAAACCCAGCCAAAGGATGATGCTTTCCCAATGAAGCTACTGACATTTATTGACCAGGAATCTACCGAATCCTACCAGCAAATTTTAGTCATGGCGCTCATTTCCGGCGTCGCTAATGG
Organism: uncultured Thiothrix sp.; assembly: GCA_964498805.1. Classification (GTDB taxonomy): domain Bacteria; phylum Pseudomonadota; class Gammaproteobacteria; order Thiotrichales; family Thiotrichaceae; genus Thiothrix. The sequence continues at coordinate 4,739 of CAZCJE010000104.1, forward strand.
CCTGTTATTGACCATTGTCAATCATGCTGCGGATCAGGTTGCCAAAGGCGAAGACCTAACCCAGTTTTTCATTCTGTATCTATTAGCCTTTTTGCTATTTCTGTACGGCCAGTGGTTTGCGTTTGCTCAAGCCATTGTCGCGATTGAAAGTGCTCTGCATAACAATCGTTTGCGCTTGGTGAACAAGATTCGGCAAGTGGAATTGTCTTTTATGGAAAGCCTTGGCCAGCATGATTTACATGCCCAGCTGACCCAGAATAATGCGCTGTTATCGCAAGCGATTCCGCAAATTACCAGCGCGGCCCAAGTCTCTATTTTGTTGGTATTTGCCTTGCTGTATCTGGCTTTTATCTCGCCGTTAAGTTTTCTGCTGATGGTGGCGGCAATTGCGGCAGGTATGATGCTATTTATGGCGCAATCGCATTGGATTAAGCAGGAATTATTGGTTGGGAAACAACAAGAACAACAAGCGTTTGCCTTGCTTGCGCATTTGCTACAGGGCTTTAAGGAAATCCGCCTTAATCGGCTCAAAAATGCTGCCATCATCCAAGACATTAGCGTTAGTTCGCAATTAGCTAAAGCCACCCGCATTGAAGCCGGGCGTCAGGAAGTGAAAATGTGGGGCTTTGGGCGCGTGTTTATTTACGCCATTATGCCGCTGCTATTATTTATTATCCCCAATTTTGACCCCACCCAAACCGGCAATATTTTCAAAATTACCGCCACCTTATTATTTATGACCGGGCCTATTAGCATTTTGGTGAACTCGCTGCCCTTACTAAACCGCATTACGCTGGCAATTGACGACTTACACCAACTGGAAGCCTTAATGAATCAGGCCACGCCGGATCAGGCCAATGAACAAGCCACGCCGTTACCGACCGATTTTCAGCGCATTGTGCTGGACGATATTAGCTTTACTTACCCCAATGGCAATGGCGACAGCTTTACCATAGGCCCGTTACAGCAAACCTTCCACGCTGGTGAATTGGTGTTCATTATTGGCGGCAATGGCAGCGGTAAATCGACCTTTTTGAAATTGCTCACAGGGCTGTATTACCCCTCAAGCGGCACCATTCAGGTCGATGAGCAACGCATTCAAGCGGACAATCAGCAAGCGTACCGCGAATTATTCAGCACCGTATTCACCGATTTTCACCTGTTCGACAAATTGTATGGACTGGAAACGCTTGATCCTGCGCAAGTGGCGTATTGGCTGGAGAAAATGCAATTGCAACACAAGGTACAGTGGCAAAATGGCGGCTTTACCACCACGAATCTATCGACTGGACAACGCAAGCGTTTGGCTTTTATTGCCGCTGTTCTCGAAGACAAACCGATTTTGGTGTTGGATGAATTTGCCGCTGATCAAGACCCAAACTTCCGCGAGTATTTTTACCAAACCTTATTGCAGGAATTAAAAGCGGCGGGCAAAACCATTATTGCTGTTACTCACGATGACCATTATTTTCAGGTAGCGGAACGCGTGATTAAAATGGATGAAGGCCAACTGGCAAGCTATAGGCAAACGCTCAAAGCGGCGGCGGCAGAAGTTTAAAGGCGGGAATGACCCGCAACCGACGGCAGTTGCGGGTAAGAGCGGCGTTTAGCCGATATAAGACAGGGCGATTTTCAGCATACGGCGCACCGGTTCAGCCGCACCCCACAGCAATTGGTCACCAACGGTAAAGGCGGTGATGTATTCAGGGCCAATGTTCATTTTGCGGATACGGCCTACCGGAATAGTCAGCGTACCGGAAGCTTGCACCGGGGTCAGCCCTGCTAAAGTAGAGGCTTTGTCATTGGGAATGACTTTGACCCATTCATTGTGGCTGGCAATGATATTTTCGATTTCAGACAGGGGCAGATCCTGTTTCAGCTTGATGGTGAAACCTTGCGAATGGCAGCGCATTGCGCCAATACGCACGCATTGGCCATCGACGGGGATGATATTGCCTTCGACTTTACCCAGAATCTTGTTGGTTTCGGCAATGCCTTTCCATTCTTCTTTGGTCTGGCCGTTTTCCCAAGCTTTATCAATCCACGGAATCAGGCTGCCTGCTAAAGGTGCGCCAAAGTTATCGGTAGACAAGGTGCCATCATTCAATTTCGCGGTCACTTTGCGGTCAATGTCCAAAATGGCAGAAGCTGGATTGGCCAGCAGATCATTCACTTCGGCATTCAGCTCACCCATTTGGGTCAGCAGTTCGCGCATGTTTTTCGCGCCTGCCCCGGATGCGGCCTGATAAGTCATGGACGTAATCCACTCGACCAAGCCTTTTTCAAACAAGCCACCGAGTGCCATCAGCATTAAAGACACGGTGCAGTTGCCGCCAATGTAGTTTTTGATGCCTTTTTTCAAGCCTGCATCAATGACCTGACGGTTAACCGGGTCGAGGACAATAATCGCATCATCTTTCATACGCAATGTGGAAGCGGCATCAATCCAGTAGCCATTCCATTGCGCCCGTAATTTGTCATACACCGCCGTGGTGTAATCGCCGCCCTGACAGGAGACAATAATATCCATTTCAGACAGCTTATCGATGTTCATAGCATCTTCCAGCGGCTGCGCACCCATGCCAACGTCAGGGCCGGGTTTACCTGCTTGGGAAGTGGTGAAGAAAACTGGCTCAAACCCCTGGAAATCATTCTCGGCCTGCATACGTTCCATCAACACGGAACCGACCATGCCACGCCAACCCACAAAACCTACTTTGAACATCTCAAACTCCGATTAAACATGCCAGACGGGTTGCTGTCATGACAAACCCGTAATAAACCCGTCATAAATGCCGCATTCTAACACCGACTCTAAACCGGTTCACCATCAGCACACTTAGGGTGGGGTAACGGTGCTATCATGGGCCATGGTTAGCGCAAACTCGAAGATTTAAAAAGCATGTTATACATTCCTATTACTCATGCCACGCTTGAGCAATTAAGCCAATCGCCTAACGACTTGGCGGTTGTCATCCAACGCTTAAGCCCACCGGAGCTGGCTGCATTGGTATTAATTTATGGAATACCGTCCTTATACCAAGCCGGTCAGTCTAATGAAGCGTTTATCTCGCGTGCTGAACGCCTTCTCGCGCGTTTTATTGAGCACCCTTCCAGCCAAGCCTTGCAACAAGAATTAATCCACACCCTAAAACCCGAGCAAATTTTAGCTGGTAAGGCATTGCTTGAAAAAGTACCGATTCAACTCATGACCACGGAACAAATTCAAGCCAGAAACTATTTAAAATGGGATAATCAATGGGTATGGGACTGGGAATTTAAAAACCGTGAACAACCCGTCTTTTTCGCCAGCCGCTTATTAAATAAAACCAGCCCTAAAACCCTTGTGGTATCAAAAGACCAAGAACGGCTGGTCAGTATTATATTAGCGGATAAAAGCGAATCGGTTAGCGTCCAAGGTTATGCCGGGAGTGGCAAAACCAAAATCATCTCGTTTTTAGCGGATGAACTGAGTAAAGACAAACCGCTGTTTCTGACCGAAACTTGGGAACAAGCACAGGCATTAAGACAGAAACTCACAGGGGCGCAAGTCGATACCTTTGCAGGCACGGTCAATTTCCTGATTAGAAATAAACTGCTGGGAACGGTCAGAAATATCAGTGACCGCTATGGCAAGCAATACAATAATTCAGGCCAACGTATTTTTTCCGATGAGCAATTAGCGGATAAACTCGAGTGTTTTGATATTGGCGACTATCGACGCGGTAGAATTATTAAAGACGCCCGCCAAGTAGTGGAAAACTTTTGTTATTCCACCGACCCGATCATGACCACCAAACATATTCCAGAACGTTATGTTCGCTTTCTAACGCCTCTTAAGCAGCAAGCCCTATTAGTGGTTGCCAAACGTATGTGGGAATTGGTTTGTATTCCGCAAGGCGGCATTTTATTACCTCTGCGCAATTATCACCTTATTAAAGCACTGGCCTTAAGCGGCATGGGAATTGTGCGCGAGTGTAGCCATATTATTGTTGATGAATCGCATAACTTATCACCCGCTACCCTGCAAATTCTCCAACAAACCGCCAAGCCGGTATTAACTTTTGGCGATTATTATCAAGCGTTACAAGGTCTCGACAAACCGCATCATTTACCCTCAACCTTAAACAGCAATACCCTAACCCGTTCGGTACGGATTGGGGAAAACATGGCGGGCTTTTATAATAAACTCATGCTGCGCCACCCGATCGCGCCAGAAGCGGAATTCCTAGGCAATAATACCAAACGCACACAGATTGAAGTTTATAAACAATTTACGTTTCCAGAAAAACCTTGTTTTATATTGGCCTACAGCTATTGGTCAGTGTTCTGGCTTGCCTATACGCTATACCTGCGCAATGGCTCCTGCCATATTCTGCAATCCTATAAGAATGAATTTGATTGGCTAATAAAAGAAGCGATTGATTTTTTCTACGGTACTAAAAAGCCCAGCCATTATGAGTTTTATGGGGCCGACTCTTGGTTAGGGTTTATTGATAGAAAGCGCCAGACAGAACCCACGATTGACGACATTGACCAATGGATTCAATCAGGACGCCTGAATAAACTCAGTTTGGCGGAGTTTTTACGTGCTGCTACCGAGCCACCGCAGGCTAAGACTTACCAAATCAGGCGGGTTTGGGATTGTAGAAATATAGAGTTTGAGCGCGTGTGTTTGTTCAATGATGTGATCAATAACGCGGGTACGATTAATCGCAACTATGCCCAAACGATTAGCCATATCTACACAGGCACCTCACGCGCACAAAATGAACTTTATATACCCGCCCTTATTAAAGACTGGCTTGATAATACCTAAACCC
>CAZCJE010000105.1:0-9484 GCA_964498805.1 uncultured Thiothrix sp.
GGCTTTGAAACTTACCTTGGCAACTACCGTGTCATCAAACGCATGATGGCTGACATGGACGTAGATGCTACCTTGCTGTGTGACCCAACCGAAGTGCTGGATACCCCAGCCGATGGTAAATTCCGTCTGTACGAAGGTGGCACAACCATTGATGAAGTGAAAGACGCGCCTAACGCTTACGACACGTTGTTACTGCAACCGTGGCAGTTAGAAAAAACCAAGAAGTTTGTACAAAACACTTGGAAACACGCCGCGCCGAAAATCAACATCCCAATGGGTCTGGACTGGACTGACGAATTCCTGATGAAGGTTTCTGAAGTGACAGGCAAAGCGATTTCCGACAAATTGTTGCTGGAACGTGGTCGCTTGGTCGACATGATGACCGACTCCCACGCCTGGTTGCACGGTAAAAAATTCGGTCTGTACGGTGATGCTGACTTCGTACTCGGCATGACCAAATTCTTGCTGGAAGTGGGTGCTGAACCAATTCATGTCCTGTGTAACCACGCCAACAAACGTTGGAAAAAAGAAGTCGAAGCACTGCTGGCAGCGTCTCCTTACGGTAAAAACAGTGAAGTTCACATCGGTAAAGACTTGTGGCACTTCCGTTCATTGATGTTCACCAATAAGCCAGACTTCATGATTGGTAACAGCTACGGCAAATTCATCCAACGTGACACCCTGCACAAAGGTAAAGAGTTCGAAGTACCGTTAATCCGTATCGGCTTCCCGATCTTCGACCGTCACCACATGCATCGTGACACTACCTTGGGTTACGAAGGTGCTATGTACATGCTGCGCACCTTGGTCAACGCAGTGCTGGAACGCTTGGACGAAGAAACTCGCGGCATGGGTACAACCGACTATAACTACGACTTGGTTCGTTAATAGTTGGTTTGATTCCCCTCTGAACTTCCCCCCTCCCTAACCCTCCCCCCGCAAGGGGTGGAGGGAACAAGAGGCACGAACCTTCTTACTTCTTACTCCCTGTCCCCCTTGTGGGGAAGGGCTGGGGAAAGGGGGGGAAGAACGGAACTAACCCAAGGAGAACCCTTATGCCTAGCGTGATGATCCGGCGGAATGACAGCGGCAACCTGCTCTTTTATGTTGCCAAGAAAGACATGGAAGAAACCATTGCTTCCGTGGAAAAAGACACTGCCGAAGAATGGGGTGGTGAGGTTGAGCTGACCGACGGTTCACGTTGGTATATCGATCCGATTAGCCCCCCACCTGTATTTCCGACCACTTTGCGCTTTAAGCGCGCAGAGTAATCGTGTTGAGTTCTAAAGCTGATAACCAAGGAGATTAGTCATGGCACTTAAAATCAACCGCGATATTTGCACTTCTTGCGGCGATTGCGAACCTAAATGCCCAACCAAATCCATCAAGCCTTTTAAAGGCGCATACAAAATTGTTGAAGAAACCTGCACCGAATGCGAAGGCACTTTTGACGAGCCACAGTGCTTGAAAGTGTGCATGGAAGACGGTTGTATTGAATACATCTGATTGAATCTAGGTCGCAGAATCAAACACGCTGCGACCACTTCCCCTGTCCTATGAGGAGCCGATCATGAGCGATATCCCGACTCCACAGCCTTATACCGATGGCGATATGCCAGATTCTATTCGGGTGGCGTGCGCTTCTAATAGCGGTGAACTGTTGAATGGACATTTTGGTTCTTGCGAGCGCTTTTTGGTTTATCAAGTCTCTCAAACCGAACAACGCCTGATTGATGTACGCGAAGTGGGTGACGATGAAGCGGAAGAAGACAAAAACGCTTACCGGGCGAGTTTGATTCTGGATTGCCAAGTCTTATTCATTGCCTCAGTCGGTGGTCCGGCTGCTGCTAAAATTGTCAAAAAAGGCATACACCCGATTAAACAACCAACGGTTGTGCCTACCAGTGAATTACTGAACAAATTGCAAACCGCGTTAGTAACGCCACCACCTTGGTTAGGCAAGGTTATGGGTAAAGATGCGCAAGCCCGCGCGCGTTTTGCCGGTGATGATGAAGACGATGAATTGCTGGAGGCTGAAGGATGATGACAGAGGAACAACTTGCCAGCATTGTGGCAGAAGTCGAGCGTCAGGGGTTGGCAGATAGTCATCTGACAACATTGCGGGCGACCTTCCCGGAACTGCATTTTACCTGGTGTATGGACGATGATGTTTGTGGTCCACAACCGGCTGCACAGGGCAAGGGTTTCAATGTTTATCTGGTTGATAGCCGTAATCACTGTTTATGTTTTACCCCCAGTCTAGCCTTGGCTAGCGGTGTGGTGATTGCTGAATTGAGTGCGGACGATGAGTGATTGTGCTGCTTGTCCGCATCATCTTGACCGGCTGGAACAAGGGCGCTGTAAACCCGGTGATGCTTGTGTACAAGCCATGAGCGGGCGACAGATAGAACGCTTCTTCCGCGAAAATCCTGATCTGGCGAAAGACTATACCGGCGATGAGTTCTGGGAACGGCGGGCGATTGCGGCGCGTTACATCTCCCAGCAACGCTTGCTGGATTTGATTAATGACCCGGATGAAGTGGTGCGTCGCGTCTTAGCCTATCGCTTGCCTGAAGATGAGTTATACCGTTTGGTAGGCGATGTGGATCGCGAGGTACGGATTACGGTTGCGGATCGGCTGCCGCCTGAGCAATTGGAACAACTAGCCAATGATCACGATTATCTGGTACGTAAATATGTGGCCAGACGTATGCCTACAGGCCGCTTGTTCCGTATGATTTGTGATGATGACCGCGAAGTTCGTATGACAGTAGCGCGCCGTTTGCCGCCTGAAAGTTTGGGTTTAATGCTCAATGATGCTGAACCGGAAATTCGCCGCATTGTAGCCGAACGTATTCAGCCGGAAGCCTTGCATGCTTTAGTGCAAGACCCAGACTGGGGGGTGCGGTTACAAGTCGCGGAACGGGCTACGCGTCGCATGCTGGAAGTGCTGATTTACGATACTGACCCCGATGTAAAGGAAGTCGCTCGACAGCGGCTTCGGGAGATGGATACCAATGACTGAATTCGACTGGCAAGAAAAAAAACTCACTGCACAATGCCCGGAACTGACTGTCAGCGAATCGCATGAGGCATTGCTGGGCAGCATTAATACTTTGTTTGCTCCTTTGAATTTAACCTTCAGCAAAGTGCTGGAGCGTGGCGGTTGGCATCATTTTGGTGGGGTAGTGGATAGTGAGTTGCGTCCGGTCGCCAAACACTTGCGTAATTGGGCCGAAACTGAATCCGGCGGTGATGTAGAAGTGTTACTGGATATTTGTGCCGAACGTAACCTATTAGCCACCCGTATTAGTGGCACGACTTTGTATTTCACGGCTCCTACCGGTGACCGGCCGCAAGATTTTGTGCAGCTGGAAATTGAAGTATTGCAGGAAGTGGTAGACCGTCCACTTTTTCACCCTGATTTTATGCCTGATAATGTTGAAGAGTTTCTCGACCCAGTGGATTTTCCGCGCGCAGAACCTAAACCGGTGACGGATCCATATTATCGTTTTCGGCACTTGAATCGGATTGATGATCTGCTAGCTGAGCAGAATATGCATAGTCGCCATGTGCAAAACTTGTTGCGCTTTATGCAGGATTGGCAGAACAGCAGTGCCGGGCATCATGATGAACCCTTCTGCCAATATTGGGTAATGCTATTACAGGCTTATCAAGGGGCGGACAAAGTTGGTCATTACAATATTCGCCCGCTTTCTACTTTGACCACCAAAGTCACCGAATTTCCGCTGCCAGTACGGTTACACGGGGCTGAACTGGCTAAAGCTATTCATGCGCTTGACCGCAAAATAGGTTACCCATTTGCGTGGTTCTTCCTGATGGTTAATCACAAAGGCGTGCCGACCGAAGTAGCGGATGCCGTGTTACGGGATCAGATGGAAGCTTATGATTATTTACCGGCGCGGGATTTGAAAATTCTGCGTGACTGGGAAAAGCGGAGTTATACCGTTTGAGCATTATGTGTAATCAGCTTAAGCCTATCGGGGTGATTCATACCCCCTTTGCGGATAAACCAGAAGCGCCCATCCAAGGGCAATACGCAGGTGGTGCACAAGGCAAGGTCATTATTGATGACGTTTATGTGGAAGGTTTGCAGGATTTGGCAGATTTTTCCCACCTGATTTTGCTGTATTGGTTCCATCGCGCTGGTGAGGTTAAGTTGGTACGTACACCATTTCTGGATGATGTCGCGCGTGGTTTATTTGCTATCCGTCATCCCGCACGGCCTAATCCATTGGGTTTAACGGTGGTGGAATTGCGCGGCATTGAAGGCAATATCTTAACGGTCAGTGGTGTCGATATGCTTGATGGCACCCCGTTACTGGATATCAAGCCCTATGTAAAACGATTTGATTGTTTCCCTCAGGCAAGTGAGGGTTGGTTATCGCACACGCAGGAGAGGGCGAAGGCGGAGGGGTTGGAATAACAGCTCCTCCCACTTTTTCTGCTTGATTGATGTCGAGCGACTGATAACAGGAGATAGATAATGCAAGAACTGGATTTTCACGAAGTCGCGGATGAGTTCGTTAATCTGGCGAATGACATGAGCAATGAATGGGCCCCTAATTTTATTAGTGCCGCCATCCTGTATGCAGCCGCGCGCTATAACGCTTTCCACTTTATGGAAACCAATGGCAACCCAGAAAAAGAAGCGGCCGCTGTGGATTATTACACCGAACAATATCGGCGGATGTTAAAAGAAAACCTGCATGAGCTGCGCCACGGGGTAAGTCACGATGAATAAAATCGGTATTTTCTTTGGTACGGATTCTGGTACGACGCGCTTAATGGCCAAAAAGATGGCCAAATTACTCGGTGATGTGGCGGCTAAGCCCGTCAATATTAATCGCGCCAGCGCGGATGAAATGCTGCAATACGATGCTTTGATTTTGGGGACACCAACCTATGGTATTAATCAGCTTCCCGGCAAAAGTACCAAGGTATTAGAGGGCTGCTGGGAAGAATTTATGCCGCAATTACAGGGGCGTGATTTAAGCGGCAAAACCATTGCACTGTATGGTTTGGGTGATCAGGAAAAATACCCGGATCGTTTTGTGCATTCGCTGATTCATTTATACGACTGGTGTAAAACCGGGGGCGCGCAAGTGGTTGGTCAATGGAGTACCGATGGCTATACCTTTGAACATTCACCGTCGGTAATAGATGGCCAATTTGTTGGTTTAATCATTGATCAGCGTTCCCAAAGCCTATTAACGGATGAGCGTTTGGCCACTTGGATTGCTCAGATTAAACCTGCCCTTGTGGAAAAACTCACAGACTAAAAACCATGACTGACACTACCACCATTTGCCGTTATTTCACCACTTATAGCGGTGTGAAACTCCCGTTTAAACTGGTATCCGAATTGCAGGAACAGGAAATTCGTAACCGCAATACCTATTTTCGCGGCCTATTTAACAGTGACGGCAAATTGCTATCGTTTGAAAAGATGGTGTATGGCGATGTCGAATTAGCGCATGTTTATACCTATGGCGCAGACGGTGAACTCATCCACGCCGAAATCACCGACGCTGATGGCGAAACCACCACCGTCAATGTCTGAAATTCTAGTGAATCTTGCGGGAGCTTCTTTCAACATTGCTCCCCTAAAACGTCCGCCTTAATTCAGTGTTTATTCTCTTATTAGCGCACTGCTTTAGCTTTGGTTTTAGTTTAGTCATTCAGAAGTTGGCTGAGTGGTACTGGGCCTGCAATCTTAACCGCTTGGGTATCTTGGTCAGATTTGTTGAGGGCAACGGCGCGTTTGATGGCATCGGTAATCAGGCTGATGTGCGCACAGCCACGTTGTTTGGCATGCATGACCGCCGTTTGGATGAGTTGAAACTTAACGCCTTGTCCACTGACTCGTGGGTCAGTCACAAAATTTTCCAGCAGCGCAGCGGCTTTATTATGGTCGGTAGCAAAGTTATACAGCACGCTGACCATGCCTACGATTTGACCTTCATCCCGTGCGACCAGAATATCACCTAACTCAGGTTGTAAGAGCAAAGAGACAAGACTGGCTTGCTGAGCCTTAAGTTCGCTTTCGGTATCGCCATCTTGTACTAGGAATTCAAGTAAAACCTGTAAAACAGGCAAGTCGGTGTAAAGGGCTGATTCAATGATTAAATTTTGCATAATATGCCCGCAAATATTTGAGAATCGCTAGTGTAGAGGCAAAATCAAGTGCGGTAAAGCCATCGGGATTGTGCGCATTCAGATCGGCTCCCGCTTCAACAAGCAGCTGAACTGCCTGCAAACGTCCGGCGGAAGCGGCATACATCAGGCAAGTAGAACCGCTGGCATTGGCATGATTAAGATAGGCACCGTTTTGAATCAGGCTGGCAATAATCGCCGTAACTTGGCTAAAACAGGCAAACCATAATGCAGCATTACCATCTGCATTAACGCGATTAACATCCGCTCCCGCTGCAAGCAAAGCATCCACGATAGTTGAATTACCCTCTTTGGCGGCAACCATTAATGGCGTCATGCTATTGTCTATACAGCTATTGAGATCGGTGGAGTCAAACCCTTGTTGCTGCAGCCAATGAGTTAATGCTAAGGGCAATGTCATAAACAGGTTTCCCATGTAGCAGAGGCTTGAATATTCAGGCATTCGTTAATCAGGCTACGCATACAACTGAAGCATTTCCCACAACAAGTTGGCGGATGTCCGAAATGTTCACGCAATTCCCGTACTGAACATTTGCCTTCTTGTACCGCTTGTTTCACTTGGCGGTCATTAATGGCATGACACACACAGACATACATGGTTTTAACTCCTGAATTGAGTGCTTAGCGCGACATGTTGGCCCCTACGAGGGTTAAGGTGTTTAAAGACGATTCTGAAAAAGCCCTGTCTCAACATATTGTAAGCCAGGGTAGGAGTGCGATACCTGTCTTGGTCGTCAAACAGGTATCGTGTTGCTTGGCCCATGACAGCAAGCAAGTGCATGACAAGAAAACTGGGATTAGGCTGGGGCTGCTTGTGGCGAGTGGCTCATGCATTTTTTCGGACAGACCTTGGCGCAGGACTGACAGCCGATGCAATCCATAACATTTTTCAGATTCATGACCATGGTATTGTCATCGTCTTCAAAATCGTTATCGTCATCTTCTAAGTCCAGTTCATCGCGCTCAATCAACTCGAAAACATCGCGTGGACAAACTTTGTAGCAACGACCACAACCAATACAGGTTTTCTGGTTTAAAGTGGTAATGAATGCAGGCGTCCAAACCTTGCCGCCGCGTGTAATGCCGGTAATAGGGTCCATGCTCGTTTCCTCTAACTATTGGCTTCGGCTGCTTGTAATTTGGCATTGGCTTCTGCCCAAGCAACACAGGCTTCATAAGTGGCTTGTGCAATTGCTGGTAATTCCTGATAGCCCGCAGGTAGTTTGTCCTCTACCAAATCATGCAATTGGCTAGCGTGTTCAGTAGCAATGCGTTTGGCTTTATTAACGGCTTTTTGCAAGGATTTGATTTCTTCAGGCGTGGCCATGTCAGTCTCCTGTCAGAGTCCGGCAACAGTGGAATGCTCACCGATCAGATTTAAGGCAACCGAAAGCATTTTGTCGGCTTCGGTCTTCATTTTGGATAAAGATTCAAAGCCAAAACGATGCACATCCCGCAAGGTACGGTCGACCACAATCAATTTGCCCACGGTAATAATGGCGCGGCCAAAGCCTTCATGTGACAGGTTAATCATTGGCACTGCCATTAAACCGCATTCTTTCTCAATCAAGGCAGCAATGGCATTGTAGAAAGCTTTGACGCGGGAAATGGTGATTTCATCCGGGTCACCCACAATCGGGATTTCGCGTTTCATGGCCTTGGTCAAAATAAACGGCGCAAGGATTTTATCGGCAGTATAGGTATCGTAAGTGCCGTAGCTGTCCATGGCACGCATCTGGCGCAACATCTCAGTGGCGAATTCGGTACTCAACACCGGGTCATCCGCAGCAATCAACAAGGTTGCTTCGCTCATGGGGTATCTCCTTGAAAACGTTTGAATTCGATAGGGTAGACAGAAACGCTATCTGCCTTACGTAATAATTTGGGTTGGAAGAAACGTTGCATACGCTGGTTACTGGTCAAGACAGCAGCACTAAACAGGCCGAGCAATAAGCCCAGTAAAGCCACACCGGCTTGCTGTATATCGGTCATGTGTTGTCTATCACCGATAATGGCAGCCCCAAGCATAAGAATGACCGGCAATAAGTAAGCGGTGACGGATGCACTCACCATCACCTTATCCGCAACACCAATAATGACTTTGTCACCTACTTTAGAAGCGGTGGAATTGGCAAAGCGCAATTGTTGGCGACGTGTGCCGAATAATTTGGAAATACTGGAAGTAGCGCAGTCGCTTTTACTCCCGCAGCTAGCACAGGCAGTACGGGTGGCTACTTCAACCCAAATAAAATCGGGGGTGGCTTTGACCACGGTGGCGGTTTCTTCGATCATTCGTCCCACCCTTCCGCTTCCATGCTATCAAAGCGTTTGGTATTGGGGCCTTGCATACGTTTAATGGCCTGAGCCAGCCATGCACTGGGGCCTTGACGCAATTCATCCTGTAACGCTGTAAGCAATTCACGGATATCGGCTCCGGCGCTTACTTTGATTGGTTGGATACTTGCAGCCTTCAATTTAGCCACTGCCGAAGCGCCTACCGCTTGGGAATACACCGCTACACAACCGTTAAGCGCCTTAATTTTCGCGTCCAGCTTATCTTCGTTACCATCCATCTCCAGCTTGCCGAACTGGGTGGCTTCAATCAGTTGTACATCGTCGAGTGTTACCGCAAAGATGGCGAAAGACTCCGCAGCACCAAAGTGCTGATCGATGTGTTCCATGTCGGTGGATGCGAATGCAACTTTGATTGCTGTATCCATGAAGTTGTCCTCAGTGTCATGTCCAAGCACCATGAGTCGCCTTGTTAAGGCCATACTTTGCCTACCTCATTATCCTGACTGCAGCATAGGCGTTATTTCCGCCAGTTTGTAAGGGTATTGCAAAGCATGTGCCATATAGACAAGTAACTGTTAAATAAGCGATTTTTCAAAATGGTTGTTGTCGTGAATCTGACAATCAGGTGATTAAGTGAGGGATGTATGACATGTGGCTGGGCAAGCCTGAAAAAATTTGCAGGAACTTTGTCCACAAAAGTCAGTCAGAATTCAGGCACGATGGGTAAAGTGCATAGCAAAAAATCTATAACCGATAATTCTAAAACAAGGAGCTAACTATTATGAATCTTAAAAAAAATCGCTGGACTCTTCCTGCTCTGAGCCTTCTGCTGGCTGCTCTGCTGATTGTGGTTACCAATGCATTTGATCACGGTAGTGCCCGTCAAGTGGCATTCGATCAAGCTAATAGTTTCCATGTTGCCTCTCAGCCCTGATCTAAAAGCTTGACCTCAAATACAAAAAAAGAGGCAATTACTTGCCTCTTTTTTTAT
>CAZCJE010000106.1:0-9472 GCA_964498805.1 uncultured Thiothrix sp.
AACAGCAATAATAATGCCATATTCATGATTCCACTGACGTCATCCATACCCTTACCTGGCCTCGTTAGGCAACTGGTTGTACAGGAGGTACTCAATAAGGAACAAGCCAGTACGGCGGTACAAAAGGCTCGTTCCGAGAAAGTTTCGCTAGTGGAATGGCTTATTAACTCGCGTCTAGCGACTGCTAAAGATGTAGCGTATGCAGCTAGTCTGGAATATGGCCTGAGCATGGTCGATATTGATCAGGTCGAAATTCCGCCAAAAGTAACCAATCTGCTCACACTAGAACAAACGCGCAAGTTACACCTTTTGCCTTTGTATCAACGAGGCAAAAGTCTGATAGTAGCCTTGGCTGATCCTACCTTCCTGACCAATCTTGATGATATAAAATTTGCTACGGGTTTGATTCCAGAGCCTGTATTTGTCGAATACGACAAACTCCAGCGATATTTGCAAGCGGAAAAGGATTTAGGTGGCAACTCGGTTGTGCCTGCTCCACGCAGTAACAGTGGCGGAACAAGCGCACCTGTTCCCGAAGCGGCGGTTAAGGAAATTGTACTCGATACCCGCGACCTTAAGGTTAAGAATGAGGGCGATGACCCCTCGGTAGTGGAGTTTGTCGACAAATTACTTGCTCACGCTATTAAATCCAAGGCTTCCGATATCCATGTTGAAGTCTTTGAGAAAAATCTACGCATTCGTTACCGTATCGACGGTATTTTACAAGTCGTCGCTACGCCACCTAATGACTTTGCCCAGCAATTAATATCCCGTATCAAGGTACTCGCACGCATGGATATTTCTGAGCGCCGGGTCCCACAGGATGGACGTATTCGCTTTACCACAGCTGAGCAAAAAAAGATCGACTTCCGTGTGAACACTCTGCCGACCTTATTCGGTGAAAAAGTGGTTATGCGTATTCTTGATTCCTCCAATGCCGCATTAGGGGTGGAAAAACTCGGTTTTGAGCCTCGCCAACAACAGGATTTCATGAAAGCCCTGCAAAAACCGGATGGCATGATTTTGGTAACAGGCCCTACCGGTAGCGGTAAAACCGTTACTTTGTATACCGGGTTGGGTATTTTAAATACACCGGAAAGAAACATTTCCACCGCCGAAGACCCAGCTGAAATCAATATGCCAGGTGTTAATCAAGTGAATGTTAACCCCAAAGTGGGTCTAACCTTTGCGGATGCCTTACGTGCGTTTCTGCGTCAAGACCCGGATGTGATTATGGTGGGGGAGATTCGTGACCTCGAAACCGCTGAAATTGCGATTAAAGCGGCGCAAACCGGTCACTTAGTACTATCGACTTTGCATACTAATAGCGCGCCCGAAACCTTGACTCGCTTGCTAAACATGGGGGTTCCGCCCTTCAATATTGCGTCTTCGGTTCACTTAATTATTGCGCAACGCTTGGCGCGTCGTTTGTGTGAAAAATGTAAGCGTATCGCAGAAGTTCCACATGACACTTTGCTCAGTCTGGGCTTTCAACGTGAAGAATTGGGCAATCTGACCATTTACGAACCTATCGGTTGTGCTGAATGTTCACGCGGCTACAAAGGGCGGGTAGGTATTTATCAGGTTATGCCTATTTCGGCAGAAATGGGGCGCATGGTTATGAATGGTTGTAACTCACTAGAGTTAGCTGAACAAGCGCGCAAGGAAGGTATTTTGGATTTACGCCGTTCGGGTCTGAACAAAGTTCGACAAGGGACAACATCCTTAGCGGAACTGGAGCGCGTTACTGGTGATTAGACAAGCACCAGTTATCTAGGCAAAACCCTTAGTCGCTGCACACTGTGTTAAACTCGCCACACTACATACAACAATAATGCCGAAGATAACTATGCAGCACAGTAAAGTATCGACCAAACCCTCCCCTCGTGCTGGGTCCTCTTCTCACCAAGTATTATATGTGTGGGAGGGGATTAACCGTAATGGGGTCAAAATACGCGGTGAAACCCAGGCAGTGAATCCTAACTGGCTACGTGCCGAACTGCGTCGCAAAGGTATTAACCCAGGCAGGATTTATCGTAAGCCTGCTCCCTTGTTTAAAACCGCTATCAAAGCGGGTGATATTGCTCAGTTTGCTCGTCAGTTAACCACTATGATGCGTTCCGGTGTACCGATGGTGCAATCACTGGAAATGATTGGTAATAGTGGTGAAAACCCTTCCATGCGCGACTTGATCCGCAAGCTCACCGATGATATTGAAGCCGGTTCGAGTCTAGGCCACGCGCTGTCGCGTCATCCTAAATACTTTGACAAGCTGTTTGTGAATCTGGTCAAAGCGGGTGAACAGGCAGGTACGCTTGAGGCGATGCTGGATAAAGTCGCCACTTACAAGGAAAAAAGCGAATCGTTAAAAGCCAAGGTCAAGAAAGCCTTGATGTACCCTGTCATTGTTATTATCGCAGCAGTGGTGGTATCAGCAATTTTGCTGATCTGGGTTATTCCTCAATTTAAGGAAGTATTCAGTAGCTTTGGAGCGGATTTACCAGCGTTTACCTTATGGGTTATTTCCTTGTCTGACTGGCTACAAGCCAATTGGTGGATTCCTATTGTCGGTATAGTTCTAATTGGCCAAGCTTATTCCAGTGGTCGACGCCATTCCAAAGCCTTTGATCTGTTTATGGATAAGTTATCCCTTAAGCTACCCATTGTTGGCAATATTGTGAACTTATCAGCCATTGCGCGTTTTGCCCGTACCCTCGCCACTATGTTTGCTGCCGGTGTACCGTTAGTGGAAGCCATGGATTCTGTTGCTGGAGCAACCGGCAATATTGTCTACGAAAATGCCACTCGGCGTATGCAGGAAGACACGGCTCGCGGGGTACAATTAAATACCGCCATGCAAACTACGCAGTTATTTCCCAATATGTTGATTCAAATGACCCGTATTGGCGAGGAGTCCGGGCGTTTGGAAGAAATGCTATCTAAAGTAGCGGATTATTATGAAGAACAGGTCGATAACCTAGTTGACACACTGTCTAAACAGATTGAGCCGCTGATTATGGCGGTACTAGGTGTCATTGTCGGCGGTCTGGTTATTGCGATGTACTTACCCATTTTCAAACTTGGCTCAGTCGTTTAAAACAAGAATAATAAACCAATGGACCTAATCTATTTATTAAGCGCCAGCCGCGCATGGCTGCTGGTTACTACCGGGCTGTTTTCACTTTTGATTGGCAGCTTTCTGAACGTGGTGATCTACCGCTTGCCCATTATGCTAGAGCAACAATGGAAGCGGGATTGCCATGAACTACTCGGCAAACCCACGACAGAAACGGAACTTTCCCAACCTTTCAATTTAGTGGTACCCCGTTCTCAATGCCCTACGTGTGGCCATAAGATCACGGCAATCGAAAATATTCCGTTAGTGAGCTATTTGGCTTTAAAAGGTAAATGCATAGGCTGTAAAACCCCTATTTCCATTCAGTACCCCTTAGTAGAATTAGGCACTGCCTTACTCTCTATGTTGGTGGCGTGGAAGGTCGGTTTTAGCCTGGAATTGCTTGGCTTACTGGGTTTTACCTGGATTCTGGTTGCTCTGTTCATGATTGATGCCCAGACCATGTTACTCCCGGATGTACTGACCT
Organism: uncultured Thiothrix sp.; assembly: GCA_964498805.1. Lineage (GTDB taxonomy): Bacteria > Pseudomonadota > Gammaproteobacteria > Thiotrichales > Thiotrichaceae > Thiothrix. The sequence continues at coordinate 3,603 of CAZCJE010000106.1, forward strand.
ACCCTCTATTGTGGGCAGGCTTATTCCTGAATCTTGACAGCTTGTATGCCCCCATCGATTCGGCCGTTTTAGGAGCCATTAGTGGCTATTTAAGTTTATGGAGTGTGTTTCACCTATTCCGCTTGCTGACAGGTAAAGAAGGCATGGGACACGGTGACTTTAAACTACTAGCTGCCTTAGGTGCATGGGGAGGCTGGCAAATTCTACCCTTTATCATTTTTGCCTCTTCTGCTTTTGGTGCCATCTTTGGCATAGGCTGGATGATTCTCAAGCGTACCCATGAAAGTGTTCCTATGCCTTTTGGCCCATGGCTGGCTATGGCTGGCTTTGTAGCAGTGGTCTGGCGGCCTGAAATTGTTTACTGGACACAACTTATCTTTTTACCGTTTTAAGGCTATTTCACACCCAATACAGGGCGGGTGGCATGGATTGGGCATTACCCACAATCTGCTTGAGATTAGGTTGTGGGCCTAAAAAGGCATGCATGAGTCGAGGGCCAGAAGCAGTCTTTGAGGCTTTGGGCTGAGAATGTAGTTTACCTGAACGTTGCCAACTACTCATTTGTTCTGGATAAGCCACAGACATGGTCAACGGTTCGCCTATAAATGGCATAGGGGCAATATCATCAGCTGATGCATCGGGTTCAAAAGAATAAGCGGGTGGCTCAACATAGGGTTGCGCGGAGAGATCACAAGCGCACGGTAAACCTTTGCTCTGATTTGCAGGGGAGATCGTTTCTACCCGATGCGATTTGACCCTAACCACCGGTCGGCTTTGATTAGCCTGCAGGGTACGAATATCATCCGCTGTCATATGTTTGTAACTACCAGCCCAGACTTGTGCGGCTGGCATTGCCAAAATAGTCAACCCTAACCCAACGATCAGCTTTTTCATTTTCCAACTCCATGATGAAATAAGGTTTGCCTGTTACAATCATGGGCAGCTTGATTAATCTGGAACAAGACTTATGACAGAACAGGAACAAACCACCCATTTCGGTTTTCAACAAGTACCCGTTAAAGATAAAGCTAGACGAGTGGCGGGGGTGTTTCATGCGGTAGCCGATAAATACGACATAATGAACGATGTAATGTCATTAGGCATTCACCGTTTATGGAAACGCTACACTATTGATGCCGCTGGTGCTAAACGTGGCAACCGAGTGCTGGACCTTGCCGGAGGCACCGGGGATCTGGCAGCTAAATTCGCCCGTATTGTCGGTGAAGAGGGTGAAGTCATCCTGTCAGACATTAATTCTTCTATGCTGGAGAATGGGCGTGAACGTCTGACTGATCTAGGGATTGGTGGCAATGTCAATTATGTACAGGCCAATGCGGAATGCCTGCCGTTTGCAGACAATCACTTTGACATTATTACCATTGCTTTTGGCCTGCGTAATGTCACCAACAAAGATGCGGCTTTGCGTTCCATGTACCGGGTATTAAAACCGGGTGGACGTTTGCTGATACTGGAATTTTCCAAACCCGTTGCACCCGGTTTAGCGCCCGTTTATGACCAGTATTCCTTCAGGATTTTGCCGCTAATGGGCAAATTGATTGCCAATGATGCGGATAGCTACCGTTATCTGGCCGAATCTATCCGCATGCACCCGGATCAGGAAACCCTCAAAGGTATGATGGAAGCCGCCGGTTTTGAACGGGTGTCTTACACCAATATGACCGGCGGCATTGTCGCCTTGCATAAAGGCTACAAATTCTAACCTAAGCTGTTCAGGCTCCTGCTGGCGCGTATTCCAACCGGCCGATAGGTAAGGCCACGGTTTCGCGCTTGCGGTGAACCTTTTGCATGTGCTGGTGATACATATGCACCCACGCTGGCAGGGTCAAACTCGCCAGAAATACCAATAATGCCCACCATTTCTGGTTTTCACTCAATGCTAAGTCGCCCCAACGGAACGGAATGTAGCAGTACAATATCACCACATGGTATGCAAACACTTGCAACGAGTGTTGTCCCAGAAAAGATAACCAACGACCGGGTACTTTCAGCCAGCTAAACAGGTTATGACGTTTTTGCCAGCTGATTAAACCAGCAATGACATACAACACCGCCAAGAAATTCACAATGCGCAACCAGCCCATGTAATCACGACCAATATGGTCATATTTTTGCAACCAGGCCATCCATGGCATTAACTGCCCGTTGATATGACCATGACGCTGCAAAAACAGATAAATTACAATGGCCAAACTGATGCCAAATAACCAATCCTTAATCACCAGTTTATCTTTGGTACTATTTTCAACCCGTAGCCAACCCATAATCATGCCAAGTACAAAAATAAGCTGCCAAGCTAGCCAGTCAAATGCACCGAATTTAACCATGAAAGCGTCAGGTAGTCGTTTTAAGAGGTTATGACCGGTTCCGACTTGAGCAAGTCCCCAAATACCGACGCTGCCTAACAGGACAACACCCATACCCAAAAACTTGTATTTCATCATCAAACGCAACGCTAGCGGGGCCAGAAACATCAACATGACATACATAGGCAGAATATCCAGCAACGACGGCTGATACACCAATGCCATACCAGACATTAAGGCTCTCACGGGTTCTGCTTCCATGCCGGTTGCAAAACTATGCCAATCAGCGCCCGATAATTTAGTGAGCATAGTAAAGACAAAAACCGCCAATAACACGCTCAGGTGATAAAGATAAATCACGCCTACCCGGTGCCACATTTTTTGTTCCAGCACATAACCGCCTTTGGCGTGATAACGGCTATACACAATGGCAGCTAGCATGCCCGAGAGGAATACAAAGCCTTCAGCCGCGCTAACATAACCGGCAAATTCGTAAATATGTTGGAAGACGGGTTCACCAAAATGATCTGCGGCCATAATGACCAGCATGAGACCTCGTAAAACATCGAGGGAAATGTCGCGATTCATTCTAACGTTACTTCCTGAATGGGATGACAGTAAGTAGCCATACTTAAGGTTTATTAAAGGGTGCACACTATACGACCAAGCGTCAAACTGTGCCAAGTTATTGTCTGATGCTGTACGTTAACTAAAATCTACTCTACAATCTGCGCGCCATATCCTTATTGCATCTGGTTGTTAGCCGTTTTCCGGATCTCCGACATCATGAAATCAAGTCTTTTCTCCCTGTTTTTATTATTCTTTTCAGCAGTATTTTATTTGCCTTTAACGGCACATGCTGAAGAACCAACAGGCTGTTTTGCCTATGTCAAACAGCTAGCGCAAGAGCGTGCGACAAAACCTTATGTTAAAACCCCTATGATGCAAGTCGATACCGGTAGAATTACCTACGACCACTATCAACACATCAAGTTCCAGCAAAAAAACACCTTCTGGCGCAAAGAAAAGCTACCTTTTCAGCTGGAGTTTATGCATCCGGGCATGCATTTTATTCAACCCATTGAATTATTTACATGGGAAAACAATACCGCTCATCCCATTAAGTTTTCAAAAGATTATTTTGATTACACAGAAGTTAAATTTTTGGAACTGGAAAAAGATGAGCCAAAAATGGGCTTTACCGGCTTTCGTATTCTCGGCAAGCTCGGTGGCCCCGACTCAAGCTATACCGAGGCTTTGGTCTTCCAAGGAGCCAGTTATTTTCGCGCTTTAGCCCTAGATCAGCGTTATGGTCTGTCATCGCGTGGATTGGCTATTAATACTTCACTAGAAGGTCAGGAAGAGTTCCCGGATTACACCAGTTTTTGGCTGGAAAAACCCGCAGCCGATGCCACACACATGAATTTGTGTGCTCTCATGGATACACCCTCTTTGACTGGGGCAAGCCGTTTTGTGCTGACGCCCGGCAAAACCACCACTATTGAAATTGAAACCCAGCTATATCCACGCAAAGACGTCGCCGAGATTGGGGTTGCGCCACTCACCAGCATGTTCTTCCATGGTGAAAATTCGCCGCACCAATATGGTGATTATCGTCCTGAGGTGCATGATTCTGACGGTTTGCTTGTTCAGCAAGATAAAAATTGGCAATGGCAACCGCTGATGGAAGTGCCTTATTTCAATATGCAAAGTTTCCCAATACCTAAACTATCGGGCTTTGGTTTATTACAACGTGACCGTAATTTCGATCATTATCAGGATTTGGAAGCTGGTTATCATGCACGCCCGAGTGTGTGGGTGGAACCGTTGGAAGATTGGGGGCCTGGCAAAGTGCAATTGCTGCGTTTGCACACAGAATCCGACATACTTGACAATATCGTGGCATACTGGAAAAGCGATGCCGGGATGAAATTTAATCATTTACACTACCGTCTGTCTTGGCGTTCGGATGAACCACCCCAACATACCTTGGGGAAAGTGGCTTCTACACACGCAACTAATCGGGCGGTGGATTCACTGCCTGGCCACGAAGGGCGCATTCGTTTTATTGTTGATTTCAAGGATATACCTAAACTGAAACAGCCGCCTAAAGCTGAACTGACTTACAATGGCAAGATCGATACTAAGCCAGTTGTGGTTCAGGAAAACCCCTACTTACCGGGGGGTTGGCGTGCTATCGCCCAGGTTTATCCGCAGAATTGTCAGGAACCGATGGAATTGAACTTAAAATTGACAGACGGTGGAAACCCAATCACAGAAACGTGGTCTTATCCGATTCCACAAGCTTTGTGCACCGCACACTAAAGGGTACAATACCCAGCAGCGCTAAAGCAGAGGAAAGTACTGGCATAAAATTTGCCTGATTACATTAACCATACCCCTACAAATAGACAGAATAGAAAGCAATGGTACATCAAGCAAACAGGTTATTCGGATCCACTCAAGCCGATTCATCACGTCGCACCGACACCTTGTCACTGGCAAGAAAACGAGCGAACGATTATTTGAAATTGCATCATCTGCCTGAGGCAGAACGTGAACGCTTACTAGAATGCGTGGCACAGAAACTGGTACGTGTGAATGTTCATACTGAGCAGGAAATGATTCAGAAATTCATTACTACCCTGCAGGAAGAATTGGCATTCGAACACACTATCGCGCAAACCCAAAAGCCAACCGCTAAAGCAACGGCTTCTATAGAAACAGAAACGGATATTTCCAAGCCGGAAAGCCGTAATCAAACCGGCCCGCGTTTTGAACGCAGCAGTATTAGCGTTGCCCCTTTACAGGCTATTAGCTTACGCTTGCTACGTCAGCGTCAGTTCCACATCCAACATTGAGGCTAAATGGACGGACACCTACCGCCGATTAACCATTGGCAAGCCGCCGCGAACCAGCGGCGGTTAGTGTTCTTTAGTGGCATTACAGGCTTAACCCTGCTAGCAACTTTCTGGCTAGGGATTAATCTACCCGAGCAACTCGCTATTCTTTGGAAGTTGTTGGTATTGTTGCCATTTGCCATCCTGTTTTTCTGGCTCGCCTTAGGATTTGCCACGGCTTTAGCCGGGCTGAAAGTCCTACGGCAAGGTGATCCGTACCGTATTGCCAGTGCGCCAGGGACTCCCCTCCCTGAGCTGCACATGCAGGATACCACCGCTATTTTGCTGCCGATTTACAATGAAGATATTGCCTATGTTTATGCGGGTCTAAAAAGCATTTACCAGTCTTTAGAACGGGTAGGCCGCTTGCAGCATTTTGAGTTCTATATCCTGTCTGATTCTGATGATGCGAGTAACTGGCTACGGGAAGAAGCCGCTTGGTCAGCGCTTTGCCGCGATTTAGGGGCTACTGAACGTATCCATTACCGCCGTCGCAAGCACCGCACAAAAAAGAAAAGCGGCAATGTCATGGACTTTTGCCGCCGCTGGGGTAAACGTCATCCTTACATGGTGGTGCTGGACGCCGATAGCCTTATTACCGGCGATACCTTAGTTCGCTTGGTAGCAGCGATGGACGCGAATCAGC
>CAZCJE010000107.1:0-1761 GCA_964498805.1 uncultured Thiothrix sp.
ATCCAGTGCATTGTAGTCACCAATCAGATTGCGCTCAAGCTCAACTCCATTGATTTTCAAGGTTTTATTATTCCATTCAATAACATCACCCGGCACACCAATCAAGCGTTTGATGTAATCGACCTTAGGGTCTTCAGGATAACGAAATACAATTACATCGCCGCGTTTTGGCTCACCAATCGGCAGAATTTTGCTGTGCAATACCGGCAACCGCAAACCGTAGGCAAACTTATTAACCAAAATAAAGTCGCCAATTTCCAGGGTGGGTAACATAGAGCCCGATGGAATACGGAAAGGTTCAGCGATAAACGAGCGTAAAACTAAAACCGCTATTAATACCGGGAAAAAGGAACGGGCGTATTCAACAATGATCGGTTCCTTGTCCTTGTCTTGCGGTTTATGGCGATTCAGCCACCAATAAGCCAGCCAGATAATACCTGAGATGGCTGTTGCCGTAACCAGCCAAAATTCCAGATCAAAATCCATGTGTTAACCTTACTTTCTTTATTTGTCGCTTACTTTTAATACAGCTAGGAATGCTTCCTGCGGGATTTCGACACTACCAACCTGTTTCATGCGCTTTTTGCCTTCTTTCTGTTTTTCCAGCAGTTTACGCTTACGACTGACATCGCCACCGTAACATTTGGCTAAAACGTCCTTGCGCATCGCTTTGACGGTACTGCGAGCAATAATATTGCTACCAATCGCCGCCTGAATCGCTACTTCATACATCTGACGCGGAATCAGATCTTTCATTTTTTCGACCAATTGTCGTCCGCGTGACTGCGCGAAATCGCGGTGAATCATCAGCGCTAAAGCGTCAACTTTTTCGCCATTCACCAAAATATCCACGCGCACCATAGGGGCCGGTTCGAAACGATCCATTTGATAGTCAAATGACGCATAGCCGCGACTGCATGACTTCAAACGGTCGAAAAAGTCCATGACCACTTCCGCTAGCGGTAATTCAAAGGTTAGGGAAACCTGATTACCCATGTACTGCATATTCTTCTGCACGCCACGTTTTTCAATACACAGCGTAATCACGTTCCCCACGTAGTCTTGTGGGACAAGAATATTGCCAATAATAATGGGCTCGCGGATTTCTTTGATTTTATTCACCCCTGGCATTTCAGCAGGGCTGTGAATAAAGGTTGTTTCGCCGCTAGTTTGTTCAACTTCGTAAATTACCGTCGGCGCAGTGGAAATCAGGTCTAAATTGTATTCACGTTCCAAGCGCTCTTGCACAATTTCCATGTGCAACATGCCCAAGAAACCGCAGCGGAAACCAAAACCTAAGGCTTGCGAGGTCTCCGGTTCATAGAAGAGCGCGGAATCATTGAGTTTAAGTTTAGACAGTGCATCACGCAGGTTTTCGTATTGATCGGATTCAATTGGGAACAAACCGGCAAAGACGCGCGGTTGGATTTCCTTAAAACCGGCCAAGGCAGTATTAGCAGGGCGTTGCGCATCGGTAATAGTATCGCCCACTTTTGCGGCGGTGATTTCCTTAATACCGGAAATCATAAAGCCCACCTCGCCTGCGCGTAATATATCTAAATCTTTGGTTTTAGGTGTGTATACACCCACGCGTTCAACCTGAAAATCACGTCCGGTTGACATGAAACGGATTTTCATTTTCTTGCGGATTTCGCCATCCACTACGCGTACCAGTACCACAACACCCAAATAATTATCAAACCATGAGTCAATAATCAGGGCTTTAAGAGGTGCGTCAGGGTCGCCAACAGGTGGCGGAAT
>CAZCJE010000107.1:1861-9190 GCA_964498805.1 uncultured Thiothrix sp.
AGTGAGCGTGAAACTTCATACGAGAAGTCCACATGCCCTGGGGTATCAATAAAATTCAGGTGATAGGTTTCGCCATTACGTGCCTTGTAATCCAAGGATACGCTTTGAGCCTTGATGGTAATACCACGCTCACGCTCCAAATCCATGGAATCCAGCACCTGTGCTTCCATTTCCCGATCATCCAGACCGCCACAATACTGAATAAAACGGTCAGAAAGCGTTGATTTGCCGTGGTCAATATGCGCAATGATTGAAAAGTTGCGGATATGCTTGTTAGCTTCACCCATGCTGTAATGCTTGCCTCAAAATCGCCTCGTTTAGGAAATGCCGAAATAATATTCGCTCTCCTAATGCCACCACCGGGACATCGGCATTAAAACGCGCTTTCAAGGCAGCGTCAGCATCGATGTCAACCAGCACGAAGCCAAAATCCAGTTCATCCTGAAATTCAGCCAAAAGCGCCGTCATTTCATCACAGAGATGACAGCCCTCGCGATGATACACGGTCAGGTAAGTTTTTGCTTCATTCCCTTGCATTTGCTTCAATTTTTAAGGCTAGAAACCGTGCCCCATTCTCACGCTGGACTAGCATAGCCACGGTTTTACCTACTTTCAGTTGGTTAATAAGTTCTTTCAATTGCTCTGGATTGCTAACAGGTTGACCATCCAGCATGGTGACCACATCCCCAGCGGCCACCCCTGCTTTACGGGCAGGGTCGCCTACGACTTCATCCACACGCACCCCACCGTTTGCTAGCTTCATCGTCTCTGCCGTTGCCGGGTCAAGTGCACTGACCTGCATACCTAAAAGACCGGCTATGGGCGCAGGTTGTGGTTGGGTACTTTTATCTTCGCTTTTCAGTTCGCGCTCAGTAGGCAATTCAGCTACCGTTATTTCAGCATATTCCTTTTTACCACGGCGCAAAATGCTAATTTCAACACTCTTACCAATGGCAGTATTCCCTACTAACGGCGGTAAAGCGGAGGCATTGACCAGAGGCTTACCATCAAAACTTAAAATAACATCACCGGGTGCCAATAAATTACTCGCCGGGCCAGTAGGCATAACTTGTACCACCAAAGCACCTTCCGCTTTAGGCATATCCAAAGATTCCGCCAAATTAGCATCAATTTCCTGAATATACACGCCAATCCAGCCACGCGAGACTTTACCAGTGGTCTTCAGCTGCTCCACGACATGCATAGCAATATCCACCGGAATGGAAAAGGAGACACCCATGAAACCACCCGAGCGGCTGTAAATCTGTGAATTAATGCCTACTACTTCGCCTGCAAGATTAAACAGTGGGCCACCCGAATTACCGGGGTTAATAGCAACATCCGTCTGAATGAAAGGCACATAATTATCGGTTGGTAAGCTACGCCCGATTGCACTGACAATACCAGCGGTCGCACTGTGATCAAAACCAAAGGGTGAACCAATGGCCAACACCCATTCGCCTACTTGTAATTTCTGCGAATTGCCTATCTTTAGGGTCGGCAAATGCTCCGCCTGAACTTTTAACAGGGCAATATCAGTGCGTTCATCACTGCCTACCACTTTAGCTAGCAATTCCCGACCGTCATTGAGTTTGACTTTAACTTCATCGGCACCAGTTACCACATGATGATTGGTAACAATATAGCCATTTTCAGAGAGAATAAAGCCAGAACCGCGCGAATCGGTATCCAAATCAAATGGATTACTGCCACCAGAACCTAAGCCTGGCTCAAGGTAACGTTTGAACCAGTCATCGAACAACTTTTCATTATCAGGTGATTGCAGCTCAGGCGGTAACAAGCTGTGCGGAAGCATTTTCTGGGTTGAACTGATATTAACAACCGCTGGACTATTCTGTTTAACTAACGCTGTAAATTCTGGCAAGTCACGTGCATACAAGCTACCAGTCAGCAGTAGCAAACTTCCTAGCAGCCCTAAGAGCTGCCAACAATGCTTCCACATGTAATCCTCTCATAAGCACGCTAATACAGATGAGATGACTATGGAGGGAGAGCGCACAAAAGTAAATACGATATTTGTCAAACGGTTGGTAAAGCAAATAGGGGTTGACCTTTAATGCGTAGAATCACCGGATGAAAGTCGGTTGACTTAAAAGAACGTGATCCTAACATATTGGCAAACTTCAACCCGCCTACCAGACCGCCTAATCCACCAAGAATAGCACCCGCTTCAGGACTGACATGCATTAGATTAAAAATCTCGCGTCCCAAAGCGGCAAAAACCAGCAAACTAACCAATGGTAACAGATAGGCTAATAAGGAATAGACTAACAGGGCTTCTCCTTGCATACCCACTACCACGGTGTCACCGGGACGCGCATACAAGGGATTGAGCACTCGCATTTTAGCGGCATTCTTCGGTTGCGCGACATCCAATACGGATGAAGTACTACAATTACCTTTCGTGGCACATTGACCACACCCCTCAGATAATTTTTCCGGAATTATCCACGCATAGCCAGCTTCGACGCTTACTACAATTGCTGTTTGTTCAATCATTTTTTTGCCCCCTGCATTTGATGCTAGTTCAACATCATACAGCAGTGAGCTTGACTTAAACTTAACCATAGGTTCAGTTTTATCAACGCGCACGCGTTATCCCCTCGCTAATATTACGCAAGGTACCAACTGGGACTTCACCCACTAACGTTACTTTATAACCGTCTAATTGTCGGGTAAAAATGTTCATAGCACCTGAGGAGTATTCCAGTGTTTGCACGTCTTCTGTATTGCCAGGCTTGGCAATAAACACTGAAACGGAAGTCATTCCATCCGAGAGGATAATCTGACGATCTCCACTCTCTTGCCATAAACTATTCACCTGCTGAAAACCATCAGGCAAATTCTTGAATGACCAATCAGACATTTCTTTAGCATCTGCTGGAGGCTTAAGATCCGCCAATGCTGTGCTTTTTTCACTTTTGCCTGCCGGGGCAATGGCAGCCGCTGGAGAAGAAGCCTTAGGATTGGTTGATTCGGTAGCTGATGCCAGCAAATCCAGATTGGTAAACATGAATTGCTCAACGATCTGGTGATTACGATCCGTTAGGGAATATTTCAACAACATACCCGTTTCTGCATCAATGCAATAACGTTGCAAATAACGCAGACGGTCTTTAGGACGGGCTACTACAATCTGACAAGTGCGATTGGCTACCCGTTCCTCCCCTCCTAAATCAAAGGTATAAACTTGCTCTTTACGAGGTTGTACCTGCTGCAACTTAGATAGGGAAAAACTGTTGATTTCTTCCGTTGTTTTATTGTTATTCTCCTGTGTCAAGCGTACGACGCTTTCTTTTTCAGCCCCCTCTTCGATCGTATGTTTGATCTGGTAGGTGGACATTTCATTACCCTGTACATACACCAGCGAACCGGCATAACTTAGGGAATGGACAGCATCACGCATACGATTAAACAAGTTTAGCGCATCATCGGCATAGGCAGGGAACGCGCCGAGGGTGGATGCTAGTACCACTAGAGCCGCAGGATACTTAATTTTCATCTGCATATGAAACTGCTCTGACAGACGGCACAATTACGGTGGTTGAAGCGTATTTTATATGCTGTGTTACATACTTTTTAAGGATGTCTCGGGTCTGCGGGTCAATACGCCCTACCTGACGAATACGTTCATCCGTAATAGCCTCAGCGACTTGGGTTTGGGTACTCACAACCGCAGGTTCATTAGCAGCAACCGCCAAACCAGCCGCTGCCTGACCTGCAGGCGTGTTAGCCTGTTCAGTGCTGTCTTTAGGTTGCTGTAAGAATAAGGTAGCGCCTACGGCAACTGCAGCCACTGTTGCAGCCAAAGCCAACCCGCCCGTTTGCCAGAAACGTCTAGCGTTGGTTTTGACAGGTGCTGGCGTTTTTACCGCAACCTCACCTGTATAGGCAGGCTCATCTTCCAACTCTTCTTGAATACGTGATAGGAGCGACATACTGGTAGTTGAACGCTGACCAGACGCATGATTACGCATTACCTCGCCCATCAGAGCATAGCGGGTAAAGGTTTGTGCTAGTTCGTCATCCTTGGTCAATTCATCCAGTAATCTGCGTTTTTCAAAGTCACCGGCCTCATCGTCCAGTAAAGACGACAAGAACTCATTTTTACTTGTATTCATTTCACTTTCACCTGCACTTGAGACACTACTCTCAGAGGTTTTTTTAGCTAAGCAGCGGTCTCAATACCTTATCAATTGACTCACGTGCACGGAAAATTCGCGAACGTACAGTCCCTATCGGACAATCCATTGTCACTGCAATTTCTTCGTAACTCATGCCTTCTAATTCCCGTAGCATGATGGCCGTGCGTAAATCTTCCGGCAATCCATCAATGGCTTTAGTAACGGCCATCTGGATTTCCTCCGTCAGCATTTCGTGTTCCGGCGTTGCATACTCCTTTAGAGCAGATTCACCATCAAATTGTTCCGCTTCATCGGCATCAATATCGGTATCCGGTAATCGACGCCCTTGCGATACCAGATAATTTTTTGCCGTATTAATCGCAATCCGATAAAGCCACGTGTAAAAAGCACTTTCACCACGAAAATTCTTCAGACCCCGATATGCCTTAATAAAGGCTTCCTGTGCCACATCCTGGGCGGTATCATGGTCGTGCACATACCGTAGCACCAGATTGATCACCTTGTGCTGGTATTTCAAAACCAAAATATCAAATGACTTTTTATCCCCCGACTGGATACGCTGTACCAATTCGAGATCTGTCTGACTAGCGCCCATAAGGGCTGTACTCCTTCGTTGTTTTTACTTGTTTTCTGTCAGTACATGTTTTATCCAGCCTTGATCCCTCACTTGGACAAAATCGACAGAAAAAGTTCCTTAAATCAGGTATTGCGTTAAAGAGTATATGCTACAGGCTGCCTGTCAATATTAGAATAGTCGATTCCATCCAGACTCCTTATGGTTTCAGGAAATAAAACATGATTTATGATGTATTAATTCTCGGCAGCGGCGCTGCGGGTTTGACCTTAGCCTTGAGCTTGCCGCAGACCTGCAAAGTGGTCGTATTAAGTAAAAATGTTATTACTGAAGGCAGTACCGTGTATGCACAAGGTGGCATGTCAGCAGTACTTGATGCAACCGATAGCGTCGATTCACACGTCGCCGACACGCTGAATGCCGGTGCCGGTTTATGTGATGAACAGGTGGTACGTTTCACCGCCGAACACGGTGCTCAGTCGATTGAATGGCTGCTAGATGCTGGTGTACCGTTTACACGGGATGAACATGACCAAAGTCGTCTGCATCTGACCCGTGAAGGTGGCCATAGTCACCGCCGGATTGCCCATGCGGCGGATGCTAGTGGTGCTGCGATTGAAAATACCCTTGTGGAACAAGTTCGCCAACGCAGCAATATCACCGTACTGGAACACCATATTGCTATTGACTTAATTACCAGCCGCAAGCTTGGGCATCGTGACAATCGCTGTATTGGTGCTTATGTATTGAACCGGCTTACCAATACCATTACGACCTTGCAAGCACGCTTTACTGCCATTGCCACCGGTGGAGCTAGTAAGGTGTATCTGTATACCAGTAACCCCGATGGGGCTAGCGGTGATGGTATTGCTATGGCTTGGCGCGCGGGCTGTCGGGTAGCCAATATGGAATTCATGCAATTCCACCCCACTTGTCTGTATCACCCGCATGCCAAATCTAACCTGATTACCGAAGCGGTGCGCGGTGAAGGCGGCCTGCTGTTATTACCCGATGGCACGCGCTTTATGCCCCAATTTGACCCGCGTGCAGAACTCGCCCCGCGGGATATTGTCGCCCGCGCCATTGACCATGAAATGAAACGCTTAGGCTTGGATTGCGTGTATCTGGATATTAGCCACAAACCTAAGGATTTCATTCTCAGTCATTTCCCGAATGTGTATGCCATGTGTATGCAATTTGGTTTTGACATGAGTAAAGGGCCGGTGCCGGTAGTCCCTGCCGCGCATTATACTTCTGGCGGCGTTATGGTTGATCAAGACGGCCGCACCGATGTGGATGCGTTGTATTGCATTGGGGAAGCGTCTTACACCGGCTTACATGGCGCAAATCGTATGGCCAGTAATTCGCTGCTGGAATGTATTGTCTATGGGCAATCGGCAGGCAAGGATATCACTCAGCGCCTGAATGAAGCGGCATTAGAAATGGAGATTCCGGCTTGGGATGCTAGCCGCGTGATTGATTCGGATGAGCGTGTCGTCATCAGCCACAACTGGGACGAGATTCGCCGCTTTATGTGGGACTATGTTGGCATTGTGCGCACCACCAAGCGTTTACAACGCGCTCGTAATCGCATTGAGCTGTTATTGCGGGAAATTGATGAATATTACGCCAATTTCCGTATTACCAGTGATCTGGTCGAATTGCGCAATCTGGCGTTGGTAGCAAGGCTGATTATCCGCAGTGCCTTGTTACGCAAAGAAAGTCGTGGCCTGCATTACACGCTGGATTATCCCGCCACCAATCCGGCTATGGATAGCATTCCCACCGTCCTAGACCCGATTACGGTTTACCACCCTTACTAAACACTCAATGCACCGATTTCTCCCGTGTTTCCAAACCGGGAGAATGCCAGCGCTGCCCGCATTTGGGTTTGTGCTAATGCTTAGCGCATGATGTCGTCATTAGGCTCAATCTTAATCATGTTTTGCCTTGGTTGGGTAAGGTCGGCGTGGCAAGCCAGCCAACTCGCGGAAATACTGAGCCATATCCCAGTTGGTAGTTAGATCAGGGGTTGTTTGTATGCCGCCAATACTGAGCTTGCCAAATTCTTTGCTAACAATGGAAGGTAAATCTTGAATGGTTAGCTGATCCAGTGGAATGCTTAACTGGCTTTCGCGGTTTTCGGTGCGTATATCACCATTATAAACGTTGCGCATATGCCATAGGCTTGTACCTGTGTCGGTGCTGACAGCAAAAGAAACCGTTTTTCCAGTCTGATCGGTGATAGGGCAATATTGGTGCTGCATTAATGTGGCCTCACAAGAGTCATGAGTTCGGTTGGTATATGGTTTGGCACGTACAGCCAAGCTCTGCAAGTTCAATCAGCATTGAAGGAGGCATGGAAGCCGACGACCCTGCTTAGACGGTTGGCGTATGCAAGAGGAACGAGCGGTCTGACTACGTGATCAATCCCAGCCGGTTTTTGGGCTACGCTCAAAGCCTGCTTATCAGCTGAATAGAGGCAGTGGTCTTATATGGACATAACCCTCGGTGGTTGTGACCTAAAATAGAAGTTCCTTAAGCAATTTAAATTGGACGTCATGCCACAAGTTTCCTACCGTTTCCGCC
>CAZCJE010000108.1:0-9132 GCA_964498805.1 uncultured Thiothrix sp.
AGAACGGTAGCTTCCCAAGCTGCATACGTGGGTTCGATTCCCATCACCCGCTCCAAGTGACCTTTATTACCCTCCTGTATCTTTCATTTTCTTTCAGTATTTCATAGCAAATCATGCACTTATGCTGTGTTTTGTGTTCACAGTTGTTTGCCAAAATTCGCCTACAGTCAAAAAAAGTATGTAGTAATTTATGTAGTAGTTTTGGTGGGTTGGTGTGCTGGGTTATGCTCTATGTAGTAATTAATGTAGTAACGGCCTGAAGTCAGCGACAAGATTAGGTTAGGGGTTCCCAATATGCGAACAAAAGGAAGGTTGTCAGCAAGCACTGAGTTCTGTTCCGCAGCCACATCGGTCTGAACCGAACTTCCGGCTTCCTAAATAAGTCCTAGTTTTGACTTTGATTAAATTAATAGGAACTATGCTTTTTATGTAACAAGTTAAAATTTTTGCTAAACCTTTCCAGATTAGATTTTATAGCTGCTGTAAATAAAATTCTTTTAAGTTTGAAATATTGCCGTCTAGCCTGTTTGAGGTCGAAATTTTCTAATAAATAAAAAAATATTAGTCTTATTAAGTGCCGAAAAAAAATAATGATATGATTAAAAGGTTTTAGTTCTGTTCCTCTTTTGGCCTCTTCTATTTCTATTTGGCACTGACCAAATCCCGTAAATAAGCGTGTTAAGTATTCTAGTGACATTCTGGCTTTCGGTAGTTTGTGTAATATATTGCAATGCGGATTATACCACCATTCATAGCCTTGGTTTCTAATTGCTAAAGCAATAATGGTATCTTCACCTGAAGCTAAACTATCCGCTGTGCGCCCTGATAAAGTGCAGCGATTTTTAGAAAAAAATATTGCTAATAGATAGCGAGGTATTGTCATGCCTGCACCGGGAGGATGGCCAAAAAAACCATGGGTAATATTTTTCTCTTTTTCACCTATATCCCGTATCGCTAAAGAAGGTTTTATATAATCGAAGTATGCAGGCGGTTCATAATCTATAAGAGGAAGGATTTTAGGGCCGACTACTCCCGCTTGAGGATGCTGAGTAAAAAATAAATACATGCTTTCAACATAGTTAGATGAAACAATATTATCATCATCTATATAGCTGATTATTTTGCCCTTGGAGGCTAAATAACCTCGTCGTCGAGCATAAATAAGACCCTGTTTTTTTTCAAAGATGATTCGTAAATTGGGTATGCGTTCTAAAAATCTTTCTGCTACTTTGGTAGTATTGTCTTTTGAATTATTATCAACAACAATCAGTTCCCAATGAATTGATCGATTGAAACTTTGTCGCAAAAACGCTTCTAAAACTTCTGTTAGGCGTTGTTCAGCATTATAAGCGCAAATAATAATAGAGACTCTCATTAATGCGTCTGTGCTAGGTGACAAAGGTAACATCTGACCATCCTTGCATACTGTGTTCGTATACGGCTTCAAGTTTTTTATACTGGGTTGAATAGGCGAATATTTTTTTGTTCAGCAGTGCTGCGCAAATCATAATATGTAATCTGTCGGTATGAATTTCTTTTGCTCTTAGGATTAAATCCAGGAAAATATCAAAATTGGTTAAGGATGCATCTTTGATGATTTTGGGTAAATTGCTTTGTGTCATTTGGTTAGCTTTATTAACTTTGAGTTCTCTATTTCTCTTACTAAGCAGTATTCTTTGCATTTTTTGTATGCTTGCAATATAGGGATTATTGCTTAGAGTGGGTGAAAAGCTATTGGCTTCATGGTCGCTACGAAAAGCATATAGATTGTGTTGTTCATAAGCACCTGTTAACCATGTTTGTATAAGACTGGAATGACGTAGATAAAAAGCGGGATCATGCGCTAATAGCTTTTTGCATTTTATTTGCGAAATATTTTCTAAAATAGCGTAACTGTTTTTATCTCTTGCAGCACAAATGAGTATATTAGGGTTTAATTCTGTAATTGACTCAATCCAAAAATTATCTGACTTAGAACAGGTGATAGGGCCAATAATGAAAGGTTTATTTGGATATTGCTCCCAAATATTTCGCCAGATCACTATATCCTCGTGCCACATAGTAGGGTTTCCACCCGGATAGAGAATAACCTCAGCCAAATTTGGATTGTAAGTGCGTAAAATATTAAGTTTATCAATTAGCTCTAGTGTTCCCCTTACGATAAGCTCATCACCAGAATTACCGGGATAGGGGCACAGGTAAATGAATTTATTGGCATATTGAGCTAAAAATGCTGAGTAATCATCATATTGGGCTAACATTGGTCAGCTATCCTCTACTGCTATTCTTTTGTTAAAAGGAAACAAAGCTTTTGTTGCCATTTGAAAGCGTAATCGTGTCGGCTTGAATAAAGCCGGTGCAATATAAGAAGAAACTATTTGAGATATTAAGATCGATATGGCCGAACCTATAATGCCATAGGCTGGAATTAATATAAGATTGAGTGAAAAATTGACAAGGATGCCAATAATTAAAAAATAATTGGCATAAATTTGTAAATTTTCAGACAAAATCCATTTGCTGCCGATAATTCCTATAAAGACAAAGACATTGGTCCAGATATGTAATATCAGTATGAATCTGGCCGTTTCGTATTGAGTGCCATATAAAAAATGCACTATTTGTTCATTTAGTAGTGTGACTATAATTGCAATGCTGATAGCAATCCATATCATCATTATATAAAGTTGTTGTAAACGTTGAAGATAAAGCGTATTACTTATCTTTTTTGCATTCATAATGGCGGGAAAAAGTGAAGAGCTAACCAGTATAGGTATGCAATACCAACATTCACTGATTTTTATGGCTGCTGAATAGATACCAACAGCATATTCGCCTAATATTTCCTTAATCATGATTTGGTCAATGCGCATATAAATTGATACTAAAATCGTAGAGATGATTAAAGGCCAAGCATTTTCCAATAGCTTAAAAGCAAGGTTTTTATTAAAGTATAAATAAAAGTAGGTTCTTTTAGAAAAGTGATAAGCAATGAGGTAACTAATGGCTAAGCTAACCATGTCAAAAAGAGTGACGATGACAAACCAAATCAAATCAGCTTGCATTAAAAGTAAATAAATTTTAAGCAGTGATGAAAGGGTAAGCTGGATAATTTTGCAAATTGATATTATCTTGGCGAGTACTTGGGATTCAAAGTAAAAGCCAATTACTTCAGTGCTTTGAAAAATTAAACCTAGGCTAATAATAAAAATATAAAAGTTGGTAGTGGTATCGTTAGATGTAAGTGGGGGAATAAAAGCTAACAAAATTATTACAAAAATTGCGCCTATGAGTTTTAGCCAAAAAGCAGTGCCGAGATAGTTATTATATTGTTCTGGATGATTAATTAACTCTCTTATTAAAATGTTATCCAGACCTAATTTAGCAAGACTGACAACAATAGAGGTAAAAGCTAATACATAACTAAAAGCTCCAAATTGCTCTGGTCCTAAATAGCGCGCTACCCAAACGCCTACCAATAAACCGGCTACCATCCGTAAGAGTTGTTCACCCATCATCCAGCTAGTATTTTTGAAATACCGCATGAAGCCTATATGATGCCGTAGAGAGAAGAGTTTGTTTAACAAAGACGCGGCCCCCTGTCATTATTAGTAATCCACCCTGAACAACAGTTCGACGGATAATAAATATTTATTTTGTAGTTATTTAAGTTTGCTTGAGTAATAGAAAAAGTCGTTTTTAATACGATCTCTATTTAGGGTGTGAATTAATTCACCCGATGGATGAGCACTGCTAATAGTAGTGTGACAGCTATACTTCTGAGATTGAAATATTTTCGCCAATAAATCTATAAGGGTAGATAGGGGTATTTCCTATGGTGGATACAAATACCACAACAGTTGAGCAGGCTTTAACGCCATTGTTAGGCTTGCCATTACGCACATTTGGCCGTGCCGCCGGTTTGTTGTGGATGCACTTCGGGCAAATGCGCCGTATTCCTAGTCATCGCGGTGGTACGAAACAGGTCGGGGATTGGGCATTGCATGTGCAATGCGCTTGGCGTCTGTGTCGACAAGAACAGATTGAAATGGCGTCGCTGGATTATTACTACAATTTTAAAGGCGATTGGTTGGAAGATTGGGATAAGCCGGGCAATAGTCGCTTTGATGTGATTGCGACTGCTTTGATGACGCGCTGGCAATGGCACCCGTTATTGGTGCAATTGTTGACCACTGATGAGGTAGGTGGTTTTTCCTTGTACCTAACGGAAGGGTATCGGTTAGATGTATTTCCCAATCACAGCGGTGGGCAGGCCTTTGGCGAATATTGGCGCTTGTTTGAGCCGGGGACTAATCACGAGCATTTTGTTATGCCTTGAGCAAACCAACCATCGTTGAGGATGGTTGGTACTTCAGACATTGGTTAGAAACCGCCTTTTTCCAGCGTCACACCTGATAGACCTGCTATCTGTGCGGCATCTAATGCATCACCTAAACCGCTGCAATCACTATTAAAGACCATATCGCCTTCTTTCATGCTTTTGCGATCATCCCGCACGCTTAAAGTATCGCTACTTTTAGGTGTGGGAGTGCCATCCGCATTTTTGACTTTGAGTTGGCGAAAACTGGTCAGGTTATAAATGAAAGAGCCATTGCTAAAGGTCAGATCATTGTATTCTGCTGAATCACTTAAGCTTTGGGTCAAGCGCAATTCTGCTGGCATATCGCTTTTATCTTTGGGTAAAGCCAGTTCAACCTTACCAACTTTGCCAAAACGGTATTGCAGATAACCGCTTGTGGCTGAAAAATCATCTGAGGCACACAAGGAAACCGTCTTTTTATTTTTTAACTGACAAGAAAACAATGTTTGTTCATCCGCACTGCAATGCGTAACCGCTGGTTTTGCCGCCACCGCTGTCGATACTAATGCCACCAAAGCAAACACTGTAGCTTGAACCTTCATAATACAACTCTCTTTGATTAATACACTTGTTGGAGAACAGCAAAGCCAAGATTACATCACATATTTTATTCGGTATAAAGTTGATTATTTTGGGAGTTTTTATTACTCGAATGGCTATAGTTAGACAGGATGATCATTTATCGGGATGTAGTCACGGATGTAGTGTCAGTTCATGAGTTTAGGCGAGTCTAGTTTGCTTTAGGCTAGCTAAGGTGAATGGTCCGCTAATTGAGTCTGAGTTATTTAAGGAGTTAAACCCCTATGTCAACAAAATTTTCCATCGCGCTAGCGTTGTCTTGTTTACTGGGTGTGCAGTCGTATGCGGCGTGTGCAGATACCAAGCAAAATGCTATTAATTATTCACGCGTGGTTGATCTAAGCCATACCATTGCCACCGATATGCCCTTATGGCCGGGTGATCCTGCGGTGGAATTTAAAGATGTAGCCCAATTTGCTACTGATGGTTATTACCTGCGTAAGTTCACTATTGGCGAACACAGCGGCACTCATATGAATGCGCCTAATAGTTTTCATCAAGGAGGAATTGCCATTGATGCCTATTCGCCACAATCATTAGTTGTTAAAGCTGTGGTACTTGATATTCGTGCACAAACCGAGATCAATCCTGATTATGCATTGACCCAACAAGATATCCTCAATTGGGAAAGTGAACATGGGCGTATTCCAGCAGGCAGTATGGTATTGCTATATACCGGTTGGCAGGCGAAATGGAATGATCCGGTAGCCTTCTTTAATAAAGATGCTGACGGTAATTTGCATTTCCCTGGATTTGATGGCAATGCCACCCGTTTCTTGTTGAAACATCGTGACATCAAAGGGGTAGGGATTGATACCCACGGCGTTGACCCTGGTTTGGATCAACGTTATCAAACCAATACCCAAGTTTTAGAGCAAAACGGTATTGTGCTGGAATGTTTAGGTAATCTTGATAAATTGCCTGCCACTGGCACCACGTTAGTCTTAGGTATTCTGCGTTTGAAAGGCGGTTCTGGTACACCACTGTCTGTTATGGCTTTTGCACCTTAACGCGTATTTAAGGCTCACTTTATTAATGGTGGTTAAGGCTTAGCTACCGCCATTAATGTTGGGAACTATTTTTAGAAATGAACTTAGCCCATTTTGACCGCGTAAGGGTCCATGACCACAATTTGCCCGTCGCGTATGCGCCGCATCAGGTTATCGCCGTGCAAATCCCAGGCGAGAAATTCTTCATGCGCCCGGAAATACAGGCAAAGCTTGCGAATATCTTCCGCAAGTGGTTCACCGTAACGCTGACCAATCCATTGCACAATTTCCTGACGCACCGATTTATCTTTCCAGTCCATGCCATACACATATTCATTGAAAAATTCGGCGTCTTCTTCGCCTAGATGTTCCAAGCGTTCCATTAAATACAGAATGCGGTACTCCGGTTCTTCGGGCTTAAACAATTGAATGGTAGCAGGGTCTAGCACGTTATTATGCTCATCCAGAACACCAAGGCGGCGCATATACGGCACTTGCTTAAGTTCATAGGAGATAATCGCATCCTGAAAGTACTCCAGCCCAAGCGCAAACTTTTCCAGTATCACATACGGGCTCCATTTGCTGTGCAGGCCATCGGCCGGAAAAGCCGGTTTGACCTCGGCACATTTCACCGCTTTTTGGCTACCCAGATCGAGGCATTGCACTTCATACACATTGGTTAGAAAGGTGTTTTCGCATTGCGGACAATTCAGTTGTTTGAATTTTCCCTGCACAAAACCTTCCAATAATTCTTTGCTTGCATTCAACATCTAGAAATCTATCCCGTTGTCTAGCAAAAAACGGCTGCCCAACTCACTGATACTCGGGAAATAGTCATCAATCCATAGCCCAACCCGAATTCCCTGGTTGTGCAGAAAAGCACGCTTTTTGCGGCCATTAGTGGTGTACAGCTTTATATGGGCATCGTGCAACTTCTGGTACATTTCGGCAAGATTATCCGCACGGTCATCCCTTAGGGTACACACGACTGGCTGCCAACCGTGGGTACGATAGGCGTCAATCAGGTCAAGATAAAAATCCAAATCGGCGGTAATGGTATTGTCAAAATCAATTGCAATCACCCGCGAACGTGGCGAATCCACCAATACATAAGCATCAATCAAAAACGCATTCCATTCCGATGACAGTCGATGTTCGCCATTGAGCTGAATCGCTGACTGCAAAACGGGCAGTGCTGGATGCTGCTTTATATTTCGACAATAAAAAACCAAACCACTCATAACCATTACAACCAAAATCCTTCTAAGGGATGCGCAGACAATCCACGCCGTCACGCAATGTATAGAAAACCTAACCAGTATAAGAGGTGGGCGTAAAAATACGATATCCGTGACTTTTGATAGTCTTAATCGCAGTTATAGCCAGATAAGCTATGATCGTGCCTATTTTTTGCTGGGTAATGACGATGGCAAGTAGAACCGAACGACCTAATCGTGACCGACGTGACTGGCACAATCTGCAATCCATGTTGCCGTTTTTATGGGAATATCGCGGGCGTGCATTATTTGCGCTGGCGTGTTTAATTGCCTCCAAAGTGGCGACGGTATGGGTGCCGGTGGTGCTGAAAGACATTGTTGATGCACTCCAAAATCAACCGCAGCAAGTGCTGATCTTGCCGGTGACGCTCTTGCTCGCGTATGGCGCATTGCGACTCGCCAGTTCCTTGTTTAATGAATTGCGCGACACCGTGTTTGCGCGAGTACGTTATCACGCCATGCGCAAGTTATCGGTACGCGTGCTAGAGCATCTGCATAACCTATCCTTGCGCTTTCACCTTGAACGCAAGACCGGCGCGATTAGTCGTGATCTTGAACGCGGCACCAGTTCAGTCAGCTCGCTGATGAATTTTATGGTGTTTAGCATTATTCCGATTGCGGTGGAATTCGGTTTGGTGGCGCTGATTTTACTGCGCAACTACGCGCCCATTTTTGCGCTAGTCACGTTTGCCACCGTGTTGGTGTATGTATTGTTTACCATCAAGATTACCGAATGGCGTATGGATCATCGCCATGAAATGAACCGGTTGGATTCGCTTTCTAACAATCAGGCCATTGATAGCCTCATCAATTACGAAACCGTTAAGTATTTCAATAATGAACGGCTGGAACTGGAGCGTTTTGATAACACACTGGATCAATGGGAAAACGTCGCGGTTAAAAGCCAAACTTCTATGTCGCTGTTGAACTTTGGGCAAGGTTCCATCATTAGCCTAGGTGTGACCATTATTATGTTTCTGGCTGCGCAACAAGTGGTGCAAGGGCGTATGAGCATTGGCGATTTGGTGATGGTGAATGCCTTTATGCTGCAATTGTTTATACCTTTGAGCGCGTTGGGGATTATCTATCGACAAGTGAAATACACACTGGCGGATATGGATATGGTATTCCGTCTGCTTGAAACCGCGCAGGAAGTGCAAGATATACCGAATGCGCCCGCTTTACAGGTGAAAAGCGGGCATATTCAGTTTGAACAGGTCGATTTTGCCTATCAAGCGCAACGGCCTATTTTGCGCGGAGTAAATTTTACCGTCCCGGCGGGGGCGAAAGTGGCAGTCGTTGGGCACAGTGGTGCGGGTAAATCCACGCTGGCCCGTTTGCTTTATCGCTTTTACGAGGTGAGTGGTGGGCGTATTTTGATTGATGGCCAGAATATTGCCCAAGTCGCGCAGAGCAGTCTGCGTAAAGCCATTGGCATAGTGCCGCAAGATACTGTGCTGTTTAATGACACCATCCGTTACAACCTGCAATACGGCAATCCGCAAGCCACCCAAGCTGAGATTGAACGCGCCGCTGACATGGCACATATTCGCGAGTTTATTGAAAGCTTGCCGGATGGCTGGAATACCATGGTCGGTGAACGCGGCTTGAAATTATCCGGCGGCGAAAAGCAACGCGTGGCCATCGCGCGCGCGATCCTGAAAAATCCACCGATTTTGATTTTTGATGAAGCCACTTCCTCGCTCGATAGTGCTACCGAACAAGCCATTCAGCAAACCCTGCGCGAAGTCGCCGGGCATTACACCACCTTAATGGTTGCGCATCGCCTTTCCACCATTGTTGATGCTGACCGTATTCTGGTCATGGATAAGGGTAAGGTGGTTGAACAAGGCAAACACGCGGAATTGCTGGCTCGCAATGGCATTTATCGTCACATGTGGGAACT
>CAZCJE010000109.1:0-8555 GCA_964498805.1 uncultured Thiothrix sp.
TAACAGGAGCAAATCACCGGGTATTGTTATCGTCCATACGAAAACGACGCGCTTGTTTCGGTTTTTACCGTGTTGTAGTCCACGCATACCCGGCTTAAAACCGCGCCAGTATGCATTTTCTACAGGCGAAAAAAAACCGCCTTCAGCGGTATTGCCGCCGCATGTGGGGATAACAGTCCCAAGAATTTTGCTGACCGACTCAAAGAGCCAATCTTAAAAAAAGCATAGGATAATACCTATCAAGGCGCAAGGTGGCGGGGAAAAATGAGACAAATTACTTAATAAATTCTTATAAAACGAAGAGTTGAGCTTTTCTTAATACTTAGCGTTTTTCGATTTTCTTGGGAACAAAATTATAATCCGATAGGGTTCTGCTTATTCTGCTACAGATTGTACAAAGTGCCAGCGATTATTTAGCACAACAGACTGATAAAAAACACGGTTAAAACCGCTTTTACGCAATGTTGTTATCAATAACAAAAAATGTTTGTTCTGATTTAACCCCATTTGTTCTTATTTGCCGTATAGCGATACAGAAAAGGCATGATTCAGGAGTAAATGATAATGACAGGTAAGTTATTGACATTGCCCATAACGGGTTGGGCTAAATGGCTTTATATGCTGAGTGTGAGTGCTTTAGTGAGTGGTGTATTACTCAAGGATGTACAGGCTGAAAATAATGTAACGCCGCCTAAGCAGGAGCACTTGGTAGTCTCTATCAGTGCCGGTATTCCTGCATTAACTACTGAGCAAAAAGCGCAATTAGATACTATTTTAGAACAAACGGTGGCTTGGTATAGTGACCAACAAGCACCCTTTAAACAAGAATTAACGGCTATTGCTTTGGGTAATTTATTGGATGTTAAGCGTATTGAGGCTGATAAAGATTTTTCTAAAACCAGAAATAGCTTGAAAAAAGCTGCCAATGCGATTACTCATTTTCGCAGTATCAGCTTTTATAAGCAAATGGAAGCGAATATTATAAACTCTTCTTTAGATGAAACCGTTAAAGTCAATGCTTTGCGAAATTTTCAGGAGCTTAAGAAAAGTGGATTAGAATTAGAAAAAACTTGGTGGGATTGGGAAGAGCGAGTCATTGCTTTAAAGTTTCAGATGATTGATTTTTTGCAAAAACATCAAAATAATTGGAAAATTATAGATAATCCCAAAAATAGTACTAAAGATATTAAATTTGGTGCTTCTGTTGATACCAGTGCTTTCAGACAATACTTAAATGAAACCAGAAAAATTCAACAACAACAGCACCTTATGTTGAAAAATGAAAATGAAGAAATACTTGATTTTTTTAAATAAATATCTGGTGGTTAGTTACAGGATGGCCGGAAATGATGGGTTTCCGGCTTTTTTGTTTTAGGGGTATTGTAATTTATTTGTTGCGTCTAGCGTGAATATAAAAAGCTAAAAATTGCTTGTCATTTTTAACCCGTTTTGTGGTTATTTTACGTATAGATTGACAGAACAATACAATTCAGGAGTAAATAAAATGACAGGTAAGTTCTGCGTTTTTCCAGCAAAGAGCTTGGCTAAATGGCAACTTGCTATCAGCATAACGGCTTTAACCGGCTTTTTGTTTGCTGGTAATGTGCAGGCTAAGTATAATGCGCCTGTCTATTGGCATTCAATGTTATATTCTGATAATAAAGTGGTATCTGAATATTATAATCAGGCATTGTTAGTGGCTGAAATTAAAAGCGTTCAGACAGTAATGGATAATAAACAGGATCCGTTTTCTGAAGTAAAAGCTATCTTTGAAGCTTCCCGAGCTAAGCTGTTTGCCTACAAGAAAGATTATGAGCGGGAGCTAACTGCGGCTGGTAGGCATAAATTATTGGATGCTGAGCGTATTGCGACAGATAAGGATGGCTCTGAGGCAAAAGCTATTTTGCATAAGGTTTACACTATTATCGAGACTTACCGGGGTAAAAATTTTTATGCCCAAGTGGAAGCAGATATTAAAAAATCTTCACTGGATGCAGTCTTTAAAGAAAAACTGTTAGAGGGGTTTCGTGAGGGCAAAGCAGCTGGAATGAAGGTGGATAAACAGTGGTGGGATTTGGAAGAAAATATTGTTGACCAAACCGCTAATGTGCTGAAGTTTTTGCAGCGTAAAAAAGACGCCTGGGAAATTAGAAACGGTGCTATTGACTTTAAAAACCCAGCAGACGCTGCTACTTATAATGGTTATCTGGATAAGGCTAAAGCGTTAACTAATCAGCAAAGCGCTATTGAGCAAAATCATAATACGAAGTTTGCGATTACCATGAAAAAACTGGATAACTTGTAATTCATTGGTCTTGCCGAGTCAGAAAGGCTAATTTTCTGACTCGATTTGGGCTGCCGCTAATGAGGCTAATTTTCTATAACTCATCCATGAGCGTCAGTCTGTGTAAAACCTAGGCGCAGCTTTGTCGTGAAATGAGCAAGAGTTTGAGGTAGCTCGGCCATTTATTTGGCTTTCATACTGTATAATGGCGCTTAATTAAGTAGCAACGAGGGTGGAGAAGAATGAGGATGACACGGGTGCCGGTAGGGGGCTTGATGAAGGTGATGAATGCTGACCGGCAATGGCTGGCTCAAGGGGAGGCTAGGTTCCAGCATGATGCTGATTTGCTGCGTCTGGAGCATTTGTTGTACTGGTCGGGGCTGATTGAGGCTTATTACGCCAAACTCAAGCGTTACCCCTTGCAACGGGAATTGGCCAATGCCACTAAACCGGGGTTGGTGAAGATTATTAGTCGTCAACAGCAGCAGTTTTTGTCGCCAGGTTCTGGTTGGTATAACCGCCAGCTGGATCAGAATGCCCATGGTAATTTTGAGGAACGCCCAGTTAAGGAGTTGATTATTGCCCTTGAACGCGGTTTGGGGCGGCATTTGGCAGAAAAGTACGATATCCAGCAAATTCCCACCGCTCATCCGGTTGGTTATAGCTATCGGGTGAGTGCAGAAGGCTATGCATTGAGCGCGCCTTGTTTGAATGCAGCACAGTCGGAATTATCCAGCCTATTAGACAATGGCATCACGCCAGTGATTACCATCGTATCGCCGGGGATGCAGGCACAGGTAGAACGCGGTTGGTTGCGCGATGAATTAGCCGCGCATCCGCAATTCCGCCATTGGCAATCCCTTGCTTTCATCAAAGAAACGCATGTGCGTTCTGTGGAAGCATCTGCTTATAAAGATTCCAAACATTGAAGGAGGCATAGCGGCTTGGCAGGCTTATAATCGGGTGATCTTGTCGACCAACTCGGAATGACCAAGCCGCATGACTTACCAATTTGATACGCTTTCCCTGCACGCCGGACAAATGCCTGATAGCGATTTTGGCGCGCGTGCCCAGCCGATTTACCTGACTTCAGCGTTTGCTTTTAAGGATGCTGAACATGCCGCTGCTTTATTTAATATGGAAGGTGGCGGGCATGTGTATTCGCGTCTGTCTAACCCTACCAATGCAGTCTTAGAAGAGCGTATTGCCGCTTTGGAAGCGGGTATTGGCGCGATTGCCGTGGCTTCCGGGCAAGCGGCATTGCATCTGGCGATTGTTACTCTCATGGGTACAGGCGGGCATATTGTCGCTAGCCGTTCCTTGTATGGCGGGTCGCATAATTTGCTTGAATACACCCTGCCGCGCTTTGGTATTCAAACCACCTTTGTTGACCCGCGTGATCTTAAGGCGTGGAAAGCGGCTATTTGCCCACAAACGCGCTTATTATTTGGTGAAACGCTAGGCAATCCGGGGCTGGATGTGCTGGATATTGCACAAATTGCCGACATTGCCCATGCACACGGCTTGCCCTTATTGGTGGATTCAACCCTGACCACGCCTTGTTTAATTCAGCCTTTTGCTCTTGGGGCGGATTTGGTGTTTCATTCCGCGACTAAATTCCTTAGTGGACATGGCACGGTGATTGGCGGTGTGTTGGTGGATAGCGGTAACTTTGATTGGTTAGCCACCGAGAACTTTCCGACGCTAACGCAGCCTTATGCTGGTTTTCATGACATGGTATTTGCTGAAGAATCGCCGATTGCGGCGTTTTTATTACGAGCACGCCGCGAAGGTTTACGCGATTTTGGCGCTAGCCTTAATCCGTTTGCTGCCTTCCAAATTTTGCAGGGGTTGGAAACATTACCCTTGCGGATGCAGCGGCATATCGACAATACCCGCAAAGTGGTGGAATTTCTAACGCAAGCGCTGGGCCAAACCCTAGAAACGGTGGTTTACCCCGAATTGCCGGAACACCCAGATTATGCATTAGCTAAACAATTGCTGCCTAAAGGTTGTGGTTCAGTGTTTACCTTTACCCTGAAAGGCGGACGCGCTGCCGGGCAACGTTTTATCCAAGCACTCAAGTTATTTTCACAGGTGGCAAATGTGGGTGATGCTAAATCGCTGGTGATTCATCCGGCTTCTACCACGCATTTTCGCATGAGTGATGAAGCCTTAGTCGCTGCCGGTATTCATCCCGGTACGATTCGCTTGTCAATTGGTTTGGAAGATGCTGATGATCTGATTGACGATCTCAAACGCGCTTTAGCCGCCGTAGCCAAAGGATAGCAATATGCGTATTGATGTGCAGGGTCATAGTACTTTTGTGTATACCGGCGGTAAGCTGCCGACGGCGGATAAACCGAGCCTGGTCTTTATTCACGGTGCGCAACAGGATCATTCTTGCTGGGCCTTACAAAGCCGCTGGTTTGCTTATCACGGTTTTAATGTCATTGCCGTGGATTTGCCTGCGCACGGGCAAAGCCATGGTGAACCCCTTACCAACATTGAGGCTATGAGTGCTTGGCTAGTGGCGTTATTGGATGCCTTATCTATCCCACAGGCGGCTTTAATCGGGCATAGCATGGGGTCGTTAATTGCGCTTGAAACCAGCCTTAGCACGCCAACACGTATTAGCAAAACGGTTTTAATCGGTACGGCTTTGCCTATGCCAGTAGCACCAATGTTGCTTGATGCTGCGCGTGATAACCCCACCCAAGCGGCGACCATGATTAATAATTGGTCTTATTCCCCTCAAAGGCAATTAGGCGGCAGTGCCGTACCGGGATTATGGCTTTTAGGTATGAATGAGCGCCTAATGGCTCGGCAAGGCAAAGGTACTTTTCATGCTGATTTAAGCGCGTGTAATGCCTATCAGCGGGATATGGCCAGTTTAAGTGCCTTAACCCAGCCGGTATTAATCATTGCCGGTAGCCAAGATCGCATGACTTCGCCCAAAGTCACCAACGCTATGCTAGCGGCTATCCCACAAGCGCGTTTAGTTACCTTAGCTGCCGGACACGCCTTAATGGCCGAACAACCTGATGCAGTGCTGGAGAGCTTAATTGCCTTTTTGTGTTAAGCAATCGAGCCCTTATCCGCAGAGTTTGACCGATTATGGGGTTGCCGCCTAGGAATCTAAGGAGTGTTCTACCTTCTAAAGGAGTTAATCCCTACAAGAGTCATCGCCCTATGAGTATCCAACCTCAAGCCTTAGCTGAAGCTACTTTTACGATTCTGCCTGATCCTATCACGGGCGAAGCGGTGTTTTTACGAGATGGTGTTGTAATTCAAACCTTTAAAACTTTACAAGAGGCTTTTGACTTCGGTTATCGCTATGTCAATGCACCCTTTTTACTCAAAACCACTGAGGAGTGGATTTCGACCGCCAATAGCAAGGTTAAGTGAAACGGCTTTAGCTTAAAGCAAGGGTTCTGAGATTCAGTTCTCAGAACCCTTTTTTTTAGCTAAAAAATTTAAAAGTAATTCCTCGGTATTTAACGGAAGTGAATAAGGGTTATTACTAGCAAGGCTAGTTTGATTTCCTGTAGGCTTTAGCGATTCTCAAGGGTTAAGTGGCAATGTGTTGTATTAAAACAACCTAATGAATTTTGCTAAAGCCAATTATTAAAAGATACCAAATGAATCCAAATCAATAGGTTGTTAGCCTAAAATTAACAGGGCTGATATAAAATAATAGTGTTAATGTGGTTTTTTGGCATCACAGCTTACAGGGTTAATCAGTCTGATTTCAAAGTGGCTATAATATTTTTTTGGTTACTTTCATTTTAAAAAGCAGGTATGGTGCAACGCATCAAGATGGCAATAGACGATATTATTTTAACAAAGTTGACATGAGTATGAGAGGAAACCACCATGGCAAATGATATGGCAAATGTTATTAAGTTTTATAGCGAAAACGCCTATAACTCTACCCGTAAATTGAATGATCTCAATTTGCGTATCTTTGAAATTTTTACCAGTAAACAAGCTGAGTTTCTGAAATCCTATGTGGAATTAGGCACTCAACATGCTGAGGCTATGAGTAAAGCTAGAACACCGGCGGAGATTATTGTCATTAACCAAGAAACGGTCAATGAAGTTAGCAAGGAATGGATGAATAAATTGCGTGAAGTCGGTGAAATGCTCACCGATATTCGGGATGAAATGTTCTCAATTGCTGAAGAAGCCGTGCAATACACTCAAGCTAGCGCTGAGCAAACCTTTGAAGCTGGTAAAAAAATGGCGAGTGAGGCGGCAGAGAAAATTCCTCATACGATGGAAAAAGCGAGTAATGAGGTAGCCGGTATGGCTAAGGATGTAGCGGAAAAGAGCCAACCGCAACATCAAAGCAGAGCTAAAGCCGCTAATCAATAAGTTAATTAGGCTCGGCTGCTTTAGGCGGTAGCTAGAGGGGGTATAACAAGGAATAAGATTTAACAGGTCTTATTCCTTGCCCAAAATAAAAAGATAGCAAATTAATTAGCAGTTAAACGGCTATAGATAGTTGCATAACGCTCCAATACCTGACCGCCAAACAGGGGGTCATGGTATTGTTGCATATCCGCTTCAACTATCGCCCAATCCGCGCTTTGCAAAGTATTATTAATCAGCGGGAATACAGTACCTTCTTCGGTATTAATATGTTCCCTTTCGACCTGAATAAAATGGCTAATTTTATCCTGCAATTCTTGACGGCTAATAATAGCTCCATCATTTAAAATGCCATCAAGCATATTATAAAATTCGGTAGTAGCCGCCGGTAACCGTTGATGTTCTTCTAGCAAGTCATCAATAGCACTTTTAGCTTCATCCGTTAAAGTTAATAGCACTTTATAGATTTCATCTTCACGCGGATGATGCACGTGATCCGAATAACGGCGGATATAATCAGCAATATCGATCATTAATAAATAATCGGGTTCATCGTCAGATGCCAGTAATTCAACCTGTTGGTTTAATAGCTCCAGCAAGCGAGCCAAATTGACATGATCTTGATGCAATTCGGTCATAAGGGTATGCATAACGAGAGTCCTTTTGCGGGTTAAGTCTCTTGCATTGTAAAGGCACACTTTCTGTAGCACGACTCAAAGTCTTAGCTAATGTCAAAATTATGCTGTATTTGTATATGACAAAATCAGAATGATAAAACGCTTACTTGTGTCAAAATCGGATATTTCTATATTTTTATGGCCTGAGATAAATATTTATAAAATGTCTTGGTTAATGGAACCTTGCACCAAATCCGTTTGGGCACGCCGCAGTTGCTCGAAAATATCCAGTCCTAGCGGCCACGGGCCAAAGCCAGACGCTACATTAATATGCCCTGCCTCACCAATATTGAGAAAGCGGCTTTCCCATATTTCTGCCCAGCTCAAGGCTTTTTCCGCTGGCATCCACGGATCATTGGTACTGGCAACCACCACACTGGGAAAGTTAAAACTGGCTTTGGGTAATTGGCTGGCAATGCTGCCAGCTGCCGCTACATACAGTTCCCCCTGACGGAAACCTTGCAAGTTAAAACGGGCGGGGTCAGCCATTGCCACTAACATCGCACCGGCAATGCGCTCGGGGCGTTTACTGGCGGCTACTACACCGGCTAAACAGCCAAAACTATGCGCAATCAGCCACACCTGACCGGGTAAATGGTCAATATAATGCAGGACTTTTTCTGCCCATATCGGCAATACCGGGTTATCCCAGTCCTCCTGTTCTACGCGCACCGCACCGGGTAATTTACGTTCTAGCCAGGTTTGCCAGTGTTGTAATTCACTGCCATACAGACCGGGAATCATTAAAGGCGTAATGCTCATCAGGTATGCTCCTGCTGTTGCAGCATGAAAGCGGCAGCCATTTTGTCGGGGACTTCAATATGACGTATAAACCAATCTGCAAACGGGCCATCAATAAAATCCCGTAACGCCCACACATTACGCTGCTTACGCCAACGCCCTATAAACAAGGCCAACTGTTCGAGCGCGCGTTGATGTTGGCGTCTATGTACAGGCAAATAAGGGTATTGTGCGGCTTTCATTTCACTTTCCTCCTGCTCAAAGTGGGCGAGTAACGCCGTAAGCAATTGTCCTAGCGCCAGATCAATAGTGGTAACTTCAAGCGGTTCGTTATTAATCAGCTGCTTAACTCTAGCGTGGGCATAGGCGAGGATTGCATGTTCCCGATCAATAGAGGCAATACCTACCGATGGATAGGGCAATAAATCCAGCGCGGAATCGGCATTCCCCATTAAGGCAAAGGCAGGGTGCATAGCATT
>CAZCJE010000110.1:0-8549 GCA_964498805.1 uncultured Thiothrix sp.
GCAAGGGCGGCATCATAAATACGTTGGTGTTCAGCGTGAATATCCCGATTACCCAGATTCGCTACCAAGGAAATATTGCGGTAACGTTTATGTTGGTCGTACAGAATATTATAAAAATGCAATAACCACTTTGAAGTACAGGCAGAAATCAACGCCCAATGGAAATCGTGGTTACGTTGTTCCCACGTAGCCAGATGTTCAAATAGATCCAGTTCTTCTACTTTGCTCAGTTGGTAGTAAGTGGCTACCACTTGGGATTCCCACGCATCGCCCCCTTGCAGAATACTACTTTTCAATGCCTTCAGTTCCAGGGTAATGCGCAGTTCTGTCACATCCTCAAGGTCAGCAGGAGAGATCGGTGTGACACGAAAGCCGCGTTGACCTTCAGTAATCACAAACCCATCGGAACTCAGTCGACTTAAAGCCTCCCGCAAAGGGGTGGCCCCCACATTGTATTCACCGCGCAGATGTTCAATCTTGAGTTTGCTATCCGGGGCAAGCTTGCCCTGAATAATATCTGCACGCAGTTGACCGTATACGTAGTCGGTCAAGGTTTTGGGTGCTTGGTCAGAAAACTGCAAACTGGTTGTCATAAGGCGGTGCCATTTCATTACAAAACAAAGAAGTTTTTCAAATTATATCAGTATGCCTTGTAGCTTTGACAATCTATCCTCGTGGCATATTTACAGATTTTCTAAAAATATCGACAAAATATTTAAATATCGATTATTTTAGGCTATGCTGTGAAACATTCATCAGCACCGAGGAGGATGTCCAGTCATGCAAGAAATTAAGCATTTCATTAATGGCGAGTTTGTGAGGTCTGCTTCCGGTAAGACTTTCGCCAATATCAATCCCGCTACTAATCAACCATTAGCGTTTGTACATGAAGCAGGCAAAACGGAAGTTGACCTAGCGGTGGCAGCTGCTAAAGCCGCCTTAAAAGGACCGTGGGGCAAAATGCCGGTTGCTGAACGTATGGCCATCCTGCACAAAGTCGCTGATGGTATTAATGCGCGTTTTGATGAATTCCTCGAAGCAGAGTGTTTGGATACCGGTAAGCCGAAATCGCTGGCTTCGCATATCGACATTCCGCGCGGTGCCGCCAATTTCAAAGTGTTTGCGGATTTGTTCAAAAATGTACCTACCGAAAGTTTCATGTTGGATACACCGGATGGCAAAGGTGCCCTGAATTATTCCATCCGTAAGCCTAAAGGCGTGATTGCGGTGATTAGCCCGTGGAATTTGCCGTTGTTGCTAATGACTTGGAAAGTCGGCCCGGCATTAGCGTGCGGTAATACCGTGGTGGTTAAACCGTCTGAAGAAACCCCTCGCACCACCACCCTGTTAGGCGAAGTCATGAATGCAGCCGGTGTCCCCAAAGGCGTGTACAACGTGGTCCACGGTTTTGGCCCTAATTCAGCGGGTGAATTTCTAACCACACACCCTGACATTGATGGCATTACCTTTACGGGCGAAACCCGCACAGGCGCGGCAATCGTCAAAGCCAGCGCCGATCATATTCGTCACGTTTCCTTTGAATTGGGTGGCAAAAATCCAGCGGTAGTATTCGCTGATTGCGACATGGATAAAGCCATTGAAGGCACCATGCGTTCCGTGTTTGCTAACTGCGGGCAAGTGTGTTTGGGTACGGAACGGGTGTATGTGGAACGTCCGATTTTCGACGCATTCGTGGCACGTTTGAAAACGGCTGCCGAAGCCATGCAATTGGGTGCATGGGATGACGCTTGTACCAGCATGGGTCCCTTAATCAGCAAAGAGCATCAGCAAAAAGTGCTGTCTTATTACGCCAAAGCGGTGGAAGAGGGCGCGACTGTGGTAACCGGTGGCGGTGTACCGAATATGCCGGGTGCCTTGGCCGATGGCAACTGGGTACAACCCACCATTTGGACAGGCTTACCCGAAACCGCTACCGTGATTAAGGAAGAAATCTTCGGGCCATGTTGCCACATCCAGCCATTTGACTCTGAAGACGAAGTGATTGAATGGGCTAATGACACCAAGTATGGGCTGGCCGCTGCGATCTGGACAGAAAATACCTCACGCGCGCATCGTGTTGCCGCACAACTCGACGCTGGGATTGTGTGGGTGAATTCTTGGTTCTTGCGCGATTTACGTACTCCTTTCGGCGGTATGAAGCACTCCGGTATCGGCCGTGAGGGCGGCGTGCATTCGCTCGAATTCTATACCGAACTGAAAAACGTTTGTGTGAAACTGTAAGGGGCTACCATGTTAAATCCACAACAGATTCAAACCTTTGCTGATGAGTTGTACCACGCTTTGCGCCATCAGGACATGCTCGCGCCGCTGACCTCGCGTGCCCCCGACATCACCATTGAAGACGCTTACGCAATTTCCTCCGCTTTGCTGCAAAAACGCATTGAGCTGGATGGTGAAAAAGTTATTGGCAAGAAAATCGGCGTAACTTCCAAAGCCGTGCAAAACATGTTGGGCGTGCATCAACCGGACTTCGGTTATTTGACTGACGCAATGGTAGTGGATGAAAGCGAACCGCTGTCACTGACCAATAAAATGATCCAACCGCGTGCCGAAGGCGAAATTGCATTTGTGCTGAAACACGACCTAATGGGCCCCGGTGTCACCGCCTCTGATGTATTACGCGCCACCGATTTTGTGGTGCCATGTTTTGAGATCGTCGATTCGCGTATTCAAGACTGGAAGATCAAGATTCAGGATACCGTCGCGGACAACGCTTCCTGCGGCTATTTCCTGCTTGGCTCCCAAACCGCTGACCCTCGCAAACTCGATTTGTCCACCGTTGGTATGGTGGTGGAACTCAATGGGCAAGTCGTTTCCACCGGCGCGGGGGCGGCCGCACTTGGCTCATCGCCCATCAGTTGTGTGGTGTGGTTAGCCAATACGTTAGGGCGTTTTGGTGTGCCATTAAAGGCGGGTGAAGTGATTCTTTCCGGTTCATTGGTACCGTTGCAACCCATTAAACCGGGTGACTACATGAGCGTCAGTATTGGCGGTATCGGGCGCACCAACGTGCGATTTGAATAAGTTTAGCTAGGAGGAGAACAAACATGAAAATTCGTTGTGCCTTGATTGGTCCCGGCAATATTGGAACCGACTTATTGTACAAATTGCTGCGCAGTGACGTCTTAGAGCCGGTATGGATGGTGGGAATTGACCCTGAATCCGACGGTTTAGCCCGCGCCCGTGACATGGGTTTGAAAACCACGCATGAAGGTATTGATGGTCTGATTCCACATATTGAAAAAGACAATATTAAGATTGCCTTTGATGCGACGTCGGCGTATGCCCACGCGGAAACCTCTCGCAAATTGATTGAAAAAGGCGTGAAAGTCATTGATTTGACTCCAGCGGCGATTGGGCCATTCTGTGTACCCCCGGTTAATCTGCTGGATCACCTGAATAAAGGTGAAGACAACGTCAACATGGTGACGTGCGGCGGACAAGCCACCATTCCCATGGTATTTGCGGTCAGCCGCGTACAGCCAGTGCGTTATGGCGAAATTGTTGCCACGGTTTCTTCCAAATCCGCAGGCCCCGGTACACGCAAAAATATTGATGAATTCACCAAGACAACCGCGGGTGCAGTTGAAAAAGTTGGCGGGGCGAAAAAAGGTAAAGCCATTATTATCCTCAATCCAGCCGAGCCACCGCTGATCATGCGGGACACTATTCACTGCATTACGGAAGAAGAGCCGCACCGCGACGCCATTATTGAATCGGTCAAAGCCATGGAAGCGGAAGTACAAAAATACGTTCCTGGTTATCGCGTTAAAGAAGGCCCGATTTTTGATGGTCATCGTGTCAGTGTGTTTGCGGAAGTGCGCGGACGTGGCGATTACCTGCCAGAGTACGCGGGTAACCTCGACATTATGACCGCTGCGGCTGCCCGTACCGCGGAAATGTTCGCTGAACAAATGCTCAAAGCTTAAGGAAGGAGTGACACATGAATCTCAAAGGTAAAAAAATTCGCCTGCACGATATGTCGTTGCGCGATGGCATGCACTCCATTCGTCATCAGTTCACCCTGCAAAATATGCAGGACTTATCGCAAGCCCTGGATCAAGCCAAAGTTTCGCTGATTGAAGTGACCCATGGTGACGGTTTAGCCGGTTCATCGGTTAACTATGGCTTTGGCTTACACACCGATAAGGAATACCTCGAAGCGGTGATTCCACACCTGCAACATGCGCAAGTGTCGATCCTGATGTTGCCCGGTATTGGCACGATTGAAGACCTGAAAATGGTCGAAGATCTAGGTGTAAAAACCGTGCGCGTGGCCACGCATTGTACCGAAGCGGATGTATCCGAACAGCACATTAAATACGCCTCTAAACGCGGTTTTGATACCGTCGGCTTTCTAATGATGAGCCACATGGTCAAGCCCGAAAAAATTCTTGAACAAGCCAAACTGATGTATGGCTACGGCGCGAACTGCCTGTATATGACCGACTCTGCGGGTCATATGCTGCCGGAAGACGTAAAAGAAAAAATTGGTATTCTGCGCGATTACTTCCCACCTGAAATCGAGATTGGTTTTCACGGTCATCACAACCTTGCGATGGGTGTGGCTAACTCATTAGCCGCAGTCGAAGCAGGCGCAACCCGTATCGACGGTTCTGTCGCAGGGTTTGGTGCGGGGGCGGGTAACACACCCTTAGAAGTATTTGCGGCAGTATGTGACATGTACGGCGTGGATACGGGCGTTGATCTTAGCGCGTTGATGAATGCGGCTGAAGATGTTGCCGTGCCAATTATGGGTGACCAATTACCGCGCATTAACCGCAATGCGCTGACCTTAGGTTATGCTGGTGTCTATTCTTCCTTCTTGTTACACGCTAAACGCGCGGAAGAAAAGTACGGGGTTCCTGCGCGTGAAATTCTGCTGGAATTGGGCAAACGCGGGGTAATCGGCGGTCAGGAAGACATGATCGAAGATGTAGCCTTGGAAATGTTACGTAAGAGCGGAGGTTAAGTGACCTATGAGCACCTTAAGCAAAGCAACCATTGAGCAGCTTGCTGAGCATTTGGAAAATGCTGAGTTACAAGCCTTTGATGTCACCAAAATTACCGACGATTACCCGGAGATGGATTGGGAAGATGCCTATGATATTCAATGGGAAATTCGTCGCCGTAAACAAGAACGTGGTAATCGCATTATTGGTTTGAAAATGGGCCTGACTTCCTACGCCAAAATGCAGCAAATGGGCGTGGAAGTGCCGGTTTACGCTTTTCTTGCCGATTACTTCAGCATTCCCGATGGTGGTACGGTTAAAACTTCCGAATTGATTCACCCCAAAGTTGAAGCCGAAATCGCCATTATTACCAATAAAGCGTTACGTGGGCCAGGTTGTACGGTGGCGGATGTGTTGGCAGCCACTGAAGCGGTATTGCCAGCGGTAGAGGTTATTGACTCGCGTTACCGTGATTTCAAATTTGACCTCAAAAGCGTGGTGGCGGATAACGCTTCGTCGGCGCGCTTTGTCACCGGTGGCAATATCAAGCGTGCTAATGAAGTGGATATGAAAACGCTTGGCGTGGTCATGGAAATTAATGGCCAAGTCGTGGCAACGGGTGCAGGGGCTGCCGTGCTCGGACACCCGGCAGCGAGTGTGGCCATGCTCGCTAATATGCTGGCTAAACGCGGTGAAGAAATTCCCGCCGGAACCTTCATTATGACCGGTGGGATTACCGCAGCTATGACGGTTAAGGCCGGCGATAGTGTGTGTGTACGCTATCAGGATTTGGGCAGCATCAGCATGCTGTTTGTCTAAGGAGTTTTTCATGCCATTTATTCAAGCAACCCTTATTGCCGGTCGTACCCAAGAACAGAAAGAAGCCTTTTTCGAGAAAGTTACCGCCGTAGCGGTGGAAACATTGGGCGTTAAACCTGAACAAGTGCGTATCGTGATTAATGAAGTACCTGCTGAACATTGGGCCATTGGCGGGGTGAGTAAGGCCGCCATGAATACACGCAAAGGATAAAACATGAGTCACAAGATTCTGGTATTACCGGGGGATGGTATTGGCCCGGAAATCATTGCTGAAGCCATCAAGGTGTTGGATGTATTTCGTCAGGAAGGCAGTCTTGTTGCCGAATACGAATATGCTCATTTAGGCGGTGCCGGTTACGATGCAGCCGGACATCCTTATCCAGAGCAAACCCGTACCATCGCCAAACAAAGTGATGCCATTTTGCTCGGTGCGGTCGGCGGTCCGCAATACGATACCTTGCCACGTGACTTGCGCCCAGAGCGTGGTTTGTTGAGCATTCGTACCGATTTGGGGCTGTTTGCCAATTTACGCCCAGCCATTTTATACGATGAACTGGCTGATGCTTCCACCTTAAAAAATGAAGTGGTGGCAGGGCTGGATCTGATGATTGTGCGCGAACTCAATAGCGGTATCTATTTTGGTCAACCGCGTGGTATTCGCGTGCTGGAAAACGGTGAGCGGCAAGGGTACAACTCGGCAACCTATACCGAGTCACAAATTGAACGCATTGCCCGCGTTGGTTTTGAAACCGCTATGAAGCGCAATAAACGCTTATGTTCGGTGGATAAATACAATGTGCTGGAAGTGTGCGAATTGTGGCGTGAAATCGTCTGCAAGGTTGGGGAAGAATTTCCTGAGGTCGAACTGTCGCATATGTACGTCGATAATGCCGCCATGCAATTGATTCGCGCCCCCAAGCAGTTCGATGTCATTGTCACCAGCAATATGTTTGGCGATATTCTTTCCGATGAAGCAGCTATGTTGACCGGCTCAATTGGTATGTTGCCTTCAGCCTCATTAAATGCCAGTTCAGTGGGTATGTACGAACCAAGTCATGGTTCAGCACCGGATATTGCTGGTCAAGGTATTGCCAATCCATTAGCAACCATCTTATCCGCCGCGATGATGTTGCGTTATAGCTTGCAACAACCCGCATTGGCTGAGCGGATTGAAACGGCGGTGAAAGCAGTGCTTAAACAAGGTTTGCGCACCGGTGATATTTATACCGAAGGTTGCCAGAAAGTGGGCACTGCACAAATGGGTGATGCGGTAGTAGCAGCTTTAAGTCGCTGAGGTCGAGTGAAGTTTTCTCCTCCTCCTAGGAAGGAATCCCTGACCGGTTTATCCGCTCAGGGATTTTTTTTGAGGAATTAGCCGAATTTAGGCAAATGCTTGAGTGATTCCTGAATGGCTTCTTCTGGGTAATCAAAGTCGCTCAGATCGCCTTTGAGGAAACGGTCATAGGACACCATATCAAAATGACCATGACCAGACAGGTTGAATAGCAAGGTTTTACTTTCGCCAGTTTGTGCACAATTCTTGGCTTCACGAATAGTCGCAGCA
This sequence comes from uncultured Thiothrix sp., assembly GCA_964498805.1. Taxonomy (GTDB): domain Bacteria; phylum Pseudomonadota; class Gammaproteobacteria; order Thiotrichales; family Thiotrichaceae; genus Thiothrix. Next base: position 7,357 of record CAZCJE010000110.1, read on the forward strand.
ATCGCATGGCAAGATTCGGGGGCGGGAATAATGCCTTCACTTTTGGCAAACATCACACCTGCCGCAAAGGTTTCCAGTTGTGGTACGGCGACGGCTTCAATCAGGCCTTCATTATACAACTGGCTCACCAGTGCGGAGGCACCGTGGTAACGCAAACCACCCGCGTGAATACCCGGTGGCATGAAATTATGCCCAAGGGTATACATCTTCATTAACGGGGTCAGGCCAGCGGTATCACCAAAGTCATAGTCATAGATACCTTTGGTTAAGGTTGGGCAAGAGGTGGGTTCTACCGCGACTAAGCGTACCTGTTTGCCATTGGCATTATCGGCAAAGAATGGGAAGGCAATACCACCGAAGTTAGAACCACCACCACAAGGGGCAAAAATCATGTCTGGATAATCACCGACCATTGCCAGCTGTTTGCGTGCTTCTTGACCAATAATGGTTTGGTGCAATAACACGTGGTTTAACACTGAACCAAGCGCGTAATTGGTATCCGCCCGGCTAGCGGCTTCTTCTACCGCTTCGGAAATCGCAATTCCCAACGAACCTTGTGAATTCGGATCAGCAGCCAATACCTGACGACCTGCTTCGGTCATATCGGTAGGGCTGGCAAATACTTCCGCCCCCCAGGTTTGCATCATGGAGCGGCGATACGGTTTTTGCTGGTAACTGACCTTAACCATATACACGCGCACATCAATACCAAACATTTGCCCAGCCAGTGCTAACGAGCTACCCCATTGGCCTGCGCCGGTTTCGGTAGTCAGACGTGTAATACCTGCTTCTTTGTTGTAAAACGCTTGGGGAACGGCGCTATTGGGCTTATGCGAACCTGCCGGGCTGATGGCTTCGTTTTTGTAATAGATTTTAGCCGGGGTATTGAGCATTTTCTCCAGCCGATGCGCACGATACAAAGGGGAAGGTCGCCACATGGTCAGCGCCTCACGTACCTGATCGGGAATCTTAATCCAACGCTCAGTACTCATTTCCTGCTGCACAATGCTTTCAGGGAAAATGGACAGCATAGCCTCCGGTGGTACGGGCTTGCCATCAGGGCCGAGATACGGATAGGGCGGGTTGGGCATATCCGCCATAATGTTATACCAGTGGGTAGGCATCTCCGTTTCAGGCAGATAAATCTTGGTTGTCATAGTGACCTTCTCTCCCTTTGTTGTGCTCAAAAAACC
>CAZCJE010000111.1:0-8360 GCA_964498805.1 uncultured Thiothrix sp.
GTCAAAGCTATTTCCTGTGGTTATGAGAACAGCGATTTTAGGTGTAAGGTCTGTTATTCTTACAGATATAAATTCTGTTGGGTATTGCTGTCATGAAAACAACCAGAGGCTTGGTACTGCTGGCCACGCTTTTTTTTAGTGTGTGTACACAAGCAGAGCAGGTTCAGGTAGGCAGTTTGGTATTTCCTCCAGCCTCAAACGCTGCAGCCATGACCCCGCCTTTAAATCCTGTTATTAGTCCATCTTTGAGTACTGTACCTAACCTACTCAACCCGGTTAGTTTGCCATTTCCACCTAATCCGCCAGCTAGGATGCCACCCATCCCGAATTCGGTGAATCAACGTCCGGGCCCGGTAAATTCAGTGGTTAATCCGTATGCGGGAGTGGGTTATGCTCAGGGTTTTGCAGCTTATCCGGCGAATGCCTATGGTTATGCCTATCCGGCTTATGCTAATCCTTATACCAATGCTTATGGGTATCCGCTTTATGCGGCTCCGTCTTATCAGCGACCGTCTAATGACTTGCCAGCGCCAATGCGCTTGTCTGCACCCGCCACAAAAACGCCAAAAGCGTGGGGGGATGAGCGCCATATATGGCCCGATTTTTATACAGACGCTACCAATGATATGTGGGATAAAATGATTAATATGCCTTATGATATGGGCTATATGCCAGGTGGTTGGCGTTTTCCTTCCTTCAGTTCGCCGGACCCGGTAACCGTTGGCGATGCGGTCGCCAATCAGATACCACCGATCATGCGTGAATCCGGTAATATGCTGCCGTTTGAGGACTTGGATAACATCAGGCCATTTTAATTTAATCTATGCTTTTTATTTGTTAAAATAATAAGCTATCTTAAAAATTCCTTTAATTCATCGATTTATATAGGGCGAGCTTTGTCCACAAGGAGCATTGAATGCGTGTGCCAAAAAACCTGTTAACCTATTCAGCCACTGCTATGTTGGCGTTCAGTTTGGCAGCTTGTAGTACAGCACCAGAAAAGCAGGAAGTCACTGACACCACCAGTACTCAACAGGTTAATAAATCAAGACAACAGACAACAGGCTCGGCACAACAGTCTGGTTCTGGTGAGCAGGCTCAGGTAATCAGTTACGGTGGGAAAGGTGTTGGCAATTATTCAGCCGCTGGTTTGAGTGGCGACTTTGCCGGTGATCCCCGTCTGGTTAATTTCATTGAGAATCTGTCTCGTAGCCAAGGCTTTAATCGTAACTATTTATACGGCGTGTTCTCTCAGGCTCGTAACCGTGATGATGTCGCCAGTTTGTGGACAAAACCCGATGCAGGTAGCCCACGCGGTTGGTATGCGTACCGTGATCGTTTCGTTAATGCAGCCAATATCCAGCGTGGGGTGGATTTCTGGCGTCAATATGCACCGCATTTAGCCCGTGCTGAGCGTCAGTTTGGGGTACCAGCGGAATACATCGTCGGTATTATGGGCGTTGAAACCCGCTGGGGCCGTATCATGGGTAAACATCGCGTCATTGATGCCCTGACGACTTCTGCGCTGACTAATGAACGTCGTAGCCAGTTCTTCTTCAGTGAACTGGACAATTACATGCTCATGACCCGTAGCGAACGCATGGATCCATTGGCACCTAAAGGCTCATTTGCCGGTGCAATGGGTTATGGCCAGTTTATGCCCAGCAGTTTCCATGAATATGCCGTTGATTTTAACAATGACGGTGTACGCGATTTGTGGAATCCGGTCGATGCCATCGGCAGCATTGCTAACTACTTTGCCCGTCATGGTTGGCAGCCAGGTGGCGAGGTAGCGGTGCCAGCACAAGCGAGTTCCAATGCTTATGCGAGCGCCCCGGATGGTTTCAAGGTTAAGTATTCCATGGCTGATTTGCAGCGTATGGGTGTAACCCCTCAGTATGGCAATGGTTCAGCAGGCCCTGTGCATTTACTGGCTTTAAGTACCGTGCCGGATGGTTACAAAGAACCTTGGGTAGGCTACAAGAACTTCTATGTTATTACCCGTTACAATCACAGCAACTATTACGCTATGACTGTACATTTGCTGGCACAAAGCATTCGTGCCCGTGTCCAGCCGTAAGGTTTAGCAAGCAGGGCTGGCTCTAGTTGCTAGAGCCAGTTCTTGCGTTTGAAATACAGGTAAGGGGCAATCCCCGCTAGAATCATCATGCCTAAAGCCAATGGATACCCGCCTAACCATTGCAGCTCAGGCATATGCACAAAGTTCATGCCATAAATGCTAGCCACCAGTGTTGGCGGTAGAAAGACTACCGAGGCAATGGAGAAGATTTTGATAATCTTATTCTGTTCGATATTAATAAAGCCTTGGGCGGCATCCATCAGGAAGTTGATTTTTTCAAACATGAAATTGGTATGTGACATGAGGGTATCAATGTCACGCATGATTTCTGGCACCACTTCCTGCACCGAAGGACTGTCGCGTAACTGACGTTGCAAGAAAGAAATGGAACGCTGTGTATCCATTAAGCACATGCGGATTTTGCCATTGCTATCTTCCAACAAAGCCAGATTCTCAATCGCTTCTTCCAGTTCAGCGTTTTGATCTTCCAAAACAGAATGACTGACTTTTTCCAGCTCAAGGTAAATATCCTCGATGGTGTCGGCGAGGTTTTCCACCTTCTGTTCCAGCATGGTTAGCAACAAATCCTTGGGATTATGTGCTTCAATCTGGCCGCGCAAGGCGCGCATGCGTAATAGGCGGAAATCAGCCAGTTCAGCCTCGCGCACGGTAATCAAGCGGGTGGGTTGCAAAATGAATGCCACGGTATTAATCACCAAACGACCTTCACTCTGACTTAAAAACATGGAGTGAACATGAATGCCGCTGCCATCGGTGAAATAACGCGCAGAAGATTCGATTTCCTCAACATCATCGCTTTCTGGCAGTTCGGTATGCAGTAATAATTCCAGACGATCACGTTCTTCATCTGAGGTGTCTTGAGCATCTACCCAACTGGTGTGGGAGACAGCCTGATCCAGCAGGCTACGGTCAAACTTGCGCTCGACTAGCTTGCCATTGACAAAGTCGAATAGTCTTAGCATGGGTAATGTTTCTCCATCAGGATCAGGGAGCCTAGAAAGCCCGGTTATTGTACCAGCCCCATAAGCCGATGCCAGCGATCAGGCAGAAATAAACGGTCACTTTCCGGATAAGCAAGCCGCTACTAATTAGCGAATATAATTGAGTTCGCGGTGACGCAACATAACATGATTGCCCAGTTTATGGCGAAAATAGGCATAAAGCCGCTCAGCCATGTACACCGAACGGTGCCTACCGCCAGTACAACCGACTGACACAGTCATATAGGCGCGTTGGCAATCACCACCAGCAGTAGGTAACCATTTTTCAATAAAGTCACGAATATCGGTATACATGTCATGAACAGCCCCATGCTGTTCAAGCCAATCGACGATACCTTCATCACGGCCGGTCAGGCTGCGCAGTTCCGTTACCCAATAGGGATTAGGCAGGCAGCGCAAATCAAACAAGAAATCCGAATCGGACGGGGCTTCGTGCTTAAAGCCAAACGACTGAATCATTAGCGACAATTGTTGTGGTTCAGTCTGGCAGATGCGTTCCCGTAGCAAACGACCTAGTTCATAAACGCTGGTATGGGAGGTGTCGATCCTTAGATCAGCTTCCATAGCCAAAGGTTCCATGAGCTGACATTCCAATTCAATGGCTTTGTCTAGTTCCTGTGCTTCATGGGCAAGCGGATGACGCCGACGGCTTTCATTGAAGCGTTTGCGCAAGATATCCCGAGAAGAATACAAGTAAACCAGTTGGGTGGAGGGATGACGTTGACGAATGCGTTGAATAATAGCGGGGACATCGGTGACATTATCCCTGCCCCCGCGAATGTCAATGCCAACAGCGAGATGGGTTTGGCGAGCAATCTGTTGAGTACCCAATACCGCTTCCAATAACGATGAGGGCAAATTATCAATACAGTAATAGCCGCTGTCCTCTAAGGTATGTAGGGCAAAGGTTTTGCCTGCTCCTGACATACCACTAATAATCACGACATGCATATAAGCTCAGGCAGCTAGTGATTGCGGAGTGGTAGGTTGATAAGAAGCAACTATAGCCCGCACATAATCGATAGCAGGCTGGTCATACTGGAACTGACACAGTTTTTCTACCAAACTTTTTTGCGATAGCAAAGTGGTTAACTCTACCATCAGCGGACTACACAAGCCGGTCTTGGTGACAGGCACCATAAGGGCTAATAAGACATAAACCGGTTTCTTATCAGGTGTGTCCATTTTGATGCCTTCCTGCGCGATTAGCAAAGCACCGACTGGTTCAACCAGGGACATACAAGCATGAGGAATGGCAACGCCATTCCCCAATGCAGTACTACCCAGTTTCTCCCGATTAATCAAGGCATCGAAAACGCTGGACGCTTTCAGGCTTGAATTGCTACTAGCCAGCATAGCGGCTAATTTTTCAAAGGCGCGTTTCTTGCTGGAAACATCCTGTTCGTAGGCAATCCGGTCAGGGGAGAGCAGGGTCATCAAGTCCATGGATCGTTATTCCGCTGCAACCGTATTCAGGTCAATAGATTGTTGACGGTGATGATCTTTAACCTTTTCTTTATGTTTAACAATTTGACGATCCAGTTTGTCAATCAAAGCGTCGATGGCTGCGTACATGTCACCGGCGCAGGATTCGGCAAAAATTTTGTTGCCGCTGACCACCATAGTACCCTCCGCTTTGTGGCGGAGTTTTTCGACTTCCAGAATAAAGTGAATATTAATGACCTGGTCGAAGTGACGCATTAAACGCTCCGCTTTATCACGGATGTAAGTATCTAATGAGTCTGTCACCTCGAGATGATGACCAGTGATTTCTATTTGCATTGTTTAGCTCCTTTTTACAGGTCATAAGACAAACCTACTAGCGGGTCAGCCCTTGTCAGACACCATAGCAGGTTTAAGTCGGAACCAATGTTTTCCGCTCATGGGATGGCGGAATGGACATTGCCTCACGGTATTTGGCAACGGTACGCCGTGCCACATTAATGCCTTGTTGATTCAACAAGACAGTTAACTGGTTGTCACTTAATGGAGAATTGGGTTTTTCCTCAGAAATCAGTTTTTTGATAATGGCTCTAATGGCAGTTGAGGAACAAGTGGAACCTGTGTCTGTGTCCACTTGGCTGGAAAAGAAATATTTGAATTCGAAGATACCCCGAGGGGTATGCATGTATTTATTGGTTGTCACGCGAGAGATAGTAGATTCGTGCATTTCTAACTCTTCGGCAATATCCCTAAGCACCAGTGGCTTCATAGCCTGTTCACCATATTGCATGAAAGCGCTTTGACGTTCAACTATTGCTTTAGCCACGTTCAACAAAGTGGAGTTACGGCTTTCGACACTGCGGATAAGCCAGCGAGCCTGTTGTAAGTTGCTTTTGAAGTAGGTGGTGTCTTTTTCATTTTTCATTTGCCCAAGCATATCTGCGTAAAATTGATTTACCTGCAGCGTTGGTGTGACTTGTGCATTCAATGAAACCACCCATTCACCCCGTATTTTGCGGACAAAAACATCTGGGACAATGTAATCGGCTGTAGTAGCCGAGAAAGCACTACCGGGTCTAGGTTGCAAACCACGCAGAATTAGGATTATTTCTTCGAGTTCGCTTTGATCTATTTTTAAGCGCTTTTGAATTTCTTTATAATCGCGTTTTTCGAGTAAGTCTAGATTTTTTGCCACTAATTGACGAGTTTTTAGCAACAATTTAGTTTCGGGCAAATGTGCTAGTTGTACTAGCATACATTCACGCAAATCACGCGCTCCGACACCAATAGGATCTAATTGCTGAATATATTTCAGAACAATTTCGACATCTTCTAGCTCAATGGGTAATTCTTGGCTAAGAACTACAAACAGATCTTCCAGCGAATCGCATAGGTAACCGGCTTCATCCAGTGAACCAATCAAGACTTCAGCAATCTGTTTATCAATGGGGGATAGATTACTCAGGCGAATCTGCCATAACAGATGTTCCTGCAAGCCGGTTTCTATACTACCTTGATTTTCCAAGAAGCTGCTGTTGTCGCCATTGTTATCTTGATTGCCGCTGCCTGAGCGGGTGTCGTAGATATCATCCCAATTAGCATCAATACTGAGTTCATCAGGGATATCTTGATTCATATCAGAACTTTCTATCGACGAGGAATGCTCTTCACTACTTTGGGATTCTGCTGCCATTTCAGCCGCTGTTGGCGGTTGGAAATCTTCCGAATTCTCATCTGCCAATTGCAACAGAGGATTATCTTCTAGTGCTTGCTGAATCTCTTCCTGAAGTTCAATCGACGACAATTGCAGCAGACGGATAGCCTGCTGTAATTGTGGAGTCATGGACAGCGTCTGCCCAAGACGTAGGTCAAATCCCTGTCTAAGCATTCTTCTTGTTATTCCTTTGTTCCGGTCGATAAAGCCAAATGTTCATGACTTCATACTACTCCAAACCATTTACACTGCAAAGATACACACTTGGGTCTACTGCAAAGCCAAGCGCCTCACAGCAGGAACAGAGTGTGTCAGAGTTTGAAGTTTTCTCCTAGATAAACACGTCTTGCCTGTTCATCCTGAAGAATCTTCTCGGGTGGGCCATCGATTAAAATCTTCCCCTCACTGAGGATATAGGCGCGATTACAAATACCAAGCGTTTCACGCACATTATGGTCAGTAATAAGTACACCGATATTACGTGCTACCAGATGACGAATGATTTTCTGGATTTCCAATACCGAAATGGGGTCAACACCGGCAAAGGGTTCATCCAGTAAAATAAACGACGGTTCCGCAGCCAAGGCACGGGCAATTTCAGCACGGCGACGTTCACCACCGGATAAACTAATCCCTTGGCTATCACGCAGGTGGGAAATTTGGAACTCTTCCAGCAAGCTATCGCGCTTGTCCTGCCGTTGTGCTCGGCTGAGTTCCTTACGCATTTCCAGCACAGCCATAATGTTCTGGGCCACGGTAAGGGTACGGAAAATGCTCGCTTCCTGTGCTAGATAGCCAATACCTTCACGTGCCCGCTCATGCATGGGCTGTTGGGTAATATCCTTATCGTTCAGTAACACCTGACCTGAATCCGGGCCCACCAAACCGACTATCATATAAAAGCAGGTGGTTTTCCCAGCCCCATTAGGGCCTAGCAAGCCCACGACCTCTGCGGTATTTACATACAGATCCACGCCTTTGAGAATCTGACGTTTTTTGTAACTCTTTTGTAAGTTACGAGCAGCGAGTGTATTCATTCAGCTTTATTGGTGGGATAGAACGTCGCAGAGACGCGGCCACTGCGTCCGGAGCCACCGGCTTTTAACTGGCCATTATCGGGTGAATATTCAATCAGATTACTGCTAAAACGGTCCTGATCCTGGCTTAAAAGCGCATTACCTTTGAGAATCAGGTGTTTGTCCTTAACCCTGTATTGCAGCTGATTGGCTTGCCCTTGGGCAAGTTTACCGTTTTCCATCTTCTGCTTAAGACTTACCGGTGCACCTGTTGCTAGGATTTGCTGAATCTCATTATTCGGCGCAATAATCTGAATATTATTGGCGAGAATTTCCAGTGTACCTTGGCGAATAATGACATTACCGGTATAAGTCGCCGTACCCGCTACTTTATCAAAAATGGCAGTATCCGCTTCGATCTGCACCGGTTTTTCCACATCTGCATTTAACGCATAAGCAGTGGAAGCGTAGCCGACTAGCAGCACGCAGAATGTCCATTCAGTCAGTTTGGTAAGTTGCACGCACATGGGAATGTAATCTCAAGGTACCTTGGTCCAGTTTAGCCGTTAGGCCGACAGCCTGCATAGTGCTGGCGTCCTTTGTGATTAATACTTCAGCATTAGTAGTAATTTCACGCTGGGTTTGATCATAAGCAAGCTGGGCTGTCTGTAACTTGAATCCATCCGCAGTATCGACAATTGGATTAATAATGAGACTTTGCTTGCGCCCCTGCCAATGGGATAAATGGCGGCCAGAGAGATTGTAACTGACTTTGCCATCATTGCTGGTTGCCATAATGCTAAAGTCAGAAAGGTAGTAATCAATGCGATCTTGATCGGCTGTGACCACCGGGCTTAAAGTGGGTTGGCCTAGATAGTTTTCCAACTGGGTAATCAGCACAATCAAGGCCAGTGCAATCACTAGCGTAATCAGGGTTTTCATCAGTCTTGTGCGAGAAACCCCATCCTTTAGGGTGGGGAGGGATAGCACGTCGGCGATAGCCGACCCTCGTCTCGCTCCTCTCTTTGGTTAAGCTATCTTCGGTTAGAAACGGTACCGCTGTTACTCGCAGCACGAACTACAAT
>CAZCJE010000112.1:0-8243 GCA_964498805.1 uncultured Thiothrix sp.
GCTTGTTAGCTTGTGGAGAGGGTGCGTTAAGTGCCTCGATGAAGCAAGAACCCACCGAAGGGGGGAAGCCTTACGGCTTAGCTCCCGTAGGAATCCCCTTCCTTTAGGGAGGGGAGGATGTCAATAGCGTTAAGTCAATGCAAAGCTTTAAATAACAGATTAATATGGGTAAGTCCGTCATAGTCCCATCAAGACTAAAGATGTGCTAAATGTCAAACTGTCAATTTATTGCTCTTGGTACGGCCAGTCAGGTGCCGAGATTTTCAGCACCATCGTGATTGGTGATAAGGATACCTTCACTAAAGAAATGCATAACCTGTTACAGCACAGTCGCCATGTATGGCATGGTTTATGGCAACGGATGACGATTATGATGCCTACCCTTGAAACGGATCATTTGTATTTACGGCCTTTTGTGCTCGCGGATGCCCCTGAAGTCCAACGCTTAGCTGGAGATTTTGCGATTGCCGATACCACGCAAAATTTGCCACACCCTTATGAAGATGGCATGGCCGAAGCGTGGATTGCTACTCATCAAGGTACATTTAGTGCCGGTGTTGGCCTGATTTTGGCAATTGTGTTGAAAAGCACTGACACCCTGATTGGAGCCATGAGTTTACTGGATATTTTGCCGGGGCATCGTGCCGAGTTGGGTTATTGGGTGGGGCGTGATTTTTGGAATCAGGGTTATTGCACCGAAGCGGCTCACAGTATGCTGCAATATGCTTTTACCGAATTGGATTTGACCCGTGTGTATGCCCGCCATTTAAGCCGCAATCCAGCCTCCGGGCGGGTGATGCAAAAACTGGGTATGCAACATGAAGGCACGTTGCGTAAACATGTGCAGAAATGGCAGGTGTTTGAAGATGTGGAAGTGTATGGCTTATTGCGTGAGGAGAATTAGCCAATGAAATATTGTCCGCAATGTCGCGCTGATTTGCATTTGCAAGTGTTGGATGGGGTAGAACGCTTAGTTTGTTTAGCGCCCGAGTGCGGTTATGTGTATTGGAATAATCCCACCCCTGTAGTCGCGGCAATTGTGCAAGTGGGTGAGCATTTTATTCTGGCACGTAATACTAAATGGCCACCGCACTGGTTTTCTATGATTACCGGTTTTCTTGAATACGCTGAACAGCCAGAAGAGGCTATTTTGCGTGAGACACAAGAAGAACTGGGGATTAAAGGTGAAAAAGCGGTGTTTCTAGGCCATTATGCGTTGCCTAAATACAATCAGCTCATTATTGGTTATTGGGTGCAGGCCAGTGGGCAGGTGCAATTGAATGAGGAATTAGCCGAAGTCAAACTCCTCACCCGGCAAGCTTTGCAAGAATACGATTTTGGGCGTTTGTTAATTCCGGCGAGTATGACGCAACGCCTGCTGGCATTAACGGCTGGTGTTATAACAGAATAGGGCGATTGCTGATTTCATTACCGATGTCTTGTTCGTGAGCCTGATAAAAGGCCTGTAGGATTTTACCAATCTGTTCAATGCCTGTTAAAACGCCATCCACATAATGACCCGCTTTTAATTCAGCACTAATCTGGTCGCAAATACGCTGCCAATGATTCGCCTGCACAAAGGCATGAATACCCCGGTCAGCCAATAATTCCACGCGGTGTTCACAGAGATTCACATACAGCAATAACCCGCTATTATAAGCGGTGTCCCAAACCTGCAATTCGCCAAACAGTTGTAACGCCCGTTGCGGGGTATCATGCCAATAAGCCAGTGTAATCGGCAGATTGCCTTCAATCACCACGCGGATTTCGCCGGGTTGACCTTGTTCAGCGTTAGCCACGGCTTGTTCAATTTGATCTTGTGCTAAGCGATCAAAGCGACGTTGGGTTAGCCATGGCATATAACAGGCATTGCGCCACCAGCGCCTGAGACTAGGAGTAGCACGCTGTTGTTGAGCTGTCTTTACCATGATCCGGATGCTCCACCGCCACCAAAGCCACCACCGCCGCCGCGATAGCCGCCGCTACTGAAACCGCCACCGCCGAATCCGCCTGTACTACGGCCGCCGCTAAGTAACGGGGTAATACCTACCAAGAGCAGCACAAACAGTATACCCCCCATAATCAAGGCACCGACAAGACCACTACCCATAAACCAGGCAATCCCCGTACCTGCAGCACCGACTAAAGCGGAAGCCAAAAAGCGCCCTAATACCCAGCGCAAACCTTGACCGACAAACAGTAGGATAAACAGTACTGGCAAGATTGAGCCGAAGGTATCAGTTTGTTGCTGTTGTTGAAAATCCTGTTCCTGAGCAGCGTGAGCTTGTGCTTGGGCAGTTTCAGGGTCTAATTGCAGAATCTGATCAATGGTAGTTAAGCCCGCTTCCAGACCACCGACATAATCACCATTGCGAAATGCTGGGGTAATCTGTTCGCGGATAAGACGGCTTAACACCACGTCTGGTAATACACCTTCCAGACCATAGCCAGAGAGTATTTGCATACGTCGGTCTTGAACCGCTACCACCATTAATAGGCCATTGTCCCGTTTGGCATCCCCGAGTTGCCATTGATCTGCTATGCGCATGGCATATTCAAATACGCTTTCCGGTTGGGTACTAGGCACTAGCACAATGCCAATTTGAGCGCGTCCGGCTTGGTAAATACGGCGAATATGCGTTTCTAGTTGATTAATATCGGCTGTACTTAAAGTCTGGCTTTGATCAATAACTGGCGCATTTAAATCGGGTAACGCTTGTGGTTTGGTACTCCCCTGATCAATGCTAGTTGGGGCTTGACTAAGAGGAGTGTCCTCAATGGCAAGAGCCTTAGCGGCTAATACAGTTGTAGGGGCGAAAACTAGACTCCCGCCTAAGAGCAAGCACCACAGCAAGACTCCCCTAACAGCAGAACAGTCAATACGCATCATTACTGTGCTGGTGCTGGAGTAGTATTAAAGTTGACCTTAGGCGCGTGCGAAATACCCGCTTCATTTTCAACCGTGAAATTGGCTTTTGGCGGCATGCCGATCACCTTGGCCGTGATATTGGTGGGGAACTGGCGCACCGTGGTATTGAAGATTTGCACCTGTTCAATATAGCGGTTACGTGCCACGCTAATACGGTTTTCGGTGCCTTCGAGCTGGGCGCTAAGATCACGGAACAACGCATCGGATTTGAGATTGGGGTAGTTTTCAGATACGACCAATAGGCGGGAAAGAGCATTGGTTAATTCGCCCTGAGCATCACTGAAACGCTTCATGGCTTCAGGATCATTCACCATCTCTGGGGTAATTTTCATTTGTCCGACACTTGCGCGCGCTTGCGTAACTTCAGTTAGAACAGATTTTTCCTGTGCGGCATAACCTTGTACAGTACTGACTAAATTAGGTACTAAATCCGCACGCCGCTGGTATTGGTTAATTACTTCTGACCACGACGCCTTAACAGATTCATCCTTGGTTTGCAGATCATTATAGCCACAGCCACTTAAGGCACTGAGCATAACGCCTAGCAATAAAACCGCAAAAAAACGCGAGACTCTCATGAATTTGCTCCCCCGTGATTTGTCTATGAATTTAACAGCACTAAATGGTTAAACGCTGTTCGAAAAAACTGACTGTTAGCGTGTTAGAAGTATAGTCCAGCTAAAGGGTACTGGCTGAATTGATCGGTATAGAAAAAGGTTTTGCAGTAGTAGAACTGCTGAAAAGTATCCCCATATTGAGGTCATTCATCCATCAGCCTAGTACAAGGATAAAAATATGAGCAATGTATTCAATCTGGTTTGCCCCGCCTGTGCTGCTACCAATCGTATTCCGGCCGAGCGCCTTAAAGATAAGCCCAAATGTGGTAAGTGCCACCAGCCGCTTTTTAATGGGCAGCCGGTCGAATTAACCGGTGAAACCTTTAATAAAACCATTATGCGCAATGATATTCCGGTGTTAGTGGATTTTTGGGCACCCTGGTGTGGTCCGTGCCGTAGTATGGCTCCAGCCTTTGCCCAAGCTGCGCTAGAACTACAACCGCAGGTGCGTTTGGCCAAGCTCAATACCGAAGCGCATCAAATGGTGGGGGCGCATTATCAGATTCGCAGTATTCCTACGATGGTGTTATTCCATCAGGGGCGGGAAATTGCGCGTCAATCCGGGGCTATGGGGACAGCGGATATCGTGCGCTGGGTACGCAGCCAGCTATAGGCAGGTTATACTCAGGCCTACTAACGCTAGGTTAACGGAAGAATAGCATGTTACTGGAAAATCTGACTAAAGCGCTCGCTGATCAAACCCGCTTGCGTATTTTATTGTTGTTGGTAGGCAAAGAAGAATTGTGCGTATGCGAGTTAACGCAGGCTTTGCAGCTAGCGCAACCTAAGATTTCTCGGCACTTGGCTGTTTTGCGGGAAACCGGCTTGTTATTAGATCGTAAAACCGGGTTGTGGGTATATTATCGCCTACATCCCGAGCTGCCTTGCTGGGTATTGGATAGTTTAGACAGCCTGCGTTTGGGCAGTGAAGGTACGCAGCCGTATCAGGAGGATAGACAACGTTTAGCCACCGCTATCCGCCAAAGTGAAATTTGCTGTGCCTGAGGGTGTTATTTAAGCGTATGTGACTGATGTTACAAAAAAAATAAACTTGGCAGTCAGGCTGGATGCTCCACTATAATGCTGGTGGTGTCCATTCACCAAAAAAAGGATAGTGTTATGCGCAAAATTTTTGCATGCGTAGGGTTATGTATAGCCGTAGGTATGAGTATGACAGCTTGTAGCAATACCTCTGCTAAACCCGAAGCGGTTACTGCCAAACCTGCCCCCTGTGCCCGACCCGTTAAGCCTCTTGCTTCTAATCCTAACAAACCCTCGCTATCGGTTACTCCCGTTCCTAAAGCCAGCCAAGAGCAAGCCCTGAATGATTTACAAGGGGATTGGGGCTTGCAAGCGGCTGGCCCTGCTTTATTTCGCATTCAAGGTCAAAACGCCATTTGGCTTGGTAGCCAGAAATCCTATCCATTGGTTATGAAAGGCAATACTCTGACCGGTAATCTGACTGATGATGATGGTATTACCTGTTATTTGGAAATGACGGGTGGGCCAGTCGAATTACAACTCAAACGCAAAAACTGTGTGGATCAAAACAATAAACCCACCGCATTGACGAATCTGACCGCCTTTTTCATTAAGGTTTTACCTGCTAAGCCCTAATCGATTTTCCACTGACAGATAAACAGTTTCACCATGGATGGGAATCCCTGCAAACAATCTATGCAACACCCCATAATCACTGGGGTGTTGTAGAACATGCCGCTAATCCCCCTTACCTAACGCATCTTTTTCAGCATCCTTTTTTTGCTTTATATCTTTAATTTCATATATTCATTTGAGCGAATATAGTATGCTCTTGGCAACCACAAGAGGATAAAACATGTTCAAAGTATTGATTCTATGTACAGGTAATTCCTGTCGCTCGCAAATGGCGGAAGCCTTGCTTAATCACGATTTGCTCGGGCAAGTCCAAGCGTTTTCAGCGGGTACTAAACCTCAACCCCGCGTTGCTGCAGGGGCTATTGAGGCTTTGCAATTAATCGGTTTGCCCACCGCCGATTTGTATCCTAAAGATGTGGATAAATTCCGGCATGAGCCACTGGATTTGGTGGTAACGGTGTGTGATAACGCGCAAGAATCCTGCCCGGTATTTCCACGTCCAGTCCCTAAGCTGCACCTGCCTTTTCATGACCCGCATGGGGAGGCGCTAGCAAGCTTTGTGCGTGTACGCGATGACATTCGTGCGCGTTTAATCCCGGCAGTGCGTCATGAACTGGGTCTACAGGAGTGAACTATGTCTGCACAATGTGAAATTACGGCTAAACAACAAACAGGTTCACCAATGGGTTGGTTTGAACGTTATTTAACAGTTTGGGTATTGCTGTGCATTCTGGTTGGCATTGCGTTGGGTAGTGTGTGGCCGGGTGTATTTCAAGCCATTGGCGCACTGGAAATGGCTCAAGTAAATCTACCTGTGGCTATTCTGATTTGGCTCATGATTATTCCTATGTTGTTAAAAATTGATTTCAGCGCGTTGCATGAAGTCAAGCAGCATTGGAAAGGCATTGGGGTTACCTTGTTTATTAACTGGCTGGTCAAACCGTTTTCTATGGCGTTGCTCGGCTGGTTGTTTATCCGTGTGTTATTTGCCAATTGGTTACCTGCTGAACAAATTGATAGTTATATTGCCGGTTTGATTTTGCTTGCTGCTGCCCCTTGTACAGCCATGGTCTTTGTTTGGAGTAATTTATCGGCTGGCGAACCACATTTTACCCTGTCACAAGTGGCTTTGAATGATGTCATCATGGTGTTTGCGTTTGCGCCTTTGGTAGGGCTGCTATTGGGTATATCTGCGATTACTGTGCCGTGGGATACTTTGCTGTTGTCGGTGGTGATTTATATTGTGTTGCCGGTGATTATTAGCCAGGTATTACGCCGTTGGTTATTGGCAAATGGCACGTTTGCAGCCACTTTGCAAACTTTGCAGCCTTGGTCACTCAGTGCTTTGTTGGCGACCTTAGTATTATTGTTTGGCTTTCAAGGGCAACAGGTATTGGCACAGCCTTTGGTGATTCTGCTATTGGCGATTCCAATTCTGATTCAGGTGTATTTCAATTCTATGCTGGCTTATTGGCTGAATCGTCAATTTGGGGTCGCGCATTGTGTGGCTGCTCCTTCAGCCTTGATTGGGGCTAGTAACTTCTTTGAATTAGCGGTAGCCACCGCCATTGCTTTGTTTGGTTTTAATTCTGGTGCGGCTTTAGCCACGGTTGTTGGTGTCTTGGTAGAAGTGCCGGTTATGTTGTCAGTGGTATCAATCGTAAATCGCAGCAAAATTTGGTACGAGCAGGGGAGGGCTGCGCGTGTTTGAAGCTTTGGCAAATAGGCTGGTTTATGACGGGTTGGGTTTGCCCGCTGGGACAGCATTAGCGGATGCGCTGCATTTTTTTGTTATGGATGTGACCAAAATTTTTGCCATGCTGGTCATTATCATTTATGTCATGGGGTTATTGCGAGCGCTTTTGAGCCCAGAAAAAGTGCGCGAATACATACGGGGTAAACCGCAATGGTTAGCCCAAACCTTAGCCATATTACTGGGCGCGATTACACCGTTTTGTTCTTGTTCTTCTGTACCTTTGTTTATTGGCTTTGTCGAAGCGGGTATTCCCTTAGGAGTCACGTTTTCCTTTCTAATTGCCAGCCCTATGATTAATGAAGTAGCTGTCGTTATTTTGGCAGGTATTTTGGGCTGGAAATTAACAGCGTTGTATGTGTTAGCCGGGCTGACTGTCGCGTTTGTCGGTGGTATGGCGATGGAGTGGTTTAAGCCAGAACGCTGGGTGGAAAGTTATGTGTGGAAAATCCGCATGGGGCAAGCTAAGCGGGCTGCAGTTGATAATTCCTTAGTCGGACGGCATCGCTATGCGGTAGGTGAAGTGAAGGAAATTTTGCGTCGTCTGTGGAAGTGGGTGTTAATTGGGATTGGTGTGGGGGCGTTATTCCACGGTTATGTGCCACAAGCATGGGTGACTGCTCATTTAAGTGGTGATGATTGGTATACCGTCCCCGTAGCAGTATTGATTGGTATACCGTTGTACTCCAATGCTACCGGTGTGATTCCCATTGCCGAAGCTATGTTAACCAAGGGCGTGGCGTTAGGTACAGTCCTAGCTTTAATGATGAGTATCGCGGCGTTGTCCTTACCAGAAATGCTGCTCTTGCGCAAAGTCATTCATTGGCGAGCTATTGGTGTGTATACCGCTATTTTGGCGGTGGCATTCACCATGGTTGGCTGGTTATTCAATCTATTAACCTAAGGTAAATATCGTGTCAGAACCACAACTACATTCCTCGATTGTTGCACTCGTGTCATTAGCCGCTGGCATCGCTGCTAAGCACCCGGACATGGGTTTGTGTCAACTCGACAAATTGCGCCAAATGGGTGTGCCAGAAGCGCATATTCGTACTGTGATTGAAATTGCCCGGCATATTCGGGATGAAGCGGCTCTTAAACTGGATGCAGCATTTGATGCTAAATGTTGCTCAGATGAAGTGGAGTGTTGCCCACCAACACCGGCGGCTAAACCTAAAATTAAGGTCAATATTCCGGTCGTTGGTGAAGCAGCAAGTGTACCTTGTTGTACGCCTACCGCTTCTGGTCAACCCTGTTGTTAAGGAGAAGATATTTGACTTCCTCCCCTCCCTAAAGGAAGGGGATTCCTCATTCATCGAGAACGGGA
>CAZCJE010000113.1:0-8179 GCA_964498805.1 uncultured Thiothrix sp.
GTGAACCGCCTGCCGACGTGCTGGAAAAATGGTTACACCTGAGCGAAGGCTTCAAAGCCCTGTGCGAAAAACACCCGTGGCTGGAAAAAAGCAATAACCTAAAGCATTTAGGAACGCTTGGTACCGGCAACCACTTTATTGAAGTGTGTTTAGATGAAAATGACAGCGTGTGGGTAATGCTGCACAGCGGTTCGCGTGGGGTTGGCAATAAAATCGGTTCGCACTTTATCGCCCAAGCTAAAAAGGACATGGAACGCTGGTTTATTAATCTGCCGGACAAAGATTTGGCGTACATCCCCGAAGGTAGCGAACATTTCCGCGCGTATGTCGAAGCCGTCGGCTGGGCGCAGGATTTCGCGCAAGCCAACCGCGAAGTGATGATGGCGCGTACCCTGCAAGCGATTCGCCAAGTATTACCGAAAGCGTTTTCCGCTGATGTTGAAGCGGTCAACTGCCACCATAACTACATCCGTCAAGAACACCATTACGGCAAAGACGTGTGGGTAACGCGCAAAGGTGCGGTGAGTGCGCGTAAAGGCGAAATGGGCATTATCCCCGGCAGTATGGGGGCGAAATCCTATATTGTGCGCGGTTTGGGTAATGAGGAAAGTTTTTGCAGTTGCAGCCACGGCGCGGGGCGCGTGATGTCGCGTAGCGAAGCCAAACGCCGTGTATCACTCGAAGAACATATTAAAGCAGTTCAAGGTATAGAATGCCGCGAAGATGCCGATGTGGTTGACGAAACCCCAGCCGCCTATAAACCTATCGAAGCGGTAATGGCAGCGCAAGATGATTTGGTGGAAATCGTGCATACCCTCAAGCAAGTGCTGTGTGTGAAGGGATAATAGGAGATAGTTTATGAGTATTCTACAAAATGCAATTGATTCCATTCAAATTGGATTGGAGGATTATCAATCGCCTGATAATCGAAGACATATATCAGCAATTCGTAATATATTTGCGGGGGTTTTGCTTCTTTATAAAGAGAAATTACGTCAGTTATCACCTGCCCGTGATCCTGACTTATTTATCAAGGCTAAAATAGAGCCGAAAATTATTAATGGTAAAATAACTCTTGAAGGAAAAGGTAAGAAAACAGTCGATGTACAATCCATTAAAGAAAGATTTAAAAACTTTCAAATAAAAATTGATGAAAAAAGACTTGGAGAGATTAATGATCTTCGTAATGATATAGAACATTACTTTTCCTCGAAATCTCCAGATGCTGTACGAGAAGTCATCGCCAAATCTTTTTTATTGATACGGGACTTTATAAAAGATGAGATAGACGAAGAGCCAAGAGAAATTATTGGTGATAACTATTGGTCATTATTACTTAATACAGCCGAAGTTTATGAAGCTGAAGCAGCAGCGTGCATAGAATCTTTACAAGAAATCGATTGGCAATATCAGACAATTAAGTCCTCTCTCGAGGAGTTGAGATGCCCACAATGTCACTCTTCGTTGATAAAAGCTGAAGATTTAACTGATATTTACCCTGCAATTAATCTAACTTGTGCATCTTGTGGATACAATTTTAGCTTTGAAGATATAGCCGAAAGTTTTATTGGCGAAATTTTGGGTGCAGAAGCTTATATTTCCATCAAAGATGGTGGTGATTCACCTTATGACACATGTCCAGAGTGTGGGAAAGATACTTTTATTTATGAAGAGGAATGCTGCATAGCGTGCGATTATAAAATCGAACATGAAAATTGTTGGCGTTGTGGAGCAAGTCTTTCCCTTGATGAACAAGAGCTTGATGGGTTATGCGGCTATTGTGGATATGTTTTGAGTAAAGAGAGTAAAGATGATTAGAAGAAAATTCTAATTTTCTTTAGCTATTTGTAATACTTTTTGCACTAACGCAGTAGACAATCGGTAATCCTGTGCTTGCAGAGCTTTAATGAGCGGGGCAAGCGTAGGAATTGCGCCAGATTGTTTGGCTTTCAACAGAATACCTAATACGCCAACTACAGGAATTTGGTAACTTTGTGCGACTTGTCTACCCATTTGTTCATCCATCAGTACACCACACTGTAATTGACGGGCAAGATTTAGGGCTTGAACTTCACCCTCATCCAATGTTTGGCGTAATTGCTGGCAAAATTCGTTGTCTGCATCTTCATGTACAATCAAATGTTCAGTTGAAAAGTCCCGAATCAAACGAGCATCTGGACGCTGCAAATCACGTGTTGCTTCACTTAAAACCATAAGTGGTACATGCACGCCAGAAAATTCATTATTTAACAAATACAAATGTTGCAACTTGGCTAGCGCAATTAATGGACTGGTATCTGCAACAATGATGGATTTCATGCGTTAAGATATGCCAATTCTTGATCTAATTCTGCTGGGTCATAGTCAACAACAGGAAGACCTAAACGGCTAACATGTTCAGTAAATTCAGCGATGGACATACGAGCTAATTTGGCAGCTTTACCCAAACTCATGCTATGTGAACGAAATAAATGAGTAGCAAGGGCAACATGCACACCAAATATAAGCAGATCATCATTAAATGGAACACTGACAAATAATGGCTGGCCGTGACGAGTTACCAGCGCCAATTCACCTTGTTCAGCAGTACGGCTGAGTTCACCTGTATGTTCGCGCAAATCGCGTATAGTGAAGGTTTGCATAACATTACTTCCCTCATGTTTATGCCATCAAATGATAGCACAATTCTGATGCTCGCTGAGAAACCTGCCTTACTACGGCAGGTTTGGTGTTAGAGGTTTTAACCAAGGGCTAGGATGCGGTGGTTTCGGGTGTGATTTGGTAAATCAGGTTATGTTCGCGGTTATCGCCGGATAGCAGCCGTTGTTTGTAAGCTTCACCCTTTTGCAGGTAAACCAGCGCGACATTTGGGCGACTGGTAATCCAGTGTGGATTAGGGCGAATATCCAGTCGACCAGCGCGAATCCGAAAGCGCCGCCAGACCAACAAGTGTTTCCATGAGCGTTTGGTATCATCCGGCTGATGTTCTTCTTGTCCGGATATGCCATTAACACGCAGTTTCCAGATTTTGCGCATAAATATCCGCCAGAAAAATACCCGCTCCCACCAGGGCAAGGTTTCCGGATTGCATACGCCACTGCGAGTTTTTACGGCCCAATTCGCTAGAAAGATTTTCACCACTCGCCAATTACGCGGCGTATTGCGTAAAGCACTGCTGGTAAATTGAATGCAGTGTAATGCTTCTTGACCTGCAGGCTGCTTTTCATTGATATACAGGGCTTTATTGGCAAAAGAATAATGTACGTCGCCGGATAAAAACGTGACTTTGCGCAAATTCATACGTACGAGCAAAGTATCCATGAAAAATGCAAATCCGCGTCGGTTAGCAATCCAGCTTTCCACATCCAAGCTGCTGGCACTTAAGAAGGGAATATAGTTGCCTAAAAAACGATTCAGGCCATACAGAAAATATTGCAGCCATTCAATCGAGGAAAAACCGCATACTGGGGTGGCAGTAATAATAATGGGAGTTTGTTCCTTGTTAGTAATGTCCAGCCATTCCCCGCGCATCCAATCGAGTGCGTAGCGGTCCATCAAATGCGGCGGTTCATTATTTCTGCCAAAGTCACGTTGAGTACGCGAATCAGTGACAAAAATCGGTGGATTGGTCGGCAATACAAAATTCCAACGCCGTAGTTTCCATAAGTGGAAATCGTAAGCATTGGCTTTGACAGGATCTTCTGGATCAAATAGGTGATTAGTGATGCGGCGGATAAACCAAGGAGCAAAAGTTGAGGGTTCATTACCCCAAGCCTGAAATGCCCAATAGGCAGCTAGGGCATTGGAAATAACGCGTGTGCCGTCGCGGTTATGACGCACAGCATCGTACCAACTACGTGATAGATTCCAGTCATCTGTAATGTCATGATCATCAAAGTTCATGTAGGTGGGAATGTTGGCAAAAGCTTTACGCACCTGTGGCTGACTTTGCACAAACTGGAATAGGCTGCGTTGTTCAAATGCTTCTTCTTTTGCTGAATCATAGAAATCGAGCTTAAATACTTCAGCCCCTTGAATAGGCACGGCAGGGCTGCATTCAAACCCAACTCGATTGCCCAGCATCACTAAGTAAAGCGCAGCATATTCGCCAAAACTCAAGACATGACCGTATTTGGAGCTGGAGGTTAGGCCGCAAGTGGTTTTAAGACCTTTATATTGGGCGATGGGGAATTGTGAAGAGCAACCCGCTATCGGCAGAGGAATATCTTGCCCCATTAATTGCACCGCGAGTTTTTGTACAAAGCTTAATAGTTCTGGATGAACGTCATCGGCATACATCTGATCACCCACCAAGAACAACATGGCTGGACGTTCGGCTAAATTATGTATGCATTCCTGTAAATGATCTGCTAGTAACGCTAACGAATCCTTATCCTGCATATGATCGTCATCATTGAATGTCAGACCATGTGCTTTGCGACAGGAACCATAAGCGAGTACTTGGATTTGCGAGGGAATATAAAAACCGGGGCGAGTTTCACCGTTTAGGCATACTTCATTTAAATCCAGAATAGTTTGCGCGTCGGTATCATACAGCTCATAACTGAGCAAGGTATCCAGCGGAAAAGTACCGTGGACTTGCAAAGGTTGAGCTTCCAGCAAGGTCACCCAAAGATTATCTCCCAATTGCACGCTGGTTTGTGGTGGGCGTGGACGCGAATTCTGATAAGTGGGCAAACCACCGGGTTGGCTAACCGGGTTGTTATTGGCATCAAACAGGCGCAATTCCAGCGGTAGTTCGTGGCTACTGGCTAACCAAATAGTCGCTTGTTGCGCAGTGACGCGACGTACAATTGGCCCAGCTAACAGGGTAGGTAAGGGGGATAATTCGGTGGCGATTGTCATTTGCTTGGCCCTCGGCAAATTGTTATGCCTTTGATCATAGGCGCAAAAGCCGTGATCTGCCTGATAAATGACAAGGGTATGGTTTATTGGTTAGGTAGTTTTGAACATTAAAAAAGCCTGTTTTAGCCTCAACAGGCTTGTGTAATCCTTAAAGGGCTAGGCTAATGCTAACCGGTTTAGCCACCAATATCGGATTTGAGCGATTTATTAAGAAATGCTAGTTTGCGCACTTCATTGAGCGTTTGCATTTTGGCGCTGGCAAAGCGGTTGAAATCGCTGGCTTCAGTGTCATTCATAATGCCAACTTTGGGTAATTCCACTGCTAGTGGGTTTAGTGCTTCACCGGCAATGCGGTATTCATAATGTACATGGTTGCCGGTAGACGTACCCGTAGAGCCGACATAGCCAATCACATCACCACGTTTGACCTTATCGCCGACTTTAAGGGTATCCACAAAGCCAGACATATGGCCGTAAAGCGTGGAAATATCCTGCATATGGTTTAACTCAATGACATTGCCATAACCATTTTGCTGCCCCACAAACTTAACTTCGCCATCAGCAGTGGCATGAATGGGTGTGCCATAGGGGGCGGCAAAATCCACACCGGCGTGGTTTTTGAATAAACCAAAGACCGGATGTTGACGCATGCCAAACCCAGAACTGATACGACCTTCGCCCTCGGCGAGCGGTTCGCGGTCAAAAGCAGTACGTTTTAGGGCAGTTTCATCGCCAGGGCTGAAATAATCGGTATTACCATCCTCTAGAGTAAAGCGTACACGCTGAAAACGGTTGCCTTTGGTGGCGTATTCAGCAGCTACTACTTTATCGGTGTAAATACTTTGCCCTTGATAATGGAAATCCTCATAGGTCACACCAATCTGATCGCCTACGCGAATCTTCTTAAAGTCAGTATCTTTACTAAACACATCCTTGAGCTGACGCAATACCGCATTGGAAATGCCTGCTTGTTTGCCATCCCGCTGAATAGAGTGTTTAACAATGAAAGCAGCACTGGATTCGCGTGTTTCAAACACACTGCTATCCCATTTACCAATGAAACCTTGATCGGTGGCACTGACAATAAAAGTTTCGGTTTTGCTTTTGGCGTAAATCAATTGCAGTAAGCGGCCTTCCACTACCTGTACTAGCAGGCGGCTACCGGGCAATAGATTTTTTAGCTGCTGCTTAATCGTGGAGTGAGCAAGAATCTTTTGAGCCGTTTTGGTTAAATCAAACTCTTTGAGAATGGAATCCAAGGTATCTTCGGCGGCGACTGTGCGCAAAGACCAACTACCTTGCTGGGCATCTGGCAGAATGTCGACTGCATAGCCACTGAAGGATTCCACCGCTACCGCCGGTAAGTTGAGATCTTTAATTTCTTGCGCAGGCGAGGAATTATCTGAGTTCTTGGTCAGATTCAATAATTCGCGTTCTTGCGGTGAATGCACCATGGAATACACTGGAATATTACCCAAAGCGGCTAGGCCACATGTCAACATTAAGGAACGTGTTAGCAGATAACGGAATGGGCGGCGACGTGGTTTTTCTGGCGGAGTAATTGGCGGTGGTGGTGGAGCCGTGGGAGTAGGAACAGGTACTTTGGGCTCCAGTGTGGCAATTTTATGAACAGGCTGTTGCTTAGCAGGTTCATAACGCGGCTTAAAGTCATTGGGAATAACAACTTCTATGCCATTGACCGGCAAATTGTAATGTCGTACAGCATCGTTCCAGCTATCATTTTCTCTGGTCAGCTGCGGCATCTTGCGATGAGAAGGCAACAAGTCATTTCACTCCATACTGGACTATTAATCTGGCTTTGCGTTTGTTTTTTAAACAAAAAAATGCAGGCTGGCACGAGGTTAGCTGGAAAATACTGAATGATTCCTGAATTGAGTAGCCCACACCCCTAGCAGCTTTTTGGCAAAAAACGACAGACACTCTTTTTTTGCGTAGCTTGATTATGACTAAAGCTGCTAAGCTTCGGTCTTTTTGTAGGCTAAAACGCAGACGTTGTCAAACACGGAGCAGACGAGATGGAGCATAGCTTAGATATCATGCAGGAATTATCGCGCGGCGCGGAAGAAATTCTTGTTGAGGCGGACTTTGTAGAAAAACTTAAAAAAGGGCGTCCGTTACGTGTAAAGGCTGGTTTTGATCCCACTGCCCCGGATTTACATTTAGGCCATACCGTTTTAATCAACAAAATGCGTCAGTTCCAGGATGCTGGTCATCATATCTTGTTCTTGATTGGTGATTTCACTGGCATGATTGGCGACCCAACGGGTAAATCTGCCACACGTCCGCCTTTGACGGCAGAACAAGTGAAGCAAAATGCGGAAACCTATCAGGAACAGATTTTCAAAATCCTAGACCCGGAAAAAACCGAAATTGCTTTTAACTCTACGTGGATGAATCAGTTAGGTACGGCCGGTTTAATTCAATTAGCGGCTAAATACACAGTAGCGCGTATGCTTGAGCGTGATGATTTCAGCAAGCGTTACAAATCTGGGCAATCCATTGCCATTCATGAATTCCTCTATCCGTTAGTGCAAGGCTATGACTCAGTGGCGTTGAAAGCCGATGTGGAATTAGGCGGTACTGATCAGAAGTTCAACTTATTGGTTGGCCGTGAATTACAACGTCAGTACGGACAAGAACAGCAAATTGTCATGACTATGCCGCTGCTGGAAGGTTTGGACGGTGTTAATAAAATGTCCAAGTCATTGGGTAATTACATTGGTATTACTGATGCACCTAATGACATGTTTGGCAAAGTCATGTCTATTTCAGATGAGCTCATGTGGCGTTACTTTGAATTACTCAGTTTCCGTCCCTTGAGTGAATTGCAACGCTTTAAGATGGATGTAGAACAAGGCGCTAATCCGCGTGACTTGAAATTCTTGTTAGCAGAAGAGCTAATTGAGCGTTTCCATAGTAAGGCGGCGGCAACGGCGGCGCGTGAAGATTTTATTACGCGTTTCCAGAAAGGTGTTTTGCCTGATGACATGCCTGAAATCCTTCTGACGACGGAAAGTGTAGGATTGCCGATTGCCAATTTGCTTAAAGAAGCGGGTTTGGTAGCCAGTACTTCCGAAGCTTATCGTATGATCCAGCAAGGCGGAGTCAAAATTGATGGTAATAAGGTGGAAGACCGTAACGTTTTGATTCAAAAGGGCGGTGAGCATGTTGTGCAGGTGGGTAAACGCAAATTTGCCAAGGTTTCCTTAACTTGATGCAAAAAAAATTACAAAAGTAGTTGACGGCCTCAATGGGGTCTGTATAATGCGCAACTTCTCGAGGCGACAACGAC
>CAZCJE010000114.1:0-7890 GCA_964498805.1 uncultured Thiothrix sp.
TGATATTGGTGGTGGGTCGTGCGCGATTCGAACGCGCGACCACCTGATTAAAAGTCAGATGCTCTACCGACTGAGCTAACGACCCGGAGACGCGCATTATACGGAAGTCTGGGGAGGGTGCAAGCCTTTTTTAATAAAATTTGTAAAAAAGGTAAGATTTTTTCCAAGCTCATGCCTGCAGCACGTTCTCACCCTGTGGACATTGAATAACGCGGGCAAATTTTACCCCTTGAGGCACGGTTTGTGAGGTCAACCAAATCTGGCTGACAGGTCCTTGACTGGTTTCTAACAAACTTTGCAAGGTATCCTGAGTACGCTGTGGGTCAAAAAAGGCAAAAGGTTCGTCCAAAAATAGCATTTGCGTATCCGTTTTGGTGGTATCCGCTAGGGCATTGGCTAAGGCAATCTGCATGGCCAGCGCAATTTGGCGTTGTGTACCGGCAGAGGTTTCGTTGAAATCAAGGAAATCTCCTTTTTCTTGCGAGACAACCTTAAGGCTGAAATCCGGATTGATTTCCAGTGCTTTGTAATGGGAGTGGGTAAAGCGATTGAGCAGTTCTGGGCAATGCGTGCGTAACAGTTGGTTAAAGCGTTCAATCGAATGACGGGCATCCTTTTGAATCAGATCAACAGCCGTATTAAAGACGGCGAAATCCCGTTGGTCGTGACCCAGTTTGCTTTCCTGCTGATCAAGCACTCTTTGTAACTTGTCATATTGCTGCAGGCGTTGCTGTTCCGCGCTGATATCGGTTTTAAGCCGCTCTTGATAACGGTCAATTTCCTGTTTACGGCTGGCTAACCCGTGATTGAGGATATCAGCGGTATTCAGCAAATCTGCGTGCGCGGTTTCGTAACTTGTGGCTGCTTTAATCCACTTAGGCACTTTTGCCAAATCCACCTGATCTGAACTGGCTGCCGGTAAATCCGGATGGCGCGTGGACAGATACTGGGCAGTTTTGCTTTGCACCTGTTGGCTAACCGCTTGGCTACAGGCGTCATAGCCCTCCTGAAAGGTGGCGACTAAACCCGCTGCTTGTCGGTGTAGGGGTTGTTGCAAACGGGCATCGATATACCAGCCATAGATAAGAAAGCCAGCAGCAATAATCGCGGCCAGTGAAGCCAGGCGTATTGCTCCCTTAGCGAGTTGGTCTTGGGTGGATGCATCTAGGGAGGTCAGCAAATTCGTACCCCAAGCGGGCTGGTACAGTAAGATTACCCCCGCCAATAAGGTCAGAAAAAACACCACAATACTGATTTTGGTCCACAAGCCTGCCGAATGGCCTTTATGTTGGACTTGTCGATAGCGTTGCAAATAGTCCGGATATAGCCCTGCTTCCTGATCAATGCGTTGGCCTAATTGCGTCAGTTGTTGCTGTTTACTGGCTAATTCCTGACTCATTTGTTGCAGATGCGGTAAGTGTTCCTTATCAATCTGCATAGCGTCCATCGATTGGAGCGTTTGTTGGCGCTGATTTTCCTGCTGGTCAATGAGTTGGCGACGTTCCTGATTTTCATTTTGCAATTCGGT
This sequence comes from uncultured Thiothrix sp., assembly GCA_964498805.1. Classification (GTDB taxonomy): domain Bacteria; phylum Pseudomonadota; class Gammaproteobacteria; order Thiotrichales; family Thiotrichaceae; genus Thiothrix. Next base: position 1,529 of record CAZCJE010000114.1, read on the forward strand.
ATTCAGACGCGCATGTTCTTTTAAACCGACTATGGATAATAGCAATTCGGTATCGCTATCAGCATTGCGAGTGCTTTGACGACTCCAATAAAAGGATTTGAGAAAGGAATCGTAATGATAACCGAGCATGGTTTGGAGCTGACGCGCGACGGTTTCCGGGGTATCAGCAAGGGTGATTTCTTCCTCGGTGGAAAATAGTTGCACCATGGTATGCCCCGCCTGATTAATGGAGCGTACCAAACGGTATTCATGGCCACGGTGTTGCATGCGTAAGGTAACGGTAGCTTGGTCAGCACCCCAGCGAATCAACTTGGCGGCTTCATACGCTTTAAGCTGATCGGTTTGGCCATACAGGGCAAAGACAATGGCATCGCCAATAGTGCTTTTACCGGATTCATTGTGCCCCGCTAAGGCAATCAGGCCACGCGCGGGTAAGGTATCAATGAAAAGCGTTTTGAATTTGCGGAAGTTGTCGGCCTTGATGGAAGTAATGATCATAGGGCTTAATCCTCCCGATAACGCGCCGCTTCTAGGCGGTCAATAACCAGTTTGGCAGCATCCAGATAAATCGTCGAATCAAAGCCATTGGCTTTGCTGTGAGTGGGAAAATCCTGTAGGCAGAACTCGACAAAGCGACGCGCCGCAGCGGTTTTTAGTTCGGTGGGTTTTAGCTCATTCAGGAGATTGGGTGGCGATTTGACAGTAGGTTTATTGAGCATCCATATCCTCCACGACAAATTAAGTTCATCCGTGCATGCACACTAACTATATGCAAAGAAATGGCTTTTTGCAGGATGAACTTAAAGTGTAAAAATACAGCACTCACCAAAAAGCCCGCTTAATAGGGGCCATTAAATATAGCGGGTATTATCAGCAATAGATGCTTCTTCAAAACCCTTACGGCGTAAACGACAGGCATCACACTCGCCACAAGCGCGGCCTTCAGGATCCGCTGCATAACAAGTGACCGTGCGACTGTAATCCACACCCAAATTGACCCCTGCGCGAATAATGTCGGCTTTGTGCAAATCAATCAAGGGTGTATGAATAGTCATGTGTTGGCCTTCAACCCCCGCTTTGGTGGCGAGATTAGCCATGCTCTGAAAAGCGGCAATGAACTCAGGACGACAATCCGGATAACCTGAATAATCCACCGCATTAACGCCGATGAAAATGTCATTGCATTTCAAGACTTCCGCCCATGCCAGCGCAATCGATAAAAACACGGTATTGCGGGCTGGTACATAGGTGACTGGAATACCTTCAGAAGGCGAGGTCGGTACCTCAATGCTGGTATCGGTTAAAGCGGAACCACCAAAGCGCGATAAATCCAGATCAATGATTTCATGGCGCAGCGCACCTTGCAGCTGAGCTTGATCAATTGCTGCCTGTAATTCAGAGGTATGGCGTTGGCCATAACGAAAACTCAGCGCATAACAGGTAAAGCCTTGGGCTTTAGCCATTGCCAGCACAGTAGCAGAATCCATACCGCCAGAAAGCAGTACAACAGCAGGTTTAGCCATCATTTCAGTGTCCTGGTTCGTCATTCCACAAAAGTTTATGCAATTGCAGTTGGAAGCGGACAGGTAAACGGTCAGCCAGAATCCATTCTGCTAATTGACGCGGTTGCAACTGGGTATGACTAGGGGAAAGCAATACTTCGCAGCGCTGGTAAAGGTTATATTGCTGAGCGACTTCCCGGAACCAGTCATAATCTTCACGGCTACAAATGACGGCTTTAAGCTGATCTTTGCTATCCAGCAAATCCAGATTTGCCCAGCGATTCTTGTGACTTTCCCCAGAAGCAGGTGTTTTAATATCCATGACCTTGACCACACGCGGGTCAATGCCTTCAAGGCTAAGCGCACCGCTGGTTTCCAGCGACACTTCATACCCACGCTCACATAAGGCAGTCAGCAACGGTAGGCAGTTTTTCTGCACTAATGGTTCGCCGCCGGTTACCGTGACATAGTGCGGCGTATAGCGTTCGACTTCAGCCACAATAGCGTCAATAGTCATGCTAGTGCCGCCGGTGAACGCATAGGTGGTATCACAATAATGGCAACGCAGCGGACAGCCAGTTAAACGTACAAACACCGTCGGTAGTCCGACGGTGCGTGTTTCCCCTTGCAGGGAATAAAAGATTTCGGTAATGCGTAATTGATTTAACATTAATGCCCTTCGGCTTTCATCTTATCCAGACGTTCTCTGGCTTTAGCAGCATTATCCTTATTATCTGGAAAGAAGCTAATAACATCTTCCAGCGTTTTACGCGCTTTGTCCCATTCCTTCATTTCATAGAAGCTGTAACCGAGCTTTAACGCCGCATCCGGGGCTTTATCACTACCCTTGTGCTGTTTAAGCACCACCAAAAACTCTTCTACCGCCCCTTTGAAATCCTTTTCAGCATACAGCGCTTCACCAATCCAGTATTGCGCACTTGGGGCTAGCGAGCTGTTAGGGTAGGTTTTCAGGAAGCTACGGAATGCCGGAATAGCATCTTTAGGGTTTTGCAATAAAGTCTTGAACGCATCGTCATACGCGGTACGTTCTTCTTTAGCAGGTAACGATTTGCTGTCACTGCTGGCAGTGGAGGACGTAGTCGCAGTGCTTTTATCCGTACTGGCGGTTTTGTCATCAGTTTTGGTATCCGTTTTTGGCGGATTGGTGTCATCGTTTTTACCGGTACCATAGCTGTAAAAACCATTCGGATCAGACTTTTTCACACTATCTTTGTCAGCATCGCTGCTGGTAGAAGTGGTAATACTGGCCGTTTTGGTTTCATCCGGCTTGCTACTGGTATCGCTAGAAGATTTAGCTTCATCCGTTTTGCTAGCCGTGCTTGACGTATCCGTCGCACTTTTGGTGTCATCTGCTTTGTTAGCGGTTATGCTGGATGTTGAGGAATCCGTTTTACGCTCGCTAACCTGATCCTTGAGTTTACTGACCCGTTCATCGACTTGCTGGAAACCTTCTTCCTGACTTTTGTTCAAGGTATCCATATCATTGCGTAAGCGTTCGTTTTCGCCCCGCAGATTGCTGACTTCACGTTCCAGATCATTGACCTTTTGCAATAACTGAACGGCAGCGTCATCCGATAGCGGCTCTGCAAGCACAGGGCCAGCTAAAATGGCAGTAACCAAGGCAGCCAAAGCGCCCCGGTTAAGCTTGTTAATCATGCTTTTCATTCTCCAGCATATTTGATTTCTACACGGCGGTTTTTACCCCAAGCGGCTTCATTATGCCCGAAGTCCGCCGGAATTTCTTCACCATAACCAATGACATCCATTTGGTTGGTTTTAGCGCCTTTAACCAGCATGTAATCCAGAACGGCATAACCACGTCGTTCTGACAGGGCTACATTGTATTCGCGTGAGCCGCGCTCATCCGCATGACCTTCCAATCTCACCTGCAAATTTGGGTAAGCAGCTAGCAAACTGGCATGCGCATTAAGCACATTCAGGTATTCGGGTTTGATATTGGAACTGTCGTAGTCAAAGTAAATGACGCGTTGTGACAGAATACTGGCGGGATTGCGCAAATCATCGGGGGTGTATTGGCTAGCGGCCCCATTGCCATACGCCGGTCCACCATTATTGGCACCATATCCATAGGTATTGCTAGCATTACCGCCATTACCATAGGGGTTATTACCCATGCCAGCAGCACCATTGGCGTAGGCATCATTGGCCGTTGGAGTCCCCTGTTGGGCACAGCCACTTACTAAAACTGCTGACATCAGTACAGTAAGGGCTACGGTTTTAATAGTCATGACATGTATCTCGTTATTGACCATAAGTATTGGGAAAATCAGCCTAGCCTCGGGGGAAGCAAGGGTTTAATCCAGCAACGCTGACCATGCCGGGTCACGCACATCCCCGGCTTGTGAATACAGGATTTGGTGCGCTTTACCATTGTCACTGGCAACCGCTAGTGATGCTCGTCCGCTGGCATCGGTGGCATACAGCACCATAGTGCCATTGGGCGCAATTGCCGGTGAATCATCTTGAGTACCACGGGAGATGGTTTGTTCCTGTTTAGAAGCTGCATTCATCAGGGTAATGCGTGAAGTACCACCACTTTGGCGCACCATCGCCACACTATTACCGGCAATACTAGCCCCGGCGTTATAACTGCCATTGAAAGACAGACGACTATCGCCGTTACCAGCGGTGGAAGTTTGATACAACTGCGGTTGACCGCTGCGGTCAGAAGTAAAGACCAGCGTGGAATTATTTGCCCATTGCGGTTCGACATTAATGCCGCGTGCATTGGTCAATTGACGGTCGCCACCGCCATTAGTATCCATAATATGCAGGTTGTAGTTGCCACGCTCAGCCACGCTAAAAGCAATCGAACGGCCATCAGGTGACCATGACGGGGAAATACTGGATTTATTTGCCGAGGTAAGGGCGCGTTTACCACCGGAAGATAAATCTTGTACATAAATAACCGGGCGACCACTTTCATACGAAACATACGCCAATTGACGGGCATCCGGTGACCAACTAGGCGACATCACCGGCTTATCAGACGACAAAATAGTCCGTGGGTTAAAGCCATCCGCATCCGAGACAATTAACTGGTAGGTTTGATTGCGCGGTGGCCCACTAGCCGCTACATAGGCAATACGGGTATCAAAAGCACCTTTGGTGCCCGTAATCTTTTCAAAGACCAAATCAGCGGCTTTGTGTGCCATGCGCCGTTCATTAGGGTGGGCGGGAATATGGAAAGAGCCAAGGTTTTGACCATCGCTCACCTTAATAAGCTGGAAATCCAGCCCGCCAGATTGACTACCTAGCACGGCGTATTCCGCCCCTGTACTGCGTAGTGCTTCAGGCGTCGTAGCACCAGCGGCATCAACCAGGGCAAACCTGCCACTGCGTTGTAAATCGGCTTCAACCACTTTTGCCAATGGCCCAAACGGGGCAATGACAATGCGCGTACCATCAGCGGTAGCATCGCTATCAATGCGAATGTGTAATTCCTCAGCTAGCGCCTGACCAGCCGCTAGTCCGACGCTCAAAGATAGGAGGAGGGGTTTTAATAGGGTTGTTTTCATGGTTGTTACTCAAACGTAATGACCAGGGTATCACCGTACAGTTCCTCAAATTCCGGTCTGGGAAACGGATCAGAACGATGTACGGCCGCTTTGAGAGATTCACAAAAAGGTGCACTGCCGGAACAAGACAATAAGGTAAATCGCTCGATAGTACCGGGTGCACGCACACTAATACGTGCGGCAGCTGACATACCAAAGTGTTCAGGTGGTACATCCCAATTACCTTTGACTTTACGGTAAATGGCTTGTTTCCAGGCAGAACGCGCACTAGACAGGTCGCTATTGCTTGGACCTGACGAAGCAGATGCTAACCGTAACTGTTCATCCGCCTTGCGCTTGGCTTCGGCTGCTTGCCAACGTTCACGTTCAGCCGCTAGTTGTTTCTCGTCTTCCTCGGCTTTGGCCTTGGCTTCAGCCTTGCGTTTGGCTTCTGCTTCTGCGATACGAGAGGCTTCTTCGGATTTAGCCTTAGCTTCTGCCTCAGCGCGTTGTTTAGCTTCCGCTTCTGCCGCAGCTTTGAGTTCTTCTTGTGCTTTGCGTTTGGCTTCGGCTGCTTGCCAACGTTCACGTTCAGCTGCTAGTTGTTGCTCTTCTTCCTCGGCTTTGGCCTTGGCTTCAGTCTTGCGTTTAGCTTCCGCTTCGGCTTCTGCGCTACGAGCAGCTTCTGCGGATTTAGCCTTAGCTTCTGCTTCAGCGGCGGCTTTAAGTTCTTCTTGCGCCTTGCGTTCGGCTTCCGTTGCTTTCCAACGTTCACGCTCAGCGGCTAATTGTTGCTTTTCTTCTTCAGCCTGACGCGCTGCTGCTTCAGATTTGGCTTTTGCTTCCGCCTCAGCTTGCGCTTGACGTTTAGCCTCAGCGTCTTTTTCGGCTTTGGCCTGCGCGCGTCGTTCGGATTCAGCAGCAGCGGCGGCTTCTACTTCAAGCTTGGCTTTAGTCTCTGCTTCTGCTTGGGCCTGACGTTTGGCGTTTGCTTCTTTTTCCGCTCTCACTTGAGCACGACGCTCAGATTCAAGAGCGGCTGCTACTTCTGCCTGCGCTTGGCGCTTAGCTTCAGCTTCTTGTTCTGCTTTGGCCTTAGCCCGACTGGCAGCAAGGTCAGCTTGTTCGGCTTGGGCTTGTTGGCGTTGTTCTTCAAGCAAGGCTTGGCGTCTTAATTCGGCACGTTCTTCTGCGCGTGCTTGAGCAATAGCTTTGGCTTTAGCGGCTGCTTCTGCCTCAGCTTCTGCCTGTGCCTGTGCCTGTGCCTGTGCCTGTGCCTGTGCCTGTGCTTGTGCCTGTGCCTGTGCTTGTGCCTGTGCCT
>CAZCJE010000115.1:0-3773 GCA_964498805.1 uncultured Thiothrix sp.
GGGGGAAAATAAACGTCAGGTTTTAAATACAGATCGGCCTTAAAAGGGATTTGCACTTCCTTGGCAAACCGTGATTACCGATCTATGATTAAATTCATACGGTAAATGGCGAGGCACGCTCATGTTGACACCTAAAGCTGGTTTTATTAGTGAAGCGGACTATCTACAGGCTGAAAAACTCACCGATATTCGCCACGAATACGTGCATGGTTGCGTTTATGCGCTGGCAGGCGCTAGTTTGCGCCACAATGATATTGCCTTGAATACCGCTTTTGCCCTACGCAGCGCCGCTCTCGCTATACCCTGCCGCGTTAATGTCTCTGATATTAAAGTATGCGCCGCCAAATCCAAGGCGTATTTCTACCCGGATGTGGTGGTGAGTTGTGAACAGGAATCCGCCGATGCTTATTATGTAGAGCAGCCATGCCTGTTGGTGGAGGTCACCTCTACATCCACCGCCTGGACCGATCAACACCAAAAAGTGATTGCTTATCAAAAGCTCGCGGCACTGCAAACGTATCTCATCATTGCGCAAGATCGCCCCCAAGTGACGGTGTATTACCGTGATGCGGAAGGCGCGTGGGATGTGGCTTTATACGATCAGCTTGAGCAAAGCATTCCCCTGCTTTGTCCGTCTACCAAACTCAAACTTGCCGATATCTACGCCGGAGTGGATTTCACCCAAACCCCCACCGACGGCTAAATACCCCACCTTCATAGTAAAGACATTAAAATTATGCATGATTGTTTTGTCATGAGATTATAAGATATACTGGAAGAACCCGTTTAAAGGGGATTAAATTACTTAAATTGAGCTGATAATTATCTTTACTTGGCGTTTGCCCTTACCCTGCTTAAAAGGGATTACCTAGATAAGAAACAGCTTTATTGAATCAAAGAGGATTTTTATGAAAATTGATACTTAAACAGATCACCAAGTAATCAAATTATTATTCAATTGTAAGTTTTTTAATTCAGGAATTCATTTCATGAAAAAGCCTAATGCTTTCGCTCGCCTTTCCAAAGCTATTCGTTGTTTTTGCTCAGACAATATCCCGCCTTCCTGCTCATACTATATCTATCTTGCAAAAACTATCTTCGCGGTAAAAGCTATCACCGCTTTAATACACCTCATGTTCGCTCTACAACCTCTGCTAGAAAAAATACAACATTTTAACGTGTAGGTATTAAGTCAACTTAGCTGTTGATGATTCGTCCACACTAGGGGCAGTGCTCTAACAACTGGATAAATAGTCACTATCCGAGCTTGTTTAGGGCACTGTATCCTATTGCTTCCATTTCCCAACTTCACAAGCTTGTCATTGCTGACAATGCCAAACAGGTCTGGTAGTAATGTTGTATAAATTTTTTGGATTGAAGAAAACGCGAAGGGGCTGCCATGTCTAATCATCACCTTATCGATCAGTCATGCCAGATTGGGCTTGCCGCCTTTTGGCAGAGTGTGGGTATATTTGCCAACTTGGCAGGTAAACAAACGGATAACGTGCGTCGACTTTTCCCCACTCAAACCCCATTCAATGCCCCCGACGCCACCAAAGCAATTCTCAAGCAAGCAGCCCAACTTGCAGCCGGGGAAGCCTTCACTGCTTCTCTACCCGCTGGAACCCGGCAACTAACCCTGCTCGAACAAATACGCTTAGACAGTAAGTATCCCAAGCTTAAGGAGCTGCACGCTGTTTATCCCCTGCAAGCCTTGTGTGTGAATAGCTTATTTCCGGTGAAAGACAAAGCACCGCTTAAAACCAAGGACTATGCCAGCTTATGGGAAGCATTCAGCAAGGCCCTAAGCGATATTCCCGAGGCGCACCGCGCTAATCTGCCGCTGTGGTTGGATCACTTTGACACGCTTTGGCAAGTGTATACCCACGCTATTCCCCACATTACGCCAGATGTGTCCTTGTATGACCATACCCATGTAACAACAGCATTGGCGGTGGCTTTATGGCGTTATCATCAAGCTATTCCAGCAAGCACACTGGCAAATGAAACCGAGGAAAAATTCCTCTTAGTTCAAGGTGACTTCTTTGGTATTCAGGATTTTATCTTTACCAGCGGTGGTGAAACCCATAAACGCGCCACTAAATTATTGCGTGGGCGCTCGTTTTACGTTTCCTTGTTAATGGAATGCGCCGCCCTAAGAATTTTGGATACATTAGGTTTACCTTCCAGCAGCCAAGTCATTAATGCCGCCGGGAAATTCCTGATTGTGGCTCCCAATACCCAAGAAACTATTGAACACCTACAAGCTATTCAACAGCAATTTAACGAGTGGTTCTTAACCCATACTTTCGGCCAATCTGGCATTGGTTTGGCAGGGTTGCCTGCAAAAGGCAGCGACTTTAGCTATAGCAACTTGCGCAATTTAATGAAACGCCTGTTTGAACAACTGGAAACCGTCAAATTGCAGCGTTACCAGCTTTGTGATGCCGATGCACCGAGCGTTTTCACGGGCTTTCTGGACCGTTTTGATAATACCAAATCGGTGTGCGCGATTGATGGCCGCTCTCCGGGCAAAATTAAACTGGAAGATAAGTGGATTAGTGAGTTGGCAGCCGACCAGATAAAGGTTGGTGAAAACCTGACTAAATTAAAACGGCTATTACTGACCCGTAATGATTTAGACCACAACACCCTAAAACTCGCTATCTTCGGTTTTTATGTCAACTTTACTAAACGCGAAGAAATAACCGGCAAATTTGGCGCATTGGCACGGAACGGTCAATTGTTGCGGGTTTTGGACTTTTCTTTGCCGGATGTGGCGGATAAACCCTTGTGGAATGGCTATGCCCGCCGCGCTATTAATGCATGGATTCCTAAAGTAACTGATCAAGACTTATTAGAAGCTCAACGCGATAAATGTGCGGATATCGAAGATGAGCTAGAACTTGGTGAAGCTAAAACCCTTAACCATCTTGCCTGCAACGATAAGCAAGAGGATAAGCACGGCAAATGGATGGGTATTTCCGCCTTGATGACACTTAAAGGCGATGTTGATGACCTTGGGAGTATTTTCCAAAAAGGCTTGGATAAGCCCAGCTTTGCTAAAACTGCGGCATTATCCCGGCAAATGAATGCGTTTTTCTCTATTTGGCTACCGTATCTGTGCCAAAAAGAATTTTCCAATATCTATACCGTTTTTGCCGGTGGGGATGACTTTTTCCTGATTGGCCCCTGGCATTCCACTATTAAGTTAGCCCAGAAAATGCAAACCGAATTTAAACGTTATGTCGGTAACAATGACCAAGTGCATTTTTCGGCTGGCCTTGCTATGACTAAATCCGGTATCCCGGTTAACTATTTAGCGGATATAGCAGAAGCCGCTTTAGAGTTGGCAAAAAAACATAATCCTGAGAAAAAAGATCCTCCTCCGAAAAATGCGGTGACCTGTTTTAACTGCTCAGTTAGCTGGGAAGATTTCGGCAAATTACTGCAAGGTGCCACACAGCTTAATGAAATGCGCGAGGATTTCGACCTTAGCACCAGTTATTTATACGGCTTGCTTAATTTGGTCAAATTGCGCGAAGAGCTAGATAAAGACCCGGCTAATTCTATTTGGCAATCCCGTTTCCAATATCGCACTTGGCGAATGCTTGAAACCCGACGACGTGACGGACGCAAATTAGACGAAGCCGAACGGCGACGTTTGCAAAACGACTTGAGCTTGAAAATTGCTACCCAAGGCATTGAAACCCATAAAGGTAACTATCGCATTGCCCTGTTTACCCATCTGTATCAACACCGGAGATAAGTTG
>CAZCJE010000115.1:3873-5295 GCA_964498805.1 uncultured Thiothrix sp.
ACATTACGTATCTTCAAATTATTTTTTGAAGCCATGCTGGGCTTTTACAAACTGGAAAAGAAAGACTAACGGAGAACCGACATGCAACTGACCAATATCCAACTGCTGCAAGGCAAAATCCGCCTGCTTACTGGCCTGCATATCGGTGCCGGTGACGAAGAAATGCATATCGGTGGTACTGATAACCCTGTTATTAAGAATCCGCTGACCCAACAACCTTATATTCCCGGTTCCAGTTTGAAAGGCAAAATGCGTAGCTTGCTGGAATGGCATTTAGGGGTGGTAGCACAAACTAATGGCGCTCCTTTGAGTTTTAAACACATTGATAAACTTCAAAATCAAGCAGCCGCCAAGAAATTGCTGAAATTATTCGGTGGCTCGCCTGAGCCTAGCAATGATCCAAAGTTGCTAGCTGAGATTGGCCCTACCCGCTTGGCTTTTTGGGATTGCGCCTTGAATCAAGACTGGGTGAAAACCAATTTTGATGACAAAGTTCGGTTATTCACTGAAACCAAGATGGAAAACATGATTGATCGGATTGAAGGCGTGGCCAAACACCCGCGCCAAACAGAACGGGTTCCAGCCGGGGCAGAATTCGATTTCAAACTGACCCTGAAAATCCACGATGGCGAAGACCTGACCGATATGCTGTTCCAAGGTTTGAAACTGATTGAGTTGACAGGTCTGGGCGGTTCACTGTCACGCGGTTACGGCAAAATTGAATTTGTTGAGCTGAAGTTGGATAAAACCGACGTACAGGAAAAACTGAAGGCAGTGACCTTCGGCAAGGCGGCGTAATATGCAAACCCTGACCCTGACATTAAAACCGCTGTCAGCCTTTGGCACTTTGCCCTTAGGCGACACCTTGTTTGGGCAATTATGCTGGTTGCTACGTGAACATGAAGGCGAGGCAAAACTCACCGAACTGCTGCAAGATTACACCACAGGTAATCCCTTTGCGGTGGTCTCGGATGCGTTCCCCTGTGGTTATGTACCACGCCCAACCGTACCTATGCACTTTTTCCATAAAGACGAAAACGCTGATCGCAAAGCGGTTAAAAAGAAAGTGTGGTTACCCTTAGATGCTATACAAAAACCGTTTGCTGACTGGCTAGGTGTTTGTGAAGCCAAAGACTTTTTGGAAGAACATCTCCAACAGCACAACAGCATTAATCGCGCGACTGGTACAACAGGGGAGGGTTTTGCGCCTTACACGCTAGATCAGTACTGGTATAAAGCGGATACATTGCTGAATGTGTATATCGTGTTCAATGAGAGCAAAATCAGCGCCGAACAATTACGCGCAACTTTTAAGACAATGGGGTTATTTGGCTTTGGGCGCGACGCCAGTATTGGTTTAGGCAAGTTTGAACTGCTTGAAGCTGCAACCAAAACGTTACCCGCTATCGCCAATGCCAATGC
>CAZCJE010000115.1:5395-7685 GCA_964498805.1 uncultured Thiothrix sp.
GCCAATGCCAATGCGGTATTAACCCTTGCCCCCTGCGCACCACAAGGCTGTGGCTTTGATGCTAAACGCAGTTACTACCAGCTTTTCACCCGTTTTGGGCGACATGGCGGGTCAGCGGTGCAATCTGGTAACCCCTTTAAAACGCCGGTCTTAATGGCAAACACAGGCGCGGTATTCAGCTCCAACCTGTTTAATGCCACCACTTTGTTTGTCGGCCAAGGCTTAGGCGGCTTAAATGACAAGGGTGAAGGTATCCTCTCCAAACAAATTCCCGCAACTGTACAGCAAGGCTACGCGCCTGTTATTCCGATTCACTTTCCTGCGCAGGAGCACCCATGAAAACCCATCTTCTGGAAAGCGTTAACCTGCACATCACCCCGTTGTCACCGGTACACATTGGCACAGGCGAAGACTATGAGCCGACCAATTACGTCATGGAAGACGGCGCATTATTTGCCTTTGATAGTGACATGGTTAGCCGGGTATTGACGGAAAAACAGCGCAAAGATTTGCTGGAGATGGTCAGCAAACCAACCCGGCGTGCCGAAGACATGATTAAACAGGTGCAGGATTTTTTTTACCATAACCGTCAACTGTTAGCGGCTGCTTCCACCCATTTTTTACCGGTCAGTAGTGGTGTGTTTAATCTGTATCAAAACCGCATAGGGCAAACCGCTAACCGTGAGAGTGGCGGTAGAAGTGTGATTAATAAATTGGAAATCCAACGCACCTTTTTTAACCCTTTTAGCCAGCAACCTGTTATTCCGGGCAGCAGTATCAAAGGGGCTATGCGTACCGCCCTATTAGACGATATTAATCACGGCAGAACCTTGCAACAAGTGGAGGATCGCCGTACCCATAAATTGCGTAAAGAGAATAATCAGGAATTGCAAGAACGGCTTATGCAGGGGAAATTTGCCACTGACCCTATGCGTCTAATCAACCTAGCCGATGCTAATTACCAAACGCCCCAACTGTTTGGCAGTGAAATCCATTTTGCGGTGGACCGTAAGAAAAAAGAAGTGCTCAAAAATGGCGAATTAGTGCAATCACAAGCCGAAGCACAAAATCTTTATCAATTACTAGAATGCCTTGCACCGTTACGTTATCGCAGCTTTAGCAGTAATCTGACCGTACAAGATTTAAAAGACATTGATACTAAAGGTACACCGGCTAAGGATTTACGCTGGAGCATACAAAAGATTGCAGCCGCTTGTAATAACTTCTATTACCCGCGTTTCAAAACCGAAATGACGCTATTACAAGAAAGGGCTTACCTAAATCCAGCCTGGCAGAAAACCGTGGATGCAATTCTTAAGGGCAGTATTTTCCAGCAGATCAAAGCCGGTAATGCCTTTTTGCTGCGGATTGGCCGTCACAGTGGTGCTGAATCCGTCACCCTCAATGGGGTGCGTCAAATCAAGATACTGGAAGGTAAAGGGCCTGACGGCAAACTCCAATCTTCTTACCAATCTGAGGCTAAAACGGTTTGGTTAGCGGCAGAAACAGCAGCAGACCGTAGCAATATGTTGCCTTTTGGCTGGGTACTGGTGGAATTGCAAGATAACCCCAATCCTGAAGTGCAGGAATTACTTAAGCCGTGGCAGGCTACAGATCACAAGCGACACGAGCGTTTACAGCAAGCGAGCAGCAAAAATAACGCTGTTTTACAAGCCCAACAAGCCGCCATTGCTGCCGAATGCAAGCCTGAATTATGGCAAGGCGCGCGGATTAAGTTTAATCGCGCTAATGAAACCTTATCCGTGGAGAAAAGCGGCAAAACTGCTAATGCGCTAAAACCAAAAGGCAAAGAACTGTTAGATGCACTACCCACAGCTATTAAGCAGAAGGTTATGAGCAATCAATTTGTTAAAGTGAATGCTTATATTAAGGATAAAGAAATAGCAAAAATTGAAATCGCTTAATGGAGAAATGCAATGCGCTTAATCAGTTTTCTTGGTACTGGCAACTATGCCGAAACCGTCTATACATTTAACGAGCAAGAATGTAAAACACGTTATATTGCGGCTGCTCTTTCTGAGTTTTTTAAAGTGGATAGCATTATTATATTAGCAACGAAAGAAGCATATTCTACACATGCCAAAGGTTTGAGTGATGAATTGGAAAGGTTGAGTTTGCCTAAAGCGGATATTCGGACTATTCCATCAGGTGGTGCTACCGAGGAATTATGGAAACAATTTGAAATTATCCACACTGCTGTCACGGATAATCAGCCAGCATCCATTAGCTTTGATATTACACATGGTTTCCGTTCACAGCCATTTTTTGC
>CAZCJE010000116.1:0-7516 GCA_964498805.1 uncultured Thiothrix sp.
ACACTAAGGTGGGAAACTTCTGACATTTTATAACCGGAATTTCGGCTCCTGTATTTTCACCAAAAAATAGGCCTACCCGCTAAAGCAACGTTAGCCCCTGTATTTTCTGCACCGCAGCATTATTCGCTTCCCAAGTCTCACCCGCAAGAATGCTCACATTCTGTAGACTGATTTCAGCATTTAATTAGCTATTCCTACCGAGCTAACCCATAGGCTGTTATTTAGTGCTCATGCCATAATCTGACGGTCTTATACGGAGAAGGAGAACACCATGAGCGATCATTCCGAAGCCTTAGTCTTGCGCCACGACCAAGACGGCATTAGCACTTTAACTCTCAACCGCCCTCAACAATTCAATGCCTTATCCGATGCCATGCTAGCGGCGTTAACCAGCCAATTACAGGCCATCGCAGAAGATAACAGCGTGCGCGTCGTCATTATTAAGGCCAATGGACGCGCGTTTTGCGGTGGGCATGATCTCAAGGAAATGCGCGCTAATTCAGAGCAAGCTGCTCTCGCAGACTTATTCAGTCGCTGCGGTAATATGATGCAAATGCTGCAAGCCTTGCCACAGCCGGTTATTGCCAGTGTGCATGCGGTGGCAACTGCGGCTGGCTGCCAATTGGTGGCGGCGTGTGATTTGGCTGTGGCCAGTTCAAATGCCAAATTCGCCGTCTCGGGGATTAATCTGGGGCTATTTTGTTCCACGCCAGCGGTAGCACTTAGCCGTAATCTCAACCCCAAACACGCACTGGCCATGTTGCTGAGCGGGGATTTCATTGATGCACCAACGGCAGAACGTTATGGTTTGGTCAATCAAGTGGTGGAACCGCAAGCACTTGATGCCGCTGTGCAGGCATTAGCGGAAAAAATCGCTGCCAAATTACCTAATGCTGTGCGTATGGGCAAACAACTGTTTTACCGCCAGCTCAATCAGCCGCTGGATGTGGCTTATCAAATGGCCAGTGAAACTATCACTTGCAATTTCCTCGCCGCCGATACGCTTGAAGGTGTGGATGCTTTTATTGAAAAACGCAAACCAAATTGGCATAAGGCTTAAACACAGCGGTTGGCTTTGCTATCGGCAATCTCCGTCTATAGAGCCGGGGATTGCTTAACCTTAAGTTCCAACAATCGCATACTGTTAACTTATCTTTTTCGATTCTTATTGAACACTATTTGTTCATTTTTAGCTCAATGCCCATAGCTAAATAGAAAAATGTTAATAAATGTTAACAATCTATTGCGCATGATCAATTTAATGATAGAGTCGGCTTGGGTCAATTTTTATACGAGAATAAAGGCTTGTTTATTCTCTTCCATGAGTTCAATGGTGTGTCCAAGTCATTCTTTCATTCAATGCAGCCTGATTGCTGTAACCACTGCCTAACAACGGCATTACCTATCTATTTGCGCACTTGCTTTCTTTCCACCTCAAACAGCATGGCAATACCAGAACATACAGAGGGTAATCAGCCCGTGTTTATTCTTCCAACCCTATAACGACTAAATCATCTGCCGGGAATTCATGGAACGTGTGTCATGCTTGTTGAACTGGTCTTTATAAGCAGTGCTACCAGCACTTATTGGTTAAAACGCCAACATAAAAAACGCTCTTTGGTCAAACAGCTCGTGCCTGCCAAAGACTTAAAGGCATCTGCCAAATCAACCTTTGATAAACAGCACTTTTGGCATGATTTGAAAACAGCTTTGCTGGAAAACGAACGCCAGCAACAACACTTAAGCCTAAATAGTGACCAAACCCAGTCACCAGCATCGCCGCGTGCTCTTAATCAGAATATGTGGCTGGCTGGCAGTTCTATCGGTTTGGCCATGCTAGCCACGACGACATACCAAGTTTTGTGGCCAGTAAGTGTTGGTATGATTCTGTATCTGGCCAAAGATGTGTTTGACATGTGGTGGCTTAATGTCAAGCGCGGGTATTACGTCACCGTTTACCTCATGACGTTAGGTTTGATTATCGGCATGATTGCCTGTGGTCATTTGGTCTTGGCTGCCTTTTCAGGGCTGTTAAGTGGTCTACTCACCCGCATTGTCAAAAACGCGGAAAATAATATTCAAGGGCAATTAACCCAAGCCTTTGCCTGGCAGCCGGGGGAAGTATGGGTAGAACAAAACGGTGTCGAATTACAAATCCCGTTTGCCTCCCTCCAAAAAGGCGATACCGTCATTATCAATGCCGGTGAAGTGATTCCTGCCGATGGCATTATTCTGCAAGGGCAAGGCACTATCAATCAACATGCCTTAACGGGGGAAAGCCAACCGGTGGAACGCGCTAGTGGCGATTCAGTCTTTGCCTCTACCTTATTATTAACCGGTAGACTCGCGATTCAGGTCAATACGGATACTGATGAAACCTTAGCAGCCAATATTGCGCATGTCCTTAATACCACCGTTAGCCGCCAACAACTGTCACGCGGGCAACGCATTGCAGATCGTTTCCTGCCCGTTAATATGGCCTTAAGTGCCCTTACTTTGCAGGTAGCAGGCCCGACACCGGCTGTTGCTGTGGTTTGGTCAGCGCTTGGCTCTAATATGGTGATTTTAGGGCCAGTCAGCGTATTAAGTTATCTGCATATCCTGTCGCGACAGGGCATTTTGGTTAAGGATGGACAAGTCTTTGAATCCTTACGCCAGATAGACACAGTTGTATTTGATAAAACCGGCACTTTGACGCTAGAACAGCCAGAAGTTGGGCGTATCTACACCCTTGCTCAGCATGATGATCTGAGCGTGTTGCGCTATGCCGCTGCAGCCGAATACCGCCAACCTCATCCGATAGCCAAAGCTATTCTCGCTAAAGCCGACAGTTTAGACCTCGAACTACCGCCTGTTAATGAAGCCAGTTATGAAATGGGTTATGGCATTCAAGTGCAAACTCATGATAACCATCTGATTCAGATTGGCAGTGAGCGTTTTCTCAGACAACAGCAAGTAGAAATGCCCACCGAAGTCTCAGCATGGCAGGAACAAGCGCAAGCATGCGGTTATTCCATGATTTATGTCGCTATTGACCAACAACTTGCAGGCGCACTGGAATTACGCCCAAGTATTCGCCCAGAAGCGCGCAGCATTATCCAAAACCTGCAACAGCGCGGTATGCAGCTGTACATTATTTCCGGCGATCATGAACAACCCACCCGTCATTTAGCCGAAGAATTAGGTATTGACCATTACTTTGCAGAAGTTCTTCCCGAAAACAAAGCCAATCTGGTTAAACAACTGACCGATGAGGGGCGGTCTGTGTGTTTTATTGGCGATGGTATTAATGATGCGATTGCGCTGAAAGCAGCCAAAGTCTCGGTTTCACTCAAAGGAGCCTCCAGCCTTGCCACCGATACCGCCCAAATTGTTTTGCTGGATGGCACATTGAAGCGTCTGCCTGCCTTGTTTAACCTGTCAGACGAGTTTGAAAACATTATGCATACCAATCTGCTCAGTAGCATCGTACCCGGTGTACTCAATATTGCCAGCGTCGGCCTTCTGCATACCAGCCTGCCGGTCAGTATGGCCATTTATTATCTAGGATCAGTGATAGGACTCGGCAGTGCTATGCGCCCCCTTATGACCCATCAGGATAAAACCGCTTAAGCCATAACAAGGAGTTAGAAAGATGTTACCAGCCCGACCCGCCATGCCCGATATTGCCCAACAACCGCATTCAGTGCCCATGGGAACCCTGAATTGGGTAGGCATGAGCCAAATTGAATTACCGCTTTTCATTCAAAACCAACACGGCGAACGTATTCAGACCCTCGGGCGTATTCAGGCTTACGTTAACCTGATTGACCCTAATAGCAAGGGTATTCACATGTCCCGGTTATTCTTGGCATTGGATAATATTCTGGGTATGCATGACCTGACGCCGGAAGTGTTACGCAAGACTGTTAGCCAATTTGTCAGTTCCCATACGCCTATTAGTGATGCGGCGTATTTGGAATGCCGCTTTGATTATTTCGAGCGTCGTCAATCCCTGCTGAGTGATAATAGTGGCTGGAAAAACTACCCCGTTACCATTACGGCTACCTTGCACGCTGATAACAAGATCGAACTGGAATTGGCGGTAGAAGTACCGTATTCCTCAACGTGCCCGTGTTCTGCTGCACTATCACGTCAACTGATTCAAAACGGTTTCCAGGAAACTTTTACAGCGAATGCCTCTGGGATGGTCAATGCACAGCAAGTTTATGCTTGGTTAGGCACTACTGAAGGCATTAGAGCCACGCCACACAGCCAACGCAGTATTGCCCAAGTCAAAATCAAGCTGACAGAAACCGTCAATAATTTACCTATTACCAGCCTGATTGATCGGGTTGAAAATGCTCTGCAAACCCCGGTTCAAGCCACCGTTAAACGCGAAGATGAACAAGAGTTTGCGCGCATGAATGCTGCTAACCTGATGTTTTGCGAAGATGCCGCCCGTCGCCTGAAAAATGCCCTAATGGAAGATATTTCCGTGCGTGACTTTTGGGTACGTGTCAATCACATGGAAAGCTTGCATGCGCATGATGCTGTTGCCGTCGCGGTTAAAGGCATTAAGGGCGGCTATAGCGATGCGCCGCAAACCTTCAGGAGTCACGCTTAAACAGGTATTAGGCGGGTTTGGCCTGTGCTGTTGCAGGCGTGGCTTCCGGGGTAAAGGATTGCAGATGGCGACTAATCACACGGCGATTATTCACAATATGCGTTCCTGCAGCCCCCATAAAACCTACCGCAGCTATTTGGTGGAGGGTGCTGACCCCATCGGAGCTAATGCCAGCCAGTTTCCAGGCTTTATAAACGGCTGCCGATTTGCTCAGCCCCGCCACCAGCATGGTCAAACCTGTCAGTGTCAATACCGAACCAGTGCCAATTAAGGCAACCGTGATCACGGGTCTACTAGGCATAAAGCGCGAACCGGACTGTGCCATAGGTGTATAACTCCTGAAAGTGATGGGTTAAAGCCATGAAAGAACATTCTGGACTGCCATAGGCTGTCGCTAGTGAGAGGCAGTGCAGATGCCCTATTATACAAACCCATAGCGGACATGATCCACTTTACAAACAGGCTTTGGTAAGCTGATTTCAAGGAATTAATATGGCAACGCTAGCAGGAAAAGTTGTTCTGATTACAGGGGCTGCCCAACGCATTGGGGCGGTTATTGCAAAAACCTTGCACGCCGCAGGGGCGACCGTGGTCATTCACTACCGTCATTCAGCCCAACCCGCTGAAGCATTACAACAAGCATTCAATGCGCAGCGGGATAACTCCTGTTTTCTGGTCAAAGGCAATATTCTCGATACACAGGCGTTACCTAGTCTGATTGAACAAACCGTGGCATTAGCGGGCAAACTGGATGCATTGGTCAATAATGCCTCGACCTATTATCCGACTCCCTTAGGCCAAATTGTTGAACAGCAATTTGATGACCTAATTGGCACCAATCTAAAAGCACCGTTATTTTTAGCCCAAGCCGCCCTGCCACAATTACGCGCCCATAATGGCTGTATTATTAATATTGTGGATATTAATGGCTATCGTCCGATTAAAGACTATTCGGTTTATTGCATAGCCAAAGCAGGCTTAATCTTATTAACCAAATCGCTGGCTTTGGAATTGCCGGGTATTCGCGTTAATGGGATCGCCCCCGGTGCGATTTTATGGCCGGAAATGACAGAAAATCATGTCATGCATGAAGATTTTCTGGCGAAAACTCCGCTTAAACGTGAAGGCACACCGGAAGATATTGCCAATACGGTGCTATTTCTAATTCGCGATGCGCCTTTTGTTACCGGGCAAGTGCTGGCGGTTGATGGTGGTGTTAGTTTAGTCCGATAAACCCTTAACTGGAAATGAGTGAGGACGCTTTGACAGATTGGT
Source organism: uncultured Thiothrix sp. (assembly GCA_964498805.1). Taxonomy (GTDB): domain Bacteria; phylum Pseudomonadota; class Gammaproteobacteria; order Thiotrichales; family Thiotrichaceae; genus Thiothrix. Next base: position 5,882 of record CAZCJE010000116.1, read on the forward strand.
TAGCAAGCGCCTCTATTTCCTGCAAATGCAGCCTGTCTTTAGGCTGGTTGCGCAACCGTTTCCAGGCTTTAATATCGGCAATATCCGCGTATCTGACTGGTTTAGGCTGCCGTAAAATATGCGAGTTAGCTTTTACCTGCTGATAAGCAATGCCATTAAAATCCGTAAAAGCTTCCACTTCGTCTTTCACTAACGTCATCCCGACAATATCGCTTTTAGCAAAGGTAGCAAAACCTAATCTTTGTAAGGCGGCAAACACTTCAGGGCTGACAAATAAATCCAAATCCTTAGGCGGTTCTTGCAGATAATAGCCATTTAAGGCTATAGCCGCAGAACCGAATATTATTATGTTATCCAACAGTGCATCCGGCACTTGTTGCAACATTTTTATAATCCAGCTTTCCACCTGATTTAACCTTGCTTCCCGCATCGTTAGGCCTTTTAAACACACTAATAAGTGGATTATACGGGTCGGCAGCATTAGGCATGGCAAAACCCGCCTAGATTTAACACCTATTTGCCACCCATCACGCGCATTGCCCTCACCATCTGCGCATAGACGAGCTTAATGCCAGATAGTTAAGCATTGGTCATGAAAATATCACTTAGCACTATGCTTGTTAACGTAGTTAGCGGCATCCTGAATATTTTTAACCCCAAACAGGCTGCTTACCCGTCTTCCTTCATAAGCCTTATTGTTTGTCTTACAGGAACTTAGCCATGCAAGATTCTAGTCATTCTCATCCTGCACCACAGGCGCAACTGCAAGCGCCGCCTGCCTTATCTGCCGAGCCCGCTTTGTTGCCTGAACCGCGTACCTTACCTTATACAGCAGTAATGGCATGGCTAAAAATCGGCGGGGAATTATTTATTAACCAGTTTTTTCGTTGGATCGGGATTTACCTGCTGATCGTGCTGCTGACTATCGTAGGTTCGTTTGTTAGTGGGGCACTCACCACTGGCCTATTAGCTATGAGCAATATCCCCTTACCCTTGGTGCTTGAACCGCTATTCAATGGACAACTCATCCCACTGATGACCTTGTTGGTTTGGGTATTTGGCCTGTTAGGTACTGCATTGTATACCTGGTTTAGCGCGGGCTTATTCATCGGGGCTGATCAGGTAGCGCGGGGCCATAAGCTACAGGTAGGTCATTTATTCGCGGGGTTTGGACAGCGCTTTATACCCTTAACGCAGTTAGCGGTAATTACGTTTGTGTTTACCTACGCTTTCAACTGGTTATTAAAGCTACCGGATACATCGCTGGTACTTTCCAACGTTATGTCGCCGGATGAGCTTATGCAAAACTCACCAACGCGCATGCTTAACAAATTTTTGACGGGCTCTATTGAGCTACAAACCGTGATTGAACTTTTAAGCGCGCTGTTTTTGCAGTTGATCTTCTGGTTTAGCATTCCCTTGGTAGCCCTGACCGATTTACCGGTGTGGCAAGCCTTAAAACAGAGTTTAAAAGGCAGTGTGCGTAATGCCCTGACCCTGACAGGGTATCTGGTTGCCGCCTTTGTAGTGACCAGCCTTGGCGGAATGGCTTTAGGTATTGGCTTATTAATCGTCTTGCCGTGGTTAACGTGTAGCGAATACAGCGCCTACCGACAGGTTTATACCACCTAAAGC
>CAZCJE010000117.1:0-7304 GCA_964498805.1 uncultured Thiothrix sp.
ACCACGACCACGACCACGACCACGACCACGACCACGACCACGACCACGACCACGATGACCATCATTTGTCTACAGCACGCCATGGTTATCACCATGATCACAATTTGCGTGCTGCCTATATGCATGTGTTGGCAGATGCGCTGACTTCTGTACTGGCTATTGTGGCTTTACTGGCGGGGAAATATCTGGGTTGGAATTGGCTTGACCCGATGATGGGTTTGGTCGGTTCAGTGCTGATTACGCGCTGGGCTTATGGTTTGGTGAAAGATACCAGTACTATTTTGTTGGACCAGTCCATAGACGATCACAAGACCCGGCATATCCGTGAATTGATTGAAAGTGACGCAGATAACCGCGTGGTGGATTTGCATATATGGAAAGTGGGGGAGGCTGATTATGCCTTAATGGTATCTTTGATTACCCATCACCCCCATTCCCCTCAGCACTATCGACAGTTATTAAAAGCTTATCCGGAAATTACCCATATCACCGTGGAAACCATTCCTTGTGAAGATGTAGCGTGTCCTTCACTAGGAATGCTTTGAGCTTAAAAGGGGATCTTTTATTAGGCTGCTAATAAAGGTGTTTCCAGCAAAGGGGTTAGCAAGGCAAGCCGATGTCTATCAGCATCGGTTTGCAAGGCGTGCTCAGCGGCTTGCAATAACCGCTTGCCCATCTGATACAGCGCAGGATTATTAAAGCCTTCCCGGGCAGCCAGCTGGTGCAACCGGGTACAGGGTATCAGCGCCCGTTCTGGTAAAGTTTCATCCAGCACTAAGCCTTTCAGGAGCGTCAATAAGGCTCCATACAGCTGGAAATCCGCACAGGAATCAAAAGCTTTGAATTCAATACGCCCTATTTCGGCTGCATAGCGTGGAGCTTTGGTTAGGGTAGGGCGAGTATCCAGCCAGTAAGTATCCGTGGCGGGAAATACCTGTACCGCAGGTCGCGGGCCGGTACGTTGGAAAGTACGCAAAGAAATGCCTGACCAAGCGAGTCGATGCGGAGTAGGTAGGCCAAAGCTGAAAGGCACCATAAATGGACTGTACCATGTCAATTTTTTACCGATATCAAACAAAGTAGCATCATCCATACCTGACAGCGAGAGATTGAGGTCAGGGCCATAGGTCATCATCGGAATCAGTGCCGTTTCATTTTCTTCGGGATAGCCTTGACGTTGTTGCTCCTGTTCGAAGGTATTCAAGGGTGGATTAGGCACAAAAGCCAGTTGCTCAGGGTTATAACTGGTGGCATAGGGGGTAAAACCCGCCGTTTGCGCCGCATCCACTAAGAGTTGATAACTGGTTTGCAATTCACTGAGGGCATCTTCAATGCTGGTTTGAATAGTAGTACGAATTTCTATCCCTTTGGGTACACAGGTCAATAGTTTGCCGTCTTCGCTATAACGTTCAAAACCTTCAATGTACCAACGCTTGCGGCGTATACCGGCATCGCCTCGGCGTAAAGAATGGCTATCACTGTTGTATTCGGGAAGTTGATCAATAATTTGCTGAAACTCTTGGAAGTCAGTGTTGGTAAAATCAGCAAATCGGCCATCTGCCCGTCGAAAGGCTACTTCATGTTCAATACCGTAGCGAAATTCACTCATGGTGCACCTTGTCTTTAGTGTTTTATAGCGCTTATGTTAGGCAAGCATTTGCATCCACTGTCAAGGAAGAGGGTTTTTATCACGGGCTTTTTGCTTGTCTGATTTAAAATGGCCATACTCAACTATTTTCGTTGTCCAACAAGGAGAAAATCATGCGAGGCAATCCAGCCATCAATCCGGCCCTTAATCAGGCTTTACGCAGCCAGTTAACCGCCATTAATCAATATTTTTTGCATGCCCGTATGTGTAAAAATTGGGGGCTTGGCAAATTAAACGATTATGAATACAAGCGTTCCATCAAAGCTATGAAACAAGCTGATGACTTGATTGAACGTATTTTATTTCTGGAGGGTTTACCTAATTTACAGGATTTGGGTAAGTTATATATCGGTGAAGATATACCTGAAATCATTGCCAATGATCTACGCTTGGCCATGGAAGTAGTGGCCGAATTACGCGGCATTATTGCCATTTGTGAACAACATCAGGATTATGTGTCCCGCGATTTGTTGCAAGAGCTGCTTGAAGAGGAAGAAGAACAAGTAGACTGGCTCGAGACCCAGCAATGGCAAATGCAGAATACCGGCTTGCAGAATTACCTTCAGTCTATGATGGATACTGACTAAACCAGGAGAATTAAAAAATGAAAGGCAAAGATCGCGTTATTGATGAATTGAAAAAACTATTGGCGGGTGAGTTAGCAGCCCGAGATCAATACTTTATTCATTCGCGTATGTGTGAAGATTGGGGCTTACATAAGCTGTATGAGCATTATGAACATGAGCGTGATGAGGAAACTCAACATGCCGATGCCATTATCAAACGTCTTCTATTTCTTGAAGGCGTGCCTGACTTAAATAATCAGGATGCTCTGAATGTTGGTGCTGATGTCATTAGCATGTTTAAAAATGATTTGGCTTTGGAATATCAGGTAACCGGTGCGCTAAAAGCGGTTATCAAAATTTGTGAGGAAGAACAGGATTATGTAACCCGTGAATTATTGCGTCAGCAATTATCGGATACTGAAGAAGATCATGCTTATTGGTTGGAAAAACAATTAGGTTTGATTGATAAAATTGGCTTACAAAATTATTTACAGTCACAAATGTAATAGGGTTTTTTAATCTCTGTTAAGGCAACCAAGCTTTATTAAGTTATGCATTACCCAGACAGAGACTTTGGTTTTTTGTTTTTGAAATAAAGTTCTGCTTTTCACAGCCCTCTATTAAGATTCAGTCAATCAATACTATTGATAAAATACTCTCTATGCCGCGAACATCTACGGTATAGTCGCCCGATTATTTGAAAATAACCAGTTAAGGGAATGTTTTAGTCATGAAGGGTATTGTGCTTCGTGCCTTGGGGCTTGTGTTGTTATTACTAGCAGGACTACAAACGTCATATGCTGCCTCGTCAGATATGCGTATTATCCGCGATGTCGCTTATGGCAGTCAGCCTGCTCAGCATTTTGATGTTTACTTACCTGCTCAACCTAAACAAGCGCCGGTGATTTTTATGGTACATGGCGGTGGTTGGCGTATTGGTGATAAAACTAATCCCGGTGTCGTAGAAAATAAGGTGGCGCGTTGGGTTACCCAAGGTTATGTGTTTATTTCTACCAACTACCGTATGTTACCAGAGGCAGACCCGATCACTCAGGCGGAGGATGTTGGTAAGGCTATGGCTGTGGCTCAGCAAAAAGCAGCTGAATGGGGTGCTGATCCCAAGCGTTTTATTCTGATGGGCCATTCTGCGGGGGCGCATCTGGTTTCCATGCTGGTGGCGTCGCCTGAACTGGTCAAGAAAAGCGGTGTCCAAGCGTGGTTAGGAACGGTTGCACTGGATAGTGCAGCTTTTAATGTTGAGCAGTTAATGAAAATACCCCACGGTAAGCTGTATGACGAGGCGTTTGGCAAAGATCCAACCTATTGGCAAGCCGCTTCCCCCTTTAACTTGCTCAAAAAAACCACTCAACCCTTGTTGGTGGTGTGTTCCATACCGCGTGGCCCCACCTCTTGTCCGTTAGCTAAATTGTTGGTGGAGAAATCGCGTTCGTTGGGAACACGTACACAATTATTGGAAGAAAATCTGTCGCATATGGATATCAACCGGGAATTGGGTAAAGCGGGTGCCTATACTGATCAGGTGGAACGCTTTATGCAGTCTCTGACCAGCAAATAATTCATTTGATAATAAGGAAATTTGCCATGCCGACTATCACAGTCAATGACATTACAATGGCCTACACTGATCAAGGTTCAGGAGAACCTGTTGTGCTATTGCACGGTTTGGGTTCCTGTAAAGAAGATTGGGAAGAGCAAATCGCAGCATTAGCAGCGCATTATCGGGTGATTGCTCCTGATTTGCGCGGTCACGGTCAAACCAGTAAGCCGAAAAAAGGCTATAGCATTAAGCAGTTTGCCGAGGATATACGTGCATTTGCCGATGTGCTGCCATTGAATCAGTTTCATCTGATTGGTTTTTCTTTAGGCGGCATGATTTCCCAACAGTTTGCAAGCACGTATCCACAACGGCTAAAAAGTGTGGTGATTATTAATGCCACCCCGTCAGTCATTATTAATAATTGGCCTTTGCGTAAAATGTTTTGGGGACGTTTATTGACCATCCGTTTAATGGGGGTCAAGCGCATGGCCAAAGCGATTGCGCAAGCCAATTTCCCGACTGAGGATAAAGCCGCCTTACGCCAGAAACTTGAACAGCAGTTTGCCAGTAATGACAAATCAGCTTATTACCGCAGCACGCGTGCGATTATGAATTGGGATGTGCGCCCGCAACTAACCCAGATTAGCTGCCCGTTACTGGCTATCAGTTCAGATATGGATTACACCCCGGTTAGTCTCAAACAATCGGATTTGGTTGAAGCAGTACCACAGGGTCAACTGCAAGTCATTAACAATGCGCGCCATCTATTACCTATGGAACAACCACAACAACTCAATCAAGCTCTATTAGACTGGCTGCAACAATGGTCATAAAACAGGCGCTGGCAACGGTCTGCTTTAGAAAAATAATCATGGCAGTATAAACAGGCTTTTGCACAAAACGATAAACTGCTTTACTCTTGCAAGCGTAAAACTTGCGAGAAAATTGGTCATGAAACACAGCCTAATGGTAACCTTATTAATCAGTACTTTAGTGGGTGCGCCTGCCTATGCTCAGTGCGAAAAAGGTTCTAGCACCCTATTTAGCTGCAGTATGCAAAAAAGCGGCAAAGTGGTAGAAGTCTGTGATGCTACTGACACCATTCAGTATTCCTTTGGCAAGGCACGCAAAAAGCCTGAATTGGCTCTGTCCGTACCGCGTGATGAAGTGACCACCAGCCAATGGCAAGGCGTGGGTCGTTATGAATCTTATTCGGTGGATATTCCCAATGCAGACACGATTTATCGCGTGTATTGGAGTCATGACCGTTTAAATGAAGACCAAGATAACGCTGTGGAAGCCGGTGTTGAGGTTGAAACTAACGGTAAATCAGTAGCTAATTTATTGTGCAAGCCTGCTAGCGTGGTGAGTAATCTTCAGGGCGTGGATTTAGCCGAACAATAATTATCACGCAATCGTTTAACCCGTGATCGGCGAGGGGTACGGGTTAAGCACTCACAACTGTGTCATTAGCCAGTGCCAAATGCTGGCTTTGCTATTGTTTTGCCAAAATAAAATGGGCGATGGGAGTAATCCATGATTACCAGAAGCTTTCAAACCTTAACCCTATTATCACTGCTAGGCTTATCCACTATGGCACTGGCAGATAATGCTACAAATACCAAAAAAGTCTTGCAGGGCCAAGTGGTTGAACTGAATGCTCAAGGCAAGTTAACACCATTAGCGGATGTACCTGTGTCAATTAAAAGCGGTATTGATACTGCGTATAGCCAGGCGGATGGTGCTTTTAAGCTACTTGTTCCTGATCAGTTAAGCCCCGGCGATAAAGTAGTCTTGTCGATAGCCAAAAATGGTTACCGTTTAGTGTCTCCTTATCGTGGCATTATCTACTTGCCTAAAGATTGGGAACGCGAACAGATTCTGGTTCGTCTCAGTCGCATGCCCAGTGTAGCGGAGTCTGAAGGCTCGAATTCTGCTGATCATGCTCAGGGCCCCTCCGTAACGACCCCTAAGCGTTTTATTATTCAGGTGTTATCCGTAGCCGATCGCAAGAAGGCGGAAGAAGTTACCAATAATTTTTTGGCGCGTAATATTCCAGCGAATCTTGAACCAAACAGCGCCAATGCCGATAACTATCGGGTTAAACTGGGGCCTTTTAATACGGTCGAAGAGGCGAATACTTTGAAAAAACAATTGATTGATGAAAATTTATTACCCAAGGACAGTTTTGTCAAACAAGAACGTTAATGGCAAAAATGGCAGTCATTTAGCAGGTTGCTTATAATAACGCCCCTTGTTAGCCCAGGATTAAAGAGCCATGCTCCATCAATACCCCGCCAGTACCCAAAGCCTGATTGACAAAGCCACAGCCGTCAGTGGTCATGGCTTTGATATTGTCTATGACATTAATCTGCCAGTCGCTTCCAGTGTGCGTTTGGCCGGACGCGAAGGCCGTGAGCGTCATGAAATCGTTTTACGCTTGCCCAGTGACGAAAATAACTACCTGATTGCTTGGCAGGCTACGTTTGTTTTGCACCAATACCAGACGCCAGATGCGGAATCAGCCAATCTGCAACCGAATCCTTCCCAGCTAGATGCCATCAAGCATGAATTATTAGCCATGCAGCCCAACATTCCACCAGTTCATCGGGATCAGTTTGTGGATCATGTGATTGGTGGGATTTTGACCCAATTGCGTTCTTTGCCTTTAGGTATGTTGGTGGATATTCAATTGCATCGCGAATGCCCGGAATTGCATGCCACCCAACGCCAATCCTTAATCAATGACATTGTTGAACATGTCGCTTGCTTGCAAATTACCCCGGATATGTTCCCACGCATTATTGTGCGCGCTAATCAGGTGATGAATGCAGCCCAAGCCTTAATGGTGGCAGAGTTATTCGAGATACCGGATATTTTTGAACCCTATCGCGCTATGGGTATGGAAGCTGCTGCGACCTTATTGCTAGAACCTTGTATGCATCAAGCTTTTGATGGCACCACCGACCGTGAATTGATTGATGCCTGGGCAAAAACGCTGGGTATCGAAAAGTGGTATCGCTGGGGCTAAGTCTATTAGTCTGAGACTATTCTCCCAAAGCCCGCAGCCGTGCTAGTGAGCGGGCTAGGGAGAAACCAAGGTTTTCCGATAGGCGGGCGGCTTTATCTTTCATTTCCCGTGCTGTTTGTAATACAGGGGTTTTACCCGCCAAAATGACCCAATTTTTACTGCCGGTCATGACTGTACGTACATCCGCAAAGTGCGCGTGCAAGCTTTCCCGCAAGTAGAGATCATCGCTAAATTCATACCAATAATTGAGTACCAGCCAACCTTCTGGTTTTAACAAAGCTGCACAGCGTGCTAGAAAATCATCCCGCAATTGCACACCATCAATGCCCTCAGCGTGATACAGGTCAGCAAAAATAATATCCTGTTTGCGCAAAGCGTCGCTTAGCAGGTATTCATCCGCATCTTGCTGAATAACCGTTAATCGCTTGCCTTGCGGTAAGTAGAAATAACGTTTGGCTACCTCAATGACCGCCGCCCGCAATTCCACGGCGGTAATGTCTA
>CAZCJE010000118.1:0-5296 GCA_964498805.1 uncultured Thiothrix sp.
TTTAAGCAGTGGCGATAAAAAGCAATTGCGCTGCCCGGCCATGTCGGTGCTTTAAGTATCTGTTATATCTGAAAACTGATAGACAAACATTGGTTTGTTACTCTAACCGTTATTTTGATAAAACCATTAGCCATAATAATCAAAATGATTTATGGTGTGGTTTTTATCGCCCTGTAAACCTCGGTTATGGATAAGCGCTCTCTTAGTGAACGGGATATTTGTACCAAATTTATTACCCCTGCGCTCCTGCAAGCGGGTTGGACACAAACGCAATTTCGTGAGGAAGTTAACCTAACCGCTGGGCGTGTGGTGGTGAAAGGCTCAATCGCGAGCCATCTTACTGCGGTGAATAGTGCCGGTGGTGGCCCACGCCGCGCGGATTATGTGTTGTATGCCAAACTTAATCTGCCGATTGCCGTGATTGAGGCGAAAAATAATAATTACAAGCTACAAAAAGGTATGCAGCAGGCGTTAGCTTATGCCGAAATGCTTGATGTACCGTTTGCCTTTATCTCCAATGGCGATGGCTTTTTACTGCATGATCGCACGGGTTTAACCCAACCATGCGAGCGAGAACTGACCTTAGCGCAATTTCCTACACTCGAGACTTTATGGAAGTCCTATTTGCAGTGGAAAGGTTTACAAACATCTAGCGCGCAAGTCTTATTAAATCAGCCTTACCATTCCACGGCTAAAGGTAAAGAGCCGCGTTATTATCAGCGTGTTGCGATTAACCGTACTATTGAAGCGATTGCTAAAGGGCAGCAACGCTTGTTGCTGGTAATGGCGACGGGTACGGGTAAAACCTACACCGCTTTCCAGATTATCTGGCGCTTATGGAAAGCTAAGGTCAAAAAACGCATTTTGTTTCTAGCTGATCGCAATATTCTGGTGGATCAAACCAAAACACAGGATTTTGCCCCGTTTGGCGAGGTCATGCATAAGATTGAAAACCGCGAGGTGAAGAAAACTTATGATATTTACTTATCGTTGTATCAGGCAGTCACGGGTAAAGAAGAAGACAAGCAAATCTACAAGCAATTTCCGCGGGATTTCTTTGATTTAGTGGTAGTGGATGAATGTCATCGCGGCAGTGCAGCGGATGATTCCGCTTGGCGGGAGATTTTGGAGTATTTCCAGTCGGCTACCCAATTAGGTTTAACCGCCACCCCGAAAGAAACCAAAGACATCAGTAATAGCCATTATTTTGGTGAACCGATTTATACCTATTCCTTAAAGCAGGGCATTGAGGATGGTTTCCTTGCCCCTTACCAAGTGATTCGGGTGGTGACGAATGTGGATGCCAGCGGCTATACCCCGGAAGCCAATAAAACCGACAAACACGGCAAACTACTGGCACAGCGTCAGTACACGACTAAGGATTTTGACCGTACTTTGATCTTGCAACAGCGCACAGAATTAGTGGCTAAACGGGTGTGGGAGTATTTAAGTAAAACAGACCCCAAGGCTAAAACCATTGTGTTTTGTGATGATCAGAATCATGCCGAGCGTATGCGTCAAGCCTTGGTGAATCTGATTCCGGCGGCAGCTAACAATCGGCGTTATGTGATGCGCATTACCAGTGATGATAAGGATGGTAAGGCCGAGCTGGAAAACTTTATTGACCCGGATAAAGATTACCCGGTGATTGCTACCACTTCCAAGCTGATGACCACCGGCGTGGATGCCAAAACCTGCAAGTTGATTGTGCTGGATCAGAACATTAATTCCATGACGGAATTCAAGCAGATCATAGGTCGTGGTACGCGCTTGAATGAGGAACACCATAAGCTGTATTTCACCATTATGGATTTCAAAGGCGCAACGCGCCTGTTTGCGGATAAGGATTTCGATGGTGAGCCGGTGAGGATTTACGAACCCAAGTCAGATGACCCTATTGTACCGCCGGATTCCACAACAGAAGGGAGTACGGTAGGCAGTGGTATACAAGAAACGCCAGCCGTTTATACAGGTGAGGGGCAATCAAGCGAGCAACCTAAGCCACCCCCTGTACCCCGAGAACGTTATGAGGTGGATGATGTAAAGGTAAACATTGCCACTGAACTGACGCAATATTTAGGTGCGGATGGCAAACTCATTGCCAGTGAATACCGGGTATTTCTACTCAAACAATTACAACAAACCCTGTGTGCTAGCTTTGGTTCGCTCAAGGACTTCTTGCAGCGTTGGCAAGCCGCTGAGCGTAAGCAAGCCATTATGGATGAATTGCAAATTCACGGGATTCAGGTTGAACATTTGTATCAGGCAGTACCGAATAGTCAGGATTTAGACCTGTTTGATTTACTAGCGCATATTGCTTTTGACCAGCCGCCCTTAACTCGCCAACAACGCGCGCAGCAAGTGAAAAAGCGACATTATTTTAGCAAGTATGGTGATAATGCGCGCAAGGTACTGGAAGCTCTACTGGAGAAATACGCTAGCAATGGCGTGTTAACCATTGAAAACCCGCAGGTGTTAGAACTGCCGCCTTTTGATCAGTTTGGTTCTAAGACCCACATTCGGCGTAAGATTTTTAGCAGCCCTGAACACTATCAACAAGCGATAACAGAACTTGAACAAGCCCTGTATGACGTGGCCTAAGGCATAGATTGATTCCCCCCTCCTTAATCCTGTGGCTCACATGGAGAGCAGGAAGATTCCCCTCCTTAATCCTCCCCCGCAAGGGGGGGGAGGAGAAGAGTAGCAGGCTGTTTTGTTCCCTTCCACCCTTTGTGGGGGAAGGGTTAGGGATGGGGGGGAATAGAACAAGCCCTGTATGACGTGGCCTAAGGTTTGGCTTTAACGGATCACTTCAATCTGAATCGGTAAGGTTAGCTGAGTCCAGACTTTGTCAGCTGTTAGAACCGTTTTTTTCTTTTGAATGCCTAAGGCAATGCAGGCTCTGTCGCCTAACGACAAACCATAAGGCTTACTCATTGCCCAAAGACTTGCGCAAATTTCAGCTTGCTGCGCAGTAAAAGGGACAATCTTCAAACCGATTGCTTCTAGTTCGGGGCGAATATCAGCAGCGTTTTCATCAAAAACACTTAACTTTTGTACCACTTCAGACCAATTGACACTGCTAATAACAGCTTTTGATAAAACAGCTTGTACCCGATCTGCTCCTGTTTCGCTTTGTAGGAGCGCTAACAAAGCGGACGCATCCAAGATCATGTTAATCCTTTTTGGCTTCTAGGCGACGTTCTGCAATCAGTTCGTTGGCTAAACTGACCGGTATTGTTTTGAAACGTTGTTGCAGTTTATTGATAACATCAGCGGCTTTTTCCATGACAATAGCATCGTTTTGAATACGCAATAACAGACGCTGACCTTTTTGTAAATTCAAGGCTTTACGCATGGCTGTGGGGATTACAATCCGCCCATTTTGCCCGATAGCGACGCTGTACTCTTGCATAGTAGTGTCTCGTTGCATGACTTCCGCTAAGTTTATCATTTTCCGCAAGGGTAAATATCGAAAAGGGCAATAGCCTTAGGTAGTGCGGTGGGTTTGGTTTAAAATACTCGCCCCATTTGGCTAAGGATTTCCCCATGAATCTGTCTTCTACCATCAAAACCATTCAGGACATTATGCGCAAGGATGCGGGTGTCGATGGCGATGCCCAGCGTATTGGTCAGTTAGCGTGGATGCTGTTTTTGAAGGTTTTCGACCAGCGTGAAGAGGAATGGGAAGACGATGAAGAGAACTATCTGTCGCCCATACCGGACGATTGTCGCTGGCGCAATTGGGCGGCGTACTTAACGAATGAGGAAGGCAAAACCCAACCGCGCTTTTCCGGTGAGGAAACGCTAGCCCATGTGAATAATGTGCTATTCCCGACCTTAAAGGAGCTTGACCCGCAAAGTGATCCGTTAAGCGCGGTGATTAAGAGTGTGTTTGAAGATGCCAATAACTACATGAAATCCGGCACTTTGCTGTTGGAGGTGATTGGTAAGTTAGAAGAAAGCATTGATTTCCACGACCTTAAAGAGCGCCAACACTTAGGCGATATTTACGAACAAATCCTCAATGACTTGCGCAGTGCTGGCAATGCCGGGGAGTTTTATACCCCGCGTGCGTTGACGCATTTTATGGTGCAGCAAGTCAACCCGCGTTTGGATAAGCGTGAAAGCGTGCTAGACCCGGCGTGTGGTACAGGCGGCTTTTTAACCGCTAGCATTGACTATTTACGCGCCCAATTGACGGCCAATTCATCCATTGAAGATCGTCAAGCAGTGGAAAAGCTTATCTTTGGTTTTGAAAAGAAGCAGTTGCCGCATTTATTGTGCGTGACCAATATGCTATTGCACGGCATTGATGTTCCTAGCCAGATTGAGCATATCAATACCTTAGCCAAAGGTTGGAGCGAATGGAGTAAACAGGACAAATACGACTGCATTATTACTAATCCGCCGTTTGGTGGCACGGAAGAAGATGGCGTAGGCACCTCGTATCCGCTGGAAACACGTACCCGCGAAACCGCCGATATGTTTCTGGTTTTGATTATTGATAAGTTACTGAAAAAAGAGGGGCGCGGGGCGATTGTATTACCCGATGGCACGTTGTTTGGTGAAGGCGTGAAAGCCAAGATCAAAGAGAAGCTATTAACCGAATGCAATCTGCACACGATTGTGCGCTTACCCAATGGCGTGTTTAACCCCTACACCGGCATTAAATCCAATCTGCTGTTTTTCACCAAAGGCCAACCGACCGAGACCATTTGGTATTACGAGCATCCTTATCCAGCGGGTTATAAAAGCTACTCCAAAACTAAACCGATTCGCTTAGAAGAATTTGCGGCGGAAAAAGCGTGGTGGGGCAATGAAGCCACAGGTTTTGCTGAGCGGGTGGAAAATGAATTTGCGTGGAAGGTGGATTTCAAAGCGCGTTTAGCCGAAACCACCCAACGCGCTCAACCGCATCGTCAACGCGCACAGGAATACGGCAATCAGGCATCGGAATGGGAAGGACAGCTTAAAACCTTACGTGAAACGCTCAAAGGTGAGCAAACGGTGGCGCGTCGGCGTGAGCTGGAAGCCGAGATTGAGCATGGGCGTATTCAAGTCGACAGCTTGCGCGTGCAAGAGCGTGATGAAAAAGCAGCGGCGGATCGGTTGTATTACGCGGCGTTTAATCTGGATATGAAAAACCCGCACGCGCCGGAAACCGAAAGTCATGACGCGGATGAATTACTGGTGAAATACCAGGCTTTAGCGCAGGAGATCGCAGCCTTGCAAGCGCGTTTACAGGCAGAATTGGCGCAGGCGTTTTCTTTGCATTCCCCCCTCCTTAATCCTC
>CAZCJE010000118.1:5396-7303 GCA_964498805.1 uncultured Thiothrix sp.
GAATTGGCGCAGGCGTTTTCTTTGCATTCCCCCCTCCTTAATCCTCCCCCCGAAATGGGGGGAGGAGATGAAGAGGTAACAGCGTTGGTGGAAGCGGGAAAAAGCCCTTCCCCCCTTGCGGGGGAAGGGTTGGGAAGGGGGGCGTAAGCGTATGCAAGCGAAGCAGTTAATGGAGCAGTTTGCTTTGATTGCGGATGCGCCGCAGGGTATTCAGCGTTTGCGCGAGATGATTTTGCAATTGGCGGTGCAGGGTAAATTAGTGCCACAAGACCCGACCGATGAACCGGCGGCGGTGTTATTAACCAAGATTCAGGCGGAAAAAGAACGTTTGATTCAGGCAGGCACGATTAAACGCCAAAAGCCTTTACCGCCAATTCAGGAAGATGAAAAGCCATTTGAATTACCGAATGGTTGGGAATGGACAAAGTTAGGATTAATTTCTCAAGTTAATCCACGCAATTACGCGGATGATGATTTGTCGGCTTCTTTTGTTCCTATGAGTCTTATTACTACTTTTACTGATGGTAGACATGAACAAGAAATAAAACTATGGAAAGATATTAAACAAGGCTTTACTCATTTCGCCGAGGGTGATATTGGGGTTGCTAAAATCACGCCATGTTTTGAAAATGGAAAAGCCGCTATTTTTCAAAATTTACAAAATAAAATTGGCGCAGGAACAACAGAGCTTCATATTATAAGACCGTTTGGTCAAACCTTGTTGCCAAGATACGTTTTAACCTATTTAAAAAGCCCAATGTTTTTATTGATAGGTGAAACTCAAATGACAGGAACGGCAGGTCAAAAGCGTTTGCCAAAAGAGTTTGTGGCAAATAATCCTTTCCCATTGCCCCCCTTAAAAGAACAAGCGCGTATTGTTGCTAAGGTCGATGCTTTAATGGCTTTGTGCGATGAGTTGGAGGCGTTACAGCAAAAACGCGCTCAATTGCAACTGAGTACGCACCAGGCGGTATTGGAAAGTTTAGCCAATGCGCAAACGCCGCTGGATTTACAAACCGCGTGGCAGCGATTGCAGGCGACTATGCCGCTATTGTTCACGCAACCTCAACAGATCAAAGGCTTACGCGAAACTATTTTGCAATTGGCGGTACGCGGTAAATTAGTGCCACAAGACCCAAGCGATGAACCGGCGTCGGTGTTATTGGCAAAAATCAGCGCAGAAAAAGAACGCTTGATTAAACAAGGCACGATTAAACGCCAAAAGCCTTTACCGCCAATTCGTGAAGAAGAAATTCCTTTTGAATTACCGCAGGGTTGGGAATGGGCGCGTTTAGGTGACTATTTAGATATTATTAGCGGTGTGACGTTAGGTAGAAAAAATTTGGGGGAGGACTTATTAGAATTGCCTTATTTAAGAGTGGCTAATGTTCAACGTGGTCATCTTAATCTTCATGATATTAAGAAAACAGTTATCAAAAGAGCAGAGTTAAATAAATATCTCTTAAAGAAAGATGATTTATTAGTAAATGAAGGTGGAGATTGGGATAAGGTTGGGAGGACAGCTATTTGGCGAGGGGAAATTCCTGCATGTATTCATCAAAATCATATTATTAGAATGCGAAAAATTATAGATGAGTTTTTGGCGGAGTGGGTTCAAATGTTTATGAACTCGGTTGCTAAAAATTACTTTCAGAATGCTTCTAAACAAACAACTAATTTAGCTTCCATTAATATGAGTCAACTTAAAAACTGTTTGATTTGTATACCTAACAAGTATGAAGGATCGCGTATTGTTGCCAAAGTCGATGCTTTAATGGCTTTGTGCGATGAATGGGAGGCGCGTTTACAGGCGGCGCGTCACACGCAAGAGCAATTCGCCTTGGCGGCGGTAGCGTTATCCTAAGCGCGGCTGCCCATTCTCTGCGCTTGACTCTGCGTGGCGTTGA
>CAZCJE010000119.1:0-7120 GCA_964498805.1 uncultured Thiothrix sp.
ACGCTCGTTGTTTAAATCCAGATTGGCTTCCAGTTGAGTAGCCGACGGTTTGGCAGCGGTCGTGATTTCTTCGTCAAGATCGCCCTCTTGAAACGACTTGGTCGCCATTAAATGTTCACCAATCACGGTTACCCGACCCAGTTCTGCCTGCCCATGGATAGAAACAGCGGGAATTTTACGGGCAACATCCTTGGGGTCAAAATTATCAGATTCAGCCAGATTGGACATATAGTGTATTCCCCCGCTGACCTTGTCGGTTTCGTAGCCTAAGCCAAGGCCAAAGCCATTTTTGTGATCACCTGCATCTGCTGGTTTGGTGGATTCGCCTTCAAAAACATAACCGGTAGCAATGAGATTGCCGTTTTTGCCGTTAGCTTGTAATACCGCATCACGGCGGGTTTCACCGAGTTCCAATGTTAAAGGGTCGGAGATCATGGCAGAGGTATAACTACCAAAAGGTAGATATTTTTTACCGGCACTAATATCCAGTTTTTCATCCCCTAGGGCATGCCAAGTAGCATAAGCCTCATCGAGATCCAGTTGGGTTTCGACGCTATGCAAGTTTTCTTCATAGAGCCAGCTAGCGGTGACATCGAATTTATCATTCGGTTTAACTTTGGCACCAACGGCAGCCGTGGATAAGGCTGTACCGTATTCGTGATCAACATCGCCACGAATCGCCCCATATTGCCCTTCAATATTCCCAAAGACTTCCAGTTGATCGCTGACTTCAGCGGCCCATACCGGGAACACCAGTGCTAAGACGGTTAGGCTAACCCATAATGGCTGTTTCATACTTGTAAATGCTCCTGATAGTGCATTGGCTGACCTGCTTGTGCTATGTCATTAGCATGTGGTTATCCCATTGTAAGGTTGGGATTTGATAAAGCAGATTGGCTGATGCGGGTTGTTGATTGGCTGAAAACTGATAAATACTACCGCTGGTATCCGAGATAAGAAAAGTAGCGGTATCCGCTTGATAAACAATGCCACTAGGTTCAGGCAAAACACAGGACGACAAAAAACGCTGTTCCTGGGTATCCCAAAACGTGACATGACCCCCACGCGAAGAGGTAACGGCCAGTAGTTGTTGTTGGGGAGCCCAAGCTAGATCAGCCATGTAACCCTTAAATGCACTGACTTGTTCTTTATCGATAGGGAGTAAGCGTAATTCTTGGTTATAAGCCTGCCATGCGACCAGCGAAGCCGGTTGATTCCGGTATAAATCCCCTTCATATTGCAATGCTACCCCAATATCACCTTGTGCGGTAACGATTAAGTGACGAATACTCAGAAAACGGTCAGGTAGTCGGTATTCATCCAATTTTTTACCCGTTGCCGTATCGATATAAACCAGTGAGGGCTGCATAGTGTCGAGATTCAGGGGGCGTCGACCAAAATCAGGATGGGTTTGAATACCGCCATTAGCGACTACTAAGGTTTTACCGTCTGGCATTAAGTGTAGGTCATGCGCCCCTATGCCATAGGTAGGATATTCGCCCACAGGCTGCCAGGTCTGCCTATCGCGAATACCGATAACGCCTCGGGCATTCCCGTAATCATTTTCGGTGGTAAATAAAACATCGTCAGTAGCGGACCAGCAAGCATGGCCTTCAAAGTGACGCTCTAAGGTTGCATTGAAGGTATGCAATTGTTGAAGAGCAAAATCCACGACCGCACATTGGAAAGCAGGTCGGCGTCCTATCAATAAAATTTTGCCATTCGCTACAGGCACTAAGGCATGACCCCGCCAAGGCAAGACTTGTGAGCGAGTTTTGCCGGTCGTGATATCCAGTTCGGTGAGAAAATGACTGTCCTCAAGAGTATTAGTCGCTGAATACAGGCGTGTTGCAGGCAATTTGGTGTTAGGGGAATTGGCTTGCGGAAATAGTTTCTGCCAACCGCTTAAAGCGCCACCTGCACCGAAGGCGGCTAAGCCTAAAAATTGCCGCCGGTTCATGCCTTAATCCCCATCATTTTCACTAAAACCCAATGGTGTTTTCAGGATTTTGGCCAGCTGACGTTTGATACTCATGTGAATGCCATTACCAAGATAGTAATAGCCTTCGAGTTCCTTGCTTTTGCCTTGTTCAATCAGGGTAAATGCATCCGTCGTTGGTACTGGCAAGTTTAAATAGTTTTCCAGCTGAACTTGCATGGCTTGGGCTACAAACTGGCCAACTTGTTGTGGATTCTGTTCGCGTAACCATGTAAATAGGCCACCATCACGCAAAATACGCTGAATACCTTCCACATTGGCCCGCGCCATTGCCAGCGAATAACCGCTGCGCCAGCCTTCCAGCTCATAGGCATTGGCAGGGATTTGCATAACTTGGTTGTGTTCAGTATTCACATTAAGGGTTTTGCCTAACGGTTTGCCTATGCGCGTTTTGGCCGTTTTTTCTGCTGATTGGTACAGCTTGGTAATAATGGTATCAATAGCCTGTTGGGTACTGGCAAAGTGGGCATTGCCTTGGTCAGCCTGTTTAAACGCTGTGGCATAACTGTCAGCTGCATTGCTAAGCCATGCGGAAGCAACCGTGTGAATGTCTTGTTGCAACAGCTGGCTGGCAGTTTGCACATAAGCACAGCGCCGTTTGCCCGTTTCACCCTGAAAAGCTGCGAGTTGTTCTGCATCGGCTTTTTCGCGATCAAACAGCAGAAATTCCAGTGTACTCAAACCTTGACCACCGACACCGGCCTTTACCAACGTTTCAAGCGTTAAAGGATTGCTATCAGCCAATAGACGATTAATCACCAACTTTTTAGGCGGGCTGAAATTGATATGAAAATCCCGTTGTTGTTCCAGCGCTGGGCCAAAGGCTAACGCATCGGTACGTTGCCAAGCCAGCATGGTACGGCCCCATTGCTCACGTAATGCTTTAAAGCTTACTTCAGTTGGGGTTTGGCAAAACTCATCGCTTTGTTTAACCAATTGCTTGGCCGCTTCATCGGCTTCCTGATACAGGGGGCGAATAGCTCCATCAACCAAATGAGTCAGCAACTTATCGAGGGCGGGTAGGGTAGGTGATGCAATCGTAGGAGATTTAGGAATACTGGTGTGCGGTTGGCTAGTAGCGGATGCAGTGGGGGTGGCAATGAGCGCATTAACATTACCTTCAGCCGCTTTGCTACTGACAGGCACTAGCAGCGTGCTCACAAGAATCCAAAACACTAGTAAAAGACGGTTTTGCATGCTGTCACTCTCGCGTTTATAGGGATTCAAGGAAACGTAACAAGGCAGCGCGTTCGTTTTTATTCATAGCCAATACGGCTTGTTGAGCTGCCTTAGCTTCGCCGCCATGCCACAAAATCGCCTCAAGCAGGTTACGCGCCCGTCCATCATGCAGAAAACGCGTATGACCGTTAACGGTTTGAATCAGACCAATACCCCACAAAGGGGCAGTACGCCATTCACGGCCATCTGCTAGAAAATCAGCGCGATTATCGGCAAGGCCTTCACCCATATCGTGCAAAAGCAAATCAGTAAAGGGCTGGATGGTCTGATATTCTAGTTCCGGAAAGCCTTCTTTAGCACCCGTTTTAAAGGCTGGAATGTGGCATTGCCCACAACCGACCTGAGTAAACAGCTTTTGCCCTTGTGCTACCGTGTCATCCTGTGGAGTACGGCGTGCAGGAACTGCCAACATAGAGGCATAAAACACCACTTTTTCCAGAATGGCTGGAGTAATTTCCGGTTTGCCGCCATCCGGTAAGGGCTGGCAAGCGGTTTGATGGCTTGTGCAGGATGCTGCCGGAAAAAGTTCAGAGGTGATGCCCATATCCCCATTGAAAGCAGCGGCAGTTTGTTGGGCTACCGTGGGTTGATTGGCTTTCCAACCAAAGCGGCCAAGAACCGTTTGTTGTTTATCGATATCCCACACCTGATTAGGACGGCCAGAAATACCATTAGCATCTTTATCCTTCGGGTCAGCATTGGCCAGAATATCCGCCTCAGGAATCGCTTCCAGTAACCCAAGGCCAATCATCGCTGGCGCTACCCGCACTGAATACTGAGTTTGACTGTGTATAGGGCCGTAATGCAGATCATCCAGTAGTAGCTTAGGTTGTAGCAACGTGTAAGCTTCGCCATTCTTAAACTGACCTTGTATCTCGCTGTAATCCAGCCGTGGGGTAGCTTCTCCCGGTAAATTTTTAATCCCTTGTGGCTGTAACTGATCCCCATAGACCGGTTCGGGAATAACCCCATTTTGCTGGAGCTGTTGCTGTTGGGCTGGATTGTTAGCATCCGCTGAGATGCTTAAGCGCACTAAGGTGGAAATGAATTTCTCATCTTTGCTTAGGGGTGGGTGGCCTTTACCATCTTTGACATGACAGCTTTGACAAGCGTTGGTATTAAACAAGGGGCCTAGACCATCGCGCGCTTTAGTTGAAGCTGGGGCAATTACCCAAGGTTGCTGGAAGAAAGCATTGCCAATAAAAAAGTTATCGCGCTTGAGCAAACTAATATTGCTGGCTGGTAAAGAAAAAGCATTAGTGCTGGTGTCAAATACACTAGTCGCACCACCGGAAAGACGTAAATCATGGGTAGTAATAGTGGGGGTGGTATAACTGTTGGCTGTACCCATCAGCAATACTAAGCTTAGGATCATGGCGACAGTGATTTTCAAGCTGATTACCTTATCCCCCAAGCGAATTAAAACGGTCCGTTGATACAGCCTCTATGCCCAAAATACGCGCCATGGTTTCGAATTCAGCCGTTTGACTGCGTAACGCTTCTATAGTGGCTTGAACCCGTTCATTACCTGCTTTATTTTCGGGAGCGATTTGTTGGTCAAACGCTTCGCCTTTGTCAGCAGCAGCGACAATAGCGGCTGCTTTCTGTTGAGTAATAGACAATTTCTCAAGAAGCAATTGACTTAGCTTATTATCCTGATTAGCGAGTAATTGCGCCAGACTGGCACCACTTAAAGTACTACCGTCGACCCGTTTATACGTGCCGGTGTAAATATTCTGGATACCTTGGGCATTCGCGGCAATATCGCTATGGGTATTGTCACTAAAACAAGAATGTTCATCCTCTTGTGAATTCGCCAACAAAGCCACATTCATGCGTTGCCCTGCCAGTTCACCCAAACTCAAACTGCCCATACCAAACAGCATACGACGCAAGGCTTCCTTTTCATCTACAGCCAGCAAGGCTGCGCGATAATTATCCTTTTTGTTTTCAGACCAAGCCTCCACCATGGTTTGTAAATCGCTTACTAATAGATCAGTAACAATCTGTAGGTATTGAGCGCGTCGTTCACAATTGCTATGGGTACAACCACTACCTGATACATAATCGGTATAAGGACGTTGTCCGGCTGTATTAGGTTTTTCATTCAGGTCCTGTCCCCACAACAGAAACTCAATAGCGTGATAACCCGTAGCAACATTCGCTTCCGAGCCGCCTTTTTCTTGATAAGACTTGAGCAATTCCGCTGTCAGTGGTTCTTTGCTTGCGATTATATTGGCATTGGCATAACGATTGCCTTCTTCATGGTCATACAGGTCGTCGTTGACATAATCAATCAGCCCCTCATCCAGGGGCCAAGCATTAACCTGTCCTTCCCACTGATCAACATTCGGATTGCCAAAGCGGAACACTTCGGTTTGCCCGTACGGTTGACGTGCACTCAGCCAGGCCTGTTTGGCATCCTGTTGGGTTTGCTCACTGGGTTTGGCAATCAATGCTTTAATTTTATCTTGCAGAATTTTGGCTGTACTCAAAGAGTCACTGTAATTGGCATACGCGATATTGGCATAAGTTTGTATAACAGCCTTCGGAGTAACAGGTTCAGCATGCAGAGGGGTAAACAAGGTAAGCAACAAGGTTGTTAACCCTATGCCTTGCCAAAACTGCTTTATTATCATGCTCATGTCTCCGCTGTTTGCATAAAGGTAATCAATCGGTTTTACTGATCTAAGTCTGCTTACTATCTAATCAATATCAGGTTTTCTAGCCAGACCTATTTGAGCTTCTGTCGCTGAAGTCAGAATCAGGTTACCTTTGCGGGTAATGGTTAAAAAATAAGGCCGTTGCCCATGGCGGAGAATAATTTTTTTGCATCCTTGCATCAATTCTTCCAGATCAACGCAATGCAGTTCGCTAGGCGAGGAAGGTGCTTTGGCCGAGATCATGCTAAAGCCCCTTGCGTTATATCCAGATTGAAAAAAGCAGGGGTTTCTAAGGCTTCTTCAATAGTTTCACAAACGTGCCATTTGCAGCGTCCACAACCGGTAGCAACCTTCAGTTCTTTTTGGACCGCTTCAAAGGTGTCATGACCTTGACGTACACAGCGTTTGATTGCTTTGTCGGTAACAGAATGGCAAATACAAATATACATAAAAGTGTCTCTAATCAATAATGATTCTTAACAACGTTTTCAAATGATAGTAATTCTCATTTTTAAAAGCAAGGGTTGGTTGATTTTTCACAATGATCGCATCTCGTTGCTTTCTGATGCTTTAGGCTGCTTTTTTGTATAGGGCTGTTTTTTTGTTTATATTGCGAATCATTGTTAATTGGAGTTTTGACAATGCATTCTGAAACGTGGCACCGCTGGCAACATCAACATGATTTTTTACATGTGCATGCAGCTAGTGAAAGTCGTACTCAACTGGTCTTTTGGTTGACGCTGATCATGATGCTGGCAGAAATCATTGCCGGTACAGTGTTCAATTCGGTGGCTTTGTTAGCTGATGGTTGGCATATGGGCACCCATGCGGCAGCATTTGCCATTGCGCTGTTTGCTTATCGTTATGCCCGTACTCATGCTAAGTCATCACGCTTTAGTTTCGGTACGGGTAAGGTAGGGGTATTGGGCGGTTTTACCAGTGCGATTGTGTTGGGTGTGGTGGCTTTGTTAATGGCAATTGAAGCGATAAGTCGCTTATTTGCCCCGCGCGAAATCCAGTTTGATGATGCAATTTTAGTAGCTGCTTTAGGGTTAGGAGTTAATCTAATCAGTGCTTGGTTATTGGGTGGGCATGATCATGGGCATCATCACGGCCACAGTCATGCTGGACAGGGGTTAACTTCCGTAGATGATCATCATGACGACCACGACCACGACCACGACCACGACCACGACCACGACCACGACCACGACCACGA
>CAZCJE010000120.1:0-1631 GCA_964498805.1 uncultured Thiothrix sp.
CTTACAAATGCCAATGGTACGGTAAGCACCTGCAAACCATCGACCGTTGGTTCCCATCCACCAAACGATGTTCACAGTGCGGACAACTCCATTCTATGCCGTTATCAACACGATGGTTGTCTTGTGACTGCGGTAACGAAAGGGATCGTGACGAGAATGCAGCAAAGAATATACAGGCCGAAGGTAATCGGCTGTTAAACTACGTGGAGCCTGAAACCCACCGAGTAGGCAGTAATGCCACGGCTCGGCAGGCTATGAAGCGTAGCCCAAACACTAAGCGGAAGGCGGTGTCTGGAACACAGCAAGCCGCTTAGAGGCTGGGATTACCGAATTAATCATTATTCCAAGGAGCACCACCATGACGCTCGGCGCGATTATGCTGGATTTAGCCGGTACAGAACTCAGTGCAGAAGATCGGGAATTATTGGCGCATCCAGCCGTCGGCGGGGTGATTCTGTTTGCGCGCAATTATCAAAATCCGCAACAGCTAGCGGCCTTAACTGCGGCCATTCGGGCGGTACGCGAACCGCATTTGCTGATTGCGGTGGATCAGGAAGGCGGGCGCGTGCAACGCTTCCGTAGCGGCTTTGAACGCTTACCACCGGCGGGCTTTCTGGGTAAATGGTATAGCCACAATGCCGAACAAGCCTGTCAGGCTGCGCAAGCGTTGGGTTGGCTAATGGCGATTGAGTTACAAGCCTGTGGGGTGGATTTCAGCTTTGCACCGGTATTGGATATTGATCGCGGTTTGTGTCGGGCGATTGGCGACCGTGCTTTTAGCCATGATATCCCCGCCTTGATTGCCTTGACGTCGGCGTGGATGCGAGGGGTGCGTTTGGCGGGTATGGCGTCCGTCGGTAAGCATTTCCCCGGTCATGGCGGTGTGGATGTGGATTCTCACTTAAGCGTGCCGTATGACGAGCGCCCCTTGGATGTATTGTGGGAACAAGATTTGGCTCCGTTTCAGGCGCTTATCCAGCAAGGCTTGGAAGCGGTTATGCCCTCTTTAGTGGTCTATCCGGCGGTGGATGACGTTCCGGCAAACTTTTCCACCCGTTGGCTACAAACCATTTTGCGCGGGCAATTGGGCTTTCAAGGGGCGATTTATAGCGATGCGCTGGATATGGGCGCGGCAGCCGCAGCCGGTGGTTTTGTCGAACGTTCCCAAGCCGCCTTAGCAGCCGGTTGTGATCAATTACTGGTATGTAATAACCGCGCGGCGGCGCTTGAAGTGGTGGAAGCGTTAGCGGATTACCGTAATACCGCCTCTGCAGCGCGACTGGCTCGTTTGTATAGCCGCCATTTCATGCCGCTAAGTTATGCGCAACAGCAACCCATGTGGCAGCAAGCGCAACAGGTCTTGGCACAGTTTCAACGCGCCGATAATGGCGATTTAAGTTATGACCCGACTACACGCGGCGGCACGGTGCTGTAAGTGGGCAGGACGCTAAAGGCAAGGTTATCCTTTGCCTTTAGGGACAATAGTTGCAGCCTGCTAAACTTTAAGCGCAGCGAGTTAGAACAATGGCGTTGGCGTGATATGTTGGTGTTGCTGTTCCCATTGCTCTAGCTCGCGTTGTTCCCGTTCTAATTGGCGTTGCTGTTGTTCTAGCTCGCGCTGCTGTTGTTCT
>CAZCJE010000120.1:1731-6934 GCA_964498805.1 uncultured Thiothrix sp.
TGCTGTTGTTCTAGCTCGCGCTGCTGTTGTTCTTTTTCCCAACGTTCGAGTTCGCGCTGCTGTTGGTCACGTTGGTCGCGTTGTTGTTGGGCTATCTCACGTTGTTGCTGCTCGCGCTGTTGCTGTTCTTGGTTACGTTGTTGTTGTTCTTTGCGGCGCTGTTGTTGTTCCTTGGTGCGTTGTTGCACCCCTTGTATATGCATGAGCTCTAGTATGGCTTCATCGCTAAGGATACCGCGTAGTTTGGATAACAGGCTGTTACGTAAATCAGCTTGTTTTAAGTTGACCGTTTCTAAGCCTATCGGCATATGCGTGGCGTCGCGATTGAGGAAAAAACTTAAGTCAACCCCGGTCAAAATGCAGTGGCTGAGATTGATGGTGCGCATATCGCGGATTTGCGGGGGAGAAAAACACCCACAAAAGGTGAATTCAGCATTACTTAGATCGGCATAGCTAAGGTCAACATCTTCCCAGGTGTTACCCCATAATAAAGCATTCTGCAGATTAGCTCCCCGCAACTTGGTATGACGAAATTCTGTTGACGTTAGATTGGCATTGCTAAGGTCAGCATCTCTTAAATCGGTGTGCACAAATTTGGCACACATAAAGTCAGCGCCGTGAAATTGGCTGCCTTGCAAATTGAAACCACTGAAATCAATACCATTGAGTTTGGTACAGTAAAATATCGCATTCGTTAAATGCGTTGCTTGGATATTAGCGAATTCTAACTGCGCCCATAACAGATTAGCGTGACTCAGGTCAGCGCCTTGCAGATTAGCCAGATTCAAAACAGCGCGGCTGAGATTAGCATGACTTAAGTTAGCGCCGCTGAGATTGGTATTGGATAATTTGGCATTTTCCAAGTTGTAATACTGTAGATTCATGCCTGCAAGATCGGCTCCTTCTATGTCTAAATACACGGATATGGGGCAGTCATCTAACACATTGCTTTGTTCAATTTCTTCCAAACTCCATTCACAGGCGAGTAACTCTTGTTTGCGTTTTTCCCTTAAAAAGTCATCCCATGCCTGTGCGCTAGGGCTGTTTTTAAGTATGTCTAGATCGGTAAGCGGCGCAGCGGCAATATTGACAATATCGCCTTTAAACCAGTTTTCCTTGAGTTCTTGGTAGTAATGTTTCCAGTTTTGCTCACGTTGTTGTTCCACCTTTTGCAGTTGCTGCATTTTGATGTCCATAAGCGTAAGGATAGTTTCATCACAGACGACGCCATCTAGCTTAGAGAGATCACTGTTACGCAAGTTAGTCTGTTTTAAGTCGACCGTTTCTAAGCCTATGGGGATGTAAATGGTTTCTTGATTCAGAAAAATACCAATATCGACCCCGGTTAATTTGCTGTGACTAAGGTTAATAGTTCTAAGATCACTCACTTTAAGCCAATTGATTTTGGCATGGCTGAGATTGGCATAACTAAGATCGACATGCTCCCATTTGCTGGCTAAACGAGCATTTTGCAGATTCGCCCCTTTGAGATTGACATGGCTGAACGCGGCTCTAAGGTCAGCATTACTCAGATTAGTTTCACTTAAGTCTGTCTGCATAAATTTGGCGTCACTTAAATCAGCCTCGATTAAATTGGCACGACTTAGGTTAGTGCCACTGAGATTGGCACGGCTTAAGTTAGCTTGGTTTAAGTTAGCCGTCGTTAGGGTTGCGCTGCTGAGGTCAGCATGACTTAAATTAGCCCCACTGAGATTGGCATGACTAAGGTCAGTCTGGCTTAGGTTGGCCGTACTTAAAGTAGCACCGCTGAGATTGGCATGACTTAAGTTAGCCTGACTGAGATTGGTATTGTATTTCCAATAAGTGCTACAGAGGCTTAAATTGGCTCGACTTAAATTAGCGCCGCTGAGATTCACATCACTTAGGTTAATTTCACTGAGATTGGCATCTCTCAAATCAATCTCGCGTAGGTCAGCATGACTTAAATTAGCCCCGCTTAAGTCGGCATGACTTAAGTTAACTTCTTTGATATAGGCATGGCTTAAATTAACCCGGCTGAGATTGGCATGACACAGATCAACCCGGTGCAGATTGGCATGACTTAGGTTAGCGCCGCTGAGATTAGTGTCACTAAGATTGGCTTCACGTAGATAGGTATGGCTTAGATTAGCCCTACTTAAGTCGGCATCGGATAGGGTGACCTTTTCTAACCAGAAACATTGCAGATTCATACCGGCTAGATTCGCCTGGTGTAAATCCCGCTGTTTGCTATTACTTGGGTCCCACTTGTGTAAAAAATCTTCCCATGCTTGAGCGGTGGTACTGTTTTTTAACCGGTATAGTAAGATTGGATCGGCCATCTTAATACCCTCGCTATATGATTTTAATATGTTTATAAGTTAATCATGTTCTGATCGAGAGCAGAGCAAGCATAAGCTTACTATGACCTGTCATAAGTTGGCTAAAGCTTTGGTGTTGACGGTAACTGTGCTCAAGGTATAAGGAGAGCAGAAGGTAACTTACCGTAGATTGTTTAAAAACATGGCATTTTGCTTGGTGAAGCTTTAGAAGCTGGTAATACTGACCAATAGACAAGCGGTCATAAGCCTCTGATTCCGAAATGTTAATTTGATGTTACATTATACATGCCCCCCAAGGATGGTAGTCACTGGATGAGTGTGTATGCGTAATGTTCTGATCATTGAAAATGAGGCAAAAACCCGTCAGTGGCTGGCTAGGATGGTGAAACAAGCCTTCCCACAAGCCGATTTAACCTTTTGTCCTACCGTCAGAGCTACCTTACAAACCTTACAGCATTATGGCCCTGACTTAGCATTAGTCGATATTAAACTGCCGGATGGTAAAGGCTTGACACTTATTCCGCAGATTCTAACTGCCTCCCCAACGGCGGTGATTGTGGTGACAACCAGTTACGATGATCATGAACATATCTTTGAAGCATTACGCTACGGGGCCCAAGGTTATTTATTAAAAGATTTGCCGGAAACATTATTCATTCAAAAATTACAAGGCATTTCTCAGGGCGACCCACCCTTATCACCGCGTATTGCGTTGAAAATCATGGCGTATTGCACAACCCAGCTGGCAGCCATGCCGATTATTAAAAGTAGCATTGATCCACAAGCTTTATTATCCCAGCGTGAATTGGATATTCTATTGTTAATTGCCAAGGGTTTTAATCGGCGTGAAGTTGCCAAATTACTCGATATTTCGGCTAATACCGTCGCTACTCACGTAAAAAAGATTTACCAAAAACTGCATATTAGCAGTCGTGCCGAGGCAGTGAGTGAAGCCTATCGTTTAGGTCTGATTAAAATGGACTAAACAAGAGCAAAAAAATGCTTAAAACGCTTTGTCTATCCCCCATTTGGGTGATTTCAGTCGCTTGATTAAGGGTATAGAATGGTTGTCATCAGTAAATTATATGAATATATAGTTTATTTAAATGAGTAAGTATTATTCCTGTCATAATAGTCATTATTGGCTAAGGTTTTTAAATGCTGGATATCTAAAAACATTGTGCAGAAAAAGGGAGCTATTGGCTAGGAGGGAGTCTTTATTGCAGCTATTTATCTCCTATAGTTGTCTTGTCATGTCTATGCTTAAACTCTCGAACGATTACCGGAAGTGTTTTTATATCTCTTAAATGGTATCCAGCATTCTTTTTATGCTAATAAAGGGGAATTTTGATAAGAGCGGAATTTTAATATTGTGTGTTTCTCTTTAGCAATGGTTTTAGGTGATTAAATAAGGAGTCATCAAGTCATGAAAAAAGAATTGATTGCCACCCTATTAGCATTATCATCCACATCAGCAGTTAATGCCGCTGTAGTTAATGATGACAGTACCTTGGTACAACTGGATAATCTATATATTTCAGAAACTGGGGTGGTGATGGTAGAAAATAAAGAAGCCGCCCCTATAACGGTGCCTAAACAAGGTGCCATTAAAGATAAAATCAAACCTAATCCTAAAGAAGTCGCCGGTGATAATACCGTGTGTGGGTTAGGCTGTGATGGTGAATTTAAGAATCCTAAAACCGATGACGATAAACGTCCGGAATTAAAAACGCCAGGCATTATTAAGCCTGAAGTTAAGCCCTCTCTTCCAGAGTCGAGTATAAGGCCCAGTTCTTGATCGAATAATTACATAAGATGTCTTAGTCCCAACTGTGCTATTTTGAGTTTGCCAGCAATATTTCATGCTATATTGTTGGCAAATCTTTTTTATCAGGGGAATAATAATCATGAGCTTGCCACTTAAAATTCAGGAAGCTATTGCTTCCAATATATTACGCCTGATTCTATTACCCACTGAACAATGTTGTTTTCGTTGTGACTACTGCTATGAAAACTTTGAACTGGGCAAAATGACTCCCGCCCTTCAGCAAGCTATTATTAAGTTAGTGGAAAAAAGAGCACCACAGTTAGATAAACTGAATATTTCGTGGTTTGGTGGCGAACCGTTAATGGCTAAAGATATTATCTATAGCCTTTCTGCACAATTACAAGCTATTTGCCAACGTGAAAATATTCTCTATAACGCCGCCATAACTACCAATGCCTATTTGCTGGATGTGGCGTGTTATAATAAGCTGGTGGATTATGGTGTTAATCATTTCCAGATTACGCTTGATGGTGCACAAGCGCAGCATGATCAGGTTAGAAAGCGTGTTGATGGCGCAGCGACTTTTGACACTATTATGACTAACCTGTTGGCTATTAAACAACAAAGTACTAAACAAGCGACTATTTTATTAAGACTGCATTATCGCCCGGATACTTACGACAGTGTCCTAACCCTGATTGATGAATTAAAGCAAACCTTATTAACCGATGAACGTTTTGAAGTGGTATTGCGTGCAGTGGGTAAATGGGGTGGGCCAAATGATGATAATCTGACTACCTTTAATAATAATGAAACCCACAAACAAGCGGTAGCAGAAAAACTGCTGCAACGTTTGGATAATAGCGAATCCCCGTATAATACTCCGGCTGATGATCATATTTGTTATGCCGCTCAAGCTAATAGCCTAGTGATTCGTGCGGATGGCCGCTTGGCTAAATGCACCGTGGCTTTTTCTCATGCTAATAATCAGGTTGGGCATCTAAAGCCGGATGGCACTTTGCAGATTCAGCAAGATAATTTTAAAAAATGGCTGATAGGTTTAAGCAGTGGCGATAAAAAGCAATTGCGCTGCCCGGCCATGTCGGTGCTTTAA
>CAZCJE010000121.1:0-6928 GCA_964498805.1 uncultured Thiothrix sp.
CCCCGACATTCGCCTTGTAAGGGCGACGCTCTACCAACTGAGCTAACTACCCGCTGTGTGTTGGAAGGCCGCTAGTTTACTGCATCCTTAAGCGCTTTACCAGCTTTGAATGCAGGAATTTTCGCAGATTCGATAGAAATTGTTTCTCCAGTACGAGGATTACGGCCAGAACGTGCCTGACGGTCACGCACTAAGAAGGTACCGAAGCCTACTAAAACAATGGATTCGCCCTTAGCCATAGTTTCAGACACAGTTTCTACAAAGGCTTTAAAAGCGCGGTCAGTGTCAGCCTTGGTAAGACCAGACTTTGCAGACACTGCATCAATCAATTCTGCTTTATTCATAATTAATTATTCCTTATGAATTCATTATTCGGGTAAAACTGGAACACTCCTGCCTGGCAAAGATTAGCAGAGCCACCCTTGCGGATATGCACGACAGTTATACCAGTGAGTCCCAAAATATGTCAACAAAATGGCAGGTCTGTCTGCTGCTAATAATGCCAATACTATCAATGTGGACGCGTCGGATTCGAATCCTCTTCCTCAACTGTAGCAGCCACAGGTGCTGTTACAGGTGTTGTCTCCTCTTCATCCAAATCTTCATCCTCATTGAGAGCAACTGGTGCACGCTCTAATGCAAGTGCTAGCACTTCATCTATCCATTTAACTGGACGGATGTCCAGACCTTTCTTAACGTTTTCAGGAACTTCGGAAAGATCTTTTTCATTTTCTTTCGGAATCATGACCAGTTTAATACCGCCACGATGCGCCGCAAGCAACTTTTCCTTCAGGCCACCAATCGGTAATACTTCACCACGCAGGGTAATTTCACCTGTCATAGCCACATCAGAACGTACTGGAATACGGGTCATGGCTGAAACCATAGCGGTTACCATACCGATACCAGCACTAGGGCCATCCTTAGGTGTTGCTCCTTCTGGAACGTGGATGTGGACATTGTGTTTACGCAGGAATTTGCGCGTAATACCCAAAGAACGAGCACGGCTTTTCACCACGGTTTCCGCAGCATGAATGGATTCGCGCATAACTTCACCTAGTCGACCGGTGCTTTTGATCGCCCCATTACCCGGCAATAACGCACTTTCAATGGTAAGCAAATCACCACCAACGGATGTCCACGCTAAACCAGTTACCTGACCAATTTGATTTTTCTTGTCAGCACGACCGAAATCAAAGCGTTTAACACCTAAATACTTTTCCAGATTACGTGGGGTAATCGCGGTCTTTTTCTTGCCATTGAGCAAATGATCTTTAACCGCTTTTCGGCACAACTTAGCCAGTTCACGATCTAAATTACGCACACCTGCTTCACGCGTGTAATGACGCACAATATCCAATATCGCTGCATCACTGATACTCAATTCACCTTTGTGCAAACCATTGGCAGCAATTTGCTTAGGGACCAAATAGTTACGGGCAATACTAAGCTTTTCATCTTCGGTATAGCCTGGAATACGGATCACTTCCATACGATCCAGCAACGGACCGGGAATGCGCATACTGTTGGAGGTAGCCACGAACATGACATCGGATAAGTCAAAATCGACTTCCAGATAATGGTCGGAGAACGTGTGGTTTTGTTCGGGGTCGAGGACTTCCAGCAAAGCAGAAGAAGGGTCACCACGAAAATCTGTCGACATTTTGTCGATTTCATCTAAGAGGAATAACGGGTTACGTGTTCCTACCTTAGAAAGATTCTGAATAATTTTACCCGGCAGTGAACCAATGTAGGTACGACGATGGCCACGAATCTCGGCTTCATCACGTACACCACCTAAGGCCATACGGGTAAATTTGCGTCCAGTAGCACGAGCAATGGATTGGCCTAAGGAGGTTTTACCGACACCAGGAGGCCCCACCAAACACAAAATAGGCCCTTTGAGCTTTTTCACACGTTGCTGTACAGCAAGAAACTCCAAAATGCGTTCCTTAACCTCATCCAGCCCATAGTGATCTTCGTTCAACACTTTTTCAGCTGTGGCTAAATCCGCATTGACCTTGGATTTTTTCTTCCATGGCAAGTTAACCAGCCAATCCACATAGTTACGTACAACTGTTGCTTCTGCGGACATCGGCGACATCATTTTCAGCTTATTCAGCTCAGCAGTCGCTTTTTCCTTGGCTTCTTTAGGCATACCCGCCTGTTCAATCTTGCGCCCTAATTCTTCAACTTCGTTAGGCGCATGATCCATCTCACCCAGCTCTTTCTGGATGGCTTTGATCTGTTCGTTGAGATAATACTCCCGCTGGCTACGCTCCATTTGCTGTTTAACACGGCCACGGATTTTCTTTTCAACCTGTAACAGGTCGATCTCACCTTCAATCAACTCCATTAAATACTGAATGCGCTCTTCTACATCCAGCATTTCCAGTAATTTCTGTTTTTCGTTGATCTTGAGGCTTAGGTGCGCGGCAATGGTATCGGCCAAACGGACAGGATCGTCAATGCTACCTAGCGAGGAAAGAATTTCAGGTGGTACTTTTTTATTAAGCTTGACGTATTGTTCAAATAGGTTAACTAAAGAACGGCTCAAAACATCAATTTTACGGGCTGCGCTTTCACTCAAAAGTGAGTAATGCAACTGAATTTTGGCAGCTGAAAAATCGCCTTCACTATCAATGGAAATGATCTCTGCCCTTTCAAGACCCTCCACTAAAACTTTGAGCGTACCATCGGGGAGTTTGAGCAATTGTAAAATGGTGGCTAACGTACCAAAGGTATGTACATCTTCCAGTTCGGGGGAATCCACTTCAGCGCTTTTCTGTGCAACCAGCAAAATCTGTTTGTCACGCTCCATGGCCATATCAAGTGCCTGAATAGACTTATTACGTCCAACAAACAAAGGGATAACCATGTGGGGGTAAACCACTACATCTCGTAACGGTAATACAGGAACAATTAATGTTTCAGCCATAACAATCACTCATGTGGCTAGAAGAAGGTGTACTCCGACCACACAGGCCAGGAGTACCCAGGTAATGGTGTTATTCGCCAGCAGCTGCAACCTGCTGTTCAACATTTTCGTAGATCAGATAAGGCGTAGATTCGCCATTGACGACAGATTCATCGACTACCACCTTGCCAACGCTTTGCAAGGATGGCAAATCATACATGGTATCAAGCAAGATTCTTTCCATAATGCTGCGCAGGCCACGAGCACCGGTTTTACGTTCCATTGCTTTACGGGCAATAGCATGTAAAGCATCGTCGCGGAATACCAGCTCAGTACCTTCCATTTCAAACAACTTAGCATATTGTTTGGTCAAGGCATTCTTTGGCTCAGTGAGAATCTGCATGAGAGCTTCTTCATCCAACTCTTCCAGAGTGGCCAATACTGGTAAGCGACCAACAAATTCAGGAATCAAGCCATAACGTACCAAGTCTTCTGCTTCAATGTCCTTGATGACATCCCCAAAGCGGCGATTTTCATCCGGGGTTTTAACCTTAGCAGAAAAACCGATACTACCCTTTTCGGTACGATTGCGAATGACCTTGTCCATACCGGCAAACGCACCACCGACAATAAAGAGAATGTGGCGGGTATCCACTTGCAGGAATTCTTGCTGAGGATGCTTACGTCCACC
Source organism: uncultured Thiothrix sp. (assembly GCA_964498805.1). Taxonomy (GTDB): domain Bacteria; phylum Pseudomonadota; class Gammaproteobacteria; order Thiotrichales; family Thiotrichaceae; genus Thiothrix. The sequence goes on from CAZCJE010000121.1 coordinate 3,609, forward strand.
CTGCGGTGGTACAGAAGCAATAGTGCCTTCAATCAGTTTCAACAAGGCTTGTTGTACACCCTCACCGGATACGTCACGCGTAATGGAAGGATTGTCTGATTTGCGGGAAATTTTATCGATTTCGTCGATATAAACGATACCAGTCTGTGCTTTCTCAACATCATAGTCGCATTTTTGCAGTAGCTTCTGAATGATGTTTTCCACATCTTCGCCAACATAACCCGCTTCAGTCAGCGTCGTGGCGTCTGCGATGGTGAAAGGTACGTTTAACAAACGAGCCAAGGTTTCAGCCAGCAAGGTTTTACCACTACCGGTAGGACCAATTAGCAAAATATTACTTTTTGCCAACTCGACATCGTCTTTAACACCTTTTTTATATAGGCGTTTATAGTGATTATAAACAGCGACTGACAAAACCTTCTTAGCCAAATCCTGTCCGATCACGTATTCATCAAGACTGGCTTTCAGTTCGCGTGGTGTCGGCAGGTTGGATTTTTCGTCGGTCGTTTGCGCCGCGTGCATTTCTTCTTGAATAATGTCATTGCAGAGATCAACACATTCATCACAGATGAAAACCGAAGGACCGGCAATCAACTTGCGTACTTCATGCTGACTCTTGCCGCAGAAAGAGCAATACAGCAGTTTTCCGCTGTCGTGATCGCCTCTTCTATCTTTGCTCATCAGAACCTCTATCATGTGCCGGTGTGCGCGACACTTAATACTAAATGTATGGGACTATGTTGTGCCCGCCCGAATATTTTCAAGCCATATTATTGTAATTAACTTGCTTTGTGACAAGAATCCTAGACTTGTTTAACGTATTTTACGCTTTTTTAGCTTAAAAACACCTGTCTGAACATGAAAACAGCCTGACAAAGCAGGCTGTTTCAGATAAGTGATACAAAATAAGCGTTTTTAGCTTAAGAACGTACCGTTAAGACCTCATCTACTAAACCGTATTCACATGCTGTTCTGGCATCCATGAAATTGTCACGGTCAGTATCCTGTTCGATGCGCTCTAATGGCTGGCCCGTATGTTTAGCCAAAACACTATTGAGTTCAGCACGCATTTTCAGGATTTCACGCGCATGGATTTCAATATCTGATGCCTGTCCACGGAAACCACCTAAGGGTTGGTGAATCATGACGCGGGAATGAGGAACGGTAAACCGTTTACCTTTAGCACCCCCGGCCAACAATACAGCACCCATACTAGCAGCCTGTCCAATACACAGGGTACTAACCGCTGGCTTGATGAATTGCATGGTATCGTAGATAGCCATACCAGCGGTAATGACCCCACCTGGCGAGTTAATATACAGGTGGATATCTTTTTCCGGGTTCTCGGACTCAAGGAATAACAGCTGTGCCACAATCAGGTTGGCCATGTAATCTTCGATTTCGCCCACACAGAAAATGACACGTTCGCGTAATAGACGTGAATAGATATCAAAAGCACGTTCACCACGAGATGATTGCTCGATAACCATCGGCACACCAACAGCACGTGGTTCTAGCGGGTTTTTTCCAAACATTACAACCTACCTTCCTTTATCAGTACCGGCTTTTCAAGCCTGCGCTTGTTTATTGGGATTCATAATGCTGTCAAAGTCACGGGTTTCATCCGTTACATTGGCTTTTTCCAGCACCCACTCAACAATCATTTCTTCCATTACTGCCGCTTCAATAGTCTGCATAGCTTGCCGATTGCTACGATAGTAATCTTTCAATGCCTGTGGTTCTTCATATGTAGAAGCCAGGTTTTCTAGCATGGCCTCAACACGGGCTGGGTCACGCTGCATATTATTCTGACGGATGATTTCACCCACCAACAAACCTAGTTTCACACGACGTTCTGCCTGTGGCTGGAACAACTCAGCTGGCATATTATCGGCAGATGCGCCGGTGTTTTGCGAAAACTCTTCACGAATGTAACGGATTTCGTCTTCGACTAATGCCGCAGGGATATCAATCTCGTGCAATTGTGCCAAACCATCCATGACCTGTTGCTTAACCTGAGTCTTGATAGCATTACCCAATTCACGTTGCATGTTCTTTCTGACTTCCGCGCGGAAACTGTCGATAGAACCATCGTCTACACCAAAACGCTTGATAAAGTCAGCATCCAATTCAGGTAGAACAGGTTCTTGTACCTGCTTCATGGTCAGTTTGAACTGTGCTGTTTTACCTTTAAGATTTTCAGCGTGATAGTTTTCTGGGAAAGCCACATCAACGGTTTTTTCTTCACCGACTTTCATACCTACCAGACCTTCTTCAAAGTCCTTCAGCATGCGACCCATACCCAATTCAACACTGTAATCAGAAGCAGTACCACCTTCGAATGCTTCACCGTCTACAGTACCAGCAAAATCAATTTTTACCCGATCACCATTTTGAGCAGCACGGTCAGTTTCTTGACATTCCTGATTTTGCTTACGGATAATCTCGACCATTTTATCCAGATCAGCATCCGTTACTTCGGCATTTGGACGACTAATAGTCAGAGTCTCGATATTGCCAACAATAAATTCAGGGTAAACTTGGAAAATGGCTTCATATTCCAGATCTTTGCCAGCTTCCATCGTTTTTAGATCGATTTTAGGCAATCCTGCTACACGCAACTTTTCCTGACCGGCAGCCTGCTGAAAGGAAGAACCTAACAACTTTTCCACGATTTCATAACGTACAGAATCTTCATAACGTTTTTTAATCAATGAAAAAGGTACTTTGCCAGGACGGAAACCATCAATACGCACGCGGCCTGCCATGGATTTCAGACGCTTTTCTACTTCTTGGTCGATTTGTGCGGCTGGCACTGCCACTGTCATTTTGCGGTCGATGTTACCGGTTGTTTCAACAGAAACTTGCATGTAAAAACCTCGTTACGGGCCTGCCATCCATGGATGCAGGGCATATCATCATTAATTTGAAGGATAATAAGGGTGGTGCGAAAAGAGAGACTCGAACTCTCACGCCTTGCGGCGCTGGAACCTAAATCCAGTGCGTCTACCAATTCCGCCATTTTCGCACATGTTGTAACCGTTATCCCTGCAAGCCTTAGTTAGGTTAGGGAATCACGAAGGAGGCGATTATACACAGCAGTTGTGCTCTTGTATAACATTTGAAGCAGGAAAAAGTGGGGTGACTGATGGGACTCGAACCCACGACCACCGGAATCACAATCCAGTGCTCTACCAACTGAGCTACAGTCACCACTGAAACTTTAATTATCTATTAAGGCCAGTCTGACGGGAGCTTTATGGCGCGCCCGGCAGGGCTCGAACCTGCAACCTACGGCTTAGAAGGCCGTTGCTCTATCC
>CAZCJE010000122.1:0-6828 GCA_964498805.1 uncultured Thiothrix sp.
CCGCCCATGCCACTCATACCGGACATGCCGCCCATACCTTCAGCGAAGGCAGCAGGAGATAGCAGCATTGCGCTTACCAACACAGCCAAGGTCTTTTGCATCAATTGTTTCATGTATCGAAAGCCTCCAGATAATACGTCAAATAATTGTTAGTTCTACGTTTTTAGATACCAGCAGATATGGTCATGGCCAGCTGTACTGGCTTGAGCGAAGGCCGAGATAGAATGGATTGAGAGATCAAATCACATTAGATAGCTACGCAAAGCTAACTTCCTGTTGAGGGAGTTATCCTCAGTGTTGGTCAGACACTAATGAGGAATACAGGAAATAGCCTAGGTATTACCGGTGATTTTCATTTCATCATGCTTACAGTTATGACAGGGGTTAGATCTTAAAACTCACCGGAGGGACGGTGGTGTTGTATCTATGCATCCCTATGCTCTCACCTAACGTTAACTCTTCACTCTATCGTCTAAACAGCAGGATTTGTGCCAAAACACCAAAGTGTTGGTTAGCCTTATGATTATTAAATTATTTATTGAAAATGACGATCATGGTGAAGAACAGGCATTTATTTGAATGCTGCCATTTTGTCAGGAAGACGAATGACATTCTGTCATGGCAGGCATGCAACAAGACATTTTGTCATGTGCTAGATTAAACTTGATAGGTTTAATCAACGGATAAGCTTACATGAAGATATCGGATTCTGTAGAAATGTTACATAAAAGCCTTAGCCACCGCTTCATTGTGTTTCTATTCGGTGTCTTAGCCATTGTATCCGTAAGCTTTCTGCTGATGTTTTATTACTTTTACAGTGCTCAGATTGCTGATGAACGTACTCAAGCCTCCCAAGCGGTTAGTTTACTGCTGAAATCCTCACTAGAGCGGGCTATGTTGCGGCGGGATTTACCGGGGCTGCATGACATTGTGCGGGATTTAGGCCAGCAAGAGGGCATTAAGGAAGTCATGATCCTGAATCCGACTGGGGAGGTGCGTTTTGCCTCTGACGAAAAACGCCTCGGTTATACTGAAGTGGGGATTATTCGCGAATTTTGTCCTACCTGTACCCCTAGCTATTTTCCAGTTGAACCCATGACACGTTTTGTTAGGTCTGCACAAGATAGCGAGATATTACGTACCTTTCATCCTGTACGTAATAAAGCCGAATGTATGAGCTGTCATGGCAATAGTCAGGAACACCCGGTCAATGGCATTTTAGTGGTGGATTATGATGCCGCTCCCATTCGTCAAAAAGGCTGGACCAATATTTTGCTTCTGACAGGCTCTGGTGCTATTGCCATTTTGTTCAGTGCGTTAGCGGCATGGTGGTTTATGCAACGTTATGTCCTACAACCGGTTACGCAGCTAAGCCGAACCAGTCGTACCCTGTCGCAAGGGGATCTCAGTGCCAGAGTCACCGTAGCTGGGCAAGATGAAATGGCTCATTTAGGACAAGTCTTTAATCATATGGCCGAGCGTTTGCAACACAGCCATAAGGTCCTTAAAAGTCGTGAACAATTCCTACAGGGCATTATTGATGCGGTGCCAGATGGAGTGCGAGTCATTGACCCATTTTTTCAAGTGGTCGTCGCCAATCAGGCTTATGCCACTTTAAGCGGTTTTAATACCCCGGCGGACGTGCGCCAGCAATACTGTTATCGCCTAACCTATCAGCGTGATACACCATGCCCCGGTTCTATCCGCACTTGCCCTGTGCTAGCCCTTAGTGAACAACAGCCTACGCTTAAGTTCATGGAAAATTTGCAGCGCCTTGATGGTTCGGTAAGAGCTACTGAAGTTTATGCTGCACGTTTACCCCTGCCAGACGAGCCGGATAGTTTCCTGATTGTCGAGTCGGTGCGTGACTTAGAGCAGGCAGTGCAATATTCACACGAACAAAAGTTAACTGCTTTGGGCGAATTAGCCGCTGGGGTCGCGCATGAAATCCATAATCCCCTGGCCTCTGTGCGGATTGCTTTGCAGGCAAGTGACATGATTATCAGGGATTTACCACAAGCACTACCGGAATTGGATGACTATCTGCATTTGGTAGACGAAAAAGTCGAACAATGTTTGGATGTGACTCGTCGTCTGATGAAATTGGGTTCATTGGGTAGTAATCACCCTGAACTCGTCGAAGTGAATACAGTCATTGTCGAAACGCTGTCGCTATTGCGTTACGAACGCGAACAATTGGGTATTCATGAGCAATTAAATCTGGCTGAAGGTACTCCACGTATTCTCGCTGCCGATAATGATTTACGCATGATTATTCTGAATCTGGTGCAAAACGCTTTTCATGCTATGCCAAAAGGCGGCTTTTTAACCATTACCACCCTGCGCTGTGATACTTCGATTGAGATTCATGTCCAAGATAGCGGCGTTGGTATTGCGGCTGATATTTTGCCCTATATTTTTGATCCTTTTTTCAGTAGGCGTGTAGACAAGCGCGGTACAGGCTTAGGGTTAACCATTGTTCAATCACTGGTTAAACTGCATGGCGGCACTATCAGGGTGGCAGCCTATGATCAAGGTAAGACTATGTTTATAGTGTGTTTTCAAGACATTGATCAAGTCAAGGAGGATGCTGCATGATCCCGTTGATATTGGTGATTGATGATGATATTACCCTAAATCGTTTGATGGTTGGGCAACTCAATCGCATGGGTTACGCTGCCACAGGTGTGCATTCTTGGGCAGAAGGGCAGGTCTACTTACAACAACATGACCCACATTTGGTGTTACTGGATTGCCAGTTACCGGATGTCAGTGGTAAACAAATACTGCCGCAACTAGCTCCGGATTACCCTGTGATCGTGATTACAGCGCATGGCAGTGTGAAAGAAGCCGTTAGTGCTATGCGTACAGGTGCTGCCGAGTATCTGCTCAAACCCATCAATATGGATGAGTTGGAACTCGTAATCCGCAAAACGCTAGATACCCATAGTATGAAAAAAGAATTCTTGTACTTAAAAGAACAGGTGCAAAAGCGCAAGTCCTTTATGGTGGGTAAAAGTCCGGCTCTTAAAGATGTGGAGAAAATGATTACGGCGGTCGCACCGAGCATGATGACGGTGCTCATTCAAGGTGAAAGCGGCGTTGGCAAAGAATTAGTGGCGCGCGAAATCCACGAACGCAGTCAAGTCGCCCAACACGGTTATGTCGCCCTAGATTGCTGCACCATGCAGGAAAATCTGTTTGAATCCGAATTATTTGGCCATGAAAAAGGCGCTTTTACCGGCGCAGACCGACAGAAAAAAGGTTTGATTGAAAGTGCTGAAGGTGGCACCTTGTTTCTGGATGAGATTGGCGAAATCAGCCCCGCTATTCAGGCAAAGCTGTTGCGCGTATTGGAAACCGGGCGTTTCAGGCGGGTAGGTGGCACTCGTGACTTGACCGCGAATGTGCGTATTGTTGCGGCTACCAACCGGGATTTACTGGAAATGGCGCATGACGGCACTTTCCGCGCTGACCTGTTTTATCGCCTAAATGCGTTTACCATCTATGTGCCACCGTTGTGTCAGCGTAAGGATGATATTCCTGCACTGGTCGACCATTTTATTAATAATCATGACTTTTCTCGACGTGTTAATAAGCATCTCAGTGAGGCTGCCCTGAATAAATTGTTGGCGTATCGTTGGCCGGGCAATATCCGCGAACTGAAAAATATGGTGGAACGTGCCATTATACTCTCCGGTGATGCTGCACGGATTTTGCCCGAACATATTACGCTTAGCGATGAACCGAGCAGCTCCGGTAGCACTACCAATCATACTGGCAATCGCAAAACCATTAGTTTTAGTTTCGAGCAAATGCCTACCCTGGAAGATCTGGAAAAACACTATCTTATTATGTTACTGGATCGTTTCAACGGGCATCGCGGTAAAGTCGCGCGGGCATTGGGGATTAGCGAACGTAATGTTTACCGCCTGCTAAAAAAACATGAATTTATGGAAGCCTAATTTTAATCCTAATAATGCAAGAGCGAGAGATGTCTGGAACGGTTGAGAAAGTGCCACAAACCTTTGCCAATTTAGTCAAGCAAGTATTGCCTTTCATTCGTGAATTAATGCCTTGGGATGCCGACGTTTGGCTTGCAGCTGAACCTAATGCGTTAATTGTGGATATTCGTGAACCCGCTGAGTTTGCCTTAGGTAGTATTCAAGGGGCGTTGAATATACCGCGCGGCATTCTAGAAATGGCCTGTGATTGGGGTTACAGCGATACAGTACCTGTGTTAGCACAAGCCCGTGTTCGTCCTGTGCTATTGGTATGTCGCTCAGGTAATCGTTCAGCTTTAGCAGCATTCACATTGCAACTAATGGGTTTTCACAATGTTTATTCGTTGCAAACAGGCTTGCGTGGCTGGAACGATTATGAATTACCTCTGGTGACGCCTAATGGGTTGGCAGTCGATGCTGACCAAGCCGATCGTCAGTTAAACCCTGCCGTTGATCATGACCAATTGATGTCTCAATAATTGTACCATTCTATTACACTTCTACTGCACTGCAATAATCCGACAAAATGTAGTTTTTTAGCTACATAATAATAAAATATGACACATAAATGTTTCATTTTTGCTACAATTAGGGGGCTGTTTTGATAAAAATTTTGTGTTTTTGTCGTTAAAAGCCAACAGGAAATAGTGCTTCAGGAAGTTTTGCTATGAAAAATATGTATAAAAAAATCCCATTTTGGAAATGTGCTTTAGTTTCTATCAGCTTAGTGTTGGGGGGATGTTCAACGATAAGTAGTATGAATCCATTAGCACAACAGACCACCGCTGCTGCTACGCAAAATAATAAGTCTGCTGAACCTGCGAAAAATTCATCACAGGAAAAAGCAGCTGAGCAAGCTCTTCGGGTAGAGGCTAAACCGGTTACTAGCAATCAAGGGGCTGCGGGTAAACGCCCCCTTGCCCCTACAACAGGTCTTGCTGCCAAAAGCGCTAACACCAATAATAAAAAAAATTGTGATACGCTCTGCCCGTTACCTATCCATAAACACAAAGCTAAACCTAAAGCATGAATTTCAGTACTGAAGCCATTAGTTGCTTAAGTTGAGCATATTGCGACGGTTGAGCAGCTAAAATAGCGGTTTCAGTCTGAATATAGGGCTTTCCTGCCACCAGATCATTCCGACCATGTTCCAGTAAACTTCTAGCTAATATAGGGGTGGTTTCTAAATGAAACTGCAAACCGATGACATTATTGCCTAACTGGAAAGCCTGATGGTGGCAGGCTTCACTACTAGCTAGTAGTTGTGCGCCGGGTGGCAATTCAAAGGTTTCACCGTGCCAATGGAAGGCATTGAATTCAGAAGGAAATTGAAACAAGTGTTTTTGATTAGCAGTATGCGCAATACCATTAACCTTAAACCAGCCAATTTCCCGATGGGGATTTGCTGCCACCCGCGCTCCAAACGCAGCGGCTATTAGTTGCGCTCCTAAACAAATCCCAATGACCGGTTTACCGGCCGTAATCATGGTACGGATAAAGTGTTTTTCGGCTATTAACCACGGGAATTCAGCCTCGTCATTTACACTCATAGGCCCACCCATAACAATCAGCAGGTCAATGTCATCGACAGCAGGCATGGGATCATGAGCAAAAAAGTGGGTGCCGGTAATAGTTGCATGGTGTTCTATTAACCAGTCTTCAATATTACCAATTCCTTCAAATGGAACATGCTGAAAATAGTGTGCACGCATAGCATTATCCTTTAAGAACTACAAGATAACATGGAACAACCCGCTTTATGGCGTGCCCATTCCGGGCGTTTAGCAGCGAAATGGGCAAAAGCAGGTTGCTCAGTGTAAGGATGACGTAGCACTTCTAGTAATTCCAGAATCATACTGTTATCACCGCTTGCTGCTTTATAAATGGCTTGCTGGGCTAAATAATTGCGTAATACAAAACGCGGGTTGGTTGCATTCATGCGTTGGATGCGTTCTGGTGTGTCGCTTTGGTCAGCCTTAATACGCTTGCTGTAATCTCGTACCCACAGTTGCCAGGCCAGTTGATGCTGTTCGAATAACGCTTCACGATAAAACGCTACTCGTAAGGGTTCCAGGGTAGGGTTATCAATATCAATTGCTGCGAGTTGGCGGAAAAATAGCGTCATATCGACTTCGGCCTGCTGCATTAAATCAAATGCCTGATTAATCCATGGTGCATCTTCATCAGATAGCTCCCGAATACCAAATTTAGCCGCTAGCATGCTGCCAAAGGTATCGCTATAGGTATCCGCATAGATTTTCAAACCTTCCTTGAGCACTTCAATATCGGTAATCACGCTGGAGAGGGCATCCCGCAACCGTGCCAGATTCCAGTGGCCAATGAATGGCTGTTGACCGTAACAATAGCGGCGTCCTTGTGCGTCTGTGGTATTGGGCGTCCACATCGGGTCGTAATCTTCCAGCCAACCATACGGGCCGTAATCAATAGTCAGACCTAAAATCGACATATTGTCGGTATTCATAACACCGTGTACAAACCCAACCCGCATCCAATGTGCAATCATGACAGCTGTGCGTCGACAGATTTCTATAAACCATTGGGCACGTTTGCTTTGCGAATCACCATGCAATTCCGGGTAATCACGCGCAATGGTGAAATCGACTAAGTGAGTCAGCAAGCCCTGATCCTTACGTGCTGCCGGTAATTCAAAATTACCAAAGCGGATAAAGGATGGTGCGACTCGACACACAATCGCCCCCGGTTCTGCGCGTGGATTGCCGTCGTAAAACATATCCCGCACCACGTAATCGCCGGTGGTTACTAGACTAAGCGCTCGTGTAGTCGGAACCCCTAAATGATGCAT
>CAZCJE010000123.1:0-6752 GCA_964498805.1 uncultured Thiothrix sp.
GCAATCTGCTTGCCTGCTACCGGCTTGAACTGAAACGGAAAGGCTTGTTGCGCTTGCATACCAGCTGCCCATGCCAGATTAGCACTCAGCCCACCAATACCTGCTATTACGAGCCAACACTTTTTCATATGATCAATCTCCCCTAACTGTTTTGTACTGATCGACGGTTTAAGCTTACCATCCCTCACAGACCTTATTATTGCTACAATAGTTTTTCCATAAGCAATAAAAATAAGGAAAAGTCTATGGCACTCAAAGATTATCTGCGCACGCTCGTAACCCATGACGGTTCTGACCTGTATCTAACCGCCGATGCGCCCCCAGCCGCCAAATTCCAAGGCAGTCTCAAAGCCGTTGACAAGATTAAACTCACCCCGGAAATGTTGCATGACATGGCTTATAGCCTCATGAATGCCGAGCAGCGCCAGCAGTTTGAACACAAGCCAGAAATGAATCTAGCCATTGATGAAGAAGGCATTGGCCGCTTTCGCGTCAATATTTTCAAACAACGGCATAAAATCGCTATGGTCATCCGCAATATTAAAACCGAGATCCCCAATGCGGATAAACTGGGTTTGCCGGAAGTGTTGAAAAAGACCATTCAGGAAAAACGCGGCTTAATCCTGTTTGTGGGTGGCACGGGTTCGGGTAAATCGACGTCACTAGCAGCCTTGATTGATTACCGCAATAGCACCACCGATGGTCACATTATTACCATTGAAGATCCGATTGAATACGTACATCCGCATAAACGCTCGATTGTGAATCAGCGCGAAGTGGGCGTGGATACCGATAGCTACGAAGATGCGCTGAAAAATACCCTACGCCAAGCCCCCGATGTCATTCTGATTGGCGAGGTGCGTAGCCAAGACACCATGGAACACGCACTGGCCTTTGCTGAAACGGGGCATTTATGCCTTTCCACACTGCACGCGAATAATGCCAACCAAGCGCTGGATCGCATTATTAACTTCTTCCCAGAAGAACGTCGTCATCAATTGCTCATGGATTTATCCTTAAATCTTAAGGCGTTTGTCTCGCAACGTTTAATTCCAACTGTGGATGGTAAACGCGTAGCAGCGATTGAAATCCTGCTTGGCACACCCATGATTCGTGACCTGATTATGAAGGGCGAAGTCCATGCCATTAAAGAGATTATGGAAAAGTCAGAAGAACAAGGCATGCAGACTTTTGACAGTCACTTGTACAAACTGTATATGGCGGGACGTATTTCTTTAGCCGAAGCTTTACGCAATGCCGATTCAGCCAGTAACTTAAAACTGCGCATCAATCTAAGTAGCGGGGTTGGCAAACCCAAACCCAAAGCTGAACCAGCCAAAGCAAATGTTATTACTGAAGATTTGATGGCGAATCTGAGCCTTGAACCGATTGTTAAAGATAAAGAAGAAGCACTTTAAACTTTTTCATAGCCATATAGGTCACACTTGGGCGATTTGTCACGGAATTGACATACGGATTCGCTTTAATGCCTGCATGCTACTCATACATGCAGGTTTATCATGAGCACCATCCTAATCGTTGAAGACGAGCAACCGATTCGCAATATGGTTAATTTTGCCCTGAGTCGGGCAGGCTATGAACTGCGCGAAGCCGCCAATGCTGAGCAAGCCCAAGCCGAGATCAGTCGCAAACCGCCGCAGTTAATTTTAATGGATTGGATGTTACCGGGTATCAGCGGACTGGATTTAGTCAAACGTTTCCAGCGCCATGCCGATACGCAGGACATTCCCGTGATTATGCTCACCGCGCGCCATGAAGAGGCCGACAAAATTATGGGCTTTAAGGCGGGCATAGATGACTACATTACTAAACCGTTTTCACCGGCTGAATTGATTGCGCGCATTCAGGCGGTATTACGCCGCCTACCGAATACGCAACCGAATGAAATTCTCCATTGTGAAGGCTTAGCCCTAGAAGCTTTCAGCTATCGAGTTAATGCCAATGGTCAAGAACTGGATTTAGGCCCTACCGAATTTCGCCTACTGAAGTTTTTTATGCAAAACACCGAACGTGTGTATAGCCGCGAACAATTACTGGATAACGCGTGGGGACGGCAAGTGTATGTCGAAGAACGTACCGTGGATGTGCATATTTTACGTTTACGCAAGGCGTTAGCCCCTTACGGTTTTGACCAATATATCCAGACCGTGCGTGGGGCGGGCTATCGCTTTTCACCGAGTACGGCGCTCGCGCAAAAAAAGTATTCAGGCTAAACACAAACGTCATAAAAGCGTCACAGCATTGCAGCATTCGCTTTGCACAATACGCCTTAAGTTCACAACCAAGATATAGCGATTGTGTCAGCGTTTGCTCCGATTTCACCCGATTCAATACCTATCCGGTTGGCCATTGTTACTGAAACCTGGCCACCGGAAATTAATGGTGTGGCTAACACCATTAGTCGCTTGGTAATGGGTTTGCGTGAACGAGGCGATTATCAGCTGCAATTAATACGCCCACGCCAGCTTGCAGATGAAAAAGCCATCCACACGAGTGGTTTTCAGGAGTATTTAGTCAAAGGATTGACACTGCCTTTTTATCGTGAGGTACGTGTAGGTTTGCCGCATTACCGTGCTTTGAAACGTCTATGGCAACAACAACGGCCTGACCTTGTGCAAATTGTCACCGAAGGGCCGCTTGGCTATGCAGCGATCAAGGCAGCCAAACAGCTTGGTATTCCTCTAATTAGCGACTTTCATACTAATTTTGACGAATATAGCCGCTATTACCACCTAAAAAGCTGTTTCCAATTAGCTAAACGTTATTTGCGGCATTTACACAATCAAACTTGCCTCACTCTGGTACCCACCCGCGAATTACAACAACAACTCAAAGCGGGTGGTTATACCAGACTTAGTATTCTCGACCGAGGTATTGATACTGCCTTGTTTAATCCACAGCGACGCAATCCGACATTACGCGAGCGCCTTGGCATTCAACCGACCGCCTTGCTGGTAGTGTTGGTTACACGCATGGCTCAAGAAAAGAATCTGGAGCTGGCCTTTAAAGCTTTTCGTGCCATTCAAGTGCAATGCCCATATGCGCGTTTCCTGCTAGTTGGTGATGGCCCAGAACGCAAGCGCCTGCAAGCACAACACCCGGATTGTTATTTTGTCGGTATGCAAACTGGTATCGCTCTCGCCGAACATTATGCCTGTAGCGATCTGTTCCTGTACCCCAGTACCAGTGAAACCTTTGGCAATGTAATTTTGGAAGCAATGGCCAGCGGTTTGCCAGTCGTGAGTTTTAATTATGCTGCCTCGCGTGAATACATCCGTAGTGGTGAAAACGGTATGGCAGCACCGCTATATGACGAACAGGCTTTCATTCAGGCCAGTATAACGTTAGCTATTAACCCAACCTTGCGTGAAAACATGGGCAAGGCGGCTTACCAAACTGCGTTAGGGTTGGGTTGGGAACGTGTTGTCCAACGCTTGCACACCACTATTCAATCCGTGCTGAGAGAAACATCTGATGAAACTGTTACACCAGCTTAATGACCACGAAATCCCCTTGTGCTTGCTGTTTAACCGTATCAACCATCTGCAACCGGTTAGCCGTTTCTTTGCCGTGATTAGCCGCTTGGGTAATGGGGTGTTCTGGTATGTCTTAATGCTCCTATTGCCAATCGTGCATGGCTTGGCTGCACTGCAGGTTTCTTTACACATGAGCTTCGTGGCTTTAGTAGGTGTATTACTCTACAAATGGCTGAAAACCTCTACCAGCCGCGTGCGCCCGTTTCATTATGACGGGAGTATTTTTCAAAATGTGGCAGCCCTGGATCAATTTAGTTTTCCTTCCGGACATACGTTGCACGCGGTGAGTTTTAGTTGGGTACTACTCACTTATTACCCGCAATGGGCGACACTGGTTATCCCGTTTAGCGTATTAGTAGCTTTATCCCGCGTTATTTTAGGTTTGCATTACCCAAGTGATGTGCTGATTGGCGCTTTTCTTGGCGCTGGTTTGGCACAAGGCAGTTTTTGCCTATTGGCTTGCCTGAGTTAGGCAAGGAGGTCAATCATGACATTAGCACCTGTCGTCTTAGAAGGCCGTTTGGTTAGGCTGGAACCCCTGAACGAATGGCACATGCCGGATTTATTACACGCTGCCGCCGATGAAAGTCTGTGGCGTTATATGTTTTACGGTAATCTGGCCGAACCGGCTTTAATGGAAGCCTTTATTAGCCATGCCATTCGCCTGCGTGAAGCGGGTACAGATCTACCCTTTGCGGTCTTCAATCAGCGTTCGGGCAAAGCGATAGGCTGTACGCGTTTGCGCGATATTTGCCATAAGCATTTCAAGCTGGAAATTGGCGGTACTTGGTATGCACGCGAATACCAGCGTAGTGGCGTCAATCTGGAAAGCAAATACCTATTATTGCGCCATACTTTTGAAACGTTTGGTTTTTTGCGCGTGCAATTCAAGACCGATATTCGTAATCAGTTATCGCAACAATCCTTGGAAAAACTGGGTGCCACCCGCGAAGGCGTGCTGCGACGCAGTGCAGTGATGCCCGATGGCGTGATTCGCGATACCGTTATCTACAGCATTCTGGATACGGAATGGGGCATGGTGAAACACCAACTGGAAAACCGGCTGCAACGCCGCAGCGACGCCTATGATAGCCATCTATTACCAGTGGCAATGACGGATATCTTACCTTTTACCCCCAGAGCCTAGCTGTGGATATTCAAGTTGCATGGCGACCACGTCAGCAGTGCGCTCGCCGTAACGCTCGGTAATAGCTGCCAGCGTATAGTCTAAGGCCTTTGCGGGTGGTTGGTTCACCGCTCTATTGATGGACTGTAAAGCGGGCAGAATCTTGCCAGTATGATCCGGCATAATGCGAACACCGTTGCGCGTTGTTACCGCAGCAGGTGTGTCCGCAAAGGTCAATGCTCGCGAGCGGTAGGTTCGTGACCACGCATCTGCCACCAAGGCAAGCGACACTTCATCCATACCTGGCGACACAGCAATATCTATTTGTTCGCGTTTCCAGAAAGCCAACACATTACCAAGCACAGTCATGACGAACGGTCGTGTCAGCTTGAAGGCATTGCTGTCATGGCGTGCATCCCAATACTCCAGACCAAGACCGCGCGCCACTTCTTCCGCTTTTGCCCGACCTGCCATGGCCTCAATCAGAGTGAGCGACATAGGCATAGAGGCACTGATGCCAGTGGTTGTGGCTACACCTCGATCAACCACTATGCGCCGATCTGCCACATAAAGGAGGGAGGGATGCTTATCGCGAAGTTGCTGACGATAGAACCAGTGGGTCGTCGCCCGCTTGCCATCAAGCAACCCCGCAGCAGCGACCACCTTAGCACCCGCGCAAACACCCATGATAAAAGCACCCTTGGCCGTCTGCTCCTTCAGCCATTGCATAACTACCGGGTCATTATCACGGCTCATGGCCGGAACAATGACATAATCGGCACCTTGCGGATGTCCTTCATCAAATTCCGCCACAGTGGCTTGCGGTTCAACCGTCAGCGCCGGATAAAGTTTCACCGCCCCCGGCCTTGTGGCAAGCATTACCACATCCGCAACATTAGCACGCCTTAGCATACCGTAAGGCATGAGATAATCCGTGGTTTCGGTTGCATCATTAATACCAATAATTGCAATCAGCGGGCGTGCACGCTTAGGTGGTTGCAGGGAAGCCAGCATGGATGCAACCTCTGTAGCCGCAACCGGCGGTGCATTGATAGCCGTCGGCGGCGGTAAGGAATAAATCCACAAGCCAAATCCCACCGCCCACAGGACAAGCACACTAACCACAATCCACATGACTTGCCTCATCTGCTCGCGCCCTCTTCGCTATTCCCCCTACTCATTCGCCATCTTTTTACCCCGGGCTAGCTCCTTTTTACTTGGTTCGACTCGCGAATGAACCGGGGCGGATCTTGCCCTGTGGTATATAGGTACTCATGACAACGCCCGTGGCCGACACTTGCGAAGGCACAAGCCGCAGGGCGCAAGGTTTAGCAGACGCAGAATAGGGTGATTTTTTAAGTATTCGGCGCAATGCCGCTTGACCATTGCGCCTTTAGAATAGTTTTCACCAATTAGTTATTGGTATTTTGCATGGGCACCACGACTCTGACCACGCCTATAGGATTTTGCACATCTAGGGTACCGCTGATTTGCGGATCATTACCCGAGACGGCCAAACGGCAAGCAAGGGCAAAGTTGCCACCGACTGGCGCTGTGAACGCACAGTTATTACCAGCACCTAGCCCACCGCTACAAGTATCAGATGATAAAGGCAGGATAACGTTGGTATTGGTAATAATCTGCCGAACGGTGACGTTTACAGGCGTGTTTCCAACATTGAGAACTCGACAGGTAGCGATCCCACCGGTTGGGTTAGCGCCATAGGCTGGCCCTGCTCCATAGATATCGGCATACGCCACACCACCGAACCCCGCGAGAATAGCTGTGGTAAATACCATTAGTAGCTTATTCATTTGATGCCTCCTTATAGTCCTAAGGATTTTTGGGATTAACCCCTACACATTTTTATAATTTATTCCAAAAAATACACATCAAAATTACATGCAAACCTTTAAATTATCCAACACATACGTATGCATAGTAGCCCTAGGAAAGTCACACATTTTCCCTTACTGCCACCTCCACAGCTAAGAAATTACTGTCTTGGCCCAGTAATTACCTGAGTAAGATGGGTTGGTTGATCTGCTTGCACGCTTTTATGCATATTT
>CAZCJE010000124.1:0-1805 GCA_964498805.1 uncultured Thiothrix sp.
TTTAAGGTGGGTACACCCATTTTGCAGACAACGCTTAAGGATGCAGCCAGCGGTAAAGGCCTAGCTAATGTGAAAGTTACCGCTTACAAGCTGAATGCCGATGGTTCATTAGCCTGGCGCAGCGAGTTACCCACTGATGCCAATGGTGCGGTCAGTTTTGATCTGCCTGAACTGTCGGAAGGGGGCAAAGTCATGTTGCAGGCAGGACCCTATAACAGTTTCCGTTCGGTTAGTGCTGTGATTACCCAAGCGGGTAATTTCAATTTCACAGTCGGTGAAACCGTTATCACCGTTGTGGATGGCACGAAGGCTGATTTGCCGCCGTTAGCCAATTACAATGTGTACGTGCATGAAGTGCTAGCCGATAACACCGTTAAAGGTTATTCCTCTGCAGTGACCGATGCTAAAGGTCAATTGCTATTGACCTTGCCTAAAGATCGCAAATTTAAGCTGGAAGCCAAAAGTACCTTTAATGGCATAGGTAAAGTTAGTGAGATTTTAACCTCAGGTAGCAAAATGACTTTCAAGGTTGGTACACCATTACTTAAAGTTACCCTGAAAGATGGTCTTACTGGCAAAACTATTCCAAATATTAAGATCACAGCTAATCGCATCAAAGCAGATGGTTCTGCCAGTTGGCGAGGTGAAACCGCTACGGATGCTAATGGTTTGGTGACATTTGATCTGCCGGAATTACTCGAAGGTGGCAAAGTGCAGTTATCTGCCAACATTTACAATAACCAACGGGTATCTAGCATTTTGTACGACCAGCCCGGTAGCGTCACTTTTACAGTAGGTGAAACGCTGGTTAGTGTGGTGGATGGGGTTAAAGCTAACTTGCCAGTATTGCCCAATTACACCGTGCAAGTTCGCGAGATTCTTGCTGATGGCAAAACGAACTGGTTGACCACAGTGGTTACAGATGCGGCTGGTGAATTGCATTTGACTTTGCCTGAGGGTAAGCAATACCGTTTGGAAGCGACTAATACCGTCAACAATAATAATAAAATCAGTGCTCCTTTAGTGCGGGGTAGCAAAAACACCTTCAAGATTGGTACGCCCCTGTTACAGGTTACTCTTAAGGATGGCATTACCAGTAAAGCTATTCCTAATATTAAAATTATGGCTAATCTGGTCAAAGTTGATGGCAAAATTGTTTGGCATAGTGAAACCCCCACTGATGCTAATGGTTTAATCAGTCTGGATGTGCCTGAGATATTAAATGGCGAAAAAGTCCTGTTATATGCCAAACCTTACTCCAGTTTCCAAGTAGTTAGCCCGTTAATTACCCAGTTAGGGGCTTTTAACTTTGCGGTAGGTGAAACCATTGTCACAGTTGTGGATGGCACAAAGGCCGCTTTGCCACCGTTAGCCAATTACAGTGTGCAAGTGAATGAAGTCTTGGCTGATAACACCATTAAGGGTTATTCCTCTGCGGTGACTGATGCCAAAGGTCAATTGTTCTTAACCTTACCTAAAGATCGTAAATTCAGGGTTGAGGCGCGTAGCACTTTTAATAACAGTATCAAAACCAGTGAGATTTTAACTTCAGGTAGCAAAATGACCTTCAAGGTTGGTACACCGCTGTTACAAGTCACGCTTAAAGATGGCATTACCGGCAAAACCATTCCGAATATTAAGGTCATGGCTAATCGCGTCAAAGCGGATGGTACGGCTAGTTGGCGAGGTGAAACCGCTACGGATGCTAATGGTTTGGTGACATTTGATTTACCAGAATTACTCGAAGGTGACAAAGCGCAGTTATTTGCCACCGTTTACAATACGCAACGCGCTGCAAGCGGGTT
>CAZCJE010000124.1:1905-6676 GCA_964498805.1 uncultured Thiothrix sp.
GCTAATGTCAAAGTGACCGCTTATCGCATCAAAACGGATGGCAATTATGCTTGGCATAGTGAAACCACCACTGACGCTAATGGTTTAATCAGTCTGGATGTGCCGGAAATGCTCAACGGGGAAAAGGTTCAGTTATATGCTGTGCCGTATAACAACTTCCGTGCTGCTAGCCCTCAATATACGCAACTAGGCCCGGTGGATTTCAAAGTAGGTAATGTGCGGGTTAAGGTCTTAGACGGTTCCAAAGTGCCACCTGTGCCAATGGCTAATCAGAAAGTGGCTGTGGTGGAAAAAAAGGCCGATGGCACCGAGTCTTGGGGCAATGATGCGGTTACCGATGCTAATGGCCAATTACGCCTAACCTTGTTTGAACTGAATGACAATCGCGAATTTATTCTGAAGTCACCCAGCCCGTTTAATCAGGTTTGGAAAAATAGCCAAAGTATTAAAACCGCAGGGGATTATAACTTTATCGTTGGCACGCAACTGTTGCCTGTTACGCTCAAAGATGCCAGCACTGGCAAAGTATTGCCTAATGTACAAATTACTGCTTATAAAGTTTTGGCGGATGGCAAATTGCAATGGCTGACTCGACAAGCCACTGATGTTGCCGGTCAGACCCGTTTTGATTTGCCGGATTTGTCAGCGGGTGGAACGATTCGTTTGCAAGCTTCCGCTTTTAATGATTACAGCGTCTGGAGTAGTGATATTACCAGCCCCGCACCGTATGAGTTCAAGGTCGGCAGCGTGCAGGTAATGGTTAAAGACGGTACAGTCCCAGAGGGCGCTGGTGGAGCATTGACCAATATAGAAGTGCATGTGCGTGAAGTATTGGCGGATGGCTCCACGGTTTGGATTAATCGGGGTATTACCGATGCGCAAGGTTTAGTGAAAATGGATCTGCCCGGTGTGGATAAAGGCCGTATCTATATCTTACAGGCACAACATCCGGTGACTAAAGCCTATAAAACCAGCCCGCCCATTAAAGCAATAGGGCCTGTTACTTTCATGGTTGGCACCCCTTTATTGACAGTAACTCTGCAAAATGCTCTGACCAAGGCATTACTACCGAATACTGATATTACCTTGTATGAAATCAAGGCAGGCGATACCAGTAACTGGCCTTATATCTGGCGTACCGCAGGCAAAACCGATGCTAATGGTCAAGTGAAGTTGGATAGTGAATATCTGTCGCAAGCTGGCTTGAATTTCCTGCTTGGTACCACGCCTTATAATGCCGCTGGCGTATTGTCACCGGCGTTCCCAGCTAAAACCTATGCCGTTACGTTCAAGGTTGGGGCTGTACCTGTTACCTTGATGGATAGGGATAACAAAAATGCCTTGTTAACCAATGTCAAAATTGATGCTTTTGAAATTGCTGCCGATGGCAAACTGACCTGGCGCAAACAAGGTACTACTGATGCTAAGGGCCAGGTTATCTTCGATTTGGAAAATCTGCGCACTGGTAACCGCCATGTATTGCGAGCGATTAATCCGTTTGCGACCAATAAATCCTTCTTCAGCCGTATTTTGACTAGCGAAGGCCCGGTGCAATTCGCTATTGGGCGTGCGGATTTGGATACGCTGGATTTAACCCCACCGACGGTAGAAGTGTTGTCACCAAGCCGGACTACTATCAGTAATTACAGCTTTGATTTAACGGGTCGCGCTAAAGACAATACGCAGTTGGATCGGGTTGAAGTCAAGCTGGTGAGTGGTTCTTTAAGTTCAACACAAATTGCCACACTGGATAAAACTACGGGTAACTGGACGGTAAAAGTTAGCCCTAGTGCGGTACAGGTAGGTCAAGCTTTAACAGTAACGGCTACAGCCTTTGATACCACCGGCAATAGTTCATTTGCTACCCGCGGTTATCAGGTGATTAGTGATACCAGTGCGCCGGTGATTACTGTTACCTCGCATAAGGCTAATGAAACCGTGCTAAAAACCGGCTTCTTATTGCAAGGGTCGGTCACGGACGATACCAGCGTGAATGGTTTGACGATTAGTGTTGCAACCAGTACGGGTACGGTCTTGGTACCGACTAAAGCGATGACTATGACCCCAGCAGGGGATTGGGCTTATGCGTTAGCGAATGGCATTTTGACTCAGGATACCAATATTGTGGTGACGTTGACCGCTACCGATGCCTTTAATAAGCAAGGCGTGGTGACATTGCCCTTGTCAGTAGCAGGTTCTCATGATGAAAGCCGCCAGTTACTCAACCGTATTACCTTTGGTGTCAATGCCGATCTGCTTAAACAAGTGGGTCAGCAGGGTACAGATGGTTTGCTGGAACAACAGTTAAATCCGGCCACTATTGATGACACTGCCTTTAATAACCGCATTGCCGGTGTTAAGCCGCAAACGGTGGTTGAATTACAGACTTGGACGCTGCAACACATGATTGATAGCCGTCGTCAGTTGCTGGAAATCATGACGTGGTTCTGGGATAACCACTTTAATACCGATGTGCGTAAAACTGGCAATAAAGTGGCGTATGAACTGGCGGAAAATGAAGCCTTCCGCGCCAATGCCTTGGGTAATTTCCGCAATCTGTTGCATATCAGTGCCAAAAGCCCAGCGATGGTCTACTACCTGGATAGCGTGAAAAACGTTAAGGCCAATTCCAATGAAAACTACGCCCGTGAGTTACTGGAATTGCATACGGTGGGAGTTGATGGCGGTTATACGCAGAAAGAAGTGGAAGTACTGGCAGAAGTCTTTACCGGCTGGCAAGTACAAAATGACCGCTTCTTCTTCAATGCTGAGCAACATAACAGCAGTGCCAAAACCTTCTGGGGTAATGCTATCCCGGCAGGTGGTGTGGATGAAGGTGAACGGGTATTGGATATTCTCTCACGTCATCCGGCCACTGCTAAGTATATCTGTTCTAAGCTGATTACCCAGTTTGTCAGTGATCAGCCCGTGAACAGTCTGCAAAGCCGTTGCGTGGATACCTTCCTTGCTCAAGCCGCTGCCCCTGATCAGATTACCCAAGTGTTGCGGGTGATCCTGACTTCACCAGAGTTCTATAACACCAGCAATATCAATAGCAAGGTTAAAACGCCGCTGGAATTTGTCACGGCTACCGCACGTGCGTTACAAAGCAAAGGCACTTACACAGATCTGCCTGAATTTATTCGTCGTATGGGCATGGACTTATATCAGTATCCATTACCGACGGGTTACTCGGATACGGGTGATGATTGGGTTAGCTCAGCCGCTTTGCAGGAACGGGTACGTTTCGTCAATATGTTGTCCGTGGCTAAGACGGGCTCGGCAACCTATGTCGATAACACCAGTTTGTTTAAAGACCGTGGTTCGGTAACAGCGGAAAGCATTGCCAGTGACCTGCTGAATTGGACGATTGGTGGTTATTACGCTGAGCTTGAATGGCAGACTGCCCTGGGTGTGCTCAATGCTCAAGGAGCGTTTGACCCTAATGCCAGCAGTGCCGATGTGCAAATCCGCGAAACTATCGGTACTGTGCTTAGCTACCCTGAATTCAATTACCAATAACCGTGGGGAACAACACCATGCAACGTCGTGATTTTTTAAAATACATGTTGTCCTCCACTTTAGTGGGGAGTTCTTGGCTGGTTAATAGCGAAATGGCGCAGGCTGCAGCTGCGCCTAAAACCCTGATTGTGGTTTTCCAGCGGGGTGGCTGTGATGGCTTGAATGTCTCGGTGCCCTATGGTGAAGATGCTTACTACAAATTGCGCCCAACCATTGCCATCCCTAAGCCCGGACAAGTCGGTGGTGCGTTGGATTTGAATGGTTTTCTGGGTTTGCACCCGGCCATGAAATCACTGCACAACCTGTATATGCAGGGTTTGTTAGCCGTATTTCCCGCTGTTCATTACCCCAATGCCACCAAATCGCACTTTGATAGTGAGTTGTACATTGAAAATGCGATTGTGAATAAAAGCAGTGACGGTTGGTTAAATCGTCACTTGCGCACCACCAGCAATAGCGTTGGTATGCGTGGGATCAGCTTTGGCAATGATATTGCCTATTCTTTGCGCGGCAAAATTCCGGTCTCAACCTTCAGTGACTTGAGCAATTTTGACCTGGATATGGAAGCGACCGCCGAACGGCGTATGACCGCCCGCCTACAGCAGATTTACTCACAAAGCCCCCATTTGGGAGGCGATAATGGTGTACGCATTCAGGATGCGGGTCGTACACTGTTTACTGACCTCAATAATGTGCAGCAGTTGGATGTCAAGGGCTATAAACCGGGTAATGGGGCTGTGTATCCAAGTACTTGGTTTGCCATGCAATTAAAGCAGGCAGCGCAACTGATTAAATCTGGTGTCGGTCTGGAAGTAGCGAATATCAATCTCGGTGGTTGGGATACGCACGGGGATCAGGGTAGCTCGATGGGCTATCAGGCCAATATGTTGCAGGTATTTTCGGATGGGATTGCCGCTTTCTATCAAGATTTAGGGACTGCCATGCAGAACGTGATGGTGCTGACCATGACTGAATTTGGGCGTACCGCTGAGGAAAACGGTAGTAAGGGTACTGACCATGGTAATGCAGCTTGCTGGTTTGCCCTCGGTGGCGGGGTGCGTGGCGGTGTTTATGGCAAGTGGCCGGGCTTGGCTACAGCGCAATTGTATGAAAGCCGTTATCTGGCACATTCAATTGATTTTAGGAATATTTTTGGCGATATCATGAGCCGTCACCTAAAAAACCCTAATCTGGCCACTATTCTACCTGAGCATACCTATATGCCGGTAGGCTTCATCTGATCGTTTCA
>CAZCJE010000125.1:0-6594 GCA_964498805.1 uncultured Thiothrix sp.
TTAATGCTTATACCCTGGGTGCGCAAAGTGTTAACCCAAATATTAAGGTTAAAGTGGTGTGGGTAAACTCTTGGTTTGACCCAGGTCGTGAACGCGAAGCCGCCGACGCCTTAATGGATCAAGGCGCTGATGTGCTCACTCACCACACCGATTCCACTGCTGTAGTGGGTGCGGCGGAAGAAAAAGGCAAATACGCCATCGCCTATCACTCTGATATGTCCAAATACGGTGCTAAGGCGCATCTGACCGCTGTGACCCATCATTGGGAAAAATTCTATACCGAGCGTGTGCAACAAGTGCTGGATGGTAAATGGAAATCCACTTCTATTTGGGGCGGTATTAAAGACGGCATGATTGATCTGGCCCCATTGAACAGCGTGGTGCCTAAAGAAGTCGCTGATAAAGTAGCCAAAGCTAAAGCGGCAATTGCGGATGGCAGTTTACAGCCGTTTGGTGGTCCACTGCTGAATCAAGAGGATAAAGAAGTGGTGGCTAAAGGCAGCAGTATGAAAGACGAAGACATTGCCAAAATGGATTTCTATGTCAAAGGCGTAGATGGGAAACTGCCTAAATAACCCGGCATATTTCCCACCTAATCTGCTTATGAATGCGAGCTTTGCCGTGCTTCAAGTGCGGCAAGCCGCTGCTCTAGAATCTCCAGTTTCTGCCGGGTACGCAACAGTACCGCTGACTGAATGTCGAATTCTTCACGTGTGACCAAATTCATCTTCTGCAGACCCGATTCCAGCAAGCCTTTCATGTTTTTTTCCATGTCTGACTGCAAATGTCGTACTGGTTCTGGCATTAAAGAGGATAATTTCTTGGCAAGTTCATCCAATTGTCCAAAAGTTTGCATGTATTACACCTTGCGTGGGGAAAGTGCCTCAAGTTTAGCAAAACTGTTTTGAGTGTGTTACTTCGAAGGGAGCATGGTGCATTAAGCAGTGCTAATGCACTTTTTTAGTGCCTTTGGGCACAATAATGATAGGGAAAAGGGCTGAAATTGCTATTAATTTAACCACTACACCGATTCGTTTATCTCTTAAACAGTTAGTTAGGGCTATCCACAGGTTGGCACGTCAATTGCACAACTTGGCTTGTATAGAATTTAGTTCATACCACTTTCTCTGCCGGTTCTGGCAGACAAGTTTCCAATCTAAGGAGTCATTTGTATGAAAATGGTTTCAGCCATTATCAAGCCCTTTAAGCTGGATGACGTACGAGATGCGTTAGGCGAAATTGGCGTCAAAGGGATTACCGTGACTGAAGTGAAAGGCTTTGGTCGGCAAAAAGGCCACACGGAATTGTATCGTGGCGCTGAATATGTAGTGGATTTTCTCCCTAAAATCAAAATTGAAGCAGCTGTCGATGACGCACAGGTAGATCGAGTAATTGAAGCGATTACCCGTTCAGCCAATACCGGCAAAATCGGTGACGGCAAAATTTTTGTCAGCCCGGTAGAGCAGGTCATTCGTATCCGTACTGGCGAAAGTGGCGTCGAAGCACTGTAAGGGAGGTTAGTATGAATTTTCGTCTGGGTTTGATGATTCTGAGTATGTTTTTGGGTCTTTCAGGTGTGGCTATGGCAGAGGATGCACCTGTACCCGATAAGGGTGATACTGTGTGGATGATGCTATCCACTGCACTGGTCATTCTGATGACCATTCCTGGCTTAGCCCTGTTTTACGGCGGTTTGGTAAGAGCCAAAAACATGCTGTCTGTGTTGGCACAGGTATTTACCATTTTCTGTCTGATTGCCATCCTCTGGGTCATCTACGGTTACAGCCTAGCATTTACCGACGGCGGCAGCCTCAATAGCTTCATTGGCGGCTTCAGCAAAATGTTCCTCAGCGGTGTTGATACCGCTATTACGGTTGAAACCTTTAGCAAAGGCGTGGTCATTCATGAAATGGTCTTCATGCTCTTCCAGCTGACTTTTGCTGCCATTACCGTTGCTTTGATTATTGGTGGTTTTGCCGAGCGTATTAAATTTTCTGCCCTGTTGATCTTCTCTGTACTGTGGTTCACCTTCTCTTACCTGCCAATGGCTCACATGGTTTGGTTCTGGGGTGGCCCTTCTGCTTATGATGCGCCTGCTGGTTTCCTGTTCTCTAAAGGGGCTTTGGACTTCGCTGGTGGTACAGTTGTTCACATTAACGCAGCAATGGCAGCACTGGTAGGTTCCATTGTAGTTGGCAAACGTGTTGGCTACGGTCGTGATTCTATGGCGCCCCATTCATTGGTTATGACCATGATCGGTGCATCTTTGCTGTGGGTAGGCTGGTTTGGTTTTAACGCCGGTTCCAACTTAGAAGCTAACGGTACGGCTATTTTGGCCATGGTTAATACTACCTTAGCCAGTGCTGCTGCAGGCTTATCCTGGATGTTTACCGAATGGTTATTGCGTGGTAAACCTTCTCTGTTGGGTGTAACGTCCGGCGCTGTTGCAGGTCTGGTTGCGATTACGCCAGCGGCTGGTTTTGCTGGCCCTATGGGTGCCATTGTGCTCGGTGCGATCACCGGTATGGCTTGTTTGTGGGGCGTTAGTGGCCTGAAACATATGCTCGGCTATGACGACTCACTGGACGTATTTGGTGTTCACGGTATCGGCGGTATTATCGGTGCGATTGCAACCGGTATTCTGGTTAACCCAGCATTAGGCGGTACTGGTGTATTTGACTATGCTACTAATGCAGTTGCTGAATACAGCAGCAGTCAAGTCCTCAGCCAGCTGTGGGGTGTATTTGTAGCAGTCATCTGGTCTGGTGTAGTGAGCTTTGTCCTATTTACGATCCTGAATAAAACCATTGGCTTGCGTGTTTCTCAGGATGAAGAGCGTGAAGGTCTGGATACTATTGCCCACGGCGAGCGCGCTTATACGCTTTAATTTAATTTTTAACAATAAAGTCGATCCAACAATCTGAACTGTTTTCCGAGTTGACTTGAGGCGGGTGAAAATCCGCCTCTTTTCTTTGTAGGGAGTTTAAAAGACTATGACTAATTTTTAATAAATCTTGCCTCTCTATAGAAAATATGAATTAATTGAGAGTTTTTAATCCTTAAATCCTTGAAAACAATGCGGCGAATCTGGTGGTTAGTGATAGCAGTAGCGGGGATAGCAGGGCTTTACGGCCTTACTCGATATTATTTAGCTGCTGATACAGGCTTTAAGCCTCAACCAGTTTTGGCTAATGGTGCCCGTTTTGAAACCACACCCTGTTGGTTTAAAGTGCCTGCTACCCAGCCTGTTTATTGTGGGTGGTTACATACCTCTCCTGTAGCTGCTAATACTGCTTCCGTATTCCAATTGCCCGTCGTTGTTTTGCCGTATCAAGGCGAAGATCGTCAGCCTGACCCTATGATTTATCTAGCCGGTGGCCCCGGTTCTTCTTTATGGCTGGATAAAAATACCCTTGAAAATTATTGGTTGGACTGGTTTAAACAAAAAGCCCCTTTAAAACGTGATCTGGTGCTGTTTGACCAACGCGGCAGTGGTTTAAGTAAACCCGCTATGCATTGTGATGGTTATCGTAATTGGAGTATTTCGGTATTAAGTAATCCGGGTACGCCGGAGGAAAATGCCCAGCGCTATTATGAAGTCACCCGTCAATGTCAACAGCAATTGTATCAACAACACCTACCTGTGGATGAATTGGGCACGACCCACAGTGCGCAAGATGTGCATGATTTGCTGGATGCATTAGGCTACCCACAAGCTAATCTATGGGGCATTTCTTATGGCACCCGTTTAGCTTTTGAAATCCAAAGTTTATACCCCGAACGGGTACGTAGTATGGTGCTGGATTCGGTGTATCCGCCCGGCGAACACTTGTTCCGTGAATGGCCAAAATTATTAAATGATAGTCTGGAACGTCTGTTTGGTTATTGTGCTAATAGCCATCAATGCGTGCTGGAAAATGGCGATATTCGAGCCCATTACTATGAACTGATGAAGCGTTTGCGCCAACATCCTATGATTATTCCGGTAGACGATTTGAATTTGGGTAATCTGCGCGAATTGCGGCTAAATGATGAAATCTTGTTAGCTATTTTGTTTGATGCCCAATATGTCAGTCACAGTTTGGAAGTATTACCGGGCTTGCTACGGCATTTACAAGAAAACCAACCTGAAAAAGTCAGGGGCTATATTGGCAGTTATCTTAAACGCCAGTTAGATGATGCTTTCCATGACCCTATTTTTTGGAAAGTGGAGTGCCATGATAATCCGCCTATTGTGTTATCCAGTATGCAGGCTAGCCTTAAAGCTTTGCCGCAACTCAGTTATTACATACCGTTGAAATACGATGTTTGTGAAATCTGGAATAAGCACAAACAGCCCCATTTGCTGAGTATGGCCAAGCAACCGATTCAAACACCAGCGTTGATTTTAGCGGGTGAAGATGATCCCATTACGCCGGTACAATGGGCTGCACGCACCGCTGAGGAAACATTTGCGGAAGGCAAGTCGTACTTATTCCGCTTTGCCGGTATTGCCCACGGTGTCTTAGATAGCAAGCCTTGCACACAGGAATTGTTTGTACGCTTTGTGCAAAAGCCTAATGAGCGCCCACGCGCCGATTGCCGCTTTGACTAACTTAAGCTGCATAACTTAACAGCCTTTCTATGAACATCGTTACATATTCATTGCAACACCCGTCCACCGTTAGCAAAATTAAGGATTAATGCTTGCCAGAGTGTTAGGTGAACGGGGTTGCGAATCGTGTTGCCTGTTTAACTGTCAACCTTGAAAAAGTGGATAGTTAGTCATTAGGCTATCAGAGACTTGAACGAGCCTTCAGATACTACGGATGAGTACGTCGTAGCCAGCTCAATCAGTGCAGGGATATTGCAGCCAGTAAAGGTCAGATATTTCCGGATGCTGCGGTAGATTAGGCAGTGAGCGATAGAAATTATCCTGACCGCTGACAACATTGCCGCTAAATTGAATTGAGTTCACTTCGTTAAGATTTTGCGTCAGGAGCCATTTGGTTTTAATGGTTTCGACACCGTCTTCGAGAATGTGTTGGCCAGACCAACAAGTCAGCGAGCCATGCGTGCCGAAGTTAACGGTAAACGAAAGTAAATCAGCACTGGCAAAGCCAACCAGATCAAATTCTTCGGAAGGATTAGGAGTGCCAATGCCCGTTTTGTATTTGCCGGTGACGTGACCTTGTTGGTCAACGTTCAGGTGCATTTCAGATTGCAGTTCATTTTGCCAAGTGCCACTAAAATCAACGGTAGGCGTCAGGGCTTCTGTGGTAGAAATAAGCGGATACGGTTTAAACATAATTTACTCCATTAGCGGTTCTTTAATTAGGTTTTTAATTAGTGTTTTGTCAGTGTGGATCCATCCACTCCAGAAGCTTATACCGCTCTTACAAAAACGTTGCGTAAATATATGGTTATACGGTAGTGGCGCTAAGGGTTTTCCCCGGTATAAAGCTCTAAATAATCCAATCGAACCGCTAAGATGTTTAAAAATTAAACCATTCAAGCTATAAATAAAAAAGACCACAGTACAATACCTCCAGCCTTTTTTGAGTGGGATATTGGTAAGCTCTGGAATAAAACTTAGCCTAGGTTACCCGTCGCAGCGATGGGTGCCGTCCAAGTGCCAAAGCCGCTATTGAAGCTATTATTGTTGGTGAAAGTGGTATCAAACAATCCACTAACCGCAAACTGACTGGCTTGTAAGCTGTATTTGCGCGGGTAAGTGATGGGGCGAAAATGCCAAAAAGTCTGCCCATGACAGGCAGACTTTTGGTTATGTAACGGATAATCGTGGCAGCCGTAGACAGGCTTATTTTTTAGCAAACCACACGTCTTCGGTCATGAAGGAGCCGCCGTTGGTGGTAGCTGCATTAGATCGCATCAAGGTTTCACCCTGGCTGTTTTGCACGTCCTGTTTTTTGGTACTGACTTCGGTAATACCCAAATCACTTAAGCTGCGCAATTCGCCATTCTGTAATTTAGCATCGCCATTATCGACCCACACGGCAAAGCCTTTTAACTCGTTACCAGTCAGTTTGCCGTCGCTATTCGCATCATGCTGGGCAAGTTTGTCGTAACCATTGGCAAATTGACCACCCATATCCCCAAACAGGGCATTGCCGTCAATGGCGTTGTTCGCACCAATTTTGCTGGTATCGACTAACAAGCCGTCACCATCGCCTTTCATCCATTCGATATTGTCTTGTGAGCCATTGCCGTCGATGTCAAAGTTGACCGTTTTACCTACATCATTGCTGGTGCGGTTTTGAGCGGTGGAACTGCCAGTGGTGCTGATCTTGCCGTCACCGTTGAGGTCGAGCGCAATCGGAGAGATGACCACCGGTTTACCTTGTGGATTCCAAGAGGTCACATGTCCGGCGTCAATATGACGGGTGTTTTGACCAGCGGCCTCTGGCGCTATATGGATATAGTCACCTTTATCGGCCATGGTGTAGTTAATCCCGTATATTTGTTTCCATGCTCCTGAAATTAATGCTTGATAAGAAGCATCAACGTCAGCCACAGTGGTTTTAGAGCCTGGCAAGGTAACAGGTTTCGTTCCAGTTCCACTAGTGGCACCGGTATCGCCTTTAGGACCAGTCG
>CAZCJE010000126.1:0-6306 GCA_964498805.1 uncultured Thiothrix sp.
CAAGCCTTATTAGCGAATATGGCAGGCTTTTATGCCGTCTATCATGGCCCTGCTGGCTTAAAGAAAATTGCCGGGCGCATTCACCGCTTAACCAATATTCTGGCTAAAGCCTTGCAGCAAAAAGGTATAAAACTGCAACATAATAGTTGGTTTGATACCTTGCATGTGGATTTTGGTGCTGATAATCAAGCCATTTATGAACGTGCCTTGGCTGCTGGTATTAACCTCTGTAAGCGCAACACAGGTTTGAGTATCAGTGTGGACGAACGTAAAACTGGCGCTGATTTGAGCGAATTGCTGCAAGTTTTACTCGGCCAGACACACGATCTAAGTGTTGAAGCCTTAGATCAAGCTGTGGTTGCGGAAAACTTTAGTGGTATTCCGGCAGCTTATCAGCGTAGCAGTGAATTCCTCACTCATCCGGTGTTCAATTCACACCACTCTGAATCCGAAATGCTGCGCTATTTAAAGCGTCTGGAGAACAAGGATTTCTCCCTCACCCACGGCATGATTCCATTGGGTTCTTGTACCATGAAACTCAATGCTACTAGCGAAATGATGCCGGTCACTTGGCCTGAATTTGCCGATATTCACCCGTTTGCGCCTAATGAACAAACGATCGGTTATCGCCAAATGATTCAAGAACTGCAAAGTTGGTTGATTGAAGTCACCGGCTATGATGCGATTTCTATGCAGCCCAACTCGGGGGCGCAAGGCGAGTACGCTGGGTTGGTGGCTATCCGTCGTTATCAGGCCAGTATCGGCCAAGGCCATCGGGATGTGTGTTTAATTCCCAGTTCCGCGCACGGTACTAACCCCGCTTCAGCAGCCATGGTGAACCTGAAAGTGGTGGTGGTTGAATGCGATGCTAATGGCAATGTGGATGTGGCAGATTTACGTGCTAAAGCGGAAAAACACGCTGCTAATTTGTCCTGCTTGATGGTGACGTATCCATCGACTCACGGTGTATTTGAGCAAGATATTGTCGAGATTTGCGATATTGTTCACCAATTTGGCGGCCAAGTGTATATGGACGGTGCCAACATGAATGCACAGGTGGGCATTTCCAAGCCGGGCAAATTTGGCTCAGATGTTTCGCATTTGAATCTGCACAAAACCTTTGCGATTCCACACGGCGGCGGTGGCCCAGGTATGGGGCCGATTGGGGTGAAAGCGCATTTAGCGCCGTTTTTGTCCAGCCATGTGGTGAATCAGCCGGATGGTATTGCCACCGGTGAAAGTGCGGTATCAGCAGCGCCGTATGGCAGTGGGGCAATCCTGCCGATCTCGTGGACCTATATCAAACTGATGGGCGCGGCGGGTCTTAAACGCGCTACGGAAATGGCCATTCTCAATGCCAACTACATTATGCAGCGGTTAGTGGATCATTATCCGGTGTTGTTCCGTGGCGAAAATGGCCGAGTAGCGCACGAATGCATTATTGATATTCGCCCACTCAAAGCCGCTTCGGGTGTTACTGAGGAAGATATTGCCAAGCGGTTGATGGATTACGGTTTTCATGCGCCGACTATGTCGTTCCCGGTAGCAGGCACGCTTATGATTGAGCCCACTGAATCCGAGCCAAAAGAAGAATTGGATCGTTTTTGCGATGCCATGATTGCCATACGCGAAGAAATCCGCAAAGTGCAGGAAGGCGAATGGCCAGCCGACAATAACCCGCTGGTTAAAGCGCCGCATACGTTGGATGATCTTGTACAAGCATGGGAACGCCCTTATAGCCAACCTGAAGCGGTATTCCCCAAAGGTGTCAGCCCTACCGCCAAGTATTGGCCAACCGTCAACCGTATCGATAATGTCTACGGCGACCGCAATCTGGTCTGCTCCTGCCCAAGCGTAGACAGTTACCGCTAATTTACTTAGCATTATCAGTGAGAGGTAGTTTAACTACCTCTCATTTGTGGTTGTTGCTAAAATCAGCTTTTCTACCAATAACCAAAATTATCAATTAAACGAGCCGTCGGTCAGATTAGCTCCATTGTCAAATAAAATACATATTTTTACTAAAATTTTGGTATTAACGGTTTGATCATTTTAAATGAGCTATAGTCTAATGAACTTCATTGTTCTTTTGTCTATTACAAAGGAGTTCTCTTGAATAGTTATAACGTCTCTAGCTCATCCTATACGCCTTACATTACCTATAGCCTGATAGGTATTTGTGTGGCTGTTTATCTATTTACTAGTACGAATTCCACAGCATTTACGGAATTATTTGGTTTATATTTGCCAGAAAATCCACATTTTCAGTATTGGCAATACCTCACCAGTATATTTATGCATGGCAGTGTTATGCATTTACTTTTAAACATGTTAGCACTGTGGATGTTTGGAGGAACCTTAGAGAAAATTTGGGGCAGTGGAAGATTTTTATTGTTCTTTTTGTTGTGTGGTATAGGCGCAGGTATTATTTATACGTGGGTCAATACTTATCAATTTGATCAGCTTACTCTTGAGTTGCAAAACTTGGGGCTAACTAAAGTAGATTTGCAGCGTTTAGTAGACAAGGGTGAGTACTATATGAATATAGTTGGTTTAACCAAGCAAATGGCAACTAATTATTACGTGTTGTTTAATATCCCAACTATAGGTGCGTCAGGCGCTATTTATGGCATTTTAGTGGCTTTTGCCATGAACTTTCCCAATACTAAGTTAATTTTGTTGTTTTTACCGGTGCCAATTGCCGCTAAATATTTTGTGCCCGGAATTATTCTGATTGATTTGTTTGCTGGCTTCACCGGCTTTTCTATATTTGGCGATAATATTGCACACTTTGCCCATGTAAGTGGTGCTTTGGTCGGTTTCATCTTGGTATTCCTATTAGGTTTAAATAAACAACGCATTCATTCCGTATAGAAGAAAAATTGCATAGTTTACCTATATGTTGTGCGTAAAATATTCGATAATAGTCTTTTAACTAATGCTTTAAGATTATTCTCATGCATCCCATTGAACTTGAAACCTATTTGCATACTTTTATTCCCTTGACTAAAGCCATGCAGGTGTCTGTATTATCGATTGAACCGGATAACCTGGTATTAGGCGCACCCCTTAAACCTAATATTAACCCGCATCAGACCGTCTTTGGCGGTAGTGTGGCTACGTTAGCGACTCTGTCGGCATGGTCTTTACTGCATAGCCGCTTAGTTTCGGAAGGGTTGCAGGCAACATTGGTCATCCGCCGTAGTTCACTTGAATATGAGCGGCCGATCAAAACGGATTTTACTGCGCGTGCCTATATGTCTTCAGTCCAGCAAGGTGAGGAATTTGTCGAAACCTTTAAGCAACAAGGTAAAGCGCGTATTGAAATCCTGTCTGAAGTAGCCTGTGAGGGCCAATGCGGAGTACGTTTTAAAGGTGAGTTTGTGGTACTAAAAGCCCATTAATAAATATGCCGAGGATGGGCGAATAGTTTAAACCACCGATGATTTTTAATGTCAGCGTGTTCAGCGTAAATCCGCTTGTAGATATCAAGCGGATCTTATAGGTTAATTAGGATTTAATCCCAATCGTAACCACCATCATCACAGACTTTTTCACATAAGGCTTCTAATGCTGTCAAAAAGCTGTCTTCATCATTAGGAGTAAGTTCAAATACGGTAAAGCTGATATAAGTGCCATCATCATCTTCATCTTCTTCCCATTCGTAATTGTAGGCTTCGCTTTCGGTAGTATGTTTGGCACAGAGTTTTTCAATACGTGCTGCGACTTTTTCACCTTCTTCGGTATAAATGTAAAAGCCGCTTAGTGTTAATGAATAGTCCGATTCTTCTTCCGTATTATCACTTTCTTCATTGCCTTCTTCATCATAGCCTTCGACACTGAAATCGTAATCTTCATCTTCTGCCCATTCATTACAAAGCTCATCAAGTGCTTGTAGAAAACCTTCCGGGTCATCAAGGCTAATGTCAAAGTTGCTAATTTCGATATAGGTTACGCCACCTTCTTCGGTTTCTTCATAATCAAAATAATATTCTTCATCAGTGGCATATTCATCACACAGACTTTCGAGTTCAGTAGCGAATTCATCGGTTTCTGCGGTAGCAACATAAAAATCAAATAACTGAATAGAGCCTTCCTCAGCAAAATAGGAATCATCTTCTTCCAATTCTATACCTTGGCTGAAGTCAGTGTCTTGCAGCGATTTAACCACCCAAGAATCATGACCATTTAAATCTTTGTGGATGACGTAATGGTAGGGAATATAGCAATAACCTTTATCGCCCCAAGCTTCGCCCCACGAATTGCGCACAATGAACATTTCATCTTTATCG
The DNA here is from genome assembly GCA_964498805.1 of uncultured Thiothrix sp. Lineage (GTDB taxonomy): Bacteria > Pseudomonadota > Gammaproteobacteria > Thiotrichales > Thiotrichaceae > Thiothrix. The sequence continues at coordinate 4,293 of CAZCJE010000126.1, forward strand.
AGATAACCAACGCATAACATCGCATGCCAACCGTGTTCTTCGCGCTCTTGTTCAGTTTTTTTAGGAATTGGCACACGCCCACGATTATTGGTGGCATCATCAAAAGATGAAAAGGTATTTAAGCAAAAGGCAATCGGATAGCCATCCGCTAATGTATGCCGCCACAAATCCAGATTGGTTTCGACATATTCGGCTTCGGTGATTTTGAAATTGGCCGCATGCTCATAGGCACCGCTATCTGGTTCATCGTTAATGTAATCAATATCATTTGGCCACAAATCTTCCCGGCAAGCGCCGTATTTTTTCAGGCCATTAATCGCTGATATCATCGTGGTGCCAGCATCTTCCAAGGCATCGCCTTCTTCATAGCGCGCGTTGTAATAAATGAATAAGCGGCTGACATCATCGGAATCGCCTAAGTTACGTTTAGCCAAATACTCATACGCACCCGCGCAGGTATTGGCCACACAACTCATGCCTACCTGGCTTTCAATGCTGGTTAAGTAGGGGCGTAAATCCACCTTAGGCGGTAGGGAGGTTTTAGCGCCGATCTTGCGATGTTTAGCATCGGGGGGTACGGCACCTACGCGGCAGCCGCCAAGTTTGTCATGACGTGGTTTCATATAAAAGGTTAGCCTGTCGATAGGGAATATTTATCGAATGACTGTATGAAAATAGCGCCAAGCGGTCAAGTACCGCTTATTTTGCGCCCACGCGCGCTCTTCACCTGAAGAGTAATAGCTTGTTACTTTTTAAGGTCAATCTAATATCGCTAACGTTTATTCGTTCTGTTGGTTAACACTTAGCAGACTACTCTGAATAATATATTTTTTTGTTACGATTAACTAACCAACCAATCAGAAAAATAATCAAAGCGATAATTTAAATGAATAGAAGTATAACGTAGCACTTCCTAATAGTTTCATTATATTACCTTATCTATATTAATTTGAATTAGTCTGTGCCAATAGATCGCTTGTAAGTTTTGCAAGCGGTATTACGTGCTTGTTCATCTTTAGCCTCACCAGAAATTCTTGCTTTAAAGATCAAATCGTTACACTTTTGACGCAATTCTTGTATCTTGTTATTATTTTTATCAAAAGGTTCGCTACGAGATATCTGCGCAATAGTAGGCTCAAAATCTGAGGCTGCTTGGCAATACATACGTTTCAATTGTTGGTTACGAGGATGGAAATTAAATTTATCTTGTTGTAGCTGTGAACATACTTCTTGAAATAGTTGTTTAGCTGCTAGTGTACAATTAGAGAATTGCATAGCATCTTGTGTGATATGGCGGCAAATAGACTGTTTTTTAATCTGCCAAACTTGGTATTGGAAGGTAATACGCTGCCCTTTATAGTTGTTATCAACAGCTTGTAAGTTAGTACCCATAATATCGCTGATATCTTGTTGAATAGATTCAGATGCAGCTTTAATTGACTGATCTATTGCTACTTGAAAGTTGTTATAGGGGTATATATGACTATTTTCTTGTAGATGTTTGTTTAGTAACTCAAGCTTATCAGAATTAGTCTGTATTTGAGTCTGGGGCATATTAGTTACAGGCATTGTAGAATTTGACATCTGAGCTAGTGGGTGCTGGCTTACTAATAAATTCTTATCTTCACAGCCTACCAATAATACTAACAGAACAAACCAATATTTTTTCATTTTTAATAATATAATTATTATTGATAAAAAGAATTTTACCCGACTTTTGATACTGAGAGAGGGTGAAAAGTATAAGCGGTATTGATATGGTTAAATTATGTTTAGTTGTAAGCCGTGTTTTGTAAACTTTCTCACACAGTACCAGAAAGCACTAGAGAAAATAGAGAAATAGGTTGAGTCTGAATCTCTGTGTTTCCAGTTTTCGGAAACACAGAGAAGTATTGAGGGAAGGCGGTTGTTAAAGAGCTTTGATCTTTTCTAGCTGCCCTTGTAATTGCGCTAAGGCACCACGCTGCTCCTCCGCCTGTTTGCGGGTTTGTTCTAATACCGCAGGTGGGGCTTT
>CAZCJE010000127.1:0-6024 GCA_964498805.1 uncultured Thiothrix sp.
CCCGGAATTAATTGAGAAAGTCACTGGGCGCGGTTTAGATATTGCCCCTTATATGAATTACCTGCGGAATAAATACGGCGAGCTTTACAGCCTTTAACGCAACATAGCTGCAACTTAAAGGAAATAGTATTGCTGCTATTTTTTGAGGGAAAACGCCAATAAGTGACTCAAGATTAAATTAAAAACAGAGCATTAATCGTCGAGTCCGTAGGACCTTAATTGAATAAGGCTGGCAATGTCAGCAAGATACTACGGGGAAGCATCAAGGGATGAGAATCAAGCATAAAGTGAATCTCATCCTCTCTTACCTTACAACAGTTTTGCTAACAAGTTTTTTAAATCGGTTTTGGTTTTGTAGCCAACGGCTTTTTGCATAATCTGGCCATCTTTAAAGATCAAGATGGTAGGAATACTCATAACCGCATATTCACTAGCTATTGCCCGGTTCTCATCCACATTAAGCTTACCAATACTGACTCTACCCTCATACTCGTCAGCCAAGCTATCAATGATGGGGGCAAGCATCTTGCATGGACCACACCACGCCGCCCAAAAATCAACCAGTACAGGTGTGCTAGCCTCCAATACCTCAGTCTTAAAGTTACTATCTGTAAAGGTTTTTACATATTCGCTCGCCATTAAATGCCCTCCACTACCATTAACGCCGTCTCACCGATGATAATCAGTAAACGCCCTATAACATTCATTATTCATAAGAATTTAAAATGAATGTTTTCTTATTAGGCAAAGTACTGGTGAATCTTCAGTCTGTCAATGAGTAGCCTCCCTATACTGGCTTGAGTATGGAGAGGATACCCACGATATGTCAGAGCCGCTAGGTAGTTAATCCCATTTCAGAGCGCCGCCGGTTTGGTATTCCGTTACGCGGGTTTCAAAGAAGTTTTTCTCTTTGCGCATATTCGATTGTTCATCCAGCCACGGCAGGGCGTTTTGCGCACCGGGGAAGGGTTCTTCCAGACCGAGTAGACGGGCACGGCGATTGGCGATAAAACGGAATTGCTCCTGATGATCTTGCGCGGAATAGCCCAAAATCGGCGTTGGCAACAGATAATTGGAATAACCGATTTCGGCAGCTTCGGCTTCATCCCACATTTGGCGCACGTCTTGCGGATCAAGCTTGACGTTTTCTTCCTGCATAATTTGCCGCACCACACGAATCCCGAACGAGCAATGCAGCACTTCATCACGCATGATGTATTGCAATTGTTCGCCAGTACCTTTCATTAAGCCACGGCGTTGCAGCGCAAAAATCGGCGAGAAGCCGTTATAGAACCAGCAGCCTTCAAAAATACCCGCAAAAAAGGTATAGGAAAGCACAAACGCATTCAGATCATCACGGTTTTTCAGGTCAATATCCGGGCGCATGGCATCATTCAGACGGCGATTAGCCAGCTGAATCTTGGCATTGATTTCCGGCACAACGCGATAACGGTTATAGATTTCGGCTTGGTCCAAACCAATGGTTTCAATGCAATGCTGGTAAGTCCAAGTATTCCCCGATACCGTTACTTTATCGTTATAACGTACCACTAACATAGTACTAGGCACCCCCACGCTATAAACATAGCCCGCATAGGGTTCTAGCGTTTTTTCAATAGTGCGCCCACTGACATAAGGCTTATCAACAAAATTGACTGTCCATGCTGGCTTACCAACTGAGGTTTCAGCTTTATACACACCACACCGATAACCCGCCATAGTGCCCAAAGCCACTACAGTGTCATAGCATTGTTGATTTGTGGTCACATAACGTAAGGTGTCGGCACTACGGCTACCATCCCAATTCATTAATTCATCAATGAATTCACGACACCATCCAGCCTCAATACTGGTAAAATCTACCCACGTTAAATCTTTAACTAAACATAAGTGCTGGCGGGGAATATCAAAACGAGTCGTGCCATCGCCACAGAGATATTGTGAATACTCAACCCCTATTTCCGTTAAGAGGGTGGTTAAACGCTGGATTTTATCCGGTCGACTAAAATGGAAGCGGTAGCCTGTACCCGCCCCTTGATTACTCTGCGGATTTAAAATCGTGCCATCTGCCTGATAGGCAATGGCCAAACGTTCTAAATTAGTTAAAGCGCGAGTATTGCCATTACGTAATTTGCCTGCTACGGGAATAGACTTATTATGAAAACTAATTTCTTCAGCCGTTTGAATAACTAACTTATTATTATTGCGTGTATCTAAACCCACACAGCGATGGTTAGGGGTTACCACTGATTCATAAACAGAGGAAGAAAAACGAATTAAATCCCCTTCAAAATAATCTTTGGTAATACCTAAGGGGCGTACAAATTCAATGCTACCATCTTCACAATACTGCGCAATAATTTCGCCTTCTGGTAAATCACGAAAATCTACCCAACCCCGTGCAGTTAAAACCTGGGTACCTTCTTTAAAACAATGTAAAGCTTCTTCATAAACCTGACGCGCTTGGTAAATCTGCAATTCTGGCGCAGTCATTTTTTCCATGACCGCTAAACCAATATTGCGCATTGCCAGAATGTCGGACGTGGTTAAATAAGCCAGCACGTTTTCATAAACGTGGCGTTCCTGTGGCTTGAGATTGTGATGATAATCATGCACATCCTGGGCCATATTGATATCAAGAGGGGTCCAGTGATTTTTGTTGGCGTTGATGAAGAATTCCCACGCCCACGGGTATTTGAAAGGAGCTAGTTGGTTGATGTCGCCGCTGCCATTGATGACGCGCTTATCTTCAGGACGAATAGGTTTTTGCGGTTTAAACCCCTCCTGTGGAAGCGGTGAGTGTGCAGGGCGTAAGGTTTTGACCTTCGCAGCGGCTTCCGTCTCTAAAGAAACAGAAGCCGCAACCTTCATTACCGCCTTTGTAACCGCCGACGACTCCGCAGACGACGGTTGAGCGATAACTTGGGTTTCAGCACTGAGCTCACGCTGTTCTACCTCCACAGTAGGATCATCAATAAACGCTTCCGCCACTAATCGAAGTTGTGGCTTTTTGCAGGTTGCCCGTGGCACGGGCGCAGCTAGTGGGTTATCCCAGTTAAGCATGGCAATTTTACCTCTCCTGTATCTTTAATACCAACTAAACGTGCCTTTTTGTGGCAAATTGCTGTGCAAATTTTGATTTGCGCACTCTACCACGGCTTTTTTTGCACGTTATTGGTGCGAAATAGTCATTTTTACCGTCAGAAAGGGCAGGATGAGGTATCCTGCCCGCTGGAATTTACTGGCAAGCTTCGCAATCTGGGTCGAGAATGGAACACGCTTTTGGCGCTTCCGAACCTACTGACACCCTATTGGTAGCCATTTTGATGGTGGGTTTTTGACTGGCGGTGGTCACTTCGTCGGCGCTATTTTTTTCCGCGCCTGTTGCCCCTAGCGTACGCAGGTAATAAGTGGTTTTCAGGCCACGTACCCAAGCCAGTTTGTAAAGATTGTCTAGCTTCTGGCCGTTGGGTTCTTTCATGTATAGATTGAGCGATTGGCCCTGATCGATCCATTTCTGGCGACGGCTAGCCGCTTCTACCAACCAACGCGCATCCAGCTCAAAGGCGGTGGCGTATTTGGCTTTAAGTTCAGCAGGGATACGCTCCAATGGCTGTACGGAACCGTCGAAATATTTCAGATCATTGATCATGACATCGTCCCACAAATCCAGTGCCTTCAAATCTTCCACCAGATACGGGTTAATGACGGTAAATTCACCCGAGAGGTTGGATTTAACAAACAGGTTTTGATAGGTCGGTTCAATCGACTGCGACACGCCACAAATATTGGAAATGGTTGCAGTGGGGGCAATCGCCATTACATTGGAGTTACGCATACCCTGTTTTTTAACCAGATTACGCAAAGTATCCCAATCCATGGTTTGGGTATGATCAACAATGAAATATTCGCCGCGTTCTTCGCCGAGCATTTCCAGTGAATCAATCGGCAGAATGCCCTTGCTCCATAGCGAACCGTCATAAGTTGGGTATTTGCCGCGTTCAGCCGCTAAATGACTGGAAGCGCGAATGGCAAAATAAGACACCGCTTCCATGCTACGGTCAGCAAATTCCACCGCTTCGGTGGAGGCATACGGCAGATTCATTTTGTACAGCGCATCCTGGAAGCCCATGATCCCCATACCGACCGGACGGTGGCGCAGGTTGGATTTACGCGCTTGTGGCACGCTGTAGTAGTTGTAATCAATCACATTATCCAGCATGCGCATAGCGGTATTGACGGTACGCTCAAGCTTTTCCAAATCCAGCAAGCCATCCACGACGTGCGCAGGCAAGTTGATGGAGCCGAGGTTACACACCGCGATTTCGCTATCGGTAGTATGCAGGGTAATTTCGGTACACAGGTTGCTGGAATGCACGACACCCTGATGCTGGTTGGTGTAACGCACATTGCACGGGTCTTTGAAGGTGATCCACGGATGGCCGGTTTCAAACAACATACCGAGCATCTTGCGCCACAATTGTACCGCTGGCACTTTGCGATGCAGTTTCATTTCACCACGCGCGGCTTTGGCTTCATATTCCTCATAGCGCTCTTCAAACGCCTTGCCAGTCAGTTCATGCAAATCCGGCGCATCGTCTGGCGAGAACAACGTCCAGTCGCTTTCACTGGCTACCCGCTTCATGAACAGATCAGGAATCCAGTTAGCGGTATTCATATCGTGAGTACGACGCCGCTCATCGCCCGTGTTCTTGCGCAGCTCTAAAAAGTCTTCAATATCAATGTGCCAGGTTTCCAAATACGCACAAACCGCCCCCTTGCGCTTCCCGCCATTTGACACAGCACCAACAACCGTGTTGTAGCTATGATCACCTTCAACTTTTAAGTCGAATACAAAAGGTACTGGTGGCATATCTGCCACTTTTTGAATACGTGAGAATAATGAGCCATTCCATTCAAACCAAAACTGTTTTTGAGCAATTTTGTAATCAAAATATTCTGCAAAATCAGCTACTGCCGGAATACGCAAGTCGTAGCATTTTGTAATACCCGAAAATTGAATCTTTGAGCCATCAATACGCGTGCCTTCATGCTCATTGTTACGTTCACGGTAAGAAGCCGATGAGGGTATACCTAAACGCAATAATTGATACCGCATTCCCTCCACCAAAGTATGAGAGGTATTGGTGAAATTCAGCAATTTCCCACCAGAAACGCTCCCATCTGTTTCCAATAAACCTCGAATTAAAGCCTTGGTTTGTGCTTTAGGTAAATGCGCTAAACGTGGTGCAATATGCTTTTCACCACATGCATTGTAAAAATCTGCTTTTGTGAAAGGCAAAGCTGAACCATTACCACCAACAAACTGTCCGGTTGTAGCACAACGCAGTAAACCTTTGCCTAATGACCATTTAATTTGCTGGTAAGCATCATTACGTTTGGAGATCCAGTAGTGAATACCACGCTCTTGCAAGTATTCTTCAACAAACTGTATGAAATTATCTTTAGTTGGATTACCTGAAACACCCCATTCTGCATCTTCGTTGGTTATATGTCCGTCACCCAACATAATGCCGTAAAAACGTGCATCATTTTCTGTAAACCCCACAATTGGAACAACCTCTTGCGGAATAGTTTGGGCAACAAAGTCACCTTCCTTTAGTTTCCCTGCTTCACAATAGCCTACACTCAACTCGCCTTTCGCTAACATCTCTATGATTTGTTTAGGGGAATGGTAGCGTCTTTTAATCTGGACTGACCAAATAGGGTGTCCAGCAGTTACTTTCAAAGTTTGCGCAGAATGACGGACCTTGATTTCAACCATTGGATCAGTTTGGTTATAAACCATGTGTTTGGTTACAGGACGGTAAGAACCTTCCTTACCTAAAACTAAATCCCCCACTTTGATATTTTGGATAGCCTTGCAACCTTGATTTGTCCACACATAGGTATCTGGCGCAAAACATTGGTTAACAGCTACGGCGGTATCATTGGCGACTTTTAAGAATGGCACTACCCCTTGGGATTTGCCATTGGTGCCTTTGATATGCGCGCCCATGCCAC
>CAZCJE010000128.1:0-6002 GCA_964498805.1 uncultured Thiothrix sp.
GGTTGAGCCTGTTTATATTCTTGTTCTAATTCACTGCCAGATTTTTCAAAGGCTTTAATTAATTCATATTGCCAATGGGTAGCGTCCGTTCCTTGGATGCTGATCTCATGTTTTTCTTGTAAGGCTTCATGTAAAGTTGCTTTAATGGCAATTAAATCAGCTTCCGCATGTGGCTTTAATATCTTCAGTAATTCATAAGGTGAGGTAATGGCTTGCTCAAACTTGCTGGCATAAATACCTACGATATGGGTTTTAATATTAATGCCGGTCACAGAGGTTTGACCACCATAGTTACCCGCTAAGCCCACACTTAATAATAAATGTTTTAAACCAATTTCAGGTAGAACTTGTCCACGTGTACTTAAGATTTGCACCATTAATGTGCCGGGTTTAATGAAATGGCGAGTAAAAAGATTATTACTGTTTTTCCGCATTTCTGCATCAAATAAAGTGCCATCCTCCATGGCGCGATTATGAAAAGTTTCATCTACACAATACGTTTTAGGTTTGAGACTTAAAGCATCAGAGTAATTAATCGCCGCTCTAACAGGTAAAACTCGTTTTTCTGCATCATTAGTGGAATCACCGAAAACAACCGTATTTAAATCAAAAGCATCAGAAGGTTTCTGTCCTTTATAAAGCAAGGTTTTGTTTTGTGCCTGTTTGCCACCGACATCTAAGGCTCGCAATATTTGCAAACCGCGACCACGCTCAATATATTTAAATTTATTGGGTACAGCACGTACATACAGATCGTCGAGCCATTCAATATCGGTAATTTCCTGTTCGGCATTGCGAAAGACTACCGGGGCAATTGCTTCACGAATTAAGACTATACTAACACACCCTAAATTTTTCAATTTAGGGTGAATATAGGTTTTTTTATCATCAATATGACTAGTCGTAGTTAATTGATCAATATTAGCTAAATAAGGTTTAAGTGCTTGCATGTTATTCATCCTTTAAACAAATTCTGTTGCTGATTTGGGTGCGGCATCTTTGGAGTTATGATGAAAACTTTGTAAAAAAGCCATGCGATAAATACTGCCTAATAGGCGGCGGCTTTTTTGTGCCGGTGGTTTGCCTTGCAGGACAGTATTCCAGACTTCATTAACAAATTGACTGGCAAAACTTATACAATTAATATCTATTTCTTTTAGCTGTCTGTGTTTATCTTTTCTTACCAGGTTCGTTTCTAGTTCACCTGCAATACCATATATAAGAGAAGCTTTGTCATTTTGTTTAGCAGCGCGTAGCCCTATTGCAGTATCCATACAAAGATTAAATACCAACATTTCTTCGCTAGTTGAGTTAAATGGTGGTGGTGCTGGTTTACGTTGAATACGGTTAGCTGCTTGCCCTAAACGGACTAAAGATCCATCAATTTCAGTCATAAAGTAGTTCTCCTGTATAGAGTAAAATTCACTAATGAATTTATTTTCCAAAAGATCATTTTTTTTTGAGGGGTTGTCTCGAAAGAAACACCAAGTAAGACAGATCGCACTAAAACGGGTGCGTGGATAAGCATAAAGATTTAAAACGTCATACCCTAAACCTGCAGTTTGTATCAGTGTTTGTGCAATTTGTAGTTGCTGTAGCACTTGAGGGATTTGCTCAAGCCGAAATTCATTAAAACCTAGTAAGGCTTTAAGCACGTTAGGCATAGCATCAAAGTAAAAAAAGGCTTTTTGTGATGTAGGCAAACCACGGAAAATATGAATAGGGCGACCAATACGTAAACATGCGTTAAGCATTTTTTGAAGAGTATCTACTTGTCCAGGTTTTTTCTCACCGTCATATAATCTCTCGGGAATAAGCTCTAGGCGTGCTAAACGGCAGCGGTTTTTATATGCTTCCAATCCTTTATAGTGGACTTTTACTTTATCTTTGCTGGCTAATTGGAAAGTAGAAATGGATTGAATATCCTTATCTTCATTAAGAATCAAAGCACCGAATAGCCCTGTTGTGACGGGTGAGGATATAAGGGTAGGAACACCATCTACTTTACCTCCCTGATATTTAAAAGCACTATTTCTGAGTTTATGTTCTACCACCGAAACATAACTAATGGGTGTTTGCCCTTTAGGGGGGGCGGTAATGAAATCTGGTTTACCTTCACGGCCTGTAAAGGCCGAAGCTTTTACCGCATACATATCAGGATTATCATTCACTAGGGTTGCTGTAGGAAAATCAGTAAATAAACAGCGACCTGTAGTGGATTCATCTACCGGATGTAAACGTTGTTTCGATAGGAGTTGTTGTAGATGTAATTCTATAGCGGTTGCTATAGGCTCATGATCCAGCGGAAAATATTCTCTAAAGCCAGTACTCTCATTAGCACCCTCCAACCATTGCGCTAAAATTCCTGATTCACCCCAAACTTTAGCTTTAAGTTCAACCTTTTTATGGGCGAGTGCAGTAACCCATAAGCTGAGCAACACACGGCGCGACTCGCCTGATTCTATTTCTACTAGCCAAGTAGGTATAGGTGTAACTAATAAAGCAATCAACTCTTGTTCACGTTCATTTTGATCAAGCACGCTTACTTTTTTTGGGGCAGTCACTTTAAGATTGAGAAATAGTGCTAATAAAGCTGCCTGTAGAAAATATTCTCTAGCGTGAAGAGATAGTTTATAAGGGTCAGCATACATCTGACGAGTTTTTTGTGATTCTTTAGTCCATTGCGGAGCTAGCCCTATAGGAGCTAAACACTCATCTAATAAATGCGTATGTGATTTTACCAGTATATTTTTAACCGTGAACAAGTCACTCAGTAATACTAAATTCTCTTCTTTGTAAATAAACTCATCTAATAGTTCCTGATAAGAGGGGCGAGCATTTCGTATCTCAAATACCGCAGGTGTTCCCTTATTAGGTGCTCGCAGTGTGAGTGGAAAAGGTAAATGCTTGAGCATTGCAGCAATTGCTTTTGCCTTAATAGATGCGGCTTGTACTTTCGGAAGCAAGACAAATAAACGCCCATCCTGATGAGTTTCCAGTAAAGGAGGAATGCCTGCAGCACGTTGGCAAGTAAATGATAAACGCCGTTGCAATTCATCCAGCAAAAACGGATGGTGCGGGTCGTAAATATCGAGGGCTTCCCACTGCGTTAGCAGGTGCGAGTTCAGGCTTTGGTCTTTGTTTAAACGCTCAATGATTTTGTGTAAGCCATCATGGCTGCTGTGTTCCTGCCATAAGCCATCGAGCTTGTCAGCGAGTTTGACATAGCGTTCCACTGCCAATTTGTAAGCGCGTGGCGGCGGCGTGCTGGCGGTATGCCGATAACGTTGGGTATCTTCGGCCTGTTCAATCAGAAAGCGAACTTGCTCAGCGGTTAGGTTAATTCCCGCTTGTTGCAAATAAGCATGGATGCCATAGTGTTGTAGGGCAGATTCAACCTGCGCAAGGGTAAGTTCGGCATCACGCGGTAATTGCAGCATCTTGTCGAGATCGTGCAAAAAGGCAATGGCTGCTGCCACGGTCAGCGTGGCGGTTAAATCCTTGGCAAACTCCTCGTCAATGGCTTCTTCTTGCAAAGATGCCACTGTATCCAGTGCATACAAAACCACAGCCCCGCGTACCACGGAAAGAATATGATCCAGTAAAGTGACATTCTGGTTTTTTAGGTAACGTTCGCGTTTAAGCGGGTCCTCATCCCAACCGCCTTTACCACTGATACTCATCAGATGAATCACCCGCGTATCAATGGCCTTACCGCTTTTGATTTCCTGTTTCTGCTTATCGGCAAGCGCATGACCTACACGCTCATGCAGGACATGCGCTTCGATCACTTCCTGCATTAAACGGTTATAAACGGCACCGGCCAGTTGGCTAGCGCGTTGCATATTGGTAGGGTTCATCAGTGCACCCCTTGCTCAAGCAAGCCTAGGCAGCCAAAGCCGCTCCGGGTTTTCTCGCCAATTCCGGCATACCAAGCAAAACGCAGATCGTCTTCGCTGCCCTCTAATAACAGCGGCGCTTGCATACCAATCACAAAGCTTTTACGCCCATTTTTCAGCACTTTGAGATTGACCAATACCGAATGCTTGGGAGTAGCCCGCAGATACAGCGTATCCGGATTAATGCTTAATTGAATGGGGCGGCCAGCGCGTGCCGACAGTTGGCGGTTAATAATGTCGCTAAGTTGTAATTGCGGATTAGTTAGGTCATTAAACCAGCGTTTGTTGCCGTTTTGAGGGGTGGTGTCTTTGTCTTCAATCACCAAGGGCGAGAGCAATAAACAAGCGAGTTGCGTTTGCCCCGGCCAGAAGGGATCAGCTTCCATACCAAGGGTTGCACCGGAGAAGTTAAAGGCTTCTGTATTCCAGCGTCGTTGTACAATGGCGTCGGCCTGCAAGCGGGTGAGGGCACGCGCCAGATTAGGATCGGCAGTACTCACCACCAGACTATGCGCTACCCCGGTATGACCGCGATGGTAACCAAGAGGGGCGAATGTCCAGGCTTTGGCTTGGGGGCCGATAACATCGTTCATGCTGGCACCTGCCTGCTCGAAAGCATTGACTAGCGCATCATGGATAAGGTCTTGATGGGTATAGGTTTGTGCCGGAAGAGATTTGGGTAATGTAAGGCGTATGCGTAACATGAGTTGCTGTCCTTTTGCTCAACTTGCATACATCCAGCATGCTTTTTTATTGCTAAAAAATCAAACTTATACCTGTCATGAAACGTGACACATACCGACGCTTTGCGTATATCGAAACTTGTTTGTATTGGGGCTTGGGCATTACTGCAACTCAATTGGGTAAGGTCTTTACCATTGCTCGTCAAAATGCGCAGGCGTGTTTGGATGCCTATCGCAAGCAATATCCGGCGAGTATGGAATACGACCCCAGGCAAAAGCGGCACAAGGCTACAACCGATTTTCAACCTTGCTATATCAAAGCTGATCCAGAAAATTATTTGCATTACTTGCGTGGCAATCAGTTAAGTAATGCCTTTTGGGAAGATGAAGAATGGGAAGGTTTGCCAGTTGTGGATGTGGATACCTTATTTCGCCCATATTTGGATCGCGATTGCGTGCGTTTGCTAATGATCGCGATTCAACACCGCCAAGTGGTGACGATTTATTACCACAGCAAAGCGCGTACCCATTATTTGACGATTTCACCGAATAATCTGGTATTTGCCAGCCGCCGTTACCATGTACGCGCCTATTGCCATGATTGGCAGCGGTATATTGATGTGGTGTTATCGCGTGTATTAGAAGCGAATGTATCGAACGAGGATTGGGTATCCGAAGAAGAGGATAAGGATTGGATTAGCTATATCGATCTGTATTTCCAGCCTAATCCCGATTTACCCGCGCAAATGATTGATACCCTGAAAACCGATTTTCGCTTGCAATCTAATCGCCATATGATCAGGACGCGCGTGGCTCTCCGGGGTTATGTCTTACGTGAAATGGAGCGCATCGACTGGAAGTACAATATGAAGCTGTGGCTACCCGCCTAAAGCGGTATTAAGATTTCGGGCTTGCCTATTTGGCAACGCTTTGCCCTAGCTAGGCCGTTGGCTAGTCCAATACACACAAGTTCCGCATGAACTTTTTAAAGCCTAAGAGAAATTTTTCAAGCGCTTATAAAAACAGTTGAAAATTGCCTTTGCGTTAATTTCCACCCATGCTGCCATTCGCCATTGCACCCTATTGGGTTGTGGCCTATGCTAAAAGTGCTTTTCGTAAGGGAAGCCTACAAATGACGGGACTTGCATCCCCCTATATGGCGGCCATACCGCCACAGTGAACAGGCGGTTTTTTTGTGCCTGTATACTTCACGTTCAACGGTTAAGCCGTGTCCGTGGGGAATACAAGACGGTGCAAACCGAAACAACCACGTCGCTTTTCCATATAGGCGATGCAAGGACGCGGCCATTTGTCCTTTGCAAAAACTATATGGAGTATCAACATGAACGTTGTTGTCAGCGTGCGTGCGCCTGCCTGTGTCACAGGAGGCCGCCCATGAGCCTTGGCCCTGCCCATCATC
>CAZCJE010000129.1:0-5594 GCA_964498805.1 uncultured Thiothrix sp.
CCAGCGGGTCATCAGCCAAAGATTCAATATAATCAACCCAGGTTTCCATACCGGCAAGCCAGGCACTAATGTCATGCAGCGCAATCGAACGCCAATACCTATAGAAACCTTGAGCTTGAGGCAGGCCTTGCCATGACGATATGCCCTGATCTAACCAACCACCCAAATAACGCCCTAGCGCTGGCAACAGTTCATCCATCACATCCACGCCGGTGAGTTTGCGCATCAGGGTACGAAAGGTAAAGCCTTTACCCACCTCGTCCACCAGTTGATGCAATAACTCACGGCTGGTTTGACGCATTAACACTTCTGCATCCGGCATCGCTTCAGGGTTTTGTTGACGTGCATCCTGATCAGTCAGGCGCAAATTCAGCAAGGCTTCCGGGTGAACAAGGTCATAACTTAAGTCCAGCCGCCGCAAACAGCTTTCCCACAAGGCTTGAATCGCTGTGGCTTCATTTTGTCCAGCGGCTGCTAATAATTGAGCGCGACGTGCCTGCGGAACACCCGTTTGAAAGCATTCAAACGCATGATTTTCTTCGACTTGCCAACGCATTTGCTGGAAAGAAATAGCGCCAATGTCATAAACCAGCACATCCAGATACACCGCTTGATCTTCGCTGGGAATCCCATCAAGGGTTAAAACATGCTGTAAATCCGCTTGGGTAATACGCCCTTGCTGGTAAAACTGCCGGTATTCCTGCGTTGGCAAATAACCTAATGAGCCACTTTGCGCATACACAGTGCGTAGTGCTTGTTCAAATGGCAGCTGTTCATAATGCAGCAGCGGATTAAAATGAATGAAATCCTGTAACGGTGCCTGAATAGGCAATACGCTATTCAGCCCATCAATGGCTTGACGCAATAAGGCTTGCTGTTGGGCATGGAGTTGACTGTAGTCATTCATAACATGGTGATTCTCAGACAATGGCACAACAGCCTTGTATGCATCAGGAAGCGCGGCTGCATTCGCCTCCTTTTTACCCGTAATAACCTAGCGCCCACTGGCTACCGCACCCTCATGGCCAGACGTTAGTCAGCGTTTGTGCCACTACTTCAGGGTTAAAATTGGTGATAAATTGCCTAATACTCGGTTCGATCAAATCCAGCAGGGGCGTGGGGTAAAACCCTAACAACAACATACCGGCAATCAGACTGCCAGCAGCCAGCATTTCCAGCGGACGCAAATCCTCGACTTGCTGCATATCCACGCGCACCGGCCCGGTGTATAAATGTTTGATAGTCCGTATGCTATAGGTCGCGGTGATTAATACCCCTAACGATAACAACAAAATAATCCAGCCCCATTGATGAAAGCCGCCAATCAGCACATGTAATTCAGCTACAAAACCGGCGGTACTCGGCAAACCTACGCCACCTATAAAAGCCAAAATAATCAGCAAGGCAAAACGTGGCGTCACTTTAATCAGCGAACCGTAGTCATTAATATTGCGCGTATGGGTACGTTCATATAACAGCCCTACCAGCATAAAAGTCGCCCCGGCCACCAAACCGTGTGCCACCATCTGCAAAACTGCACCCTTGATACCCAATTCATTCAAGGTAGAAATGCCCAATAGCACCACACCCATATGGCTAACAGAAGAATAAGCGATCATTTTTTTCATATCGCTTTGCCGCCAGGCCAATAAGCCGCCGTATAACAGGCCAATCATACCTAATGCAAATAGAGTGGTTTGCATAGCTTGAGCAGCAGCAGGCAAGGTATCAATCGCCCGAATCAAACCGTATGAGCCCATTTTTAATAGAATGCCGGATAACAAGATACTCACCGGGCTAGGGGCCTGCACATGCGCCAAGGGTAGCCAACCGTGCAAAGGAAATACCGGCATTTTCACGCCAAAACCAATTAACAAGCCGAGGAAAATCAATGTCTGTTCGGTTTCCGGTAACTGATGAGCACCCCGCGCCATGGCTGCAAAGCTGAAGGCATGATCCGGCGTAGCATCAAACAATACCAATAGTGCCAGTAACATAAAGACTGAACCACCCATGGTATACAGCACAAAATTCAAAGCAGCGGTTTGCCGATTAGCCCCACCCCAGCGGTCAATCAGGAAAAATAGCGGAATCAGCACCAATTCCCAGAACACATAAAATAAGCCCCAATCCTGTGCCATGAACACGCCTAAGGTGGCCGATTCCAGCAACAGCAATAATAGATAATAGCCTTTAATATGGTGGGTAATGCGGGCAGAGGCTAGCATCGCCATTAATACCAGCACAGTGGTTAACAACACTAGTGGGTAGGAAAAACCATCAACGCCCAACGCAAACGAGGTACCAAGCTGTTCATTCCAAACATGATGCACCGCCAACTGGATACCCGGTTGGTCAAACGACATTTGCATCATCAGACCAAAGGCGTACAACAGGTTTAACCCCGCTGCCACCACGGCTGTTACACGAATTAGGATCGGGCGCTTGCTTGGCAACAGGGCGACGACGGCAGCGCCCGCTACAGGCATCAGCAGTAGCAGGGTTAGAAAGTCCATACAGTCCAGTGCTTGTGGTTAAGATTGGCCGAAAGAGTATGCGCTTGATCATAGCACTGGTTTAACAGTGCTGATAGGTTTCACGCTGCTCGGCTATTTTGTTTTAGTATGTAACCGAAAGCCTATCAGTATTAGTCTTAACTATCTAACCCATATCTGGGGATACCAAGGATTTATCCAAGGCCGCTATAGCCGTAGCAATACACGCTTTACAACCGTACTCATGGCATTGTTCTAACAATTCACCGAATAACTCCCACCCCCCTAATGGCTGGAAAGTACTCGTGGTCGTCATGCGCTGCATGCAATGACCTTGATAAAAATAAAACAGGCAGGGTAAGGTATGTAACGGCTGGGGTTTGCCTAGGGCTTGGCCGCCTGAACTTTTAGCATCAACGCTTAGCAAAGCATATTTTAAAGCATAATCCCAATAGCCTAATGCGCATAAGCCTGTCGCTAGAAAATAACGACTCATCCTATCAAATGACGGTAATTGACGGGTCGCCTCAATATAATGGTAGCCTGCTTCTCTATCGCCACGAAAAAAGCACTGAATGGCCATAGCACTATGGGCTAAAGCACTGAGCGGATTAAGCGATAACGCTTTGAAAGCCAACTGCTCCCATAGAGGAGCCAACGGTGTTTCCACTTCAAATTCAAACATATACGCATATAGGCATAACATGGCATAGTGCAAATGCGCTAGACTGTCATCAGGATGGCGTTGAATGCATTTTTGACACGCCCGCAAAAACAAATTGAAGGTTTCCGCATCAACAGACTTTTGTAGAAAATAGCAATGCTCAACCAATACCTGATAGTGCAGTGGAATACCTTTGCGGGATTTCCAGTATTGGCTCCAATACAATAACCCGGTGCCTTTGTGCAAACTAAAGGCATGGTAGCTGACTTGCTGTAACAAGTTTTCCAGATTATCGACAGCATAAAGTGACGGTAAAAGTTTGGTATAAGACCACACTACCTGATTACTTAGGGTATGCCATAGGGTAAAATTAATACTAAATGTGTCAGGTAAAGATTTAACAGAAAAAGTTAATAAAAACTCAATCTGGCGTTTCTGCCAACATTGCTTGATTAAATTTTTATCTACTTCAACAGTAGGCTGAAAAACACCTAATACCAAACGTATTTCTTGATACCGCCCCAATACCACTGGCATACGGGCATATAAGCGTTGCTGTAAATCGCGGCTTTTCTCGTCCTGTTTAAGGGCTGCATACAAAGGATGAATATAAACCCGTGGCCCTACTGACTGGATTTCTTTCGGCTCCATATTAGTGGGTACAGATTCTTCTTGTAAGCCAGAAACTTCCTCGAAAATGGGTTTATAGCTGCCAACAGGTAAGCGGATTCGCACTGAACTTCGCTGCCCTGCGGTCGAATAATACTCTGTTAGCAACTTACGAACACGCCCGGCTTCAATGCGTACAGCAGGATTCTCAGTAGGATTATAGTCAGGCGTTTTGCCTAAGGCTTCAACCGCAATACTGTATTGAGTGATATCTTGACCACGATCTTCAATAAACTCCTGAACGATGTAGCCTAAAAATTTTCCAGCTTGCCTTTTGTTTTTAAATAAATGGCTAGAAAGAATAGAGTCAAGCTCTTGTTGAATAACGGCTCTATCGTACATATATCCTGCGCTACTCATTTTTGCTGTGTATTTCAGAATAAATCTGAATGCGATTAAAACCGGCTAATATATATTTAGGCGAGAAACTAAACAACTATTAAACTCTAAACATTGCTTATATAAAGTTATTTTTTACAAGTAATTTGCCCAATTTTAAGAAGTTACCTCTGTGTTACGGGTAAAATAATCCTGTTACTTTTTTTAAAAAATAATCAGGCTAAAATATAATCAAATTTTGCGATCCACCGTGTATTATCTGGGTCTGCTAGGGTTTCCCCTTGTTGCCACTTGAGATTTCCCTAGATCCAAGTGGCATTTTTCAAGTCAACTATCGTTGATCTACTAAAAAGTATCATTGGTCTTTTTAAGGAAGATTTATAGTCTTTAAATTTGCTGTAATTCGAGGCAAGCAAATGTAGTGGCAGGGCTTATTATCAATAAAGTGGCATCATAAATATTTAATTATTTACAGCCGCCTTAATTTACAATATATTTTTTTATAAAGTTCGCAATATTTTTTTGATTTAAAAAATCATTCATTTTCCATTCAGGGAAAAGGGTGTTTAAGTTGACAACTCAATAACAAATTCTTTATTGCTTAATAAAAATTTTGTTTTATTAAGCACTCCGTTCCTTAGTTTTAGTCAATCTTCCGGTTAATTAAAATTGAAAATGCCTAATATTTTGGGCATTTTATATACGGAAACACCCCTTAGCACTATATTGGGGCATCGATACTCACGTAATGATTAAGTCAACATAACGTTGCGTCGGCATAATACTTAGTGGAGCATTAGTTAATGGATTTGATTAACATGACGAATACCATTTTGCAAAAAATCCCTCAAAATTTAATTCCTAACGCCGAAGAAGGAATAATAATTCGTCAATATACGGATTTTTTCAAAAATCATGAAGAAACTTTAATTAGTGCTTTTTATGATATTATATTCAGCGATGACTCAACCCGAGTGCATATGGATGCAGCCGAACGCCCCATGCGTGAAGGTATGCTGCGTCACTGGTATCAGGTCACTACCAAAGGTTACTTTGACGAAAACTACTGGGCTTGGCAGGCCTTAGTGGGCATAGTGCATGTCAAACACAATATCCCTAACTCTGCTGTGATTGGTATGTGGAGCTGGATGATCAATTTCCTGCAGGAACGCCTCTTTGCAGAACTGCCCCAAGAAGAAGCCCTCAAAGTCAGTTATATTTTGCAGAAGCTTCAAGCCACCGTTTGTAGCTTGATTATAGAAAGCTTTATTTCAACACAACAAGAAGCCATTGCCCGCTCATCCGGTTTGAATCAAGCCATTTTAGGTCGATTTATCCAGATTGAAATCAATAACTTATTAAAGCAAGGCCGCACTTTATTACAAAGCCGCTTAGCGCCTGAATCCGCTTTGGCAGCTTAAGTCATC
>CAZCJE010000130.1:0-5588 GCA_964498805.1 uncultured Thiothrix sp.
TTTTCACGCTCGCCTAAAACAAAGCCCCTCATTTAAAGAGGGGCGGCGTTGTTTAGCTTATTCCATTTCGGCTGAAGTGGTTTGGCGACGCTGCCAGAGATAATAGCCCGCCAGAATAAGCCCTACAAAAGCAAGCACGCTGACGGAGACTAATGGCAAGTTTTCCTTGATTAGCTCTTCATTCCCACCGAGGAAATAGCCCATAGAAGTTAAGACCAGTGACCAAAGTCCAGCCCCTAAACCCGTATAAAAGCTGAAAGTGGTAAAATTCATGTGCGTAAGGCCTGCGGGCAGGGAAATCAGATGGCGAATACCTGGAATCAGACGACCCGTAAATGTCGAAATAGCCCCATGTTTAACAAAAAAGATATCGGTTTTATGCAGTAGAGCGGGTTTGACAAAGAAATATTTACCATATCTTTCCAGAAATGGGCGGCCTACCCATAAGGCAAACGCATAGTTAAAGGAAGCGCCTACCCAGCTGCCAACTGTGGAAGCCAGTACAATCAACAGAAAGTTCATCTCACCTTTACTTGCCAAATAGCCAGCCGGAATTAATACCAGCTCACTAGGCACGGGTAAGACAGTGGATTCCAGTGCCATCAGGATAAAAATACCTGGATAACCCCAACCATTGACGGTGACAAGTAACCAGTTAATAAAATCGTGCAACATACAAACCTTTTAGTAATATTCTTTTAAAGATGGTCAGACGCAAAATCAGCCAACCGCGAGCGTTCGCCACGCTGCAAGGTTACATGCCCTGCATGTTCCCAGCCTTTGAAGCGGTCGACGACATAAGTTAGCCCAGATGAGGTTTCAGTCAGATAAGGGGTATCGATTTGCGCGATATTACCAAGGCATACCACTTTTGTCCCCGGGCCAGCACGAGTAATCAAGGTCTTCATTTGCTTGGGGGTAAGATTCTGCGCTTCATCAATAATAATAAAGCGATTCAAGAAGGTACGCCCACGCATGAAGTTCAATGATTTGATTTTAATCTTACTCATGAGGAATTCATCAGTGGCATTACGCCCCCATTTGCTACCCGCCGCTGGTTGAGTGAGTACTTCAAGGTTATCCATGAGTGCACCCATCCACGGAGCCATTTTTTCCTCTTCAGTACCGGGCAAAAAGCCGATATCTTCCCCCACAGGTACGGTGACGCGAGTCATAATGATTTCTTTATACAACTGCTCATCTAATGTTTGCGTCAAACCGGCGGCTAGTGTGAGTAAGGTCTTACCGGTACCCGCTGCGCCTAACAAGGTGACTAAATCAACATCCGGGTCCATTAATAGGTTGAGAGCAAAATTCTGTTCGCGATTGCGCGCCTTAATGCCCCAAACCGCATGGCGAGGTTCAGTGAAGTCGCGAATAGTTTCAATCACCACATGATTGGCGGTTTTTTTGCGCACAATTGCTTGAAAAGATTGTTCGCCACTTAAAGCCAGAAAATGCCCTGGTAGCCATTCCCGAATCATCGGGCCTTGTAGCCGGTAAAAGGTATGGCCTT
The DNA here is from genome assembly GCA_964498805.1 of uncultured Thiothrix sp. GTDB lineage: Bacteria > Pseudomonadota > Gammaproteobacteria > Thiotrichales > Thiotrichaceae > Thiothrix. The sequence goes on from CAZCJE010000130.1 coordinate 1,517, forward strand.
TTTCCTGCCACGAATCCATGGCTTTAGTGTGTTGCTCCCAAAAATCACTGGGTAATTCATGAAAGCCTGTAGGTAGCAGATCGGTATCATCGAGAACCTGATCATTGTAATAATCTTCCGCTTTCAGGCCGACAATACTGGCTTTGATGCGCAGGTTAATATCTTTGGAAACCAGAATGACATCGCGATCTTTGTACTTAGTCTGCAAGCTAAGTGCGACTGCCAAAATGGTGTTATCGGGTGAGTCACCGGGTAAGCCAGTCGGTAAGTGTTGATCAAGAATTTCAGTCTGGAAAAACAGTTTGCCGCTCGCTCCACCTTTGCCATTGGCTTGCAACCATTCATTATTTAAGGGTAAGCCTTCTCCTAACGGGACACTGGTATGGGCAGAAATCAGATCATCCAGAAAACGGCTAACCTGACGCACATTACGCGCTACTTCTGAGACACCTTTTTTACTGTGATCCATTTCCTCCAGCACTACCATCGGTAGGAATATGTCATGTTCCTGAAAGCGGAACAGAGCGGTTGGATCGTGCATGAGGACATTGGTATCCAGTACAAACAAGCGTTTTTCGTGAGTATGCGAAGGATGTAGAGGGCTCATGATGCTCCTTTGTGGTGTTAACCTAGAGACAGACTTTTGGCCGCAGTGAGTACCGCAGCGACATGATCTTTCACACTGACCTTACGCCATTGCTGCCGCAGGATGCCGTGCTTATCCATCAAAAAGGTGCTGCGTTCAATCCCACGAACCTGTTTGCCATACATGTTTTTCAGTTTGATAACATCAAACAGCTGACAGGCCATTTCTTGGGTATCGCTTAATAATTCGAATGGAAATTGCTGTTTCTCCCTAAAGTTTTCGTGGGATTTAAGGCTATCCCGCGAGATGCCAAACACCACGGTTTCAGCTACTTGAAACTGGGCATAAGCATCCCGAAAATCTTGTCCTTCTGTGGTACAACCGGGGGTACTGTCCTTAGGATAAAAGTAAAGCACAACATGGGCTTTGTCCTTAAAATCGGACAAGCGAAAGATTTTTCCAGAAGTAGCTGGGAGTTCGAAATCGTCTACAGGTTGGCCGAGGCTTGGTATTGTCATGTAATTCTCCATTTTATTACCGCTTGTGGTCTGCACGCCGGTAATGCTTGTGTTTCATTACCTGCCTCAGTAGTATGCTGTCAAATTATTTTTTGGAGGAACGCATGTTTCGTGGCAGTATGGTGGCACTCATTACCCCGATGACAGCAACGGGGGAAGTCGATGAGGCAGCATTGGAAGCCCTAGTGGCTTTCCATCTTGAAAACGGTACAGATGCCATTGTGGCAGTCGGTACTACTGGCGAGTCAGCAACCTTATCCTATGAGGAGCACCGCCATGTCATGAAACGTGTGGTTCAACTGGTCAATGGCAAGATTCCGGTTATTGCCGGGACAGGTTCTAACAGTACCACCGAAGCTATTGAAATGAGCGCGTTAGCCAAACAGGATGGGGCAGATGCCTGCCTGCTGGTGACGCCTTATTACAATAAACCTACCCAAGAAGGCTTGTATCAGCATTATAAAAAAATTGCTGAAAGCGTGGCCATTCCCCACATTTTATACAATGTTCCGGGTCGTACGGCGTGCGATTTATTGCCCGCGACTATTGAGCGCTTATCGGCGTTTGACAATATTGTTGGTGTAAAAGAAGCAACAGGAAACCTTGAACGGGCGCGAGAAATTCTAGAGCGTTGTGGCGATAGCATTGAGCTTTATAGCGGAGATGATGCCACCGCTATTGAATTGATTTTGCTGGGTGGCGTAGGCAATATTTCTGTGACAGCGAATGTCACGCCTAAAGCCATGCATGAAGCTTGTATGGCAGCATTAGCAGGTGATCGTGAAACCGCTATGCGTATCAATGACACAATGGCAGCCTTGCACAGTTCATTGTTCTTAGAGCCTAATCCGATGCCTGTAAAATGGGTGATGTCGCGCATGGGCTTTGGTCATTCACAAGGTATTCGTTTGCCATTGGTACCGATGTCTGAATCCTTGCAACCCCAACTGCTCGCAGCTATGCGTCAAGCAGGTATTGAGTGCTAACTGTTTAACGGAATACAGAATGAAATCCATGTCTATGCGTCGTCTAGTGTGTTCGGTTCTGATCCTCAGCTCAGGATTGCTGTTGACTGCCTGTTCGTCGATGGACTTCAATGTGGGTGACCGGATTGATTATCAGAACAACAAAAGCATTAATACGCTGGAAGTACCGCCTGATCTGAAAACACCGGATTATGATCCTACCTATGCCACCATTCCAGGCGGAGCAGTGAGTGCGGCAGCTTTAACTCGAGGGGGTGCACAAGGTAGCAATATCCAGGTATTGCCGACTAATTCAGCCATTAAGCTGATGCGGGATGGCAATGTCCGCTGGTTGCAGGTTAATGCACCGGCTGAGGCTATTTGGCCAAAATTGCAAGAGTTCTGGCGCATTATGGGTGTAGGTATCAAACGTGATGAACCGCGTGTTGGTATCATGGAAACCGATTGGTCTGAAAATCGGGCTGAAATTCCCTTGGATGTCATTCGTAAAACAATTGGCAAAGTGTTCGATGGCATGTTTGATGCCGGTAGTCGTGACCGCTTCAAGATTCATCTGGAACGCCCCACGCCGCAAGTCACTAATGTTTATCTTAGCCATGAACGGGCGGAAGAACAGGTCACTGGCACCGGTACTAAATGGCAATACAAACCAGCCAAGCCGGAGTTGGAAGCTGAATTGCTTAATCGCTTAATGGTATTCCTGCAAGGTGGTAATCCAACTGCAAATGCCCCTATGGCTGCAGAATCTGCGCAAACATCAGTGACAGCCTCCATGACGCAAATGGAAGGTGGGCAACCAGCCCTATTGGTTGGAGGCGCGGCGAATGATGTGTGGATTCGTACCGGTGTTATGCTCGGCCGTATTGGCATGAGCATTGAGGAGCAGCGCCGGGACAATGGCATTTATGTCGTTACCTATAAGGGTGGCTCAAGCCAGCAGGAAAAACAGGGTCTTTTCACACGTTTATTCAAATCCGAGAAAAATACATTGAAGGTGGGCGCTCGTTATCAGATTCAGATTGCTGATAATGGTAACCGCAGTTTGATTAGAGTCGGTGATGAGGATGGTTCACCGTTAAATCCTGCCGTAGCCCAAGAGGTTCTTAATCAGTTGAAGGCCGAATTTGAGCGCTAATGTTACGCTTTGCCTCCCTAGGCAGTGGTAGTAAAGGGAACAGTACCCTAATAGAAGCCGGTAAAACCCGGATATTGCTCGATTGTGGTTTTACTCTAGAAGAAACAGAGCGCCGTTTGCATCGTCTCGGTTGCTCTGCCCACTCCCTCAGCGGCATTGTTATCACCCATGAACATGGGGATCACGCTGGTGGAGTGGGGCGTTTATCCCGTCGTTATCATTTACCCGTATGGCTGACCGTAGGTACTTATCATGCTATGCGCGATACTAAATTTGCTCAGCACCATTTCATCAAAGTTCATCAAGAATTTGCTATTGATGATCTTCACCTGACCTCTTTTCCTGTCCCACATGATGCCCGTGAACCGTGCCAGTTCGTTTTCAGTAATGGTAATCATCGTTTAGGCATTCTTACGGATACAGGTAGCTACACACCTTTAATCACCCAAGTACTACAAAATTTGGACGCCTTGATGTTGGAGTGTAACTATGATGCGCAGATGCTCGCACAAGGTCCTTATCCCCCTAGGTTGAAAGCGCGCGTAGCTGGGCGCTATGGCCATCTCGATAATCACCAATCTGCTAGTCTGCTTAATCAGTTAGATTTGCATAAACTTCAACATTTGATTGGTATGCATTTAAGTGAGCAGAACAACTTGCCTGAATATGCCTACCAAGCACTCTGTACTGGAACAGGTTGCGATGAAAAGTGGATTCAGCTTGCAAATCAACAGGATGGTATTGGTTGGCGAGAGATTCGCTAAAAAAGTTTAAAAAAACTTTCATGTAATGGTTGACGGCCTCAATGGGGTCTGTATAATGCGCAACTTCTCGAGGCGACAACGAC
>CAZCJE010000131.1:0-5486 GCA_964498805.1 uncultured Thiothrix sp.
CCACTATTCTACCTGAGCATACCTATATGCCGGTAGGCTTCATCTGATCGTTTCACATAACACGTCTATCCCCTCACTTCTGAGGGGATAATAACTCTCCGCTAATTTAGGTATAAACCCATGGATAGACTAGGGTCTATACATTTACTCGCTCAATAGGCTGCACACGCTTTTCCCTCTGATGCGGGAGTAAACCTTAAGAAATCTTGAGTTTAAGAAGCCTAATAAGCTCAGCAGTTCTATAAGCAGAGCTATTTTAGAGTAAATTATGAGCTTTTAAACCCTATGCTACACTGCTTAAAGCCGTCTAGGGAGAATCATAACATGATGCAAAAGCAGGATGAGCTTTACCATTTACTAGCAAGAATTGGTGGGGGTGAGCAGGAGGCATTGGGTATTTTTTATGATCAGACCGTTGGACGCGTGTTTGGTTTAGCTTTGAAAATAACAGCGAGTCATGAATTAGCTGAAGAAGTGGTGAGTGATGTTTATATGCAGGTGTGGCGTAGTGCAACTCAATATTCTGCCGAACGTGCTAGCCCGTTAGCTTGGCTGATGATGCTAGCTTACAGTCGCGCTAGCGACATTATGCGGCATGAAGCCAGTATTACCCGCCATCAGAGTCCATTGGAAGAAATAGACTGGGTTAATGCTGATAATTTGTCAGATCCATTAGATACAACGCTGGGCTTGGAACAGGATAATGCCCTGAATAAAGCCTTGAAATTGCTGGATAAACAACAAAAGCAAATGATAATATTGGCTTTTTATCGGGGGATGAGTCATCAGGAGATTGCACGCTATACAGGCAAGCCTCTTGGTAGTGTGAAAACTTTATTACGTCGCGCCCAATCCATTTTGCGGCAAGCATTGACTCATTCCGGGAGCGGTGAAAGAGAACAGTATGGTCAAGCATGACACGCCCTTTGCACCAGACAGGTTAGAAGCTGATATTTGCCAGTTATTAGCTGAACATCAGGAAACTGTGGAGATTCCATTGGCCTTACGCACTCGTATGCGTGCCAATTTGTTGCAAAAAGTGGCGACTGTAGCATCAATACAAGCGAACGATCTTCAGACTTTACGGGCTCAGGAAGGGCAATGGCAGGAAGTTGCTACGGGTGTATACATTAAAATACTGCATCGGCATGAACCAGCCGGATTATTAACCTATCTGGTTCGATTGGCTCCCGGTTTTGCAATGGCGGGTCATCCGCATCCTTTTGCAGAAGAATGTTTTATGCTGGAAGGAGAGTTATGGCTAGGTGACTTAAAGCTACAGGCGGGTGATTATCACTTTGCTGCACAGGGTAGTTCACACGGCCATTTACACACGCCGACTGGCGCATTGGCTTTTATAAAAGGCGCTTTGCCAAGCTGATACAGTGAGAATTAAAGTGTTAGCAGCCGCGTATTGAAAGCGCGTTCAATTAACCAAGCGCTGGCTAATAATAAGGTTATCACCGCGGCACCGTGCAATACAGATACCTGATAAAAGCGGGTAGTTCGCAACATGTAAGCCAGTGGAAATAATACGCTGACTAACAATAATTGACCCAACTCTACCCCAATATTAAAACCCACTAAGGCGGGTGTTAGTGTTCCTAGCGGCATCTGCATATCCATAAGTACACTGGCGAAGCCAAATCCGTGTAATAGTCCAAACGCAAACGCTAGCTTCCACTGATCATGGCTAATAATCGGGTAAAGGATATTCACAGCTACCACTATAATGGACAAAGCAATCGCCGATTCCACCAGTCTTGATGGTAATTCGATAAACCCTAATACGGCCAATGACAGGGTAATGGAATGAGCGACGGTAAAGGCAGTAATCACTTTTAGCAAATTGCTTAAGGCCGGACGAAACGATTCCACTTCACACCATTGCCGCTGTTTTAATACCAATACTGACGGCAGAATCAGTAAGGTAATAAACAATAAATGATCAAAACCGGCGAGAATATGCGTAATTCCATCGTGGACATAATTGACAAATACCCGACCGAAACCGTATGCCTGAGTCGTTACTGCAAGCTCTGTTTGTTCGCGCGAGAAAATATGTGAAGTCGCCCCCGCACCAGAGCGTTGATCCAGCAAAATACCGCGATGGGTAGGGTCAAGCTCAAACAGTAACTGATAGCTAATATGCAAAGGTTGGGTAGCGTTAGCGGTGCAATGGGTATTGATGAATAGAACGGCATAGGCACCATCGGTGTGCGTATCCGTCTGTAGCCCTGTAACCTGCAGCTGACAAGCTTGCTCGCCTTGACGTAAACGCAAATGGCTTAAGGCATAAGCTTGCACCGTGGTTTGTTGTTGTTGCAATTCTCCCCAAGTAATGCGCCCATCCTGATTGGTATCCAGCCCTACTGCTTGTTCCAAATCACGTAAGGCAATATCCCAGCGCAACTGCCATGAATCCGTGTTGCTAGCTTGTAAAAACAGGTAGCTATCACTGGGTTTATGAGCCCATGTCAGCATAGGTAGGCAAAGAAGACCAAGGCTTAAGATAAGGCGCAGGCGGGTCATTAAGTGTTCCCCGTAGATAGGGATATCAGTAAGCTTTGCAAACGTACATCCTGTTGTTTTTGCGTAGTGAGCCACTGCTGGATAGTGGCGACAATATCCTGACGTTTGGCCGCTAAAGCTGCTCGTAACAGTAAACGCGTATCTTCAGGCTCTTTTTGGATTTGCCAATTGCTCTGTGCCAAGGCTAATGCTTTGTTTTGATCCCCACCAAATTCCAGTAAATACAAGGCTTCATCACGCGCATGCAGATTGCTACCGCGCAATTGGGCAGCGGCATAACGGGCTTCTAGCAACTGACGATAATGTTGTGTAGCTGATTCTTGGTGACTATCACGACTGGCAATAGCAAGGCGTAGCAATAAGGCATCGTCGCCGCTTTTATCCTGCAACAAACGCAAGACGTCGGCAGGACGGTGTTGACTGAGTAAGAAGTCGCTGTAGACGCGTAATAGGTAATTATCTCGGCGTGGTTCCTGAAGGGCAGTAGCAAAATGTTGATTGGCTTCGCTCAGCTTGCCCAGTCGCCAGGCTGTTTCACCCAATAAGGTTAGTACCCACTGGTGCAATTCCACCTGTTGGTTATCCAGCTGTGGTAATAAGGTTGCCTGTAATTGATACGCACGTTCGGCTTGCCCTGTTAAACCCATTAACTGGCTGTAGCATAAGGTGGCAAACCAAGTCGAGGCATGCGTAGCCAAGGCTGCACAGGTTTTATGGGCGGCGGTATAATTACCCTGCACTAATTGAATGACGCCTAAAGTCAGCCAAGCTTGTGCTTGTCGCGGTTCACGTTTAACCAACTGTTCCAAATCCGTTATTGCCGCTGCGTATTCATGTTGGTGTTGGCGAATAATGGCACGTAACAATTGAATATCCGCCGGTGGATTGTCTTGTTGCCACCAAGGCTGTAATAAAGCTTCGGCATAGCCGTAATAACGTGGATCCGCTTGCGTACGGCCAGTGTCAATATACAAACGCGCCAATGCTACCAGCGTTGCCTGATCTTGTGGATTTTCCTGCCATTGTTGGCGTAAGCGGTTTAAGGCAGAAGAGCCGGTTTGCAGTTCACTGGGTAAGATTTCCAGCACTTCATCAGCATGTGTCGGTGTGCGCACAGCGGCCTCAAGTAAGGTACTCGTTAGGCAGCAAAACAGCAGGAGGCTTTGCCGGAATACAGGTCCTCCTGCAAACAGGAAACGTTGGTAAGCATTTGTTTGCATAGCCATAACCAACTGATTATCTAAAAATTTAAGAATTAGGTGAACCCGGTAATGGCGCTTTCAAATAAGGAAAAGCGTCATCAAACTGGTCGGCATTTTGAGCTGTACCATCCGTTAAAGGTAACAAGCCACTTGGTGCCTGTGCAGGGGTACATAGGCCTAAATTCAAATGGCATAGCAAGCCCATCGCAACGCGCAATTCCGCATCGACAATATCATCCCCAGGGCGACGACCATTCGGGAACCCAGCATTATCACCCACTGCCACCCCTAAGTTTTTCTGGCTGGCTTTAGCCGTGGGCGCAATTCCTGTATTCAAGCGCAACATTTCGCCAGTAGAACCATCAGCATTCAGGCCCTTGAGGCCGGTAAGAAAAGCTGCCACTAAATCAGGACGGCCTGTATCGGTAGGTGGCGTGACATTGAATAGCACTTGGAGCAAGGCTGGTAGGGTGGGGTTGGTGACATAATGCAGAAATTGGGTATCGTGTTTGGGTTCACTGCCATTAAAGCGGTCTTTATCCGGCAAACCAATCACCACTTCATTCACCAATGGCGTGCCCAAACGGGATACTTGTACCCAATTACCGCCGCCATATCTAACTTTGAGATTTTTGGGATTAGGGTCAAGCACGCTTAATTGTTGCAGGCTTGAGGTAGTCCACGCGGCAATAATGCCATTGCTATTGCCGCCGGTTAAGCAAGCAATCGGTACTTCCAAAGCAAACGTTGTAACGTTTTTATCCGCTAGATCATCCGCTTCGGCATTAGGTGGACCAACGGGATTGGTATTCACCAAATCGAAAATTTCCCCTAAATTAACCGCAAAGGAATCTTTGCGCTGGCCGACAAACACTTTGCCTTCTTGAGCATCACTTGGGCAACCGTCTAGTTTCACTGGGTAGATAAAACTCTTAGCGTATTGGTCGTAAGGTTGTTTGCTAAAGGTTTTATTACCTACGTTGTCGTAGGGTTTGCCAAAGGTAGGCTCGTCGCTATCCACATGGGTCGCTTCGTATCTATCGCCGCTGCGTCGGTTACCTTTAATAATATTCAGGGTATAGGATTCATGGAAATTCAACGCGCTGGTATCGCTGTCTGTTACCGGGCCAATATTTTTGAGCGGTACCGCTATATCCTTACCATCAATCGGTAGGGTAATACCTTTATTGGCATTGCCAAGCTGATTAGTGATGCGAAACTGGAACGTCAGGTCTTCCTGAGCATCGCCGGTATTATCAATATGGATTTCATACAAAGCATCGGGTGAAAGATTGAAATAATTCGGCCCGCCATAAGGGTCTTGCAGGGGATTATAGTTGGCAATTAACGTGATGTAGCCTGCACGCCCCGCCTCATAACTGCGGAAAGCGTAAAAATCAGTGGCATCGACTTTAGGATTTTCGGTAATAAAGGGTGCTTCACGGTGGCTTGATGCTTGTACCGCGCTGCAAACGGCCAGTGTAAGGGCTGAGATAGCCAGTTTTTGTGCGCCTATGTGCATGACCTATTCTCCCTGGATGGTACTAATTGTGGGTGCAGTGGTGTGCTGACCACTTGCTGTTAGTTACGTAACAGCTAGGCTAACTGGATTCAGGGTCATGAAAAAATGTGGGAATCGGTGTTTGGCAGACACCTAAGTTTTGGCATGGATTATTTTGCCATACGCATAATAGGCGGCACAGGAACCTTCTGGTGAAACCATTAGTGCGCCTAACGGGGTTTGCGGATTAC
>CAZCJE010000132.1:0-5456 GCA_964498805.1 uncultured Thiothrix sp.
TTGCTATTGGGTACGGGAACATCGATTAGCCAACCGGCTGCCCGCTTATTAGCCGAAGAAGGCGTGATGCTGGCATTCGTCGGCGGTGGCGGCACACCGTTGTTTTTATCCTCGCAAAGTGAATATCGCCCAACCGAATACTTACAAGCCTGGGTAGCATTTTGGTGGAACGACAGTAAACGCTTACAAGTAGCCAAATTCTTCCAACAACAACGTTGTGAATTCGTGCGTAAAGCTTGGAAAAAAGTCGAAAATCTTCAGGTTGATCCTGCCCCCTTGATTGCCACCTACCTGCAACAAATTCAAACTGCCCGCGATAACCAGCAACTCATGGGCTTTGAAGCTAACTTTTCTAAAGGGCTGTATGCTTTATTAGCGCGGCAATTCAAGGTAAAAAACTTTGAACGCAAACCGGGTGCTGGTGATGCTCGCGATGCCCATAACAGTTACCTGGATCATGGTAATTATCTAGCCTACGGCCTAGCGGCAACCGTGTTGTGGGTGTTAGGTATTCCCCATGCTATGTCGGTTTCACATGGTATGACACGGCGTGGTGCCCTAGTGTTTGACGTGGCTGATATGGTGAAAGATGCAGTGATTTTACCCACAGCGTTTATGGCCGCCTCGCAAAAGAAAAGCGATCAAGACATGCGTAATCAATGCATTGCTTTTCTTGATCAGATGGAAACCCTACCCTTCTTGTTTAATCAGGTAAAAGCCGCCTTACAGGTTGCCAATGGAGCGACCCTATGATTATTCTTTTCATCAGTGAATGTGAACACAATGCTTTCAAAGTATCCCGCCGCATCCTCAATAAATACGCTACGCAATTAGGGCGGCGTACTTGGCTAGCGCGTTTATCGGAAGAAGGCTTGCGCGACATTTACGCCGAACTCAAAAGCAAGGTTACGCGGCAAATGTCAGTTAGTTGTCATCGGGTACGCGGTAAAGATCGCACCAGCTTGGAATGGATTATTGGTACACGCAAACATTTCAATAATGAAGGTGTATTTGCTTTTAGTTGGACTAAGCGCGATAGGCTGCAAGCAGTTATTGAACCCACACCTATCGAACGCGCAGCGCGCTATCTGACGGAACTTGCTGGCTTATTCCACGATTTAGGTAAAGCCAGTGCTGTGTTCCAAGCCAAATTGCAAAAACGCGCCAGCACCGGCGACCCCATACGCCACGAATACGTTTCATGGCTAATGTTACACAAGCTGTTAGGGCAAGCACCGGATGATTTAACCTGGTTGGAATGGTTAGCCGATTACCCAAACCTGCATCCGCGTTTAGAACATGCTTTTGCAGAGGGTAGTTACACTTATGAGGCCCAATTTGCGCAAATTTGTCGGGATATACAAAACCCTCCCGATGACAGTTTGTCAATGACACACGAATTACCCTTACCGAATCGAGCCACGACGCCACTCTTACACCATTTAGCATGGCTGGTGATTTCTCACCATCGTTTACCGCAAGGCTCACCAAGACGCAGCAAAATAGTCATCCGCGCTGGCGCACACTTGCACCGCAACTTTAGCACCGACGAAATACAAGCTTGTTTACAGCGCATGCAGGATAAAAAATCACTCTGGGCTGAAAACATTTGGTGGACCCAACAAGTCGCCGCCAAAGCCACGCAATTACGCAACCTGCTGCGTTCCACCCCAGAATTAAACTTAGCAGCGGCAACGTGGACTCCTTTCATCGCTCACTATTGCCGGACTATGTTAATGCTCGGCGACCATTTTGTTTCTAAGCAAAATACCCAACAGTGTTTCCCTTCAGCGGATAAAAAGCTCATTAAGTCGTTGTATTTTGCCAATACCAACCGCGCTAAAGGCTGTATGGCGGCAACCTTGAATGAACATTTGCGCAGTGTGGGTAAGGAAAGCGGCAGTTTATTTCGTTTGGGGTTGCGTCTTGCTGATAGTTTGGCAGGGATTGAACCGAGTGCATTACCAAGCCACTTACACACCATTGACAAGGACACGACTACGCCGTTTTACTGGCAGGATGATGCGTGTCAGAAAATCAAAGCGCGGCATAGCGATGGTATTCAAACCAGCGGCTTTTTTGGCGTGGTTTTAGCGCGAACGGGTGCAGGTAAAACCCGTGCCTGTGCACGTTTTATGACGCAGTTATCGCCACGAGTGCGTTATAACCTTGCGTTAGGTTTGCGAACCCTGACCTTACAGTCGGGTACGGCTTACCGTAACGAATTAGGCTTGAATAAAGCCCAAGTCAGCACGCTCGTCGGTTCGGAATTGGCGCGGCATTTACACGAAATGCATATGGCCGATTCAGGTAGTGAAAGTGCAGCGGTGGAGAATCTCGAAGCGGATATCTTGGATGGCACAGAAGAGGTGGATCAGGATTTGCCGCCGCAATTGGCCCAATTACTCGCTACTGAGCCGAATAAGCGTTTATTACTCACCGCCCCCATTCTCGTTTCTACCATCGATTATTTGGTAGCCGCCGCAAACCCCAACCGCAGTCGGCATTTGTACGCTAGTGTGCGCCTCATGACGTCGGATTTGGTACTGGATGAAATCGACAGTTACAGTGAAGAAGATTTAATCGTACTGGGTAAACTGGTGTATTTATGCGGCTTATTTGGGCGCAAAGTGTTGCTGGCTTCGGCGACTATTCCGCCTGCAATTGCTGAAACCTTTTTCGCTGCGTATGCAACGGGTTATCAACAATATGGTGCGCGTAAACACCAAGAAGCGTGTTTATTTGCCGGTTGGTTGACGGACCAAGCGGCCTTAAGTCGGGTGGAAAAATGCAGTAGCGCGGAGGCTTTTAACCGTACCCACGCCACCGTAACGCAAGCACTGGTTAAACAGTTGCAAAGCGAGCCTGCTAAACGTCAAGCGGTTTTGCTAGACATTCCTAGCCATAAACTGCCAACTATCCGTATTCATAGCCATCCAAGCACCGACCTCAGCGTTTTGTTCAAAACTGTTTTACAGCAATGTTACGCCTTCCATGCTCAACAGGCTCTGATTGACCCCGTTACTAACAAACGGGTATCCATTGGCTTAGTGCGTTGGGCCAATACCGAAGCATGTTGGCGATTCGCGGAATATTTGCTGCGTCACCAACCTACAGAGCATCAGCCGGAACACCGTGTTTTGTGTTACCACGCCAAGTTACTGCCGGTAATCCGTTATGAAGTGGAACGGAATTTAGACACATTGCTCCAGCGTAAAGACGCTGCAGCGTTTTTCCACCATCCGCTCGTACGCGACATTTTGGACCATAACGCCGCAGCTGATGTCATGTTGGTGGTTTCAGCCACCCCGATTGAAGAAATTGGGCGTGATCACGATTTCGATTGGGCAATTATTGAACCCTCTTCCACCCGTGCCATTATCCAAACCGCTGGACGGGTACGCCGCCATCGCCTAGCAAGTCAGAATACTCAAAACATTGCTTTACTGTCGACGACAGTACGTGGCTTAAAGGGTGAAAACTTTGCATTCCGTTTTCCCGGTGTAGAAAGTGAACATTATCCCGTGGGCAGTAAACAAACCGCTACCGCTTACGATTTGCCACTGTTACAACAAGCGATTGATGCCCGCGCTTTACTCAATGAAGCCCACAGCAAAGGTATTACTGCCCTTGAACACCGCAAACTGCGCGATTGGTTAACCGGCAATACCCAACGCCAGCGCCAAGACTCTCTGGATTTGCAAACCTTTATCCAACAACCGGATATGGCATTAAGCGATTATCACGCCAACCATAACCGCTTTCGCCGCTCATTTAGTAACCTACTGTATTGGTTTGAGGAAGAAGACGCCTGGTTTTGCCAATCCGAACGACAGGGTAAGTTTGAACAAGTGGAAGTCAAACCACCCCGGCAAGAGGACATTCCTACTGCCCGCTATTTTGCCCAGTGGGATGCAGAAAACTTATTCGAGACACTCCAAGGGCAACTTTACCCGGATGCTGATACAACACTGGCACGCCAGCAATTAATGGGGATTGAAAGTGCCTGTTACAACGCGCAAGACATGAACCATGTCCTGCGCTTTCACCCGCTCTTAGGCGCGTATCGGCTTAAACCGTAGTAATGCTCACGCCTGCTTTAGCGGCAAGCTCGACAAAGCCGGGGAATGAGGTATTCACATTCGCACAATCATTGATAATGATCGGTTGGGTGGCGCGCAATGCCGCCATCGTGAACGCCATCGCAATGCGGTGGTCGCCGTGGCTGTCGATCGTGCCGCCGCTAAAGTTACCCGGATTAATAATAATGCCATCAGGCGTGGGTTGCGCATCAACGCCGCAAGCGATTAAACCGTCTGCCATGACTTGAATGCGGTCACTTTCTTTGACGCGCAATTCTTCTGCACCTGTCAGCACGGTTTGGCCTTGTGCAAAGGCCGCCGCGATAAACAATACCGGGAATTCATCAATCGCTAACGGTACGAGTTCTTCCGGGATTTGAATGCCTTTGAGTTGCGCCGAACGCACGCGAATATCCGCCACCGGTTCGCCACCGACTTCGCGTTCATTCAGCAACTGCAGATTCGCGCCCATTAAACGCAGGATGTCGATAATGCCGGTACGGGTGGGGTTAATGCCAACGTGTTGCAAGGTCAAATCTGACCCTTCGGCAATACTCGCACCGACCATAAAGAAAGCAGCAGAGGAAATATCCGACGGTACATCAATATCGGTTGCGGTCAGTTTGCCGCCGCCTTGTAGGCTAATGCGATTGCCTTCAGTTTTGACCTCATAACCAAAGCCACGCAACATACGTTCGGTATGATCGCGGGTAGGGGCAGGTTCGGTGACAGAAGTTTCGCCATCTGCATATAAACCCGCCAATAATAGCGACGATTTCACCTGCGCACTGGCCATTGGCATAGCGTAGTGAATGCCTTTCAGCTGGCGTCCACCGTGTACTAATAACGGCGGTGTGCCTTTTTCGGTGGCATCAATTTCTGCACCCATGCTGGCTAATGGCACAGTGACGCGCTTCATCGGACGCTTAGACAACGACGCATCGCCGGTCATACGCACATCAAACGCTTGCCCGCTCATTAAACCAGACATTAACCGCATGGATGTACCCGAGTTACCCATATCCAGCTCAGCACTCGGTGCTTGTAAACCGTGCAAGCCCACGCCGTGAATGGTGACATTGCCATCGTCGCTTGGCCCTTCGATTTGTACCCCCATAGCGCGGAATGCTTTCAAGGTGCACAAGCAATCTTCCCCTTGCAGGAAGCCGCTAACATGAGTCGTGCCTTCCGCCAATGAACCGAGCATGATGGAACGGTGCGAAATGGATTTATCGCCGGGAACACGCACGTTACCGCGCAAACTGCCACCGGGCTGAACAATAAACTGGAGATGGGTGCTGGAATGGCTCATGCGGATTTCCCTGTAATGAATATCAAAAGCCTGACAAATTAAGGCAGGCATTCAATCACACC
>CAZCJE010000133.1:0-5423 GCA_964498805.1 uncultured Thiothrix sp.
CGTACCGGCCTTCACCACGCTTGTAACCGGTAGTGCCAAATGTCTCACCACGCCAACAGCACTCGGCCAATGTACCCCTGCCATTAGCGCTGATTCGTTGGAGTGGACCTTTACCGGTTCGCTACCAGCCGGAGCTAAGGGCGATGTCGCATATGAAGTAACCGTCCAATAACCCATCCACTAAATTAAGTTCTCTTAAGAACCCGCTCTTTCAGAGCGGGTTCGGTCTGAATTTCCCGCCTTTATTGCCTACACGTCTTTCGATTCCGTTTATCTGATAAGTTTGGCCCATTTGAGATTTGGCGAGCGAAGCTGTATTTGCAGTTTGGTACGGTTAGCCGGTTTTTTTTGGCTTTTAATCCCTATTACCTTTTACTAAGACCTGTAACGGTATCATGTGTTACCCGTAGCAATGCTAATAATCATAACAGCTTGATTAGTCAAGTGGAAAATCTGCCACTATCTGCGTGGCTCAGATCAAAACCAGTCTAATTTCATGTTTATAGAGTCTTTGTAGCAATGATTTTTCTCTGTTGAGCGCATCTGAGTGATAAAAGCAGAGCTTTTGTGCAACATTCTTTTGCTTATTATGTCTGGTTAGCTAGCCGTTATGCTGAATATTCACCCTATTACGGCCATCATTCACGCCCAAACTCCCCCATTAGAAATTGCACTGGATTGCCTAATAGTCTTGGTTATTTATTTAATAAAGTCACTTTTATACCTAGTAAATACCTGAGGTTCAAAAAAATATTCAGTTAGAGTTCATAAATAAGCAACTTTCAAAATAGGCCGGATTGAATATAATTATAAGTTCATATTTTTTAAATAAAAGCAAGTATCAAGCTGATGATACTTTAGTAAAAAAATAACAGCTTTATTAAAATATTTCAAAATTTAAAAAAATATAAAAATTAACAAAGAGATACAACAAAATGGGGTCTTCTAACTCTGTTCTGGCCAGTAGTTTTTCATTCTGCAAGCTACTGTTATCACTAAATTTATTACCTATTTACTATTCGGTCTGGTGTTCTGTGGGCATAGATCCACCATTTTGCGGAGAAAATCATTGAAATCATAAGCCCAAAGCATGGGGATGACAGTCCCGCGTTAAACGGTGGCTGTCAGGTTAGATAAATAAATAAAAACAAAGAGATGATAAAATTTATGTCTGTACTGCAGCAGCTTTTCAATAGGATAAGGTCGGTTATTATTTTCCGATGGTGGTTATGGCTAGTATGTACATTATTCAGCGTAGGCATACCTGTCGTGCCAGCATTTGCCTCGCCGATCACCCAGGAATTTGAAGTGGGTGTAGGTGGGCCTGCGGGCAATGGACCAAGCATTGCTAATGAATCGGTACTCATGTACAGAAATACCGATAACCCGACGGGAACAACCTTTACAGCTTCAACAAACCCGGTGACCGTTACGCTGAGTCTAAGCAACTTCCAGCACAGTGTCTCAACAGCCAATATTAGCACGGGGCGGGCAATCGGTTTTGGTGTGACTTCGCCTGTTTCCGGCAGCACTGTCTATACCGGCACAGCTCTTTACGCCACCTTGAATGGCATTGGGTCACCGAGTGATTCCATGTTTAGTTCGTTACCCTCTACCGTGGGGCAGGGTATCAGCGTCACCAATAATGGCGCGGTACAACTCATGCTTAGTACCTTACCGTTATATAATGCGGGAGCTGCTACGAATGGGCGCTACTACTATGGTGACCTCACCATTAGTTTTAGTCGCCCCCTGACGAATCCGACTTTACATTTTAGTGGCTTAGGGGGCTCAATTACGTCCAATAGCGTGGTGTTGGGCTTTACGACAGAACTGGACTTAGATACTGCCGCAAGTCCTGGCATAACCCTGTCGAAGGTATCTGGTACCAGCAATTTTATGGTTAATTCTAGCCAGATTCTGAATAACGCTCTTCACCCGAATGCCAGTTGTGCGACTGGTGTAGCCGCTTGTGGTTCGGTCTTGGCAACGGGGAATGCTATTTCGTCAGTAAAGTTTAAGGTCTATCTGCGTGGCGATGGGGGGTTATCCACTTGGAGTGCTACCGGTGGGGATGCGTTTTATTTCGCCGGTGCTTCCATTCTGGATGAATACGATTACGGTGATGCCCCTGACACGGGTACAGGCACAGGCACAGGTAACTACCAAACCCTTGCCTCTGATAGTGGCCCGAGCCATCTGGCTTCTGGGATAACGTTGGGTACTAACCGTGACGCTGATACTGGCACGTTGCAAAACTCAACCGCGACCCTGGATGACACTACCGGCACACCAGATGATGAGGACGGCGTTACGTTGCCTGCAAGTTTTATACAAGGTGCAGCAGCCAGTATTTCTGCCAATGTTAGTGGTAGCGGTTACTTAAATGCCTGGATTGACTGGAATCGGGATGGCGATTTTGCCGATGTGGGTGAACAAATAGCCACTGACCAAGCAGTCATAGCAGGCACTAATACCCTAAACATTACTGTGCCGGGAACAATCAGTAGTGGCAGCAGTTTTGCGCGTTTTAGGGTGTGTTCAACCGCCGGGAACTGCAAGACTCCAACCGGTATGGCCAGCGATGGTGAGGTGGAAGATTATCAGGTTACATTGAGTGTGCCAGTGGTACATAACTGTCCAGCGGGTACCACAGCGACGGGTTCCGGTTATGCTACTGGTGGTACGGGCTTGTATCGTGATGAGCTGTTCTGGCTGGATTGGAGCTGCAACGGGGAAACCTTTGCAACGGGGGATACCGTCAATAAAAGTTGGACTTTACCCAGTGGTTTAGTCGTCAATGCTCAAATCACCAATATTACCGAATCCATGACTTCTTATATCACGGGTACATGGACGGGAGATAAGCTGGATGATTTCTATAGCGGGCTAAACCCTATCGGTTTAACCAATAGCGTTGACTCTAAAGACCCCGCCTTTGATATCAGTTTTTCTGTAACCCTCAACGGCAAAACCTTACCCGCAGATATTGTCTGGGCAGATGCCGAAGATACCGATAACGCTAATGAGTATTTGAAAGTCACAACCGATGGCAATGCCTTTCAACCCCTCGAAGGTATTGGCGTACTCAATGCGACCTTTTCCAATGGTGGCAAAACTTTACTCTTAAATGATTTGGCATTTGCGGGCAGTGGCACCTTGCTGACCATGAGTGAGAATGTGTCTAAGTTGTCAGTGGATATGAATGCAGGGGGTAAACAGGCAATTGCCTTTGGGGTGTTTATTCCGTTTGACTATGGGGATGCCCCGAATACCTATGCCTCTACCTTGGGTCATTATGTGGACTTAAGTGCCTCTGGGGGTTCCCAACCGACTACGGCCACTACCGTAACAGCTTTGACCAAGGCTACTATTACCTCGGCTTCTACCTATTACCTTGGTACTCAAAAGCCGGATACTGAAAAAGCAGATCAGCCCAATGCTACTGCTACAGGCGATGACAGCGATACGCTGGACGATGAAGACGGTATGACCTTACCGGCTGCATTAGTAGCGGGGGCAGCGACAACCTTAACCGCTAAAGTCACTGGCGCAGGTGGTTATTTGCAAGCGTGGGTGGATTGGAACGGTGATAATGATTTTGCCGATGCTGGTGAGCAAATTGCCACAGACCTGCAAGATAATGGTACAGGTGATACCAATGCCACCACGGGTACGATTGCGTGGAGTGTCACACCGCCAAGTGGTTTAGTCGCGGGTACACGTATAGCGCGTTTCCGCTGGTCATCCACTAGCGGTATCACTGCGACAGGTACAGCGGCTGATGGTGAAATCGAAGATTATGCCGTGACCGCTGTTAAATATGACTATAGTGACGCCCCCGCAACATATGGGGCACCTGCACACGCGATTGTAGCCGGTATGCATATCGGGGCAGCAGACCCGGATAGCGAAGCAGCGGCTATGCCAGGTACTAGCGCAGATGGTGACGATACTACGGGTAGTGATGATGAAGACGGGGTCACTCTGTCCTCACTGACGCAGGGTCAAAGCGCGACTATTAGTGCGACGATTGCGGGTACAGGCGGCTATCTACAAGGTTGGATAGACTGGAATGCTGATGGCGATTTTGCCGATGCTGGCGAACAAATTATTACCAATCTGCAAGATAATGGCAGTGGGGATACCGATAGTACCACGGGTAAAATCGCGGTAAGTCTCACGGTACCAGCTACTGCTAGTTCGACTACCACTTATGCGCGTTTCCGTTGGTCAAGTACACAAGGTCTAACAGCAACAGCTGTCGCTACTGATGGTGAGGTAGAAGACTATACGGTAACGATTATTACAGGCATGAGTTGTTTGGCCTTGCCGGTGACGACGGTAGGTAATGCGACTGTACTGGCTAACAATGAGTATCAGTTGACCCCGGCGCTTAACAGCCAAATCGGCGCAGTCTGGGGAACTAACCGGATTAATTTGGCTCAGCCTTTTGACTATAAAGCCAATGTTTTCTTAGGGGCTGCAGATTCTACCGGTGCGGATGGCATGACTTTTACCCTGCAAAATACCGGAAGTACCGCGATTGGTAGGACTGGCCGAGGTATTGGTAGCGGTGATAATGAATCCGGCACTGGTATTACCCCTTCACTAGTGGTTGAGCTGGATACTTACAACAATGGCGATTTGGGTTGGAGTGACCCGGTTGACGGTTCAAATGACCATTTGGGGGTTTACCTCAATGGTAATGGGCGGCATAACGGTGCGGCTACGGCATTAGCTGGGCCTGTCAATTTGGGTAATATCGAGAATAATGCCTATCACACCTTCCGTGTTACCTGGAATCCTGCCACCAAAACCTTAGTTACTTATTTTGATGAAGTGCAACGTTCTAGTAATGTGGTTGACCTGATTACTAATTTGGGTACTACTACACCTTACTGGGGTTATACGGCTTCAACCGGCGGCTATAACAACCGGCAGGCTGTTTGTAACCAGACTGACCCCACTGCAGCTATTCAAACCGACTTATCCGACGCGCCATCTACTTACGGCAATGCTTCACATAAAATCACCAGTGGTATCTCCCTTGGCACTGGCGACCCAGATGCGGATAACATTAGCGCGTCATTAGGCAGTGGTGCGGATGTTGATGATAATACCGGTACTGATGATGAAAACGGCGTCACCCTTCCTGCGCTGACCAATGGGCAAAGCGCCACTATTACCGTCGCGATTAATCAATTAGCCGCCGGTAGTGGTTATTTGCAAGGTTGGATTGACTTCAATGGTGATGGTGACTTTGCCGATACCGGCGAGCAAATTGCCACTAATCTGCAATACAGCAGCGGTATCAGTGGCACCATCAGTATACCAGTGACGATCCCATCAACGGCAATGACCTCGGCTCCAACTTATGCGCGTTTCCGCTGGTCAACGACTAAGGATTTAACGGCAACAGC
>CAZCJE010000134.1:0-5367 GCA_964498805.1 uncultured Thiothrix sp.
AGCATCAATGTCATCGGGGAGAGGAGGACATTATGCACAGGCTATTTCGCCTCATTACGCTGTTGTGTGCGTTTCTTATTCTAGGGTTTACCTACCCGGCTACTGCAGCGGACAAAATCCGCGTGGGTGTGCTCGAATTCGGCACTGTCAACTGGGAGCTGGATGTCATGCAGCAACATCAGTTGGCGCAAAAATACGGTTTTGACCTTGAAGTGGTACCACTGGCATCCGCCGATGCCTCGACCGTTGCCTTGCAAGGTGGCGCGGTGGATATGATTGTCGCGGATTGGGTATGGGTCGCCAGACAACGTACTGCTGGGGCAGATTACACCCAATTTCCTTATTCCACCGCCGTCGGTAGCGTACAAGTCAAACCCGACAGCGGCATTAAAACGCTGGCGGATCTGAAAGGCAAAAAGCTTGGGGTCGCCGGTGGCCCGAATGATAAAAGCTGGCTGTTATTACGCGCTTATGCCCTCAAAACCCAGCAATTGGATTTACCCGCCATTGCCAACGTGCAATTTGCCGCCCCACCTTTGTTAAATGAACTAATCCAACGCAATGAACTGGATGCAGTGCTGAACTTTTGGCATTACGCCGCGCGCTTACAAGATGCTGGCCTCACTACGGTGATTACCATACCGCAGGTGTTGGAAGGCTTAGGCATTAAGGCACAAGTGCCGCTGATTGGCTGGGTATTCAGTGAAAAATGGGCCAAACAACACAACGATGCGGTTAAAGGTTTCCTGAGTGCTTCATATGAAGCCAAACAGATTCTCAAGGATTCTGACCCGGAATGGGAGCGTTTGCGCCCGCGCATGAAAGCCGATAGCGATGCTATCTTTAAAGCCTTACGTGATGCCTTCCGTGCCGGTATCCCCAGTTGCTTTGGCGATAAAGAAAAACAAGCGGCTACCGATACTTTCCGCATTCTGGCGGAAACGGGCGGTCAAGAACTGGTCGGTGATACCAAAACGCTAGAACCCGGCGTGTTCTGGTCAGGTTTTAGTCTGCCCGCTTGTACGCCATGAGCAGGCAGCAAGGCTGGCGTAATCCTCGTTTGCTTGTCATCGCTGGCTTTGTATTGCTATGGCAAGTACTGGCTTGGTGGCTACAAAGTCGTGCCCTACCGGGGCCTTTAGCGGTGGTGGGAACCTTGCTAGAGCAATTATTCAATGGCCAACTGCTATTTCATCTTGGCGTAACCCTGTTGCGCGTAATCGCCAGTTTTGTACTCGCCATGCTAGTCGGAGTGGCGCTGGGCATTCTCATGGGCAGCCGTCCGTTGTGGAATGAATTGCTGGATGTACTGATTATTCTGGCTTTGAATATTCCCGCCCTCGTTACCATTATCCTTTGCTATATCTGGCTAGGCTTGGGTGAAACCGCCGCGGTGCTAGCGGTAGCACTGAATAAGATTCCCACCGTGGTGGTAACTGTACGCGAAGGCGCGCGCGCAGTGGATCAGGATTTATTGCAAGTCGCCCAAGTCTACCGGCTGGATCGCTGGCAAACCTTTAGCAAAGTGTATTTACCGCAACTGTACCCGTATCTGTTTGCCTCAGCACGTAATGGTCTGGCGCTCATCTGGAAAATTGTCTTAGTGGTAGAACTGCTTGGGCGCAGTAATGGTGTGGGTTTTCAGCTCGGTAACTATTTCCACTTCTTCGACATCAAAGGCATTCTGGCTTATACGCTAGCGTTTGCCCTGATTGTGTTGGCGCTGGAAAAATGGGGTCTACGCCCACTAGAACGACATCTGAATCGGTGGCGCGCATGAGTTTCCTTTCTGTGCAATTACGCAGCAAAATTTACCCTTCTGGTGTACAAACTGCACAAAATTTACAATTTTCCGCAGCAAAAGGCGAATTCATTGCCATTGTTGGCCCCTCCGGTACTGGCAAAACCACCCTTTTGAATATGCTAGCCGGGCTGGATAATGACTATGACGGTTCGATTGCTTACCCCGCTACGACCACCCTCAGTTTCATGTTTCAAGAACCGCGTTTAATGCCCTGGTTAAGTGTCGAGGATAATATTCGGCTGGTTTTGGATGCACCACAACGCCAAGCCGATAGCCAGCGCTTTGCACGCATGGAACAACTGTTGACGGATATGGCTTTACAGGATTTTCGCCACCATTTTCCCACTCAGCTTTCCGGTGGGATGAAACGTCGCGCCGCGTTAGTGCGTGCTTTTGTCACCGAGCCGGGGCTGTTATTAATGGATGAACCTTTCCAATCGCTGGATGAGCCGACGGCCCAAGGTTTACGGCATTTACTGCTGCAATTATGGGAAAAAAACCGCCCGACCGTGGTCTTGGTCACCCATAACCTGAATGAAGCTTTATTACTAGCTGACAGGATTTTGTTCCTGTCGGCGCGCCCGGCACAGGTAATTCTGGACTACACTGTACCTTTGGCACGTCCGCGTCCGTTAGCCGCAAGCGCCTTGCAACCCTTGCAGGCGGAATTGCTGCAAACGCATCCCGCATTACTGTCCGGTTTGTTGAACCCCGTTGCCAAGGAGCCTTGATATGTCCCCACCCCCGATACTGACTGTCGAAGCCGTCAGCAAAAGTTACGGCAAAGTACGTGCGGTTAATCAGGTCAGTTTTCAGTTGGGTAGCGGCTTTCATGCCCTGCTAGGCCCTAATGGTGCCGGTAAAAGTACCCTGTTTCAGTTATTAACCGGCCTATTTGTTCCGGATGAAGGTGAAATTCACCTCAATAACATCAGTATCCGCGAACATCTGCCGCAAGTATTAGCGCATATGGGCGTGGTGTTTCAGCAACCGGCGCTGGATCTAGATTTAAGCGTACAAGCGAATCTGGATTTTTATGGCCGTTTGCATGGTATGCCAAGTGGCCTTATTCGCCAACGCAGCCAGCAAATGCTCAGCCAACTGGAACTAAGCAATGTGGCGAAACAGGCTTGTCGTACTCTCAGTGGCGGTAATCGGCGCAAAGTCGAACTGGCGCGCGCGCTACTCACGCAACCCAAGTTGTTGCTAATGGATGAAGCCACCGTCGGGCTTGACCCGGCTTCGCGTGCGAGTTTATTGGCTTATGTCCACCAGCTCTGTCAGGAAAAGCACTTAAGCGTATTATGGGCTACCCATCTGATTGATGAAGCCGAAGGCGCTGATCAAGTGCTGGTGTTGCACAAAGGGCATTTGCTGGCGCAAACCACCCCGGCAGCACTGATGGCGCAAACGGATACGCCTTCCCTACTGGAAGCGTTTTTTAAACTTTCCGGTGAAACTCGAACTATGGAACCCCGTGTTGCCCGACTATGAAACCTTATGCCGCCGGTTATTTACCTGTTAGTCATGGTCATACGCTGTACTATGCCGAATACGGTAATCCGCACGGTATTCCCTTGTTATTCATGCATGGCGGCCCCGGTTCCGGCTGCAATCCGGAACATGCCAAACTGCTGCATCCGCAAGGTTTTCGCATTATCCAAGTTGATCAGCGCGGCTGTGGTCTATCCACCCCACGCGGTTGGTTATTAGGCAATACCACCACTGACCTAGTAGCGGATATGGAAACCTTGCGCGTGTATCGGGGGATTGAACGCTGGGTTATCTACGGCGGGTCATGGGGCGCTACCCTTGCGCTGGAATATGCTAAATATGTCCCCGAAAACGTCCTAGGGTTGTTATTGCGCGGTGCGTTTCTGGCACGTCAAGAAGATTGGCAATGGTTTAGTATGCCCGATGGGGTGGCTCAACAATTCCCGCAAGCGTATCAACAATTAGTCAATGCCTTGCATAGCCGTTTTGGTGAGAACCCTATCACCACGTTATATCCGCTTTTAACAGACCCCGATGCTTCATTGGAAACTGCCTACCGCGCTGCCTTAGCGTGGGATAGCTGGGAAAGCGCGATTATGGGCATACCGCCGCCGGTGTTTAATCCAGCCTCCATTACTTGGAGCAAATCGATTGAACGGCTGCGGGTTTATAGCCATTACGCCTATCACGATTTTTTCCTGCCGCCGGATGGTGTCTTACCCGATATCGACAGCATGCACGCCATTCCCGTGGTAGCCATACACGGCATTCACGACAAAGTTTGCCGCTTTGAAAGCGTGCAAGCCCTCAAAGCGCAATTGCCAGAACTCACAATTATCCCGGTAACAGCAGGTCATGGCCTGTTTGAACACCCCTTACAGGAAGCCCTCTCAAAAGCCGCTGCCAATCTACACCATTTACTGGTAGCCACCTGAAAAAGTCCAAGCGTAAGCGTTTGTTTGCCTGGTACTAGCTTAGGTGATTGGGTTTCGCTAAACTGTTCATACATTTCTACAAATTTGTAGAGGACAAGAACCATGAGCACCACAACCCAAATCTCCGCTTATATTTCCGAAGAAACCAAGCAACAAATTGATGCTTACGTAAAACGTAAAGGGGTGACAAAAGCGTTTATGATTGAAAGTGCTTTACAGCATTTTTTACAAGCATTGCGTGAAATTCCTGCTGATTTGATTATTCCTGCCCGCTTAGTTGTGAGTAACAGCTCCATGTTACAACTAGTCGAACGTTTGGAAAGCAATGAGCAACCAACACCCGCGTTACGCGCCTTAATGTCTGGAAAATAAGCAATGCCTGAGGGATTGACCGTACAGATACGGCGTTTAACAGTAGAGGATGATCGAACACAGTTTTCCAGCGGGGATATTGAGCTGGATCGTTTTTTTCAGCGCTTTGCAGGACAAAATCAATTTCGCCATTACATTGGCACAACTTACGTCGCCGAGTGTGCGGCACAGCTGGTAGGTTTTGTTACGGTTAGTAGTGGCGAAATCAGCACTGAAACATTAAGCCATGTTGTGCGCAAACGCTTACCTGACTACCCATTACCAATTCTACGCATTGCCCGTTTGGCAGTAGATCAACGATTTCAGGGCCATGGCATTGGTAAATTATTGCTAAAAGCAATGTTGGAACTAGCATTGCAGCAGCGTGATCAAGCAGGTTGTGTAGGTATCGTTGTGGATGCCAAACCCAAAGCAATTCCTTTCTATAAACAGTTAGGTTTTGCAGCTTTGGATATTATTAGTGGCGAATTGGGATCTCGTCCTGAACCTTTGCCAATGTTTTTGCCCATCCAAATTATTGCAAAAAGTGTTTCACACGATTGAAGCACCCTGCCATTTCATAACGTAACCTTGATGCCTACACAACAGGCAGGTGAGGTTACATTTCAACAGCTACCCATATAAGGAAATGGCTACAGAATCCTTCTGCTATTACCACCACCTAATTTAAAAAATCGAAATAAAAATCCGACAAGAAATCATAAATATATTCTTTTAAAGCATTGCCATGCTAGAATTCCAAGCAATTCCGTAAACTCTGCA
>CAZCJE010000135.1:0-4992 GCA_964498805.1 uncultured Thiothrix sp.
GGTAAGTTTCCGCATAAGTGAGTAATAATGGCGACCAACCTATCCAAAGATGAAGTCATTCAACGCATTGTTGCGGCTTTTCGTGAGCACGGTTATGAAGGCGCAAGTTTGTCGATTTTATCGCAAGCGACAGGTTTGGGGCGCTCAAGCCTATATCACCATTTTCCCAATGGCAAAACCGATATGGCGCAAGCGGCATGGGCTTGGGTTATGAGCAGTTTTGAAGAATTAGTGATTGCGCCTTTACGCCAAACCCAACAAACCCCGCTGCAACGTTTACAGGCATGTGCACAAGGTTTAGCCGCATTCTATGCTGATGGTGCACGTTCGTGTTTGCTTAATATTTTTAGTATTGGCTCAGCTAATACCTTGTTTCAAGAGCAATTACGGGTAGGCACACAGGCCATGATGCAGATGTTTAGTGAATTGGCACAAGAAAGCGGTATTAATGCTGTTGAAGCCCAACGCCGCGGCGAACAAGCGGTGATTGGCATTCAAGGGGCGTTGGTGATTTCGCGCACCCTTGGTTCAAACGAACCTTTTCTACGTTTGTTAGGCCAATTCCCTGAGCAATTATTACGTTCCGAATCGACGCCTTGAATCCCTCCTAGTTGACAGTACTTGACCGTGATGGTGTTTATTATTACTCTTTTTTGTACCGAATGTTCGGTTTGAGAGGAGGAATTACGCCATGTCAGCACCACAACCACCGCTGAAGTTGTACGATTTTGCAAAATCCGGTCATGCGCATCGTGCTCGTTTAATGGCCTCGTTATTGGGTTTGGCGTATGAATTGCGTCCAGTGGATTTATTAACAGGTGAACAAAATCAGCCATTTTACCGCGCTATAAACCCTTTCGGTAATGTGCCGGTATTGGATGACAATGGCGAAATCGTCTGGGATTCGACTGCAATTTTGGTGTATTTGGCAAAAAAATACGGCGATACCACTTGGCTGCCAGAAGACCCGGCAGGGGCTGCAATGGTACAACGCTTTTTATCATTGGCGTCAGGGGAGGTGTTTCGCGGGCCATGCAGTGCACGTTTAGTCACGGTCTTTGGTATGAAATTTGATCATGAAGCCAGCAAAGCCGCTGCTCAGCAATTATTCGATATGCTTGAAGCTCATTTGCAAGATCGTGAATGGTTAGCCGCTGCACAACGTACCATTGCGGATATTGCTTGCTACAGCTATATCGCGCATGCCCCTGAGGGGGATGTCTCGCTTGAACCTTACCCGAATATTCGCGCTTGGTTAAAACGCGTGGAAAACTTACCGGGTTTTATTCCTATGCCTGCTACCAATATCGGTTTGGCTGCCTGATAGTCACGATAGGTATGAGTGCCTGTATTTGCTAAACGTCCAAGGCTGTCAAGTTAGGCAGGATCAACCATTCCCTATAAATGGCTGACCCTTTGAAAGAAAATTCTAGAGCTTACGTAATTCTTTGCGCAGGATTTTACCGACATTGCTTTTTGGCAAACTGTCGACAAAGACAATTTGTTTCGGGCATTTATACCGCGATAGGTTTTGGTGGCAATAATCCATTAGCTCTTGTGCGGTGAGGCTTTCATCCTTTTTCACCACAAACGCTTTCACCACTTCGCCGGAATGTTCATCTTTAATGCCAATCACGCCTGCTTCGAGCACTTTGGGGTGCCCTGCTAACACATCCTCAACTTCATTGGGGTAAACATTAAAGCCGGATACCAGCACCATATCCTTAATGCGATCCACCAGTTTAACAAAGCCCTGTTCATTCACCACGGCCACATCGCCAGTACGTAACCAGCCATCACCCGGCATCACCTTGGCGGTTTCATCCGGGCGCTGCCAGTAACCTTGCATCACTTGCGGGCCACGTACCCACAGCTCGCCAGTTTGACCGATAGCGAGTTCCTGGCCGTATTCGTCATGCATCGAGATTTCGGTAGAAGGAATCGGCAGGCCAATCATGCCATTAAAGTCTTGTAAATCGACTGGGTTAATACAGACCGCTGGCGAAGTTTCGGTCAGGCCATACGCTTCCAGCAAAGTTACACCTGTGAGCGCTTTCCAGCGTTCTGCTACCGGGCGTTGCACTGCCATACCGCCACCGAGGGTGACTTTTAGCTTGGAAAAATCCACCTTGTCGATATCTTTGGCATGCAGCATGGCATTGAACAAGGTATTAACCCCAGAGATAAAGGTAAACGGTTCGCGCTGCAATTCTTTAATCAGCGCGGGTAAATCACGCGGATTGGTAATGAGGATATTTTTCGCCCCCAATTCCAGTGCAAACAGCGCATTAGCGGTCAGAGCAAATACGTGATAGAGGGGCAGGGCGGTAATAAACACTTCTTGCCCGGTTTGTAAATCCTTGGCCGTCCATGCGGCTGCTTGCAACATATTGGCGAGCATATTGCGATGGCTCAGCATCGCACCTTTGGCCACGCCGGTCGTACCGCCGGTGTATTGCAAGAAGGCTAAGTCTTCATGGCTGGGATTAGCATCCTGGAAATTCACCGCATACTGTTTGCCTAAACGGATGACCTGATTGAATTTAATCGCTTCCGGCAGCTTGAAAGGTGGCACCATTTTTTTGACATATTTGACCACGCTATTAACCAGCAATGCTTTGGGAAAACCCAGCAAGTCGCCAATTTCGGTGGTAATAATGGTTTTGAGATTCACCTCATCCAGCACATTTTCCAGGGTATGCGCAAAATTAGCGAGAATAACAATGGCGGAAGCTTGTGAATCCTTGAGCTGATGTTCCAGTTCGCGGTCGGTGTACAAAGGATTGGTATTCACCACGATTAAGCCAGCGCGTAATGCCCCAAACAAGGCAATCGGGTATTGCAGCAGGTTGGGCATCATAATAGCAATGCGATCACCCGCTTTTAACCCGGCACCGTGTACAAGATAGGCCGCAAAGGCTTTGGTTAATTCATCGACTTCGGCATAGGTTAATACCTTGCCCATATTGCTATAGGCAGGGCGTCCGGGGTAGGTCTTAACCGTGTGCTGGAACAAATCAACCAGCGAGCGATACTCATGGGTATCAATCTCAGCCGGAACATAAGGCGGATAACTTTTTAACCATACCTTCTCCATCTCCTCTCTCCTCTCGATGAATTGTTGTTAGTCTCGAAACTGCCAACGGTGTGGCAGGTGTCCGCTAATGTTACGGCTATTAGGTATTAGTCAGTCATACCGTCGGGGCACCTTCGAGGAACAAATCTTTTAACAAGGGGCTAGCTGGATTGACGGCATAGGCAGAAAAATCATGCATACCTTCAGCGGCTAGCACTTCATCATCAATATAAAAATGCCCAGTATTATGGCGCGCACTACGCTTGAAAATTGTACAAGCGGCATCAGCAACAATCTCCGGTTTGCGGCATAAATCCGGTTTGACCTTATCACCGAGCATTTGAATAGCAGCGGTGAGAATAACCGTGCGTGGCCATAGCGCATTGACGGCCACACGTCCACGGAATTCTTCTGCCATTCCCAGCACACACATACTCATGCCGTATTTAGCCATGGTGTAGGCAACGTGATTTTTAAACCAACGTGGATGCATAGAAAGTGGCGGTGAGAGCATGAGGATATGCGGATTCTCCGCCTTCAGCAGAAACGGCAGACACGCTTGCGAGGTCGCATAGGTACCGCGTGCATTCACTTGTTGCATCAGGTCGTAACGCTTCATGGGGGTATCGAGTGTGCCGGTAAGGCTAATAGCACTGGCATTATTCACCAGAATATCCAGGCCGCCAAAGGTATCCACGGTTTGCTGTACTGCTGCACTAATCTGATTTTCATCGCGAATATCGACTTGCAAAGGCAAAGCTTTACCACCAGCGGCTTCAATTTCCTCAGCGGCGCTATAAATAGTACCCGGTAATTTGGGATGCGGTTCGGTGGTCTTAGCGGCAATGGCAATATTCGCGCCTTCAGCAGCTGCTTTCAGGGCAATCGCTAAGCCAATGCCACGACTGCCACCGGTAATGAACAGGGTTTTTCCCTTGAGAGTATGCATACTGGTTTCCTCTTATTGACCGCCTTACGCTTTCCCTATCGGGTAAGCATGCTGAATCCCCTCATGAGTCTTGCCCCTAAGACAAGCTCATTAGGGAGGTTAAGATGATCCAAACCGGGGTGGACGCTTTTGCAGAAAAGCCCTGACACCCTCGGCAAAGTCTGCCGTTAACGTACAACCGGCAAAACCGGCTTGTTCCGCCTGTAACTGTTGCTCCAGCGTATGATTAAGCGAGGTATTAAGCAATTGCTTGGCATTGGCTACTGCTTTAGCCGGTGCCTGACACAAACGTTTTGCCAGCTTAAGAGTAGCGTGCGGCAATTCTTCCACACTCACTACCTGATTGATTAAGCCCATGTTTAAAGCGGTGTGGGCATCCAGCGGATCGCCTAAAAACGTCAGGAATTTACTGCGTTTTTCGCCAATACTGCGCGGTAGGAAATAAGTATTGCCGCCATCGGGGGAGACACCTAGCTGACAATAGGCCGAGGCAAAGCGGCTATTCTCTGCGGCAATCGCCAGATCACAAGCCGCCATCAGGCTAATACCAAACCCAGCGACTGCCCCCGACACCGATGCAATCACGGGTTTGGGCATGCCACGTATAGCGGTAATAGCCTCGTGTACAATGGCAATAATGCCGCTAACCTGTTGATAGCGTTCCTCCTCGGCTAATTGCAGGCTTTGGGCAAAATAACCAATATCCCCACCGGCCATGAAATGCCCACCTTCACCTTGAATAATCACACAGCGCACTTGAGTATCGTCGCTCAATTGCTGGCAATAAGCGCGTAGGGCACTGGCCATGGCAGCATTGAGGCTATTAAGGCTTTGGGGCCGATTCAGGGTGAGGGTGGCTATGTGTTCATCAATGGCTAGTTTAATGACAGGTTCCATGCGCTACCCCGTTTAAAACGCTTCCGGATTAAAGTTCATCATACTCGCACAACCCGACATGATGGCAGAG
>CAZCJE010000136.1:0-4829 GCA_964498805.1 uncultured Thiothrix sp.
GCTTTTGGATTGTTACGGAAAGCCAGAATGTCACCGAGGGTATATTTACCAATGTTACGGCAGGGTTCAGCAATAACCAGCAGTACAGTGATATAAGCCATCAACCAGCCTACGGAGTACATGAAACCATCATAACCATAGAGGGAAATCAGACCTGCGATACCCAGGAAGGAAGCAGCAGACAAGTAGTCACCGGCAATTGCCCAACCGTTTTGGACACCTGTAACGGAACGACCAGCCGCATAGAAGTCTGCAGCAGAAGCAGTTTGTTTAGCAGCACGATAAGTAACGTACATAGTTAGGCCGATAATCGCGCCAAACACCGCAAACGTCAGCCACTTGTATTCAGGGGCTACCGCACCCCCATTAGCCGCCAATGCTGACTGGCTTAATAATGCCAGCAACACGGCCCCGGAACCGGCCCAGAAAGTTTTCTTCATGTATCTCTCCCTCACACGATCAGGTTAAGTCGCGAACAATTTCAGATGACATTTGGTCAAATTCACGGTTAGCGCGACGAGCATAGATAGCAGCTACACTCCAAGCGACCACGAATTCGGATAACGCAAACAGCAAACCGAAGTTGACGGGACCCCACACCTTAGTTTTGAACAAGTCCGGGTAGTAAGCTGCACCAATTGGAAGCAGGAAGTAATAAGCGATGGATATGAACATCAAGCTCCATAAGAAGGTAGTCTTCTTCTTATGCAAAGCCCGAAAACGCGGGTCGCGATCAATCGCAGCCCAATCGACGACTGTTGATGCCATGTATAATGACTCCTCCGTTAAAAAAAACTCCTCAAGCACATAGTTACCAGCCTTGCCCATACGATAGTGAACCGTATGCATCATCTTAAAAATTACATTGTCGACAATCTACGGCTGGACAGCCATGTATACACCTCTCACCAAGCAATTCCCCCACCTTCAAAGTGAAATTGCCTATGGCCACCAATCATGTCATTTGCGATAGGAAAAGTAAACAGACAGGTAAGAAAAGCTGTTGCAAACCTGTCACATTAGCCACAAAAGTGTGCCTAACCAACCTAATCCATGCAGCCATGCAAACCCATAATAACGCTTGGCTAATGATTCTGGTGGAATATTTGTCACCATACACCATTGCCCAGCTTTGTCTACATCTAACCAATGAGTCTGACGGGTAGCCTTGTGTTCCTTAATATCATCCTCCACCCAACGCGCCGCTGCATCCTGTACAACAGACCATTCATCCGGGTCTAGCTTGCCATTGCGGTTGGTATCAAATTGCTGTAATAGCAAAAAAGGTCTACGTTTCCAATCAGCTAATACTTCCAACAAACGTTGCCGATAATTGACTGTCAGATTTTCGCCACTATAGGTACGCAATTCACCCAAAGCATATAAAACCTGACCGGGGTAAATGGCTGGCAACCACCACCAATGGTTATCCGCCGGTCGCACCACCAGCTCAATAGACTGAGGATTCACAACACAACAGCCCTGTTCATCCGTTAGCACAAACGGTTCATCTTCTATGTAGCCGGGTAACCACAACGTTACCGGCAATTCAGGCAAACCGCGCATATATTCTCCTTCCAGCAATGCAGCGATGCCTTGTAATTCCACATAACCTTGTGCGCCGCTACTGAGTTTGGACGTCGGCGTGTCAACAATCAGGCGATAACGCCGGTATAGACCCAACGAAAAAAGCAGGCTAAAGGTAGCAGGCAATAACAAAACTTGTGGTCCATAGGCGCGATATAACCATAGGCTAATGATGACCCAAACCAATATACCTCGGAAAGTTGAGGCAAAGTGCATTAAAAAACCGCGTTTAGGACGTAAAATGTTGAGCCACATCCACATCGCGTGTCTCCTCAGCATTGAAAGTCATTAACCGAAAGTGTTTAAAACTCAAAGCTTTGGCAATGAGCACATCCGGAAATTGTTCAATCCTTACATTATTAATAGTAGCAGAGTCATTATAGAATTCTCGCCGATCTGCAATACTATCTTCAAGGCTAGTTACGCGTTGACGCAAATGCTGAAACGAGTCACTAGCCTTCAATTCAGGATAGGCTTCGGCAACTGCAAACAAATTACCCAGACCTATACGCAACTGTTCCTCAGCAGCATCCAGTGCTTGCATATTATTGGCTTGCAAAGCACTAGCAATCAGGTTGCGTGCCTCCATCACTTTCTGCAACGTTTGCTGTTCGTACTGCATATGTTCCTTACAGACAGCCACCAATTTGGGCAATTCACTATTGCGCTGTCTAAGCAAAACATCCGTATTGCTCCACGCCTTTTCAGCATTATTTTTCAGTAATACCAACTGGTTATAGAGCAAAATACCCCACAACACCACACCGCCAAGTAAGGAAAAGAAAATAATGAGACCAGTGTTCATAACATTATTGTTTTCATTAGTTAATTAAGGTGAGTATTAGTCTAGCAGATGGTTTTCCAGAGCTATGCGCAAGCCGATGATCGGGAAACCGCTTAGGTAACAAAACCGACCGTTAATAGCTTCCGCCCTATGCCGCTAAATTTAAATCACTAAACTAATAAGCAGCCAACCCCACATTGGCCCGCCAATAAACGCCGACTGCCAGGGTGAAAAGAAGCAAAACTTATAAAAACAAAAACATAATTAAGGAAGACTCCTCAAGTATCAGGGATACAAAAAGTATTCTAGTGGCGGTGAATGACAAAAGTTCAAGTTCTCTCCATAACTAACCCCGTTCCTAGCCCGTCGGGGTTTTTATTTTTCTAGTCGCCAATAAACACACGTTTATTCATCAAATTGACGCTAACGTTAACTTATTCTGTACATTAAGGTCCTTGCTATATCGATTAATTTTTACGCTTATATCGAAAAACTTATGGCATGACTTTATTTTGCTGAGGTCACAATGATATAGATAGGTTCACCCTATAAACTCAGGAGGCTAGTATGCGCACTTTATTAAAATACTGCTTAATAGTACTGGTAAGCTTATTACCCGCTATTAGTCATGCAGCTGACCCCTTTCCTGCTGAACAAACCTTTGCCGGGCAAACCTTGACCCTGAATGGCAAAGGCACTCGTACCAAAGCGGTTTTTCATTTGTATGATGCAGGTTTATACCTACCCGCCAAAAATCAGGATGCCAAAGCAATTCTGACCACCGAACAACCGATGGCCATGCGCTTAGTCATTACCTCCGGCATGATTACCAGTGAAAACATGACCGAAGCGGTGCGTGATGGTTTCAAACAGGCTGGCGCTAGTGCTGCTTTACAACCACGCATTGATCAGCTGATTAATGTGTTCAAAAGCAAAATCCAAAAAGGCGATGTGTATGACTTTGTTTACACACCCACTACCATCACCATCATCAAAAATGGTGCTGATGCCGCGACGATAACAGGCAGCGACTTCAAACAAACCTTTTTTGGGCTGTGGTTAGGCGATCATCCTGTACAAGAGAGTCTGAAAAAAGCCCTGTTAGGCGCTTAAGACCGTTTGCCGGGGTACTTCGATGCCGTTAAGAAGTACTCCGGTCTGCCACGCACCGGCTATTTTTCTGGCTAAATTGTTGTCTGCCTCAAATATTAGCGCTTAATACCTACCTTTTATCTACAAAAGTCAATTTTTTGCACAAAACCACCCTACTGATTAGCTGGAATTATTGAAATACAGAGGCGGTTTGCGTTATGTTGCAATGCAATAAAAACCATAAACAAGCGGTCTAAGACACCGCCCGCTATGGAGTTTCCTTTCAACACAATAGTTCTGAATGGATTCAAATAAGTGTCACACACATCACTTACGAATTCAGGCAGACTTTGTGCATAGCAACAAATTTAGGATAAACGGAGACTCACTATGTTCTCTCTAAAAGGCAAACGCGCGCTTATCGTTGGCATTGCCAATGATCAATCTATTGCTTGGGGTTGTGCTAAAGCATTCCACTCTCTTGGTGCTGACCTAGCCATTACCTATCTGAATGAAAAAGCAGAACGTTTTGTACGTCCATTGGCTGAAAAAGTTGATGCCTCGATTGTTGAGCAATTGGATGTTCAATACGATCACGAACTGGAAAAGGTCTTTAACCGTATTGAAAAAGAATGGGGTGGCCTGGATATTCTGGTGCATTCGATTGCTTTTTGCCCCAAGGATGACCTGCACGGCCGCGTAATTGATTCTTCTCGCGAAGGTTTCAGTGTGGCAATGGATATTTCCGTGCACTCTTTCCTGCGTATGATCCGTTACGCTGAGCCACTAATGCCACAAGGCGGTACTTGCATGGCGGTTACTTACTATGGCGCTGAAAAAGTAATCAAACATTATAATATGATGGGCCCGGTCAAAGCCGCGCTGGAAATGGCTACCCGTTATGCCGCGGTAGAATTAGGGCCAAAAGGTATCTCTGTACACGCCTTGTCCCCAGGGCCAATCAAAACACGGGCAGCCAGCGGTATTGACCACTTTGACGAATTGATGGAAAAAGCAGCCGAAACTGCCCCTACTCATCACTTAGCTACCATTGAAGATGTAGGCGCTTATGCCGCGTTCCTCGCTAGTGGTGCCGCCATCAATGTCACCGGTGGCATTCACCATATTGACGGTGGTTACCATATCCTTGGCTAATAGTTAATAGACTTACAGGCTTCAGATGCTGGTCATAGGGCTATGGCCAGCGTTTTCCCCTTCAACGCTTACTAACCAAGCGTTGATACAACGCACCTAAACCGCCAGTAATCATCAGCGCGGTCACGCCTAACACCACAGCAATATAACCAAATAAATCCGGTGCTTGCATCATCATGCTCATCAGCGATTGTTCATAATAGAAGAACCA
>CAZCJE010000137.1:0-4804 GCA_964498805.1 uncultured Thiothrix sp.
ACATCACCTGCATAACTCGCTTTAGTCAGAATGCCAGCATCTCGATAATTATTGGTTTGATTGTCACGAATCAGCAGTTGACCATTACTAAAATCACTGCTGGTCACGTTATAAGCAGTGAAATCATTCAACTCGATAGGATTGGTGAAAGGATAAACCCCGGGTGCAGCTAACGCTGGGTAGGTTTGCAGAAATAATATACACAGAAACAAACTAACCCATCTTTTTAGGGGGGTGTAACGGCTATTTGGTGGCATAGCTGGCAGGCTCCGCTCGCTTATTAGTATCAATTAAAATAACTTATTGATTGAGCTTATTCCACACTAATATTAGGAAATGATCCGCTTTATTAAATACAATTTGACATTTTTTTGATCATATATGCTTGTACCTGATTAATATTAACAATGCTTTGATTAAGTTAATATTTCTACAATACTATCGTAAATCCTAATTTACATTGGTCGCCAAAATATCGATATTATTTTAAATATCGATAATTGTTTGCTTCTCTAGCTAATTGCTTTATGCTTGTTTCAGGAGAGGAAACAGTCATTGAGGAGTGCCTGTTCATGAGTCGTCATGGGAAAAAATCTGCTTATCCATCCAACCACGATCTGAAAACTATGATTCGTTTCGAGGAGGAGGCGGGCAATATCTGGTTAGGGCAGCAGCGTATGATTTTGCTACATGCATCCGCGTTTGGATCCATTCGTAGCGAACTGATTGAATCATTTGGAGAAGATTACGCGCGCGGGATTTTAATGCGTATGGGCTATACCGCTGCTCAATCCGATATGCAATTGGCAAAAAAGATTCGTGCCGATGCCGCTACCATGGAACGCTTTTTGGTTGGGCCACAATTACATGCTTTAGAAGGCGTGGTGAGCGCAGAACCCATTCGTGTGGAAATGGACATCGACAAAGGCCATTTCTATGCTGAGTTTACGTGGAAAAACTCGTTTGAAGCCGCTGAACATATGCGCCTTTATGGTCTGACTGATCATCCGGTGTGTTGGAATTTATTGGGCTATGCCACAGGCTATACCAGCGCTTTTATGGGTAAACCGATTTATTTCAAAGAAGTCGAGTGCATTGGCAAAGGGGATAGCCAATGCCGCATCATTGGTAAACCCCTGGAAGATTGGGAAGATGCCAATGAATTAAAGGATTTATTTTCTCTGCAATCGATGGCGAAGAAGCTGCATTCCTTGGAAGAAGAAGTTCAGTTCTTGCGCAAAGAAATGACCGGTAGCGCTCGTCCTGAACACATTATTGCCGATTCACCGCAGATTCGTGACATTATGTATTTGTTACGCAAAGCCGCTGAAACCGATGTCACAGTGTTAATGTTGGGCGAAACCGGGGTTGGCAAGGAGGTATTCTCGCAAGCTCTGCATCAGATGGGCAAGCGGCGTAATGGGCCTTTTATTGCGGTCAACTGTGCCGCCTTACCCCGTGAGTTGGTCGAATCGGAATTATTCGGCGTGGAAAAAGGCGGTTATACCGGCGCAGATAAATCCCGGCCGGGCCGCTTTGAACGAGCTCATGGTGGTACTTTGTTTTTGGATGAACTGGGCGAATTGAATGCACGCGCACAAGCTAAATTACTGCGCGCTATTCAAACCGGCGAATTTGAACGGGTTGGGGGTACTGAAAAGATTAAGGTGGATGTGCGCCTGATTGCTGCTACCAATGCTAATTTGCTCGAGCGGGTACGTGAAGGCACTTTCCGTGCTGACCTTTATTACCGCCTCAATGTTTTTCCCATTACCATTCCACCCTTGCGCGAACGCCGCACAGACATTCCCGGCCTGATTCGCAAATTCATCGACAAGTACAATAAGAAGTACAACAAACACGTACTAGGTGTCACCGATGACACCTTGCGCCGCTTTTTCGCCTACCAATGGCCGGGCAATATCCGAGAACTGGAAAATCTGCTCGAACGCGGCGTTATCTTAGCTGAAAACCATTCGCGCATTGAATCCACCCATGTTTGCCTCGGCATGCCTTTGCCAGATGATGATTTTATGGTGATAGGCAAGGATGGCAATCTGCAAGCCTGCCCTAAATCCGATGTACTGGATGACTTGCTCAATCGCATGATGAAAGAAGGCATTGACTTTGAAGCACTAGAGAAACAATTGCTCGAAAAAGCCCTGCAAAATGCACATGGCAATGTGCTGGAAGCTGCCAGACGATTAGGCATTAGCGGCCCACAATGCCGGTATCGCTTGAAAAAACTAGGTTTAGCCTAATAGCTATGCATCCACCGTAATGGGAAACTGGCTAAGAAATTGGGCGGTGACAAAATCCATGGTGCTAATGTGATTCTGTAACCAAGCATGCCATTCACTGATATAGCCAATAATGCCCTGCGCATCCCGTTCTCGTAACCAATACTGTTGAACCGCCAGCAATTGTTGTAATGCTTGCTGGTGTTCACCTTGATGACAAGGGGTGGCAAAAAAATCGTATTCAAGCATTAAACGCTCTTCGCGGGCAAAATGCTCGTGGGTGTGTTGAATCCACTCATTAAATAAGGTGTCACATAGGGCGTAATCGGTAGCATCGTGCAAGGCGCTACGCAACTGCTCAACCAATGCCAGCTCTTCAGCATGCACCGCATTCATAAATGGCAAAGCCACTTCTGGCAAGTTGAACACACTGGCAAAAACATAGTCTGTATTACTCATCTAACCGTTTCCCAAAGCAAAAACAGTCTTAAAGGCTACGCAATGCCAATAAGCCATACCTTGATGCACATCAAGCCTTCACTAACCAACAGCATTTCTTCAAATCGTTAAGCTAATGATAGTCATCTGATGAATTCATCAAATTTCCCGCCCCAAATCTCTCGCATTTAAAAATAAATTCTTAAAAATCATATATTTATTTGATTGGCACAGTGTTTGCTATAAAGGTGTTATCTGAATGTTATTGAGCTTGGAGGAGAGCAATCACATGCAGCCTGCTACTAAAGCCTTACCTGAACAACCACGCTTTGTGCGCGTGACCGGGGTACGCCATAACCGTTTTGTTGAGTTCGATTTTTCTATCGGCGACCCGACTCTGTTTGTGGAGTTAATGCTGCCATTTGAGCAGTTTCGGCAGTTTTGTGCCCGTCAACACGCTCAAGAGCTAACCGTCGAACAAAAGGCGCAGGTCGATTATGACCGCCTTAAGTGGCGTTATGGCCAACCCGGTATAGCGCAATAACACACGCCCCCATATTTGCGTATTTCCTATTGTAAGAGAGGAGAGAGGATTTTATGTCTTTGAATATTGCGGCCAAAGAGGTTAAACCTCTGCGCGTTAACTTCGCCTATACCGCACGGCGCGTAGGTGAAAACAAACCCGCCTCGCGCTACCAAGAAGCGGTGTATGACATTCAGCCAACCTGTAATTTCCATTATCCGCCCACTTGGGAACCTAACAAGCAATTGTTTGATACCAGTCGTACCGCGATTGTCATGCAGGATTGGTATAGCTTTACCGACCCACGCCAATATTACTACACCAGTTATGTCACAACCCGGGCTAAACAGCAGGAAGTGGTGGAAAGCAATTTTGAGCTGATTGAAAAGCGCAATCTGTTACAGGCGGTTTCAGCCGCAGTACAGGATAAAGTGCGTCAGGTGTTGATTCCGCTGCGGCATATGGAATATGGCGCAAATATGAACAATCAAGATATTTGTGACCGTGGCTACGGTACGACTATTACGTCAGTCGCCTCGTTTAATGGCTTTGATCGCGTTGGTATGGCGCAATACCTCTCGCGTATTGCTCTACTTTTGGATGGGAATGAAGAAACCACCTTAAAAGCCGCTAAAGACGCTTGGTTACATTCGCCTGCTTGGCAGCCGTTACGCCATGCCATGGAAGACACCTTTGTGCTGGATGATTGGTTTGAAATCATGGTGGCGCAAAACATAGTCATGGATGGCCTGCTCTACCCACTGATTTACGAACGCTTTATTCCTAGCCTGACCGCACAAGGCGGCGGTGCTTTCCTTATGCTGACGCAATTCATGAATGAGTGGTACGAAGAAACTGTGCGTTGGACTAATGCCTTAATCAAGGTAACAGCCGCTGAATCTTCTGCTAATGCCGCTTTGCTAACCCAATGGACCAGTGCCTGGGTGCAACGTCTGGAACAGGCCGTGTTACCAATAGCGGAATTAGCCTTTGGTGATCAAGCCGCTACTCAGGTAGCAGAGGTTAAACAGGAATTGCTGACCCGTTTGGCCAAGCAAGGCATCAAAGTTTAAGGAGCGCTCCCATGTCTGAGAATAAGGTATTTATGATCTTTCAGGACACGGCCGATGCGCGTCCTTTTATTGCCACATTGGAAGAAGAAAACCCCAATGCCACTATTACCTATCAACCCGGGTTGGTACGTATTGATGCGCTGGGCGAACTGAGCATGAGTCGTGAAGGCGTCATTGCTCAGGCTGGCCGCGAGGTGGATATGCAGGAATTGCATCTGATCCTGATTTCCCTGTCCGGCAATATTGATGAAGATGACGACTATTTCCGCATTTCACGCCACTAATTGAGGAGGATATACCATGGCTAAGAAATTGAATATGCGTAAGCGCTATGAATTGCTAACCCGTGGCTTGGGTTGGGAACCTACCTATCAGCCGCGTGAAAAAGTGTTTTCCAATGAAACCTATGAAGGCATCAAGATTACCGACTGGAGCAAATGGGAAGACCCTTTCCGCTTAACCGTCGATGCTTACTGGAAATACCAAGCGGAAAAAGACAAGAAACTGTATGCGGTTATGGACAGTTTCGC
>CAZCJE010000138.1:0-1661 GCA_964498805.1 uncultured Thiothrix sp.
ACTTTTAGCCAAACGCCTATTTGCCGCCGTTTGCAGAATGTAGATATCACCACTATTCGCAAACCCAAAGCTAATGCGCCTTTAACCATAGCCAGTTTTTCTCCTGCTTTTATTCTGGATCAAAAAACCGGCCCTTACTGGGTAGAGATCAGCAGCAAAGTCAAAATGCCAACTGACTGGAGCGCGTATGACTATCTGGATATCAAATTAAAAAATCCGTTACCCACTACCACCGATGGCTATGTGGAAATTCGTGACACCCAAACCACTGGTTATTGGTCGCGAGTCAACTGGTACACCAGCTATTTGCCGGGCGAACAGACTATCCGCATTCCGCTACAAATCTTTGTGGGCGAGAAATCCGTCATCAAGGAACGGCGGCGTCTGGATATAGCCCACATTACTAATCTGTTTGTAGCGTTAGGCAGTCCAGGCAGCCGTGCCGAAATCCAAAGCGTTACCTTGTCAGTGGAAACGCCTTATAAACATGATTTCAGTAAGCTGATTAAGCTGGATATGGGCACGGAAACCAGCCCGATTTTCTACGGTTTCACGCCATTTACTGTTGCTACCAGTTATCGCGATGTACGCGGTTATGGTGTGGCTGCGGGTACGGATATACGTCGTAGTGAAGATCGGCGTCACCCGGATAACCTAATGCGCGATTGGATATCGATTGCCAGTGGCGGCATTAATGTGGATTTGCCCAATGGGGATTACCATGTGTGGATGATGCTGGAAGACCCCGGTTATTGGGAGTATTACCAAAACTATGACCGGCGTATTGTCACCGCAGAAGGGCAAGTCAAATACGATGCCACTATGACCGCAAACCTGTTCTGGACACAGTATTTTGCGCATGAAAAAGATGAAGATTTGCCCGGTGATAATATCTGGCAACGTTATATCAACACCCGTTACAAGCCGGTGGAATTTGATGTTACGGTTGCAGATAGCCAATTAAATCTGCGCTTTGGTGGCGGGAGTTATCTGACCTATGCTAATGCCTTGTCCGGCATGCTGATTTGGCCAAAATCACAAGATGCGGAGGGACAGGCGTTTGTCACTGA
This sequence comes from uncultured Thiothrix sp., assembly GCA_964498805.1. GTDB lineage: Bacteria > Pseudomonadota > Gammaproteobacteria > Thiotrichales > Thiotrichaceae > Thiothrix. The sequence goes on from CAZCJE010000138.1 coordinate 1,071, forward strand.
ATTGCGCCAGAAGCAAGAACAGCAGTTCTATGTTGAATATTCTGAAAACAAACCGGTCTTACCGACTTATGCGGTTCCAACTACCACGGCTCAGCCATTAGCTAGCAAAGTGCTGATTTCACAGCGGCATTATATGGACGATGTACAGGCAACTGATTGGCCCAAGGCGGAAGAACTGGTCAGCCAGCTTGCCATGCAGGTGGCACAGGATGAATATGAACCTCTGACAGTTAATCTGTATGCACGTCAGTCTATGCGTTTGACCAATGCACAATTGAGCTTGCCGGGCTTGGATATTCAAGCGTATAGCGTGCGTTACAAACTGACCCGCGCGGTGATGGATGGTACACGCTATGTGAATGCGCCTGCGTTGCTGGATAATTTGCAATTCCCGCTGGATATAGCCTCTGGTCAATCACGCCGTTTGTGGTTTAGCGTACACGCCCCCGCTGGCTTTACCCAAACACAGGTGAAAGGTTCCTTGAAGTTAGCTTTTGCCGATGGTTCGAGTACTGAATTGCCGGTAACGGTTAAAGTCTTGCCATTCACGTTACCAACACAAGATGTACCGATTGGCTATTTAGGCAGTGT
>CAZCJE010000138.1:1761-3179 GCA_964498805.1 uncultured Thiothrix sp.
CGTGGTCTGTACCAATATAAACTGCGGCGTTTTGGCTGTAAGGGCGGTTATTTCCAGTTTGCCTTCAACTCGATTAACGTTGACCCGTACTATGCGCTAGATAGCCGCGAAGATGATATTGGCGGTGCTTTACCGACGGTGACACCGGGTAAATTGATTGCCAAAGTGGAAATTGAGCGTTTCCGTGAAGCTATCGATGATTACCGCTATTTGTTGGCGGTCGAACGTTCAATTGCAAGCTCCACTTTTACGGATGCCAAAGCCAAGGCGCAAACTTGGTTACAGACCTTGCTAGACGGTATGGTGGTAGATTCCGCGCAATTGAACTCCCGCACTCAGGCTGAGCTGGATAACATCCGTCAACAGGCAGTGGCGCACATTCTGGCGCTCAAAGGGTTGGCTGATAGTGATAATGATGGTGTGGTTGATGCGCAAGATGCGTTTCCTAAGGATGCGAAGGAATGGCTGGATACTGACAAGGACGGTATTGGCAATAATGCCGATACCGATGATGATGGCGATGGCCTGACTGATACGTGGGAAAAGCAATACGGATTGAATCCGCTGGATGCCAGTGATGCGGCTTTAGATAGCGATGGGGACGGCTTGAGTAATCGGGAGGAATTTAAACTCGCCACGAACCCGACGGTGAAAAATACTCCAGACCTGACCGTCGCTTTCAAAGCCTTAACTAAGGCGACTCCGGATACGTTTACCGCGCATCAATTGATCGTCACTAATACCGGTACGGTCAAAGCGGATGCAGTGGTATTAACGGTAACCTCACCCGCTAACAGTGAACGGGTGGCAGTGCGTACCAGTCAAGGTAGCGTCGACTGTCCGCTTAGTAGCGTGGATAGTAGTAAAGCCGGTTGTACGCCCCCTACAACGGGTGACACCTTCTCACTCGGTAGTATAGCGGCAGGGCAAACGGTTACCGTCGACCTAACCAATCGTTATAACCGCTATGGGGTAGGTAATGCCTTAACCTTAAGCGCTAAAGTCAGTACTAGCAGTACGGAAACCTCAACCAGCAATAATAGTGCACAGCAAGCCTTAACCTTACAGGCAAAAACCTTGAATTTGGGTTGTGCTTATAACCAGCTTGAAAACGTTTCCCCGTATCCAGCTAGCAGTAAACCGACCCATCACTATCACGCTTTGACACAAGTTAGCACTGATACACGGCCTGTTAAATTATTCAGTTATAGCGAAAGCGGCATACAGGCGTTGTTGGAAGGCAATGGTTTGCGTTGGCAAGGGGTATGGCAGGCTAATTCTTATCCTGTCAATATCTGGGCAGTGGCCAAAGCGGATACCAGCAATGGCCATGTCGGCGTTTCTACACTAGGTGGTCTGTACTGGTCGGATGACCGTTTAAGCTGGAAACCTATTAGTACGTATCAAACCAAACCATT
>CAZCJE010000138.1:3279-4725 GCA_964498805.1 uncultured Thiothrix sp.
TTAATAATCTGGCTGGTATTGCTTCCGCTACTACGGTTAAGCCAACGGTAGATGGCTTGAGTGAAGCTGCCACTGCGCGTGTCTGGTCAGCCATGTACTGGCAGGATAACCAGTATATTGCCTTGACTACCAAAGGAGTACTGACATCCACGGATGGCAAGGCGTGGGTAACGCAAAAAGCCATTAGCTATCCGTATGTCTATGCACGCTTAGCTGACCGGGCAGTGATTGCGGGGGCTTATGGTACGGTTTGGGCAGCAGCTTGTGCGCCTTTACTGCCGGATACGCTGGGGGAACAAAAGAATGTGCCACTGGCGAATGTGGTTGAGTCCGGCATTCTGACCATTAGCAATCTTGCCAGTAGTACTAGCCTAAACATTGTTGGTGGTGAATATCGTCTTAATGGCGGCGCTTATACCAAAGCCGCCGGTACTGCCAAGAATGGCGATACCTTGCAAGTTCGGCATACCTCCGCTACGACTTCAGCTACCGCAGTGACGACTACTGTGACGTTAGGTACTCGTCCTTTAACCTTCAAAAGTACCACTTTGGTGGTAGATACGGTACCGGATGCCTTCAGCTTTGCCAGTCGTAGCGGGGTAGCCCTCAATACGGTTATTGAATCTGCCATTGTGACGATTAAGGGTATCAATATGCCCGCTACCATCAGTATTGCTGGTGGGGAATATCGCCTGAATGGGGGCGCTTATACCAAAGCAACCGGTACTATCAAAAATGGGGATAGTTTGCAGGTTTCGGCATACCAGTGCCACCACCGGCAAGAAAACCGTCACCACGTCGGTAAGCGTGGATAAAACCACCGTCAGCTTTGCCAGTACTACGCTCTAAGACCTATAAGGGCTAGTGGCAACCGTTGCTAGCCCTTATAAAATAGTTGCCATACAGTTCTTTGCTATTCTGAAAATTCTTTGACCTAGCCCATAAACTAGTCTACAAGAGAAAACTGTCAGAGTTGGTTGTCTGAACCGATTCTCAGCGATCAGTTTTCATTTGAGTATGTGATAGTGAAGCGCACAACTAAGGAGATCATTCATGTCGTATCCTAGAGAATATCTTTATACCCGTGATCACGAGTGGGTGCATATTGTCGATGATATTGCCACTATTGGCATTACGGAATTCGCCCAGCGCGAATTAGGCGACACGGTTTTTGTGGAATTGCCCGACGTGGGTCACGTGTTTGATGAAGGTGATGAATTAGGCACGATTGAAAGTGTTAAAGCGGTTGCAGAGGTTTATACCGTCTTAGCTGGTGAAATAGTCGAAGTCAACCAAGCGGTTATTGATGATCCGGAACTGCTCAATGACGATCCCCACGGTGAAGGGTGGCTAGTAAAAATTAAACTAAATGCCGGTGATGCCACTATTAATCTTATGACTGCCGATGCCTACGATGACTATGTCAAAAGCGGCGAAGGCTAAACC
>CAZCJE010000139.1:0-4588 GCA_964498805.1 uncultured Thiothrix sp.
TCATTAGCGTAACCGATAGCAAAGCCACCGTCAGTTTGGCCGCATTTGATATTACGGTAACAGCGAATACCCCACCGACTATTAGCAATAATCCAAGCACTGCGGTGGAGGCTGGCAAGGCCTATTTATTTACGCCAGCCGCTAGTGACGTGGACAAAGATACCCTGACTTTCAGTATTACCAATAAACCAGCATGGGCGACATTTGATACTGCCACTGGCAAATTGAGTGGCACACCCACGGCTGCACATAAAGGTAGTTATAAAGGTATTGTGATTAGTGTGTCGGATGGTAAATCCACCACCAGCTTAGCGGCATTTGATCTGGCTGTAACCGTACCGAATAGTGCGCCTGTGATTAGCGGGACACCGACCACTTCCATTGCAGTAGGCAAAGCCTATGTATTCACGCCAACCGCTACCGATGCTGATAATGATCCACTCACTTTCAGTATTACCAATAAACCCACATGGGCAACATTTGATACGGCTACTGGCAAATTAAGTGGTACACCTGCCGCGACTAATAGCGGCGTGACTAATAATATTGTGATTCAGGTTTCCGATGGTAAACAGAGTGTTAGCTTGCCTGCTTTCTCCATTTTGGTCACCACATCTATCCAGAATACGGCTTGTAATGTCAGCTATAAAATCACCAATCAGTGGGGCAATGGTTTTACCGCTGATGTCGTCATTACCAATACTGGGTCTGCTTGGACTAGCTGGAAAGCCACTTGGACCATGCCAAATGCGCAGAAGATTACCGGCTTGTGGAATGGGAGCATGACCCAAAGCGGTGATGCAGTAACCGTTAGTAATCTGAGCTGGAATGCCAGTGTAGCCAAGGATGCTAAGGTACAGTTTGGGTTTAATGGTTCTTACACCACCACTAATAACATTCCTACCAATGTATCGGTCAATGGGGTGCTGTGCTCTGGCAATCCAACGGTTGAACCACCTACACCGGTGACGGTCGCGTGTGATGTTAAATACACCATTAATCCGGAATGGGATACCGGCTTTACCGCGGATGTTTCTATCAAAAATACCGGTTCTGCAGTGACTGATTGGACGGTAGCATGGGATATGCCGGATAAGCAGGTCATTACCGGCATGTGGAATGGCCAATACAAACAAACCGTTAGCCATGTGGATGTGACTAATGGCGGCTGGAACCGCACGGTAGCCAGTGGTGGCACTTTGCAATTTGGCTTTAATGGCACGCATCAGGGTTTAAACCGCATACCCGGTAATATTTCCCTCAATGGCACTAAGTGTTCCGGTCAGGTGGATACCCCTCCGCCACCTCCGCCTGCTTGCGAGGTTAAATACCGCATTCAAAACCAATGGGATACCGGCTTTACCGCCACGGTAGATATTAAAAATACCGGTGGTGCGTGGAATGGTTGGACAGCCACCTGGACTATGCCAACTGGCCAGAAATTAACCCAATGGTGGAGCGGTAAATTCACCCAGGTGAATGACAAAGTGACGGTGATTAATGAATCTGGTAATCAAATTGTTCGCCAGAACAATAGCGTGTCGTTTGGCTTTAATGCCTCCCACACCGGTTTGAATCCAGCACCGATTGACTTGGCGGTGAATGGCACCCGTTGTAGCGGTCAGTCTGATGTATTGGTATTGCCACCGAAAGCGCCTACTGCCTTGCAGGGGACTTTGGTGGATAACAACTATGTTGATTTGAGCTGGCAAGATAACAGTACTGATGAAGTGAATATGGTACTGGAGCGGCGTGAAAATGGTGGCAGTTGGTTAGTGTTGGGCAATCTAGCGGCGAATACCGTTGCTTATCAGGATAAAGCCATGACCGTTGGTAGTACCTATGATTATCGTGTCAAGGCTTCCAATACGGCTGGTTCATCTGTTTATACCGGTGTGGTTACTTTCAAACGCCAAGATCGTACGGATATTAAAGCGGCTATGCTGGTGAGTAACTGTGCGGCGTGCCATGGCACGGATGGTTACAGTTCTGGCCCTGCTACGCCTTCCATTGCAGGTTTGAATAAGGCTTATCTGGTACGCACTATGAAGGCATATCGCAGCGGCGAACGTGCTTCTAGCGTCATGATGCGTATTGCCAAAGGTTATACAGACACCCAAATTGACCGTATCGCTGATTATCTGTCTAAACTGCCTTACAAAGCGGCTAAACAGACTACCGATGCCGCCTTGGTAGCACGCGGTAAAGCCGTACACGAATCTAACTGTGTGTTCTGCCATGCCGGTACCGGCAATGACGCAGGTTTTACAGGCACTCTATTGGATGGTCAGTGGTCAACTTATCTGCACGCCACTCTGGAAGATTATCATGCAGGGCGCAGCAGTAATTTACCTGTCGAAATGGCTAATCAGCTCAAGGGTATTAAAACCTTGTTTGGTGATGATGTACTCAAAGCGCTGGCTGAATACTATGCTTCCACCAAAACCACGACACCGGGTGGGAATGATGGCGGTGGTGGTTCCACTGATCCAACCGTAGCCCCAGCGGCTCCGACTGGTTTGACCGCCACCGCTGCGGATAACACCAGTATTGCATTAGCCTGGAAAGACAATAGCGCTAATGAAACCGGCTTCCGTGTCCAGCGGCGTGTTACCGGTACGGCGGATACTGCATGGGCGCTATTGGCTGAAATAGGCAGCAATGCCCAGTCCTATAGCGATGTTACTGCTACTTTGGGAACTAGTTACGATTATCGGGTACAGGCATTCAATAAAGTGGGCAGTACCACCAGTAATGTAGCCAGTGCCAGCCTGCAATCCGCTTTGCAATACGGGCAAAATCAATACCAGAAACAAGGTTGTGCCAGCTGTCACGGTGCGGATGGTAAGGGCGGCTTTACCAAAGTGTCTTTGACTAAGTACACCAGTAGTCAATTGAGTGCTTTGACCAAGGCTATTAGCGATACCATGCCACCGGGTAATCCTGGTGCTTGTACCGGCAATTGTGCCTCTGCCATTGCCAGTTACGTTGTTGATGTATTGGTGCCTGCCGCTGGAACCGGCGGTGGCGGTGATACCCAGTCTTGTACCAATACGCCACCGGCGGGTACTCGTAGCTTGCGCTTGCTGACACGTATGGAATACCAGAATACCGTCAATGATTTGTTAGGTTTGAGCCTGAATCTGGTTAGCGCCTTGCCGGATGAAAACCAAGTCGCAGGCTTTGATAACAACGTTGATCAGAATCAGGTATCGGGTCTGCGTCTGGAAGCGTATCTATCCCAAGCTGAAAAACTGGCTTCACAAGCGGTTCTCAATAGCTGGAGCAAGATTATGCCTTGCACCCAGCAAGATACAGCTTGTGCCAAACAGTTTATCCAGACCTTTGGTAAGCGCGCCTACCGTCGCCCCTTGACCACGGCTGAAGTCGATGCCTTTGCGACTAACTTTACTCAGGTAGCCTTTAAGGATGCGGTGGAAAAAACCGTCATGGGTATGCTGGTATCGCCGCACTTCCTGTATCGCTCTGAATTGGGCGAATTGCAGACAGATGGCACTTATAAGCTGACGCCGTATGAAGTGGCTAGTACCTTGTCGTATCTATTCTGGGGAACTATGCCGGATGCAGCCTTGTTCCAAGCAGCCGATCAGAATGCATTAGATACCCCGGTACAGCGTATTACCCAAGCGTCACGTTTATTAGCAGCCTCACGCAGCCGTGAACAGGTTGGTAACTTTGTGGGGCAGTGGTTGCTGAAAGCAAATCCGTATAGCTTGCCAACTAAGGATGCTAAGGTGTACCCGGCTTATACTGCCGACGTTAAACTGGCTATGTCGCAAGAGCTGATTAACTTCTTCAACTATGTCACGTTTGATTCGTCGCAGAAATTCCGCGAGTTGTATACCGCTGATTATGTGATTGCTAATAAAACATTAGCCGACTTCTACCATCTCAGTGGCCCTACCAGCAGTGCGTTTGAGAAAACGCCAGTGGGTGATGGTACGCGTACCGGCTTGTTAACACTCGGTTCGGTGCTGGCACGTTATGCCAATAGTAATGAATCGCATCCGTTTAAACGCGGTCGCTTCTTCTTTGAACGTATCCTGTGTCATGACCTGCCAGAACCAGCCAACTTTGGTTTGGTACAGCCACCTGACCCGGATCCAAAGCTGACCACACGTGAACGCTTTGACTTCCACAGTAAGTCCGGTGCGAGCTGCTACAGCTGCCACCAGTATCTGGATGGCCCTGGCTTTGGCTTTGAAAACTATGACGGTGCCGGTCAGTACCGCAAGTATGAAAATGGTAATCTGGTGAATGCTTCTGCCATCCTGCGGGGTCTGGAAACCTATACACCAACCGAGGAAATCACCTTTGCTGATCTGAACCAGTTAAGCCAGATTGTCTCGGATAGTCCTACGGCAGCGCAGTGTGTGGCCAGACAGTACTACCGTTATACCACCGGTCGTACCGAAAACACGGCGGATAAATGTGCACTGGATAGTTATATCCAGACTTACAAGGACAATGACTACAACCTGCAAACCATGTTGATCAGTATTGTTAATGCGCCAAACTTTACGTTGCGTCGGGCGCAATAAGGGGATTGAGTCATGCAAATGAATAA
>CAZCJE010000140.1:0-4476 GCA_964498805.1 uncultured Thiothrix sp.
GGTATGAAACATGTTCTGGTCTGGCTGATTCGTGGCTACCAGTTATTCTTAAGCCCATTATTGGGTAGCAATTGCCGCTTTTACCCCACCTGTTCGCATTACGCGCGTGAGGCGATTGAAAAGCACGGTGCGCTGAAAGGCGTATGGTTAGCGATTCGGCGTATTGGGCGCTGTAATCCTTGGCATGAAGGCGGGGTTGATCTTGTGCCCGAACCGGCGAAGGCAGGCTGCCAGTGTGGTGCCAAATCCTGTGACCGCTAAAGTGAGCATTAACCCCCTTCAGATGTGAAGGGGGCGCTCGTCGGGGCAGGCTTAAAAACTGGCGGTTTTACGACCTTGGCTACGCGCTTCTAAACGGCGCAGGAATTCCGCCATGACTTTATTGTAAAGCTGTTCACCGAGCACTTTATCTTCCACGCCGGAATCCATACTCGGGTTATCATTCACCTCAATCACCAACACGCCTTTGGCGGTTTCTTTCAAATCCACCCCATACAGGCTATTACCAATCAAACGCGCGGCTTTCAACGCGGTTTGAATCACCGCAGGCGGCGCTTGTTCCGGTTTTAAAGTGTCGGATTTACCGGCAATGGCTTTACTGCCATTGGTATGATTAATAATCTGCCAATGACCACGCGACATGTAATAACGGCACACATACAGCACTTCGTTATTGAGAACGCCCACGCGCCAGTCAAAATCGGTATAGGTATAGGCTTGTGCCAGAATCAATTCCGAATGCGCAAATAGCTCAGCGGCGTGATGTTCCAATTGCGCCCGGTCTTTGACTTTGAACATGCCGCGTGAAAACGAGCCATCGGGGATTTTCAGCACCATCGGATAACCTAAGGCCAATTCGGCTTTAGTCAGATTTTCACCCTTGACCAAGACAATCGAAGCCGGGGTAGCCAGGCGATTGGTCGACAGCAATTCATTGAGGAAAATCTTATTCACACAACGCACAATGGAATCGGGGTCATCAATCACCACCAAGCCTTCACTGACGGCTTTACGGGCAAAACGGTAGGTATGATGGTTTAAGGCGGTGGTTTCACGGATAAACAAAGCATCGTATTCGGCTAAGCGGGCGTAATCCTTTTTAGTGATCAGTTCAGCAGACATACCATTTTGTTGGGCAGCGCGTATAAACTGGGCAAGGGCGCGTTTATCCGATGGTGGCAAGGCTTCTTCGGGGTTATGCAAAATGGCAATGTCATAACGCGGCTGACGGGTATCGCTGGATTTTTGCCAACGTTGATTTAAATGTTGCGCTAAAACCTGAAAGAAAAATTCCTGTTGCGGATGGCTTAAACCCGCCAGATTACCCGCTTTCAGTTTGCTAATACGCCAGCGCCCATTGCGGCGGAATTCCACCCGTAATAATGGCACGCGAAAACATTCATACAGCTTGCGGGCGAGTTTTTTTAAGGCGTCGCTTTCGCATTGGCCAAAGTGCACGGTAATTTCAAATTTGGCGATATCCATGGTTTGCGGTTGGCGGCCAAAGGCTTCGGTCACCATGGTGTCGAGGTCTTCCAGCAACGGCCCATACAGGGTTTTACGGCTTAAATCCTGTAGGGTACGCACCGATGGTAACATGCGATGGCCACGCGCTTCAGCCAGCAAAGAAGCGTAATAACCAAGGCTTTGGTAACTGAGGTCGCGACAGAGATTGATAACGCGCAGGTTGGCTTTTTTCGACCACTGTGGATTGCTCAGGTAATCTTTAGCGGCAATCACTGGATACGCCGGGTAGTCCTTTTTCCAGTGTTTAAGGTCGTCTATCAGAATGAGGTGTTCGGACATGGATGCTGCTGTTCTCCCCTGCTTAGTGTCATAATTATTGGCTGCATGTATTTTGAGGCATCAATGATGTTTTCTCCATTGTACCAACCCGCTATAAGGGCGTTCCCCGCTGATTATGGCGCTGCGCGTCAAGCCTTTCTGCAAGCCTTGTCTGAGCACGCTTGGCCTTATCAGCATGAGGCTATTGTCTACCCTGCTACCGGTATTGAAGATGAATCTTTATTCACCGATGTGGTGTGGTTAGGCCCGGCGGAGGCGGAAAATGTGCTGATCCTGATTTCCGCTACCCACGGCGTGGAAGGCTTTGCCGGGTCTGCCATCCAGACTGATACCCTGTGGCAATTAAGGCACACGCCTTTGCCGCCGAACTTGGCGATTGCCATGATTCACGCCCTGAATCCGTGGGGCTTTGCTTGGCAACGGCGTGTGAATGAACACGGGGTTGATCTGAATCGCAACTGTGTCGACTTTAGTCAGCCTTTACCCGCTAACCCGGATTACGCGCTATTAACGCCGGACTTACGCGCCCCGGAGGCGAGTTGGTCGGCGCAACGTTGGCAACAAGCGGTAGCCGGTGGCCAGTATATCGATTCGACCGGCTTGTTTTACGGTGGTTCCGCGCCTGCCTTTGCCCGGCAATTAAGTGAACGCTTAGTGGCGCAATGGCAATTACAACAGCGTCAGGTGGTGGTATTGGATTTGCATACCGGGCTTGGCCCGTTTGGGCATGGCGAATTGATTTGTGATCATCCGGCGGGTAGTGTCGCTAGCCGCAAAGCTAAAGATTGGTTTGGCCCGTTGGTAACGGTGCCGGAAGTGGAAGCATCCTGTTCAGTGCCGCTGGTGGGTTTAATGGATTATCTGTGGCATCACGCTATGCGCGCGGATGGTATGTATTTGACGCTGGAATACGGCACGTATTCTTTTCAGCGCATGATTGAGGTATTACGGGCGGATCACGCTTTATATGCCCAAACCCCACGCCCGGATTTGCATGACCCTAAGGTTAAAAAGATTCGGGCGGATTTGCGCGAATTCTTTAACCCGGCCTCAGACTTATGGCAGGAATGTGTGCTGTTACGCGCGCGCCAAGTCTTGCGTATGGCCTGGAATCAATTGCAAGGAATAGCTTCATGACTGACGTGTTACAAGCGGTGGTGTTGATTCGCCCTGCGCTGGTGGATGATCTCAATCGCTTGGTGGAACTGGAAGACAGCTGTTTTGATACCGACCGCATGAGTCGGCGCAGCTTCCGGCATTTTTTACAGCAGAATCAGCATTGTTTTTTGGTGGCTGAAACCGCCGCGCACAAAGTGGCGGGGTATATTCTGGTGTTTTTGCATCGCGGTACGCATTTAGCACGTTTGTATTCGATTGCGGTTGACCCACAACAACGCGGGCAAGGTGTTGCGCGGCTGTTATTGCAACAGGCGGAAAAGTTGTGTGCTGATGCCGGGCGCGTGTATATGCGTTTGGAAGTGCGTGAAGATAATGCCGGGGCCATTGCCTTGTATCAGCAGCTAGGGTATCGCACATTTGGCGAATATCACGATTATTACGAAGACCATGCCGATGCCTTACGTCTGCAAAAGCGCATTCGTCACCGCCAAAACGAATTATCCGCGCAGGCCAGTGTGCCGTATTACGCGCAAAACACCGATTTCACCTGTGGCCCGGCGGCCTTAATGATGAGTATGGCGGCGCTGAACCCACAACAGCGTTTGGACACCACCGAAGAGCTGCGCATTTGGCGCGAAGCTACCACCATTTACATGATGGCCGGACACGGCGGCTGTAGCCCGTTAGGATTGGCCTTGGCGGCGGTGCAACGCGGTTTTCAGGCCGAAGTGTATTTATCCTCGCCGGATACGCCGTTTATTGATTCGGTACGCGGTGAACAGAAAAAAGCCGTAGTCGACTTGGTGCATCAGGATTTCCTGCAACAACTCGCTGAAGCAGGCACCTTGGTGTATTACACCACCATTACCCAAAACCATTTACAGGAAGCGCTCGAACAGGGGCATATTCCCATCGTGTTGATTAGCACCTACCGCTTTGATGGCTGCAAAGTGCCGCATTGGGTGGTGGTAACGGCGATGGATGAACGCTTTATTTATATTCATGACCCGCTGATTAATGAAGATCACTACCGCTTTGCCTTCGATAATCAATATTTGCCCATTAGCCGCAGCAATTTCGACAAAATGGCGCAATTTGGCCAATCGCGTTTGCGCACAGCGGTAATTGTGCGACGTACCGATGGCTAAATCCTTATGTTTTTAATGAAGCATGGTAGTCACGCTGTTTTTGTGCCAAAGTGATGATACAAGCAAGTACAAGTATTTGTTTGTTCAGCAAATAATCATAAAACCAACGCAAACAACGCGCTAGAGGCATAGTCCATGAGCTGGGAAGACCGCGTAGACGAAACCATTTATAAAGTGCTCATTAATGACGAAGAAGAATATACGATTTGGCCTGCTCATCGGCAAACTCCACCGGGATGGAAAGAGGAGGGTACAGCAGGCTCTAAAGAGGCATGTGTGGCTTATATCCATGAAGTATGGACAGATTTGCGCCCCTTGAGTAAGCGTAAAAACCCCCAAACTGCCGAGTGTCCACGCCAATTAAAGCAGGATTAAAATTTCCCGTCATTCCCCATTCTTGTCC
>CAZCJE010000141.1:0-4206 GCA_964498805.1 uncultured Thiothrix sp.
CAAGAAGTCCCCGCAGGTGTGACCTACACTGGTGCTTTGTTTGGCTTTGACCCGTTTGCCGCCACGGGGGAAAGTGAATTAATTATCCGCGTGGGTTTGCATCGCAATGGCATGGTGCGCTTACGCCCGACTCAGGTTGAACAGGTACAGCTAAATGCAGCGACGGCTGCCTTGTTCGGGCGTGAACTGGCGGTAGAACGCTATTTGCTATACGGCATTCAGTTAAGCCCACGGATGCCGGTGAAAGCAGCACTTGCCGAGGTGCAGCAATGGAATTGACCATTCAACGCCATTGTGTCGCGCAACAAGAAAATGGTTTATCGCCATTGCAGCAACAATTGCTGGATGAAGCGCAACGGGTACGAATTGTCAGCGCACCGACCGGAGCCGGTAAAACCTACGCCTTCCAGAAAGCCCTCCTCCAAGGTAGTCGTATCCTGTTCATTGTCCCCACCAGACGGTTAGCGCAGAACATTGCCGCCAGCATTGTCGATGACTTAAGCAAACAGCCGGGTTGGTCGCCAACGCTGGCTACCCGCAAGGTGGCGATTTGGAGTTCTGATCAAACCATTAAGCTGCGAGAACAGGGGGTGGAGCATATTCGTGGCTTGCGCATTCGCCAGATCGATCAGCTAGACCCACGCAAAGGTGGCGAAAGTGAAATGATTGTGGCGGTGCCGGAAGTGGTCAGCCAATTATTGCATCGTACTTATTTGGATGCGGGTCAGTCTGGTTTTAGCGTGTTTGATGTGCTGGATGCGTTTGATCATATTGTCTTTGATGAATTCCATACCATTGAAGCGCGCGGCTTTGGTTTGGCGGGCTTGTTTGCCAAGTTAGTCAGCGTTACCACGGAAAGCGGTAGCGTAGGTTATGGACGGGCCAAAGTGTCATTGTTATCGGCGACTCCGTTAAATATTCACCCGACTTTATTGGCGTTAGGGGTAGCGGATACACAAATAGCCCAGTTGAATGAAGTGTTAGCCGAACAAGGGCGTGCTTTGCATGGGGATGTGCAACTGAGCTTACACACGCTGCCTTCTATGCCTGCTTTGGTACAACAGTATCTAACGGTTATTCAGGAAGAAGTTGCTAAACAACACCAAGTGGTGCTGATCTACAATGCGCTGGCCGATTTGCGCCGCGATTTACCCGCGCTGATGCAACTGTTTAAAAGCGTGGATATTCCGCCGCGCCAAGTGCTGGTGATTAATAGCATTGACGACAGTGCAAATCATCATCACGCCTCCGCTGGCTATTACAGCGGACGCGAACAAGACCCTGACCAATTTGCCATTCTGATTGCCACCGCCAGCGTGGAAATGGGGGTGACCTTTCGCGCAGCCAATCTCATGCTGATGGAGCCGGGTTTTGCGCCGATGAATTTCTTACAACGCTACGGGCGGGCAGCACGCAAGGGCAAGGATGGCAAAGTCGCGGTACGCTTGGATCAAACCCTTACCGAAAGGCACCCGTGGCTACGTGCCTTGCAAACCTGGGTAAGTGAGCGGCAAGGCACACTTGCCAGCATTGAAGCGTTAAGCCAAGTCTTAAGTCAGGAAGCGCAACAACAGTTTCAAAGCGACCCGACGAATACCCCGACTGCCTACTTTGGTGCTTTGCCCCAACAGGCCGTATATACCAGTGGCTTGTATTGGCAATTACTCATGCGCCATGCCAGCAGTCATAGCCATCGCAAGGCGCACTTACGCACTCATCAACCGGATAGCAGCCGCTTTATCTATGCGCAACTCAAGCACATGGAAAGCTTGTTACAAGATACGTATTACCAGCAAGAAGGCAAGCAATGGCAAAAGCTGTTATTTGCCCAAGCCTTGAGTTTGCGTGCGATTGGTAAGCGTATTTTGGTGGTGGAAGGCGATGGTCGGCGTTTGCAGGTGGATCGGGTTTGGCTGGAACGCGAAACCGCCATTCCGGCGAGTATTCCCTTACAACTGGATGCCAAGGATCAGGAATATTTCCAGCTTCAAGGCGAACTGGATGATTACTTACTGGATGACAAAAAGCGGGCGCAGCGGCGTATGAGTGTGTATTTCCCGCATAGCAAACGTTCCAGCGAGCTGGAATGCAATGCCAGTATGGTGAGCGATTGGATACGGCTGTTGCAAAACCGGCGTGACCCGGATACCGATGAAGCATGGGATACGCACCCAGACGCCATGAAAGCGGCCGAACAACTGGTGAGGTTTACCGGGCTGATTCCGGCAACTGAAGTGGATATGAGTGCTGCTACCGTCAATCTAGTGTGGTGAGGTTATGAGCGATGCTTTTCACTGGCCACACGCGGCGGCTTTTTTGGAGCGGGTGGAACGCTTGAATCTGCACGGCTTGCATTTTCAGCACATGCAGCTGTGTGAGCGGCGGGCGTGGATGTATTTGCACAAGATTAACTTTGCGCAGTGGTATACGCGCGTGCAAACCGGCACTGCTTTGCATGAAACCAGTTATCAGCGGGATCATTCGGTGCGCGGTTTGATGGGCTTAGCCCCGGATCGCATTGATTGGGATAACTACATTGTGTACGAGAACAAAGGCAGCGGCGGCGCGGTGGAAGCATCCAGCAATCAAACTGCGTTTTATGCGCTGATGTTGTCAATTAGCACCGGCAAAATCTGGCAAGCCTATACCCATGTGTTGAGTTCGCGTAAACGCCGTACCGTCACGCTGGATGCAGAACGCTTGCAAAAACTATGGCTGGCCTCCGCACAACTTGAACGCTTAAGCCAGCAAACGCGCGTGCCGGTGGCTAAACAGATTGGCTTGTGTCAGAGCTGTTCATTGGCGGCGTTTTGTGGCTTTGATGGAGATTAAGCATGGAAACCTTATTCATTGCTCGTGAGGCGCAATTGCGTCAGCATGAAAATACCTTGCAAGTCAAAGTGGGTAATCAGGTCCGTTCTTTGCCGATTGAGAAACTCGCGCATGTGGTATTACTGTCGGAAAGTCGCCTGAATTCGCGCTTATTGGGTTTATGCGGTAAATACGGGGTTAGGCTGTCGGTATTTGATTACTACGGTTATTTTAAAGGCGCATTTGAACCGTATGACCATAACCCGGCGGGCAAAGTTAAGCTGCAACAGGCGGCTTTATTACTGGATGATGCGCATCGTATGCGGGTCGCGCGTGAAGTCATACGCGGGGCAGCGCATAATAAAATGGCCAATTTGCGTTATTACCAGTATCGCGGCAATGAGGCGATGAAAGCGCCACTGGCTGCCATGCAAGCGTTATTACCGAAACTGGCGAGCGCGCCGGATACTGCCACCTTAATGGGGATTGAAGGCCAATTGCAGCAGTTTTATTTTGCGGCTTGGCGGGATATTCATGCAGAGCTGGATTTTGGCAAGCGGGTACGGCGTCCACCGAATAATCCCATTAATTGCCTGATCTCCTTCCTCAATCAATTGGTGTATACCGTCGCCCGTCACGAAATCAGCAAAACCCATTTGGAAGAAACCTTCAGTTTGTTACATGCACCGGGTTACGGGCGTGCGTCCTTGAGTTTGGATTTAGCCGAACCATTCAAGCCGGTATTGGCTGATATGTTGATATTCCGGTTGGTGCAAAAGCGTATGTTGGATGCCAGTTGGTTTGAACAGCATGAACAGGTGTGTCTGTTAACCGAAACTGGGCGGCGACATATTGCCGAACAGTTTTCATTGCGGCTGGAAGAGGATTATCAGGGGCGAACTTTCCGCTATTGGTTATATGCCGAAGCCTTAGCGATTGAGCGCGAAGTATTGGCGGTAAGTGAATACGAGTCGTTTAAAAGGAGGGTATAATGTTTATGTTGGTTACGTATGATGTGGAGGCCAAACGCACTAACAAATTTAAAAAGCTGTTGCGGCGTTATTTAAACCATGATCAGTTTTCGGTATTTGCCGGGGATATTACCGAGGCACAGGCGATTAAATTGCGCCGTGAATTGAGCTTGTTAATGATTGCGGGTGATCGGGTTACGGAAATTTGCGCGGCTAACCGGCAAAATATTGAAGTGCATCATCTTGCTAAGCATGAGAACGGCAAAGGGGATTTAATGCGGGTGGCAATGAATGATCATCGGCGTGATTTTGCGGTATTGTGATGAACTTCGACCGCCAGTGCAGTAAAACATACTGGGGATTGATGGTGTTGTTATTAGCTTTCATGCTATTTTTGTTCAACCTGATGACGCAGGTTTGCGCT
>CAZCJE010000142.1:0-4172 GCA_964498805.1 uncultured Thiothrix sp.
AAACGCCAGCAGCGTGGAGCCACGCTTATTTATGCGTTACTAATCCTGTTGTTATTGACACTGATGGGGTTAAGCAGCATTCAGGGTGTGACCTTACAAGAACGTATGGCTTCTAATATGTATGACCGTGATTTAGCGTTTCAGGCTAGTGAGGCTGCTTTGCGGGCGGCAGAAGCCAGCATTTTGGCTAATCCTGAACCACTGGGTATGGTGGATTGTTCATCCACTTCTATTAATACCTGCCCAAGTGTTCCGGCTAATACCTTCCAGAATGACAATACCGGCTGGACTAATGTCCCTAGTGAGTTTTTAGTGAATAACGGTATTTTGATTGGTACTCCCCAATATCACATCCAGTCATTAGGCGTGAGTAACAGTATCAGTCAGTTCAATCAGAATAACAGCGCCAATACTAATCAATACGGTAGTAGTCCCGGTACTATTGATGAACGTCATTACCGGGTCACCGCTCGCAATAGTAATCCAGGTACAGCACCAGACCGGGCATTGGTGGTATTGCAGGCGACGATTAAACGGGGGATCTAAATCATGAC
Organism: uncultured Thiothrix sp.; assembly: GCA_964498805.1. Lineage (GTDB taxonomy): Bacteria > Pseudomonadota > Gammaproteobacteria > Thiotrichales > Thiotrichaceae > Thiothrix. The sequence goes on from CAZCJE010000142.1 coordinate 555, forward strand.
AAGTATTAAGGTGCGCAAAAGGGTGACCTTGATCGGCTGGATTTTGCTTAGCACAGTTATGCTGTTGGTTAATAATCCAGTGCAAGCGCAGATTGATATTAGCCAGACCCCTTTGGTGGCTTCAGGGGGAGCACCTGACAATCTGTTATTGCTACCCTCCATTGAATATCCCACCATGAATAGCGTGGCTAATCTGGGTAGTTATTCCAGTGCCTCAGAATACGGGGGTTATTTTGACCCTGACAAATGTTATGGGTATCAATACGACAGTGATGAAACCAAGCGTTATTTCTATCCGCTAGCGTTTACCGCTGACCACACGTGTCCGGTAGGACAATTGCAGTGGAGCGGTAATTTTCTCAACTGGGCGACCACACAAACGATTGATCCTTTCCGTTCGGCAATGACGGGCGGTTATCGGGTTAAGGATACCACCACGGAAACTTGGCTAGAAAAGGCACGCCATGATGGCCAAGGTGGTACAGGTCTGTACCCCAATCCTCCGTTATCCTCCAGCACTACCATGTCTAAAGCGACCCCTTTTAGCAAGACTTCCTTGGCTATACGTATTCAGGGTCTTGGTAATAAAATGCGCTTTAGTTTCAATGGTAATAATGTCGATAGCACCACTTCTCTGGCTGACTATAATCCTTCCGTGGCGCTTTCCGATACCAAGGTTTATGAACTGTCTGTACGCGTCAAGGTGTGTGTACCCAACTTACTCGAGCAAAACTGTAAGCAATATGGTTCTAACTACAAACCGGAAGGGGTATTGCAAGAATATTCAGGGCGTTTGCGTTATGGTGTTATCGCCTACCTGAATGACAGTAATGTACTGCGTGATGGTGCAGTATTACGTGCTTCGCAAAAATCCATAGGGCCTTATCAGGCCAATATTAATAATGATGTCAAAATCACCAATTCCCTCAAGGAATGGGATGAAACAACCGGGGTTTTATACACTAACCCCAGCCCGGCAGATGCTAGTGCCACGTCTACTCAATTTGGCATTACTATCCAGAATAGCGGGGTCATTAATGCCATTAACAAAATGGGGCAATTGACGACTCAAAACTATAAATCTTACGACCCGGTGAGTGAGCTGTATTATTCTGGGCTGCGTTATCTTAGGAATCAGGGCAATGTTAGTGCTTATTCCAGTATGTCTGGGGCGACTACCACCACTAAATTTAATTATGCAGATGGTTTCCCGGTAGTTACCAACTGGACTGACCCGTTTCAGGCCTACTGTCAGGCCAATGCTATTTTGGGGATTGGGGATATTTATTCACACCGCGATAAAAACTTACCCGGCAATACTAATAGCTCCTATCGTACTGATGAACCGTCTATGCCGAGTGAAGTGTCCGCGGATAATATCAATGTGCTTACCCTCACGAATCAAATAGGCCGCCTAGAAGGCTTAGGCGATATTGGCAGTAAAAATGAATTCAGTGGACGTTATAACTCCGCGCATATTGCTGGTTTAGCTTGGTATGCCAATACTCGTGATATACGTCCTGATTTGCCACATAAACAAACCATTTCCACCTATTGGGTAGACGTACTAGAAAGCCAATCTCTGGAAGGGATTGCCCGTAACCAATATGTACTAGCAGCTAAGTATGGTGGTTTTAAGGTGCCGGAAGATTTTAATCCTGATACATGGACGGGTGCCTTGCCTACCTCATGGTGGAATATGAATGGTGAAACGCTAACGCCATTTGGTAGTCGCGGTAGTGGTCAACCTTCCTTTAAGCGTCCTGATAACTATTATGTGGCTGGCGAAGCCAGACAAATGGCGCAGAACCTCAAAAAAGCGTTTGCTTCCATTGTGGCTCGTGTTAACGGTTCGGGGGCGGGTTTGGCCTCCAACTCCACTAAACTGGTGACCGGTAGCCGTATTTACCAATCCATGTTTTATAACAAAAGCTGGCATGGTGATGTTAAGGCTTTTGATATTGATGCCCAAACGGGCGCTATGGCTATGGAGGCGACATGGAGTGCTATTGCCAAATTACCCGCCTGGGGTTCACGTAAAATTTACACAGGTAGCCTGGCCTTTAACTGGACCAATCTCAATAGCACTCAGAAAGCGGCATTAGGCACGGAATCAGTACTCAATTATTTGCGTGGCGATAGTTCCAATGAACAGCGCAATGGTGGCACCTTCCGCGATCGCTTTTTCACGCCACTAGGAGACATTGTACAGTCACAGCCGGTATTGGTTGGTCGCCCAAATGCGGCGACTTATACGGGTAAAAGCTTTAATGGCGCGGGTAGTTACGCTAGTTTTGCCAATGCACAGGCGACGCGTACGCCAGTAGTCTATGTGGGGGCTAACGACGGTATGCTACACGGTTTTGATGCCAATACCGGGGTCGAGTTGTATGCTTTTATGCCAGATAGTGTGATTCAAAACAATATCAAGCTGTTAACAGACCCTTATTACTCCCACCGTTATTTCCTAGATGGTGAACTGACCGTAGCCGATGTGTATATCAACTCGGCTTGGAAAACAGTTTTGGTTGGCACTCTCGGCCGTGCTGGCAAAGGTATTTTTGCCTTGGATATTACCGACCCCAATAATGTGAAATTCTTATGGGAAAAGAACGGTACGACCGTATCCGCTTTGGGTAATAATCTGGGCAAGCCGGTTATTGCGCAAACTTCCAATGGTGTCTGGCAGGTTATTGTGGGCAATGGCCCAAATAGCACAGCGGGTAACGCGCAATTCATTATGATCAATCTGCAATCTGGGGCAGTCACCACCGTGGATACAGGCGGTTCAAGTGACAATGGTCTATCAGCGGTAGCTGCTTGGAGTAGTTATGGAAATGGCATTACCGATTTGCTGTTTGCGGGCGATTTGCAAGGCAATATGTGGCGTCTGCCGGTAGGGGCTTCATCTGCGACTAAGCTGTTCGTAGCCAAAGATACACAAGGTAATACCCAGCCAATTTCTGTGGCTCCTTTGCTTGGAACCGACCCTGATACCGGCAAATTATGGCTATTTTTTGGTACCGGCCGTTATTTATCCAATGATGATATGTCCAATAATGCTGCACAAACTTGGTATGGACTCAAGGATGCCACCAGCTCTATCAATCGCAACGAGCTAGTCAAACGTTCGATTCTAGTAGAGCGGGATGATGATACCTATGCGGTACGAGTCACTGAAGTGGGGACTACAGCGGATCTGAGTAATAAAGCTGGTTGGTATATAGACCTGCCAACCTCGGGTGAACGTATGGTGGTATCCAATATCTTCCAGCAGGATGCTTTGATTGGCACAGTACGTATTCCGAATATTTCTGATATGTGTCAGCCCACTGGGCGCGGTTTTATTATGGCCATCAATCCCTTTGCCGGGGCTCGTTTGGATCGCACCTTCTTCGATTTGAATGGAGATGGTGAATTCGATGAACAGGATCAGATCACGATTAATGGGGTCAATAGTATTGTCTCAGGTATTGGCTTTGACAGTAGCCCCAATAGCCCGATTTTTATTGGTAATGTCATGTATGTCGTTAAAGACAATGGCCTGACGAATACCGTTTGGACGCAAGGTGCAGATGCAAACGCACGCCGGACTGCTTGGCGCGAAGTAGTGAATCA
>CAZCJE010000143.1:0-4035 GCA_964498805.1 uncultured Thiothrix sp.
GTATCAGAACCGTAAGACACGCTAATAGGAATCAGAATGCGCCCGTAGTTGTCATTCAGCATCATGTTCACAACCTGCCCGGAAATCAGTTCAGAGTTGGGCACAATAATATCGGAGCGGTCAAAGGTTTGAATGGTCGTCGAGCGAATGCTGATTTCACGCACATAACCCTCAGCATTGCCAACCTTAATCCAGTCACCTTTGCGAATCGGGCGTTCAAACAGCAGAATCAGGCCGGAAACAAAGTTATTAACAATATTCTGCAAACCAAAACCAATCCCCACGGATAGGGCACCGGCAATAATTGCCAGATTTTTGAATTCGATTCCCGCCACCGACAGCCCCAGAATAATCGCCAGCACAATGCCAACATAACCGGAAATAATGGTGGTAGCCTCGCGCGCGCCACGGCTTAAGGTGGTACGTCGCAGCCACGTATCAGCCAGATGTTCCTTAAAAATCTTCGCAAAGCTGAATAGCAACACAAATACCAGAATGCCGCCGAGTAAGCGCAAAGGTTCCAGTTTCAGGCCGCCGATGGTAATGCCATTCACCACCTGATTGAGGAGTACGGTCAAAGTTTGTTCGGACATACCCCACAAACGCAATAAGGCCAGCACCATTAAGCCAGAAATGGCTAAGGTGTGGGTTAAGCGTATCCACAATAGCCCCGGCATAATTTGATTAGGCTTTAAACCGATCTGTTGGCGAATGTGTTGCTGCCAAGGCGCACGTCCTTCATCTAAGCCGTCAAAAATTTCCGTGGGAATGCGCAATAACAACCAAGTTGCCAGTAGCAAAAATAGGGTGCCAAACACACCGCTAAATAAGAAGCTGGAGAGGTTGCGATAACCTATCCACAAACTGCCAATGGCTATCATCAAGGCGATACCAACCCCTACATGGATGCGGGCAATTTGTAGCAAACGAAAATGCGCGGCTAACAACCACACTAAGCGCATCAAGGTAAAGCCGATTAAGGTGCCACAGGCAATACGCATTAAGCCGACCAGATTATTGGTTTGCAGTTGAATTTGCGCAGTTGGCGGCGGGGTAGGGGCGGTTTCTGCTTTATCTGCGGTTGAGGTGGATTCGGGGATTTCCACCGGCAAATGCGAGGCAGTAGGGGTGGCCATAGTGCCTTCAGGATAGAAAGTATCTAGCGCAGGCCAATGAAACACAATGCCCACCAAGGTGGCTACCAATAGCACTTTGGCCCAGAAATAAATCTGCTTGCCTGCCTGTACGTTGACGCGTTCCACGCCTTCAATTTTGGCGCGCGAACGTAAAATGGCTCGCAACACCGCATAACTGAGGCTGAAGATCAGCAGGGTTAGGCAGGTTTTCATGATTTCTGGCACGCCAGCAGGAGCCAAAGACAGAGAGAGGCTGGTTAAACCGGCAAACAGGGCATAGGGAATAATATTAATAATGCTGCGCCACACCACTTCTAGAGTTGGGCTGGTGTTATGCATCACCGGCTCGGTCTGGCGATAATAACGGCGTTTGTAAGTACTCCACAAAAAGCCCACTAGCATTCCTGCCGTGCCATAGCCTAACGCCATGAGTAGATTTTTCCAGTTAATCGGCGGGGAAAGCAGGATTCGGGCAATAGCGGTCGTTTCGGTTTGCCAGCGTTCGGGTTCACGCAACAGATTTAACTGTAGGGTTAGAATCGAGGGCGATGCGGTAAACAGTTGTTCGGTCGTGATTTTCTGGGCGGCGGTGCGTGCAGTATTTTCCACCGTCTTAGCGCGTAGGTTCAGCAAACGGCATTGGGAAAGATTTTTTTCAATCTGCTGTTTTTGTGTTTCCAGTTGTTTGCGTTTGACCTTAACCTCAGCATCTTCTTCCGGGGTGGCCTTGCCCAGGCTATCTAAATCTTGTTTGGTCTGCGTTTGTTGCTGTTCATACTCGTTAATACAGTTTTGCGCCTGCAAACTTAAGTTAATGGCTTGGTTTTGCAATTCCCCGAGTTGGAGAGGATTTTCCTTAGCACCGGGCAAGGATTTTTCCGCTGTATCCAGCTGGTTGTTAAATTTTTGCGTGTCCTCAGCAGAAAAAAATTCTGCTGCTTTGCCAACGCTTGTCATGAGTAACAGGATAAGTAATAGGCAAATACGCTGGGATGAAAAATGAAGTTTCACAGTCTCAATTCCTGGCTAGCTAGGCGACAGGCGGACAAGTGCACAACCTTTATGACAGAAGGGTTGACAGCATGGCTTATTGAAAAATTGGCTGGTTAGCCTGTCACATCAGGGCGAATAAACTACCCCATTGTGCGGGGGATTGCCACTCATAAACGATTTTGCCAATAAATCACCAGTCGTCGCTAGGATTGAAAAATTCTGTCAGGCAAGCATGACCTTTACGGCCGATTAATGCAGAATCGCGGCTTCAATTTACCAGGATGCCTTTATTAAGTTATGAGCCGTCTGTTGCGATCCGGTGCTGTAATCAGTGCCATGACTATGATTTCCCGCGTATTGGGCTTGTTGCGGGATATGATTGTTGCCCGTTATTTTCCTGTCGATGGGGCCACGGATGCGTTTTATGTCGCTTTTCGCATTCCCAATTTGTTGCGACGTTTGTTTGCAGAAGGGGCGTTTTCACTCGCCTTTGTGCCGGTGTTATCCGAATACAAGGAAAAACAGCAGCGGGAAACGCTCAAGGATTTGCTCGATCATGTCGCCGGTTATCTAGGGCTGATTTTGTTGGTAGTGACCGTGGTTGGGATAGTCGCCGCCCCCATTGTCATGTGGATTTTTGCCCCCGGCTTTGATCGCAAACCGGATGCACGCCCGGATTTAGCGGTCGAAATGTTGCGCATTACCTTTCCGTATATTCTGTTCATTTCTTTGACCGCGTTTGTCAGCGGCATTCTTAATACCTTCCATAAATTTGCGATTCCTGCGCTGACTCCGGCGTTATTGAATGTGGTCATGATTGCCGCTGCGATTTGGGGGGCATCGTATTTTGAGCAGCCGATTCTGGCATTAGCGTGGGGGGTATTTTTTGCGGGTTTAGCGCAGTTGTTATTTCAGTTACCAACCTTAGCGCGGCTTGGTTTGCTACCGCGTTTTCGTATTAAAAAAGGTCATGAAGGCGTTAGTCGTATCATGAAACTGATGATACCAGCGTTGTTTGGTTCATCCATTGCCCAGCTCAACTTGCTGATTAACACCATGTTGGCGTCGTTCTTGGCGGTAGGCAGTATTTCCTGGCTGTATTATTCGGATCGTTTTGTGGAATTGCCGTTAGCGATTGTCGGGGTGGCATTAGGTACGGTCATTTTGCCTAAATTATCCAGCGATCATGCTAAATCCGATGGTAAAGCTTTCCAGCAAACCATGGATTGGGCCTTGCGTTTGGGTTTATTGATTTCCGTGCCGTCTACCATCGGCTTGATGTTGTTATCAGAGCCGATTCTGGCCACGGTAATGATGCATGGCGCTTATAAATGGCAAGATGTGCAAATGTCTGCACTGAGTTTGATTACCTATTCATCCGGTCTGAGTGGTTTCATTATGGTGAAAATACTCGCGCCCGGCTTTTATTCGCGTCAGGATACCAAAACCCCGGTTAAAATTGGCGTGATCTCGATTTTCTCGAATATGGCCTTGAACCTATTGATTGTGTTGCCTTGGTATTTGTCAGGAACGGCGGGGGCGCATGCAGGTTTGGCTTTGGCTACCGCCTTAGCCGGTTATGTGAATGCTAGCCTGCTGTTCTACCGCTTGCATCAGCAAAAAATCTTTGACCCGGAAAAAGGCTGGATGAAGTTCTTACTGCAGATTGGCTTGGCTTGTGTGGTGATGGCTGGTTTATTGTGGGTCGCTTTACCTAGCGATCATTGGTGGCAAGTCGCGGCAGTTAGCCATAAAGTTTTGGTTTTAAGCGCTTTGATTGCACTGGCACTGGCTAGCTACTTTGGTACATTACGTCTGAGTGGCATGCCGTTTAAACAAATGCTCGGCCGTTAGGCAATTTTTCTTTGTTAAACTCCCTAGCAGCGATAACTTTAGGAAATCCGCC
>CAZCJE010000144.1:0-3838 GCA_964498805.1 uncultured Thiothrix sp.
GGTTTGTAATTAACCGGTTGCTCATTCATACCGGCACTAGCAGGTATATCGTAGGAAGCTGGCTTTTGATGCTGTGAAGATCGCCCATTGGCAGCCGCTTGCTGGGTTGCATGAGAGCGCGCTTGGTGCTTGGTCGCCTGTTGCTGTCTATCATGAGAGCGCGCTTGGTGCTTGGTCGCCTGTTGCTGATTTTCATGAGAGCGAGATTGATGCTGGGTAGCGTGTTGGGAAGTGCTTTCATGAGAGCGCGCTTGGTGCTTAGTCGCCTGTTGCTGATTTTCATGAGAGCGCGATTGATGCTGAGTAGCGTGTTGGGAGGTGCTTTTGTGAGCGTGAGAGGCGGTTTTGTGTGAGGTGGGTTTGGCGTTTTTTAGGTGAGTTTTGGCTGTTTTTTGTGTAGGGGTTCGTTGCGAGTGTTTGGCCGTATGGCGCTCTAGTTTGGTCTCGCGTTTGCTGTGTGACTGCTGTTTGCTAACTTTGGCATGTGACTGTTTTACATGCACTTTTTCTTTAGCGAAGGCATCCAGTGGTGTGCCTAGCGTCAGGGCTAAACTTAAAACTAGCGCGCTTAGCGCTGTGTATTGCACATTGGGTAAATACCGTGCGTTACTCTTAAATATGTTCATTGTATCTTCTCATAATAAATTATGATGGTACGCGGGCAAGCAAGAATACCATGTTAATGCACTTTGTAAACAGTTGCATACTATTGTTATATAAGTAAAATTACACAAAGCAAATTTTTTTGGGCTCTTAAGTCTTAGTTTATGGACTATGTGACAAGCTTTTACGGGTAGGGTTACAATACGTCTGCTTCATTGGGGCGAGCCCTAGGCTAACTATTTTCGTAAGGATACATCTAAAAGTGGGGGAACTATGCGAATCCGGCATATTGGCGCATTAGCCGTTTTATCGTTGGCGGTGGCGGCGTGCAGCACTCAGAACGTCCCGGAAGATACAACAGGCAGTCTGCGTTCACAAGCTTATGCAAGCAATTCAGCCACTGGCAAAACCGCCAGTCAGGCCGCTAACCCGCAAGAGTGGGATATTCTTCCAAGCAATGCTAACACAGCATCCTCTCCTCGTACCCAGCAGACCCGTTCTGCACCAATAGCCTCTGACCGTAAACAAGTGCAGATAGCACCGACACGGCTTGCTAGCAGTGGTGGTGATAAAGGTTATCGGGGTGCGGCTAGACTCAATAGCTTGCCTGATAATATTGCATCCAGCTTACGTTTGCGTGGGCTTTCTGAGCAAGGTTTAGGTGCTTATGTGCGTCCTGCTAACGGGGCACAACCGTTATTGGCTTCTTATGCTGATACGCCCCGTAATCCGGCCTCAACCATGAAATTGGTCACCAGTTATTCTGCATTAGGGTTATTAGGGCCTACTTACCGTTTTCCGACGGAACTGTATACCACCGGTAATGTGGCAGGTGATACCTTGCAGGGTGATGTGATTATCAAGGGCTATGGTAATCCTGATTTCCGCGAGGGTGATTTCCGCCAGATTTTACAAGCTTTGCGTGGGCGTGGTATTCGCAATATTGCCGGTAACTTTGTTATCGACAAAAGCTATTTCGATGTGGCTAATCAGGCTCCTATCGATGAAAACGTAGGTGCAGCCTACAATGCTCAACCGGAAGCTTTGTTATATAACGAGCGGGGTAGCTGCTATGAAATGAGCAACAAAGCGGGTCAAGTACAGCGTGTCTGTCCGATTCTGCCGCGTTCCGTCGCTGAGTTGAATGTGAATCTGTACGGCGATTTCTGGAAAATGTGGGTAGGGGAAATGGGTGGACGCCTCAATGGTGGTTTGCAAATACGCCCAGCCCCCCAGGGTGCGCAATTGGTGTATACCCATCAGTCAGCACCCTTGCGTGACATTCTGATGGAAATTAACAAAGACAGTAACAATGTGATGGCACGTCAGTTGTTATTGGCTATTGGGGCTAAGCAATTCGGTGCACCCGGCACGACACAGAAAGGGGCTGCTGCAGTTGGTCAATGGTTGGAAAGCCGTGGTTTGCGTTTCTCTAACCTACGCATTGAAAACGGCTCTGGTTTAAGCCGCGTAGAACGCATTTCGGCGCACGAAATGGGCGATATGCTGGTTGATGCCTACAATAGCCCTTACCGTGATGATCTGATCCGTTCCATGGGCGTACTCGGTGTCGATGGTACCGTCAAAAATCGCTTGAAAAGTTTAGCCGGACGCGGCCATTTCAAGACTGGCACCTTACGGGATGTGCGTGCACTAGCGGGTTATCTAAATGCAGCAGACGGCCAAACTTATGTAGTGTCATTGATACATAATGATGCTGGTATTCGGGCTACTGCCAAAGAAGTGCACGATGATCTAGTAGAATGGGTGTACTACGGTAGTCGTAGCAACTTTGCGAGCAATCAATAAGTTAACCAGACTACCACCTAAAACCTTGGGCTTTTACAGGCCCAAGGTCAGGCCCACAATAACGAGTAACACCCACAAAAGCATATCACTCATGTCGGCTAGAGGAATTTGCAGCACGGTCACTTGATAAAATATTGCTATAATCAAGAGGGGCAAAATATTGCTCAGCATCTCGATTACTTCATTAACTAACTGATTGAAATGTTTCAACATAAAGTACAGCCCTTATCCACGGCTCATTGAATTATCGATTAGATATACTAATGCTAGCATTGCCTATAAGCTATGACAATGATCACTCAATGAGCAAAATAACATCTATGCTGCTCTCGCCATGTCCTATGTTATCGAGTTATTTTTAGGCTCTTATGCACGTAAAAAGTTTACTTTAAAGGATAAAAAATTCCCCTCACCGCCACAAACTAAATTCCTTTATCCATAATGATCAAATTTGTGCCCAAAGGTCGTGTTCATCAGCATGAGTTATGTGCACTTGCACAAATTCCCCTACTGGCAGTTCCTTACCTTCGATAATCACTTGACCATCAATTTCTGGTGCATCTCTATAACTGCGGGCAATCGTGACGCCATCTGCTGCTTCATCCACCAGTACGGTCATTGTTTTACCAACCATGCGACTGAGCTTATTGGCACTAATTTCTGCTTGTACTTCCATAAAGCGTTCTAAGCGTTCTTCTTTCTCCTCTTCAGGGACAACCCCAGGCAATGCATTCGCTGGAGCCCCATCAATCGGTGAATAAGTAAATGCACCTACGCGATCCAGTTCTGCTTCTTGCATGAAGTCCAGCAAAGTTTGGAAATCTTCTTCGGTTTCACCAGGAAACCCGACAATAAAGGTGCTGCGAATGGCAATATCCGGGCAAATACTGCGCCAGTTACGTAAGCGTTCCAGTACACGTTCGGCATGAGCAGGGCGGCGCATAGCTTTAAGAATACCAGGGCTGGCATGTTGGAAAGGAATATCCAAATACGGCAGGATTTTACCGTCTGCCATCAATGGCAGCAGGTGATCGACATGTGGATAAGGGTAAACGTAGTGTAAGCGTACCCAAACGCCTAGCTCGCCTAGTGCTTCGGCCAATTGCTGTGAATGGGTTTTAAGCGGACGACCTTTCCAGAAACCGGTGCGATATTTCGTATCAATCCCGTAAGCACTGGTATCTTGGGAAATCACCAGTAATTCTTTAACGCCAGCATTGACCAGATTTTCGGCTTCTTGCATGACATCGCCAATCGGGCGTGACACCAGATCGCCACGTAACGTTGGGATAATGCAAAAGGAACAACGGTGATTACAGCCTTCCGAGATTTTCAGATAAGCATAATGACGCGGGGTTAGGCGAATACCTTGAGGGGGAATCAGGTCGGTATACGGGTCATGCAGCGGCGGCAAATGGTTGTGTAC
>CAZCJE010000145.1:0-3795 GCA_964498805.1 uncultured Thiothrix sp.
GCGGGACACTGGAAACTTCATTCAGGAAAGCGAACTCAGGCAACTGTTTAATCTCAGTCAATTTAGCATTTGCGCCAGAATAATTGACCTTGATTTGTGCCTGATGGTAGACATCTGTCCGATAACGGAGAATGTGGTTGTAAACAAAACGCACACAGCCAAACGTCCGAGCCAATAGCTTTTCTTGCTGTTGGTCTGGATAGAACCTGAATTGGTAGGCGCGTTTTGTTGTCATGGCTCACCGTAGTGTAGTTCGTGCCGCGAGTAACAGCGGTACCGTTTCTAACCAAAGATAGCTTAGCCAAAGAAGAGGAGCGAGACGAGGGTCGGCTAACCCCGACGTGCTATCCCTCCCCGCTCTAAAAGACGGGGTTTCTCGTACAAGACTGATGATAGAAACACATCCTTATTTACAGGCTTTTCGGGGTTCATTTACCGGCATCCTGCGTTGGCATCAGCTGGATGAGTTATGGAATCGAGTATTGGCTTCAGAAAGTGGCTGGTATGTCTATGCAGTAGGCGAAGAACCACCCCGTGAATGTTTGTCACCAGCAACTTTGCAAACTGTGGTTAACCAGTTAGACACACTTTTACATCGCGATCATCCAGAAGACTATTGCGGAATAGTCTATACTGATGACATTATAGAACCTTCGTATATAAAAATATTCGACCCCCATAATTTGGGGTCAACCTGTGGCTCCAGCAGCGGCCCACCATTGCCTGGCTGGATTTTTTCCAAGATACAACCCATAACCTTGCCTAAAGCCGTGCCGCAACCGCTAAACCGTCGGCATTGGTGGCAAAAACTATTAACTCATGGTTATTAAAACAAAAACAATATATGCCATTGCCCTTGCCGCTGTCTTTAATCTTGCAGTGGCACAGGCTCAGGAACCAAATCCTTCTGCTGCCAATGGAGCTTCTGTGGACGAACAAGCCAAACTCGACCAGCTCAACCGTTCTTTGGAACAAATTCTGCAACAAGTCAAAGCGCTGGAAGAAGAAAATGACCGTTTAAAACAAGAAATTGAAAAAGCGTCGGCTGAAAACCAAAAGTTGGGCTATCAAATTAACCGGATGCGCCCCGGTATTAATACCGCTTCTTTAACTGCTGAGCAGACGCATTAACGCCGTCGCAATTGACGTATCAAAAACCGGGCCGGATGCAGTTGTTGGTACAAAGTCGCCTGCAACGGCAACGGCTCCCCGGTTAACAAACACGCTAACAATTCGGCACACAGGCCACTCGTGGTCAAGCCGCGTGAACCATAACCCGCACTGATATATATATTCGGCTGATAAACTGCTGGTGGATAAACTTGATGCATTCGCCCATGATGCAAATCCGCATAGTGCTCATAGAAACTATCCGCTGCAGGTAATGCACCGACCATGGGATAACGGTCAGGTGTGGTCATACGAATCGCTGCATGGCCGCTAGTAAAGGGGGTAAAAGCCTCCGCTAATTCCGGTAGATACTGCTTTAACTGCTGGTGATTGACTTCATCGGCTGCGTTAGCGACGAGCGCATTACGAATTCCACGCCCAAAAGTCGCGCCAAAGACATGTACACCTTGTACGGAAGGGGTGAGATAACCTTCATGACCAAGGGTCGTTTTCAGCTCCCGACTATAAGCTGAGACTGACGCATGGCTAGTTTGACCCATAACCGGGACAAACGGCAGAAAAGCACTTTGTAACCATTGATCCGCTTCCCGTCCATTCGCCAAAATAGTAATGCCTTCACTGGCCGGTTGCAGGGATTCTGTCGACGTGTGTACTGCAATATGCGGATGATTGACTAAGGCTTGGCAAAGACTGGCTGGGTTTAACCATCCCCCTTGTGGGAAATAGCTCGCCCCAACCGGTAGCGAAATCCCAGCTACTGCTGAGGCGGTGGCAGTATCCAGAATTTGAATAAAATCGTCTGGTAAGTCTCGCTCTTTTAACGCTTGCTGACGCTCATATTCACGCGGTTCATGTGCTAGTTGCAAAGCCCCACAAGCAGACCATTCAATCGCATGCCCTTGCGCCTGCAAATTTTGCACTTGTCGAATAGCGTAAAGGAACGCTTGGCGGTAAAAAGTTTCGCCCCAACCCGCCTCAGCGGTCATTTTGGGGGTTAATACCCCAGCGCGATTACCGGAAGCTTCTTGTGCTACTTGCTTATGACGTTCAACTAACTCTACTTGCCAACCACGTTCAGCTAAAGCATAGGCAATTTGGCAACCAGCAATACCGCCACCGATGACGGTAGCCTGTCGCGTTGCAAGTGGTTCAGGCACAGCAAACCACGGTTTGATCAAGGCTTGAGAGGGAGATTGTGTAAATTTTCCAACCAACATTTCCCGCTTTTGGCCAAATCCCGCCCGTTTTTCCATCTGGAAACCAGCTTGCTGCAACTGACGGCGTACTTCACCCGCAGCTGTAAAAGTCGCCAACGTGGTTTGAGCATAACTAAGATTAGCCATGGCCTGAAAGACTGGCAATTGCCACATATCCGGGTTACGGGCAGGAGCAAAGCCATCTAAATACCACGCATCCACCCGCATGACGCATTCAGCCAACGCTTCCAGCACATCCATAAAACACAACGTCAGGCTAATTCGCCCCTGTGCTAGCTGCAACCGATGAAAGCCTTTCAGTAAAGGCGGATACTGCGCTAATAATTCATCTGCGTAAGGCTGTAATTCTGGCCAAGCCGCCAATAAGGTTTGTAACTGCGGTTTAGCAATGGGATATTTTTCAATCGAGACAAAATGCAGGCGCTCACAATGCTGTGGATCTTGCCCCCATGCTTGCCAAGTCGCCAAGAAATTTAACCCCGTACCAAAGCCGGTTTCGGCAATAGTAAAAAATGGCTTACTTTGCCAACGTTCCGGCAATTGATTGCCTTGTAGAAACACATAACGCGCTTCAGCCAAACCATTGTGGCGGGAAAAATAACAATCCTCAAAAGCAGGAGCAAACGGCGTTCCGGTATTATCAAGGGTAATATGGGCAGGGATTAATTCAGGCATGGTAACGTTAATCAATGACAAAAAAGGGCGATAGTCACAAGACTATCACCCCTAATAGAATCAGCAACAGAATCAACTAGCGGGAGTAGCTGCTTTTTTCTTGGCTTTAGCTGCAGGTTTTGACGCTGTTTCGGTTTTAGTGGCAGAAGCTTTTTTGCTGGTAGATGCTGTTTTTTTAGCTTTAATAGCCTTAGCTTCAACCGCTACTGCTGAGGAAGTCGCGGGCAACTCCGCAGATTGGGCTTCTGTGCTCTGAGAAGCCTTTTCTTCAGCAGTCGGAGCGTCAGCATCTTTACCTTCAGCGGCTATTTCGGCGATTTCCTCTTCTACTTCTTGGGCACCTTTAGCGTAAAACTTAGCTTCTTCAGGCTCCAGTTCATGCAACAACCGCAAGAACTCACCCACATGCACACGCTCTTCATCAGCAATATCTTTCAATACACTGGTAGCCAGTGCATTGTCGGTGGATTCAGCCAATTGCATGTATAGCTGAATAGCTTCAAATTCAGAGGCAATCAAAAAACGGATGGCGCGCACCAATTCAGCATGCGTAAGCTTTCTATCATTGGCTAATACCGAAAAGGGATTGGCAAATTCTGGCATGAGACTCTCCTTGGTTGCGAGGATAGTGAATTAAAATAAAGAAATTTCAGACAGTTATAATCTTATACCACAGGGAAGATTCCAAACCTTATGAGATAAGCAATTCGACCCCGCTTGCTATCTTTATCGATCAGCTCATTAATTACCAATAGAAAACATTGCTTCCAAA
>CAZCJE010000146.1:0-3576 GCA_964498805.1 uncultured Thiothrix sp.
CACCAGAATGCTGATAGCAATTGGGGTACGCGTACCTTGTCCAAATACATTGTCTTTTTCTTTGCGCCGTAATTCCCCTGAAGTTATAGCATTACCACGCAAATGGAAAATACAGAGTTTACTAAATTCCTCTGCCAGGCATTGGCGCAAACCATCAGCAGTATTGGCTTCAATAAACCCTGCATTGGTCACAAAACCAATCACACCTGCTTCTTTAAGATGAAACGGGAATTATACGGCGAGGAGCTACTGCCGAAAAAGGTGTTCAAGGACTACGAACCCGGCTATCAAGGCAGAACATTGCCTCACCAAGCCACGCACCCCTCAAACCAACGGCAGGGTGGAACGCTTCAACGGGCGTATCAGTGATTTGTTGCAGACCACCCGTTTCACCTCAGCCAATCCATTGGATGAGGCGATCAAGCATTATGAACGGCTTTACAACCACTGCATTCCCCAGAAAACACTGGGATACAAAACCCTTGTTCAAGCACTCCAGGAATGGCAGCAAAAGAAGCCAGATTTATGCAAAAAGAAAGTATATGATTTATCGGGACTTGACACCTAGGCAGTTACATCTCTTCGTCATAATCTCCCCAATCGTCAGCACTTGCCTCTTGGTAGTTCTGGTACTCAGTGACGAGATCACTGATAGCTGACTCAGCTTGAGTGAATTCCATTTCGTCCATGCCCTCGCCGGTGTACCAATGGAGATAGGCTTTGCGCCGAAACATAATAGTAAACTGCTCGCTAATTCTCTTGAATAGCTCCTGGATTGCCGTGCTATTACCCAGTAATGTTGCGGAGATATTTAGGGCACGCGGTGGAATATCAAAGACAGTAGTTTGCACATTATCTGGAATCCATTCAACAAAATAGGAGTTGTTTTTGGCTTTACTATCGAGCATTTGCTCCTTCACTTCCTGCCTTGACAGGCGTCCACGAAATAGGAAATAGGCAGCCAAATACCTACCGTGACGAGGATCACAGGTCATCATATTTTTGGCATCAAACAACTGCTTAGTGAGTTCGGGAACCTTGTGCTGTTGAGAGTCTTTGCCGGTCAAAGGTGCAAGCGCTGACATCAGGAAGTGCAGACGGGAGAAGGGGACTAGACTAGTGGCCAGATCCCTCAGGGTTCTCGGCGATCCCTGACTTGAGAATCTTAAAGGTGCGGTAATACCAGCCAGCGTCGAAGAAATAAGATGGTTGAGGTCTGCGTAGGTCGGCTTGATGCGATTGAGGGTACGACAGCAAATATCGTATAGTGCCTCGTTATCGAAACAAAACGTCAAGTTCGCAGTATCGATCAGTTGGTTGATGCCAAGCACGGCATTGTAAGGCTCCACCACCGAATCACTCATCTTAGTCGAAGGAAAGACAGAAACGGTTGCGAGTATCCTATCGGGATACTCCTCCTTGATTTTGTTGAGAATAAGGGTGCCCATCCCCGAACCTGTACCACCACCGAGGGAATGAAAGAGCATAAAACCCTGCAAATTTTTACAGCGTTCTACCTCTTTACGGACAACGTCCATAACGGCGTCTACCAACTCAGCCCCTTCGGTGTAGTAGCCCTTGGCCCAGTTGCTAGCGGCACCTGAATCTAATTGGCCAGAAATAAAATTGTCTGGACGAAAGATTTTTCCAATGGGTTCGTTCCGAACAGCGTCTATCGTATGAGGATTCAAGTCCACAAAAACCGCTCTGGAAACATACCTGCCGTCTGTTTCCTTGTTGTAAAAAACATTAATATGTTCGAGCTGGAGATCATTGCCTCCACGATAAAACCCGCTTGGATCGATGCCATGCTCGTCGGTGATCACTTCCCAAAACTTGGCACCAATCTGGTTACCACATTGTCCTACATGGATACATACGATTTCATTCATTTTCACACCTTCTATTTTCCATTAAAACAACGTTGCTAAGCCTTTTAACGCAACGCTGTAGAGAGCGTCAAAGATAGCTGTCACTCAAAAATCGGTTCATCATTCCTCATATGCCTCGATTAAACTTGCCAAGCCTTCTCTGGCTTCTTGGAATTCTCCTTCTTCCATGCCTTCACCAACATACCAATGAACAAAAGCCCGTTTTTTGTACATGAGGTCAAACTTATGAGCAAGCTTAGAGAATACGCTGACTGTAGCAGTGGTATTGCTTAGCATCGTCACAGATCGTTTAGCAGGAGCCATCAGATCATCGGGGAAAGATACTTGAGGATGATTGATAATCGCCGCTTTGAAGCTTATCGGACAAAAAGCGACAAATGAAATATCAGGCCTAGACTTGAGCTGTGCGATCGCAGCATTGGCATCTCTAAGGGTAACGTCTCCGCGATAAAGCAGACAGCTGGACATATATTTCCCGGTCCGTGGATCGCACTTGACAAGTTGATTTTTCGGGTCAAATACAGCATTGGTGATTTCTAGCGTATTCAATTCTGAGTGAGTAGCGTTCTCTCGACTGACAATAGGAGCATGACTGATCACTGGAAAATGCATTCTAGGGACAGGCACCAAGTTGGCTTGGAACTCGTTGAGATCCGTATTGAGGGATCCCTGAAATCTTAGGCTGGCAGTCACATTGGCAATTGCATGGGCTATCAGGCAGTTGAGGTCTGCATAGGAAGGAGTGGCGATGCCGAGGCTCTTTTGTGCGATGTCGTAGATAGCACCATTATCTACAAGGAAACAGCAGTCACTGTGATCAAACGTGTAATGAGTCGAGAGTACGGCATTGTAGGGTTCTGTGATTGCGGTACTGAGTTCGTTAGTAGGATAGATCGCAAACTGTACTTTGCTTTTCTTGCCATAATCAACAGTTAGACGTTCCATCAATAGTGTAGTGAAGCCGCTACCGGTTCCGCCACCCACGGAGTTTATGATGAGAAAGCCCTGAAAGCTGTGACAGGCATCAGTGAGCCTTCTGATCCTGTCTAAAGTCAGATCAATGATTTCTTTTCCGGCAGTACAGTAACCGCGAGCAAAATTACCACATGCACCCTCATTGCCAGAGATGAAAGAGTCTGGATGAAACAAGTCTTTAGATACCTTATCTACAGCAGTGGGTTCTAAATCCACAAAGATAGTACGTGGAACTAATTTGCCAGACGCCGTCTCATTAAAAAAGCTGCTACGGGAGTCACCGGAATTACGTGAAAAGCCTGGGTTAGGTCGCCCATTAGGGGCAATACCATGCTCTAAACATAATAGCTCCCAGAATTTTGCGCCTATACGGACACCTGCCCCTCCAACACAAATCGTTATGATTTCTCGCATTGTGATTTCCTTTTTGATGAAAATAGTAACATAGGGGACAGACCACGTTTATTCCGAAGCTAGCCCCATCAACCCAAAGAGCCGAAACACCCAGCTTGCCTGCCTTGCCTAACGTTAAAGCATTTTATGCTGTGTGCGGCAGCACTGAGCATAAATGCCTTGTTGGACGGAACCGCGTGCTACGGAGTCCCACACTTTATCTATAAGGTGATTACTTTTCTAGCCTTTCGCTACGTTGGCCCATACTGCCCGATTATTTAACACCAACTGCTGCTTTTCCCTTGCCTCGTCACCG
>CAZCJE010000147.1:0-3433 GCA_964498805.1 uncultured Thiothrix sp.
ATGAGGCGAAATAGCCTGTGCATAATGTCCTCCTCTCCCCGATGACATTGATGCTCTCTTGATACCGCAAACGCGTGCAGGATGCCACCAACATTTTACCAACCTAAAGGAAAGCATGACGAAAAGCCTAAAAAATACCGACGGTTATTGCCACCGCCAGAGATCAGTATGAGCCCATACCAAGCGGTTAAATACCCGCGTACCCCGCATTTACCGTGGTCACCGGGAGCCAGTCAGGATGATGTGTTTAGCCTTGATGCGCGCCATTTTGAAGGCCAAACCGTCATCATCACGGAAAAAATGGATGGCGAAAATACCACGCTTTACCGCGATTATTTGCACGCACGTTCGGTAGATGGCCGCCATCATCCCTCGCGTAATTGGGTCAAACAATGGCATCAACGGCTTGCGTATGAGATTCCAGCAGGCTGGCGGATTTGCGGGGAAAATCTGTATGCCCGCCATACCATTGCCTACACCGACTTGCGTGGCTATTTCTATGGGTTTTCGCTGTGGAATAACGACAATATTTGTCTAAGCTGGCAGGAAACATGTGAATGGTTTGCGCTATTGGAGATTCCGCATCCACGCATTCTGTATCAAGGGGTTTGGGATGAAGGTTGGTGTCGGCGCTTGAAAGTGGATAGCACCGTTATGGAAGGCTATGTGGTAAGGCTGGCGGGGCGTTTTGCCTATGCAGATTTTGCCCGTAGCGTTGCCAAGTGGGTGCGCAGCGGGCATGTGCAAACCGACCAACACTGGATGTTTGCCGAGATTATCCCCAATCAGCTACAGCAGGAACGGACATGAACAAGACGCTAACGACTTGGCTGGCTAGTTTGGCTGATACGGCCACGCCATGCTTCCAGGAGTGTTGTGAGTATTTAGGCGCTGAACTGACTTGGTTACATCGGTTGGCGGCGACTCTGCAAGACCCGCAATGGCATGGCGAAGGCAATGTGTCTATTCACACCGATTGGGTATTGGCTGAGTTGTATACCTTACTTGCCGGGGAAGCGGCGCATATTCAAGGTCAACCTCGGCAAGCATTGATTTTAGGCACGTTGTTGCATGATATTGGTAAACCGCAGCGCACCGGCAAGGCAGACATTAACGGCGTAGAACGGATTGTTTCCCCACAACATGAAGCGGTAGGGCGCTCTTATTTGGCCACGCGCTTAATGGGTTTAGGCTTGCCTTTTGCAGTGGTCTGGCAGGTGTTGAATCTGGTTGGTGAACACCACATGCCTAAAAGTTTAGTGGTGAAAGATCGCCCGGCGGCGGATTTTTGGCGCGTCAGTCGACAAGTGAATCTGGAATTGCTGTATTGGCTGGAAGTGGCGGATATGCGCGGGCGTATTTGCAGCGATCTGGATATGCAATTGCTGTATCTGGAAGAATTCCGTGCGTTATCAGCACGCTATGGGGTATGGCAACAAGCTTTGGAGGTGAAAACGACCTTAGCCGCGCATTTGCAGCCCTTGCCCGCTCATGTACAGGCTTATGTGTATGCGCATGCGCTGTATCAGTTGGAACAAGGCCAAATCACCCAGGCTGAAGAAGCCTTGGCGACTACCTATGCGCATCGGCAGCAACACGCGCATTTGGTAATCCTGTGTGGGCCAAGTGGTTCCGGCAAAACCACTTGGCTTCAGCAGCATTTCCCGGATTATGTGCTGATTTCGCTGGATGCATTGCGCGAACAATTTAACAAAGCACGAGCTAATCAGGATAACAGCGGGCAAATTCGCCAATATGCCAAGGAACAGTTAAAAGCAGCTTTGCGGCAAAAACAGGGCGTGGTGTGGGATGCGACTAACTTGCGCACCGATTTCCGCCAGCCATTGACGGATTTAGGCCGTGACTACCATGCATTGGTAACTCTAGTGGCTTTTTTATTGCCGGAAAAACAATTGCGCCAGCAAAACCGTCAGCGTGAACACAGCGTCGCTGAAGTTGTATTAGACCGCCAATTAGAAAGCTGGCAATTTCCGCTCCCAAATGAAGCGCATCAATATTGGCTAGTCGGAGCGCATGGCCATACCTTATATCGCAGCGGCTTTTATGCCAATGACTAACGCGCACTAGGGATTAATGAGGGGAATTTATGGATATTTAAGGGGCAATGCACCATATAAACGATTGCACATCAATCATATCTCGTGGTTCTAAATCAGCCAATTCAGTTTTTAGGTAACTTGAGAAATCAAGTACAGATTTATAAGTTAACCAATTAAGTTTGGATTGATAATTTATTTCAAAACCACACAATTCGGCGACATGTTGCGTAATGGTTGGTTTTATAAACATGAATTTATTTGGTTGATTGATAAATTGAAAATAGGAGGCTATTGTCCATTTATCAGCTTTGATACTTTCAAGAAATCTTGCAAAGGTATCGAATCTTTCGCGTAATTCTTTTTCCCCATGGAGCAAATCAAATAATGCAATTGAAAACTGTTGTTTTTTATCTTGATCGGCTAGCCCATCTTTTAGAGCCATTTTTTCATTTGGAAATATCAAGTTTGTGGCATTAGCAACTCTTAATGCTCTTTTACAGATACCATCATAGTCATGATCGTTAATTAAGGAGGTGAATGCTTCCTTATTTAACAGATCCTTGGCTAAATGATAAGCTTTTATTTTATAATCTCTTTCTTCTTGTTCAAATCTTTCACCATAAAAACCTTCTGGACACTTTTCTAGAAAGTGGTTTTTTGATTGAGTCAAACCTTGATATTTTATACTGGCTGATTTCTTTGCTATTTTTAGGTTGTCTAAAACCGGATGAGCAGACTCGTCTTCTGAAGCTAGATCAAGCTTACTGTGCTTTAAAGAGATCGTTTTCTCCCCAGCATCAACAAAGAAAATCCGTACAATGCCGCCTTTTTCATCCTCAAGAACTTCGCCTACTCCCCATTCTGTTTTAATCAGATGTTTAACGCGATCAGCTTTTTTGTATTCCATAAGATTGCCTCTATTGTGTTTTAGTTTAAAGTCTAATATCACCGGTGTAGGGGAAGTATCTTGAACAAAGACGCGGATTAAGCGCGTTTATATTGGTCGAGCGTGCCGAATACCTCTATTCCTGCGTCGTGTTCTGAGCTTTCTTAAAACCAATCGCTTGGCACGCTACCACCCTGCTGTGAGCGCCCGCGCACGGATTTTGCTGGCAGTGCGTGTTGTTATGATTGGTAGAGTGGGTTTTGGCGTGTTCAGAATGTGACGAGTTGCTTGAAATTATACCCTGCTTGCGGATTGAAAAAACTTATTTAGGTTTATTAGCAAGGTTTTTATAGCAATGCCTATGGCTTGCTGTGAATCACCACTAATTTGTCGGCTCCGGATTCGGGTAGCCATACTTCGCCGGGTCGCCCAAGGATTTGGCGTACATTAGCCCCTGCATCCGGCAAGCGTATTGTGGTGAACTGCT
>CAZCJE010000148.1:0-3155 GCA_964498805.1 uncultured Thiothrix sp.
ATCAGCCCGAATACGGATGAATTGATTCAGGCTGCCCATGCGCTATGTCCTTGGTAATAGTGATTGAGAATTTGTTGAGGGGTTTGCGGTGTTTTTAGACAATACAGCTGATTTAAACCAGCAGTATCGCTGAGCCGGTAGTGCTGCGGATAAGCCTCCATGACTTGCTGCAAACTCGCCATAAAGCCTTCTTCACTTAGGCGAAACACCGCCCCCGGTGCTGCCCAACCATTACCGCCATATAACAAATCGCGTATTGGAATAGCCGCTTGCTCATTACTTGTACCGCTTTTTTCCGCCCTAAAACGTTGTTGCAAAGCAAAGTGCATAGCCACAGGGGGCAAAAACGGATGCAGCGAACGCAAGCTGCTATAGCCATAACCCTCTTCTGCTGTAACCAATTGCAAGGAGGCCAGCGGCGAATCCAGATGATCATCACCACCACGATGCGCCACCGGGGCATACATGCGCAACAAGGTCGACAAATCCGATTTCAAGGTGCTATGCGAACGCTTAATACCCAAATGTTGACTGACAAATTCTTCCAGCGCAGCCAGAGCATCTTTGTCACGGAAACGCGGTAAGGCATAGTGATTAAAGAACCAGAAAAAACCCGTGGCCATTTCTGCATTAGCAGCAATTAACCAGTGCACAATCCACAGCGTCGCTTCATCTTCCAAATAGCGGTCGCCGTGTTCACCTAATAAGGCTCGCCCTAATTCGCTGGCTTCGCCGCCCTCTTCGGTAAACGTGACGATCCCGGTGACTTGCAGCCAATAATGCAAGGCATTGACCATATTGCGGCCTATACCCAGCCTAATCATGGCCTGTTCCGGGTTATGAAAAAGTTCCTTTTCTTTCTCGATAGCTTCAAAGCCCTTGGTTAACCAGCCATAACGCAATGGAAACGTTTCATGACGACCAAAAGCAGTTTTGTTCTTATTTAATTTCATGCATTTAATTCCTGCATACGACGAACAGCGGCGACAATGCGCTCGACCGCCAATGAAATATCGGCCACGGTATGATCACGACTAAAGCTTGCCCGCACTGCACCGTAAAGGCCGGGCCCTTCAATCCCCATAGCGCGTAGCACATAGGACGGTTCAATGGTACCGGAAGCACACGCCGACCCAGAAGACAGCGCGACTTCGGTGGCAAGCTGATTTAAGAGGGCATCGCTACGAATACCTGCGATAGCAAAATTCACAATATAAGGCGAGGTATGCGCTTGATCAGCGTGTAAGGTGATAGCCACCTGCTGCGCTAGTTCAGACACAAACTGCTGTTTCAGGCGGGTTACATGCGCCAAATGCTGGGCTTGTTGTTGATGCGCCAGCTGTAGACTCACCGCCATAGCAGCGATTTGATGCGTAGGCAATGTACCGGGGCGCAAACCAAATTCCTGCCCACCGCCCGTTAATAACGGTTGCAAGCGTAAATGGCGGCGATTGCAAATCACCAAACAACCCATCCCTTTCGGGCCGTGAAACTTATGCGCGGATAACGACAGCAAATCAATCGGCAATTGATTCAAATCCAGGGGCAATTTACCCGCTGCTTGTGCGGCATCGACATGCAATAACACCCCCGCATCAGCCAATAAGTCTGCAATCTCCGCTAATGGCTGCATCACACCGGTTTCGTTATTGGTGTGGTGCAAAGACACCAGTAAAGTATCTGGGCGCAAAGCGGCTTTAACGCTAGCGGCTGAAATACGCCCACTGGCATCTGGCTGCAAATAAGTAACGTCAAAGCCTGCTTGTTCTAAGGCTTGGCAGGTCGCTAATACCGATTTGTGTTCGATTTGGGAAGTAACTAAATGGCGACCGTGTTGGGCGTGAGCTTGGGCAATGCCGCGCAAGGCTAGGTTATTGGCTTCGGTGGCCCCACTGGTAAAGACAACTTCATCGGCGTCACAACCTAGCACTTCAGCAATCGCAGCGCGATAGCGTTCCACATCAGCCGCCGCTGCTTGCCCAGACGCATGACTGGTAGACGCTGGGTTAAAATAGCAACTCTCTGCACCAAGATGCCTGAGCATGGCCTCAATAGCTGCAGACGCTACCGGGGTTGTAGAAGCCATATCCAAAAACAGGGGACGTTGAGACATCAGCTTGCAATTTCCAGTGTTATTTGGGTCGAACAACATTTTTGAACTTTTAGGCTCAACCCCACGATTTGCAGCACACAGCAAAGATTTTCTGGGAAAAAATCTTTTTACAGATCAATAAATTAAATATTTAATAGTATTGGCCTACGAATGTGACAAATGAGACTGCCCTAATATAGCTTAAAAATATATCAGCTCACTGGTTAATAATCACGCTAAAAAATAGATGAAAAAGCCACCGGAAAGCCAAATTTACACATATAGTAATAAAAATCATAAATAATGCTATAACCAATATGACATTTTTTAATAAATAGTCACTTTTTACACAAAAGGTTAAATAGCGCATCAATAAATTACTAGGGTAGTTAGCTTTAGGATAGGTATCAGTGCTAGTCGTGATCGTTGGCGAGTTGTCCTGAGCCAAGCATGTTGTAGCTGTTTTGTACCGCCAGCAATTTAAGCTTGTCTTAGCATCTAACTTAAGTACAAATATTTGTACTTATTTCAGAGGGGAAAGCCTCAATGGAAACTATCAGCTATTTTGAATTTAGAAAGAATCTTGCGTACGTCTTGAACAAGGTAGAACAGGATCCGCACTCCGCTGTTAATTACCCACCAAAAGGGCACGCCTGCCGTACTGATTTCTTTGGATGAATACAAGGCCTATATGGAAACCGCACATTTGGCAGCTAGCCCCAAAAATGCTGAACGCTTAAACCGTGTCATTGCCCAACTGGAAGCTAAAAGCGGTGTTGTACGGGACATTATAGAATTTGACGAATGATCCTGTGTTGAGCCTATGATGTAGGGACGATTACCTCTATTGGCAACAAACCGACCGCAAGGTATTAAAGCGTATTAACGACATTATCAAAGACATGGAAACCAACCCGTTTGAAGGTATCGATAAACCCGAACCACTTAAACACTAATAGTCTGGTTATTGGTCAAGACACATTACTGAAGAACAGTGGATTGTGTACAAACTAGAAGAAGGAAGCATTTACATTGCCCAATGTCGGTACCATTACTAAACACT
>CAZCJE010000149.1:0-3043 GCA_964498805.1 uncultured Thiothrix sp.
CATCAGAATCCCGATAACGGCTATCGTTATCTCTTTCTGAGTCTTCATAATTATCCGAATTTCTTTCTTCATTGCTTTCATGTTCAGAGCGGTGCTTTTTATGTTTTTTATTAGAACGTTTAGCCGTCGTTTGCATATCTGGGTCAGGTATTGAAGAGCTGGCATTCAGTGCCCCATGTGCTTCCATAATAGGTGCTGTGCTAGCGTGTGAAGTCGTTGAGGTTGCTGAAATAATCAAACCCACAATCAAACTAGAAAAAATTACAAAACCTTTCATAGAGTTACCTCAATTCTTAGTCGAATACAATTAGTGTGTGAGCAGTATTCTGCATTTGTTATCTTAACTACATCTTATTAGTTGCTTAATACTTTATTAAATCAAAACAACATTTCTTTCCTAAGATCAATTTACCTACACGTAGAACACTTGCACGGGCAGCTATTGACTCAGAATCGAAAAAACCTCAATTATTATAACGAATTATCAATAAAATTTGGTGCAATTCCTGATAATATTGAACAAATTATAGATAGCTCACAGGGAAACCTAATGCAGAGTTCTGAGTCACTAATACAGTGCTCAAGTTATGTTTTCAGAGGGAAAAACGTTATGAAGCGTGTTCTATTGAACGCTAGCTTGACTTTAAGCTTTTTATTTGCTGCAGGGCATTCAGTAACAGGCTTAGCTGCGGAATCTAAGCCACCTATAACCTGCACCCAGAATAACCAAGTAGAAACTCGTTTGGTGCAGCATTTACAGCAAACGGGCGCTTTGCATAGTTACCAAATAAAAGACGTTATCTTGCCAATAATCATAGGGCAGCCATCTGAACCGACTGCTGCCCCTATTCTTTGGATGCGACATGCGGACAAATGGCGGCAATCTCAACTAGCCGCAGGGCATAATCTCATGAGAGTGTATAGCACGCCCGCTTATGATCGCGTCATGCTGTTTAGCATGTGGACGCAAGAAGGCCCCGGCAATAGCTACGAGATTATTCATTTAAAAAACCAGTTAGCGAAGTTAGCTTGTACATCACTGGCATTTCCCACTGAACTTAATCACCCACAGTGGGCAAATGAATATTTAGCTTTGCAGGATTTCAACCTTGACCAACGCGGACGAGGGGCTTTGCTTGGTTCTAGCGAACATGAACTTGCCAATGGCAAAACCGTGCAGCATTGGTATCGTTATACCACACAGGATTGGGGCAAAAGCTGGAGCAAACCGGTACGCATTCCGCACCCTACCCAACCATTTCCAGGCATTTTTACCGCTGCTATTGAAGTTAAACCGTCGGCGACTTTGCTAGTTGATTTGCTAAAAAGCCATTAACCTGCTTATTAATACAGATAGTCAACTTTTAGATTGAGCATTTGGAGACATAAATAAAATATAATGAAGATTCCATTGATTAAACCTTATATGCGAGGAGTTAACCGTGCACTACCCATCCCTTTTCCTAGCCCTGACCCTTTATACCTTGACCAATACCGCTTTTGCTGAGCCCCTAAGTTATACTACCTATACCAATACCGCTGCGGAGTTTTCACTGGCTATTCCACAGGAAGTACTTTATCCCCAAAGTGAAGCAGACAATCCGCTAAAGCAGGAATTTAAATCAGCTGATAATCTGGCTGTTCTCTCGGTATTTGCGCATGGCGGTCATGATGAAACGATTGATGAAATCTACCAAAAGGCTTTGCATCCAAGCGATCAGGCGGAAAGAGTCGTTACTTATAAAAAACTAGGCAGTAACTGGTTTGTAATCACAGGATTTAAAAATGAAGAAGTCTATTACACCAAAATGATCTTAAGTCCTAATGATGGTATGGTGAAAGGCTTTTATTTTCATTATCCAAAATTGGACAAACAAGTTTACGACCCTATTACCATTAAACTTTCCAAAACACTTAGAGAATATGCCAACTAACACCTGCTATTAATTGCAATTTCAAAAAGCTGGCATCTCAGTTTTTCTCTTATTGTGCGCAAGCCGGTAAAGTTACACCCAAAGCGCGGCTAAGCCGTTGCCAGTTAAAGAATGGGCCGGGGTCGGTTTTTCGTCCCGGTGCAATATGTTCATGCCCGGTAATGTGTTCCAGATTCAATGTCGGATACGCCGTGACTAATACCGGCAGTAGTTGTTCGAGTTGCTGATATTGTTTGGCGCTAAAAGGTACAAAATCTGTGCCTTCGATCTCAATCCCAATGGAAAAATCATTGCACCGTTCCCGCCCCCGATAGCACGAAATCCCGGCATGGAACGCCCGCTTATGAAACGGTACATACTGCACGATTTCACCTGAACGCCGAATCAGCACATGACTAGCCACGCGCAAATGGTTAATGGTGGCGAAAAACGGATGCGCTGCCGGGTCGAGCTGATTGGTAAATAACTGATCAATCGCCTGGGTGCCAAATTCATACGGCGGCAGGCTAATATTGTGCAACACGATCAAATCAGGCGTGCAGCCCTCTGGGCGGTCATCGTGGTTAGGTGAGGGACACTGACGGGCCATATCCAGCAAGCCGGTTTCAATATCAATGTTCACGGTTCATCCTCGGCAGGCAATTTCAGGGCAGTTTCAATGGCATGGTGAAGCGCCCCCGGCAATACCTCACAATGCAACTGACGATGATAATGCCCATTGACGTACAAAAATAGCGCAGGCAAATGGAAGACTTCCAGCGCGCGCACCAAGCCGCCATTGTGTACGGCATCCACTTCAAACATTGGCAACGGCGGATAATAGTGCGAATAGCGTTCCAGTGCGTGCTTAAGGCTTTTACAAGCAGCGCATGAAGGCGCAGTAAAATACACCAGTGCCGGACCTGCGGTGGCAGCTAATACCGCGTAAAAGTTGAGATCGTCAAGTCTTGCAATTGTTGTCATGGAGGGCATTATAAGCACCCTTTACGCTGGCTTACAGCATCAATGGCCTAAACTTGCTATAGTTTGGGGACTTATAGATGAAGGACAAAACCAATGCTCGACAGTCTGCACATCAAAAATTTCCGCTGCTTTGAAGATTTGACCAT
>CAZCJE010000150.1:0-2877 GCA_964498805.1 uncultured Thiothrix sp.
AGTTTGCGCGAACCTCAAGGTTTGGGTTGGTGTTGAGCCACATTTTCCTGAGCGTTTAACCATTTTGTCTATCATATCAAACAGTTAAATTTCCGCGAAACCCCCGCCAAAATAGCCATCGCTTGGGGTTCGCGCCAGAAGACCTAAAAATATCCAATTGTTAAAGAATACTACGGCAAGGTGGGTTGATTTTATCACACTGCACGGCGAAATAAACCACATTGATTCAGGTGCTTGCCCGCATACCCCTGCTTTTCTATGCCTGAGCCCATTGGCAAACACAAGGACTCTTATCCCAAACTAAAGACGGACAGCTAACCGCTCCATCTTCGCGGTTTTTTCGGGTATGCGTGGACTACAAGACGATTTAGGCCGAAATAAGCGCGTCGTTTTCTTGAGAACGATAAGAGTACCTGAGGCTTTGCCTCCATCTTAAAAATCTCGAGAATACCACCCCGTGAATCTAACTTTGTCCGTTATGGCTGCATGCTATACTAGTTTTACTCGCTGCTACGGAAAATGAATATGAGTAAGCTGCTTAAATTGCCGATTGGTATTCAAGATTTTGCTGAACTTCGCAATGGTGGTTATCTGTATGTGGATAAAACCCAAGCTATTCAACGCTTGCTGACGGCTAGTAAGTATTATTTTCTGTCGCGTCCGCGTCGTTTTGGCAAATCCCTCACACTTTCTACTATCAAATATATTTACCAAGGCAAACGCGAATTATTCCAAGGCTTATGGATTGAAGAGCAATGGGACTGGAATAAAGTACAGCCGGTTATCCACCTGTCATTCAGCAGCATTGGCTACCGTGAATTGGGGTTAGAAGAATCAATTCGTCAGGAATTAGCACGTATTGGCACAATCCAAGGAATTATTTATTCCCAGCAAACTAGTGTTGCAATTATGTTCCAAGAATTAATCCAGCAATTGGCAGTCCACGGCAAAGTGGTATTGCTGATTGATGAATACGACAAGCCGTTGATTGATTATCTCGATGATATGCCACTGGCAAAGGCGAATCAGCGGATCATGAAAACTTTCTATTCAGTGATTAAAGACAGTGACCCTTATTTGGAATTCATGCTCATTACCGGGGTGTCGAAGTTTAGCAAAGTATCGGTGTTTTCCGACCTCAATCATTTGTATGATCTATCGTTTCGGCGTGAAAGCGCGGCTTTAGTGGGTTATACCCAAACCGAATTAGAAAACTATTTTGCACCTTACTTACAAGAAGCACAGGAACAGTTGGGCTTAAATCACAGTGAATTGTTAGATCAGGTGCGTATTTGGTACAACGGTTATAGTTGGGATGGGCGTACACGCGTTTATAACCCTTTTTCGATTTTAAGTTTTTTCCGCAGCAATGAGTTTAGTAATTTTTGGTTTGAAACAGGCACTCCTAATTTTTTGCCCAAGTTAATGAAGCGACAAAATATACTCGAAGTGGATGGCTTGGAAATGGATGAATTAGGCTTTTCTGCCTATGACATTGAAAAATTGCAAGTGATTCCTGTTTTATTGCAAACGGGTTATTTAACTATTCAAGAAAAGCTGGAGTTTGGTTTATATCGCTTGGGCTATCCTAATCGTGAAGTGCGCGCCTCTATGCTGGCTTATCTGATTGCTGAAATGCGTCATGATGATGCTATTACTAGTACGCCAACTGTGGTATCGCTGCATCGGGCTTTTGCTAGCAACAATATGCAACAAGTCATCACCCTGATCAAAGCGATTTTTAAAACTATTCCCTCACATATTTTTATCAAAGAAGCGGAAAGCTATTACCACAGTTTGATTCATTTGGTATTCCATTATTTAGGGCTGTATAGCGAAAGCGAAGTGAATACCAATGACGGACGCTTGGATTGCGTGGTAAAAACCCCATCCCATATTTATGTGATCGAATTCAAACTCAATCGCAGTGCCGACGAAGCCTTGCAGCAAATTAAAGATAAAGGCTATGCCGAAAAATACCGTGCCGACCCGCGTGAAAAAGTGCTACTGGGAGTTAACTTCAGCAGCGAACTAAAAACCGTCGAAGGCTGGAAAACTGAAGTGTTTGTGTAATGGCAATCTGATCAAGCAGCAGCCTGCAATGGCAATCGCACGTCAATTTCATCCCAAGGTATAAGTACTTTTCCTTGTGCGTCTTTTTCGATCACCAACCATTCGCTGAGCAGAGCAACATCCTGATGCACATTCCGGTAGTGACGATTTAGCCGCTTTGCCAGTTCGTAGATAGAAACCGCGCCAAACTTTTTAAGTTCGCTGATGAGTTCCCAGCGTTTGGGAGTGAATACTTTGGCGAACTGAGGGACAGTTTCAAAACCAATACTGAAATGAGGTGTAACCGCTTTTCCCGTTTCGAGTTGTTGTAACGTTGCGCCGAAATTGTCGAGTGCAGCGGTAACGGATTGGATTTCGACGTGTAGTATTTTACTCATACTGTTACCCCTTGTAGATCGTATTTGAAGTCCGCCAATAGTGTTGGTACATCCTTGAACGTGTAGCTTACCTCTAATTCCCTTAGGTGTTTGTGATCACCTTTGCCGCGCTCATTGTCGTACCCCATTACGCGCTCGCCTGCCACAATATAAACCAAGCGATATTTGTAAGGGTGTTCGGAAGGTGGTACAGGTGTTGGGACTTCCCATACCACACCTTCAATAATGCCCCCACAGTAGGCTTGACGGAACTTATGAAGTAGTGTTGCTTTAGTTTCGGGCACGACACGTTAAAATTAAGGTGCTTATCAAGCCCTATAGGGTATGTGATACATCACTTTATGTCCAGTAATTCGTGCAAGTTGCCTTGGCTATTTTCACTTAGTCGCTTAGATAATTTTTCGATTAACTCATTGAGGTTTTTAAT
>CAZCJE010000151.1:0-2818 GCA_964498805.1 uncultured Thiothrix sp.
CTTCATCTTTGGATAGGTTGGTCGCCATTATTACTCACTTATGCGGAAACTTACCAATATTCTGCCCCAAGCACATTCCTACAGGAAGAGTTTGACTTCCTTCCCGCCCTAAAGGACGGGGTTTTTCGCACAAGACTGATGAATAGCAGCTTTATAGCAATATCGGTAAAACCCTATACAAAGCATTACGCAAATTTTAAGAGCAATAGTTTAAAGACTCAGTCATTATTGCATTATGGTTAACCCTGATTAATACTGCGTTTAATCTTGGTCTAATTTTCAATCTGAAAGCCCGTTTTTGAACTAGGCTTTTTTTATACACATTGAATGCTTTGATGTGTATAAATAAAGAGGGCTTAACTATGAAAATACACTTCAAGGCAGCTTTGTTAGGCAGTTATGTGTCCCTATCAAGCTTATTGCCAACAGCTTTTGCTACCACTCCTACACCACCCGTTACTATTGAAGCGACTAACGATGCTTTACAAGGCAGTCTGATCAATGGCGTGCAGTTGCCTTATGTTATTAACCTCAAACAATCCGATGAGGTTAAAACTATTGGGATACAAGCCACTTTAGCCCCTTATGATCCTAAAAGTTTTGCCACGCAAAAACAGGTAGTATTCAAACAGGCACTGGATAGAAAAGATCAGAGTTTTGAAAAACTAACCATACCACTGATGTTTAAAGATCCCGGTGTTTATGAACTTACTATCCATATTGACGGCATTATTGATCAGGATAATGGTTTTTCTCATGATATTCAGCGTTATATATTTATAGACCCGCAACGACAATATTGGCTTATCACCCCTAAACAATTCGTCTCCCAGCAACGCCAAGCCCGACAGAAAAAATTTGAGGAAGCCCTGCGCAAAGACCCTAACTCACCGGATATTCGCCTACTGGATGAAAAAACCTTGCCGGTTCCACGCGACATTTTACCCACCATCAAACCGCATGAGGTCAAATCACCTATGCAGGCCCAACCCGTTGGCCCTTCCAAAACTATTCTGCAATACGTCAAACCGGTCAGTGGTCAGGCTTGGTCAACAGAAGACCCGTTATTTATTCGTGGGCGGCTGGTGTATCAGGATTTCGATGGTATTACTCGTCCGCTAGTGAATGTAAGCGTCAATTTGTATGACGAAGATACTGGCTTTGACGAACACCTCGGCACAACAGTTACAGATTGGAATGGCAACTGGTCGTTTAATGTTAATAATAACGATGGCTGGTGGGCCGATGGACGCGATATTTATTACACCTTCAAACTAGAAAATACCCGCATTCGCGTGCAGGACTGTGATGGTATTGATTCCACCTACAGTTGGCATTCCGCGACTCATGAGGATTTGGCCGAAGGCAGCGTGGTGAATTTTGGCACTGAAACCGGCTCTACCAACCGTGAAGCCATGCAAGTTTGGAATACCCTTAATCTGGCCTGGAATGGCGTGGTGACACAAGGCCAACGTGATCCTGGCTTTGTTGATTCATGTTACCCGGAAGATGGCGGCACACTTTGGAGTCGTTTCTGGGAAGAAATTGATGTCAATGCCGCAGATAATGACGCGCCGGATTCCATTACGCATGAGTACGGACACGCCTTAATGTATTACGCTTACGATTCGGATAATCCTAGCCCAGGTGGTTCACACGGCTTTGGTGATGATGCGCAAAACCCATCACTTGCGTGGAGCGAAGGCTGGGCTACGGGCTTTATGCTCGCGCTACGCCCGGATGGACGCTATAACTGGAGTGAGGGCGATACCGGCCGCAGTATTGAAAATTTCAGCGATGCGGGTAATCGGGATGGCAATCGCAATGAAGGCCGTGTTGCTGCTGCGCTTAATGATATGCTGGATAATCCTAATGATGATAATGGCGGTAATTTGGATCGCGGCCGCAATGAAGCTGATGACGATAATGCGCCCAATCGAGTTAGCTTGGCAACTATGATCAATGGCGCTTTGTGGGGGGGGCTGGCACACCGATTTCAAAAGCTATTGGACCAGCCTGTCAGGTGAATTAGCCGGTGCTACCTTGGGCGATGCGAGTGAAATCATGTATTATAATTATATGGATGTGCCTAAACCCATTAATTGTGCCGCCACTCAAATCACCACCTTAGAAAATCCTCACGCAGATACTATTTTAGAAGGTTTACGTCGTTTCCGCGATCATGGCTTGAAAGGGTTTAATGGCGGACAACAACTGATTAATAGTTATTACCGCAATAGCCCAGAATTAGCCTTTATCCTGTTAAAAGATGCTGAGCTACGCAAAAATGCTCTGCATATTATTGATTACTTCAGCCGCCTTGGTTTTATCTTAACTGAACATAAACAGCTAACGACTTATACAAAATCTCATCAACCCATTATTGATGACAAGATGGCACAATTAATTCAAAGCACTATTGAAGGTATTCAACACAATAGCAGTGAAGAATTGAAAAATGATATGCATGAATTAGGTGAAATTATTAAATCCGTGCAAGGTTTTGATATAAGTGATTTGCAAAACAAGCTTGAGGATACCAAAACCAAACATCCTAAAACGCATCGCACCCCTATTAATCTGCTTGAATTCACAGAAACCAGCAGGAAAATTGCCGAATCTGGTGAATTGGATCAGATTCTAAAAAATCAACCTGCGTTTGATCGTTAAATATAGCATTAGCCTCAACCTTTGGGGCCACGCTACCGCCAAGAGAATAGAAAATGTTAAGCTGGTATATCCATAGCTTGAGATCATCCTATTATGAACTGGCTAGCCCATTTGCATCTGGCAGCCATTGCCGGGGTCGAACCTGCCG
>CAZCJE010000152.1:0-2785 GCA_964498805.1 uncultured Thiothrix sp.
CGGCGTTGAGTTCAGCAAAACCAATCGCAATATCGTCGGCTTTGAGTGGGAACAAACCTGCTAGTTAATCAACAGTTTATTCCCAAATTTTCTGAATATAGGCGCTATTTTTCTGCCTAAAAATAACAGTTTAAGAAGTTGGTGATGGGAATTGATCTAATAGAAAGCGTATAAACTGTTCGCGGGTCGTTTGATTTTTTAAATAAGTTAACATGATATCCTGATGTATTTTGCCAGCCTCAATCACGGCTGTATCCACTGCCTTGGGAAAATCACCCAACAGGATTCGATCCGGCGGATTATTACGCACCTGATCCATGATGTGCTCGTTTTCAAGCAATTTATCCTTAATGGTATTGGCGTAACGCAGCAAGTCTTTGTCGCTTAGCTTGCCTGCGCCAAACATCAGGTTCAAGCGTTCGACGGTTTCAGTGAGTAATTCGGTTGCCTTATCGTGCACGCCCGTAGAACCGGAGTCGGTCATTGGGCGCAGTTTTACGTCGTAGTTGCCTTTGCCATCTGCCAGATTCAGGTGTTGGCGGCTGATTTCAGACAGACGGTAATGGCTCATAGCTACGTCTGTCCAGTCGATCACCTCGCGGTCAACATTATCCAATGTCAGCAGGTTTTGTAAATGGCGGGCATACAACATGAATTTTTCCAGTTCCAGATCATCGTAGTCGATGATTTGTGACAGGAATTCATACGCCCGAACGTATTTACCCAGATTGCTTTTGAAGTTTTCGAGTCGGCTGGTTTCAATACGGCACTGTTTGACGCTACGTTCGGCGTTGCCAATCAAGATGCTGTTGCTACTGGCTTTAGCGTGTTTCAGGACGTTTTCAGCCTCTTTTTGGGCTGCACGGGCAGAACGGTATTGCGCTAACCAACGATCAACCGCCGGTTTACAGGCATTGCTGAGTTTCTTTGAGCCTTTTTCGGCTTTGTCACACCACGCAATGACGAAGGTTTCCACTTCACTCCAGCGAATCAGACTGTTGTCATTGCGCAGTTTGCTGAAGAGGTCGGTCACTACTTTGGGGTCAGAAACGCCTGCCAATTCTGCGGTTTTGTAGTATTTGCGGAAAGCCGTGAGGATGTTTTCCGGGTCATTGACGAAATCCAGTACGTAGACATTTTCAGCGCGTTTACCGGGGTAAGTGCGGTTGAGGCGCGATAGGGTTTGCACACAATCAATGTCGCCCAGCTTTTTGTCCACATACATAGCGCACAGTTTGGGTTGGTCAAAGCCTGTTTGGAATTTGTTGGCGACAATCATCACCTGATAATCCGTTGTATCGAAGGCTTCGCGCATATCACGCCCGCGTAGTAACGGGTTCATATTGATTTCGGTGAATGTTTGATGCAGTAACTGGCTGCTATCAGGATCATTGGATGAGAATTTAACTTCTCCAGAAAATGCGACCATTGCATACAATTTGTCATAGCCTTTATCTTGCACGTAGCGGTCAAATGCCAGCTTAAAACGCACCGCACCTTTGCGGGAGCTGGTTACAACCATCGCTTTGGCTTGACCATCTAACAAGTGCATGACGTTAGCTTTGAAGTGTTCGATGATGACCTTAACCTTTTGTGCCACATTAGTAGGGTGCAAGTTGACCCATTCGCGTCCTTCTTTCGTCGCCTGCTTTTTATCGACTTCGTCGGGGTTATTAGCCTGCAAATGTGCCAGTTTTTGTGCATTGTCGTAGGTGGTGTAATTTTTGAGGACATCGAGGATAAAGCCTTCTTCAATCGCCTGACGCATAGTGTAGGTGTCAAAGGCTTGCGGTAGATTGCTGTCGCTAGGGGGTTCATCAGGACGCGGGTAGGTGCCAAAGATTTCCAATGTTTTGGCTTTCGGGGTCGCAGTAAAGGCAAAGTAACTGAGATTTTCGATACCGTAGCGTGCTTCTAATGACAAATTCAGCACGTCTTCTGTCGAGAGCGTCTGGTCTTCTTCTAGCGCTTCAGAGAGCAATACTTCACGCAATTTATGGGCTGAACCCTGGGTTTGCGAGGAATGCGCTTCGTCGGCAATGATGGCGTAACGGCGGGTTTTTAGGGTAGCACGGCTGCGGATTTCATCCAGCACAAACGGGAAGGTCTGGATGGTAACAATGATGATCGGTTGGGCAGTTTCCAGCGCATCCGCCAGTTTTGCCGATTTTGAGCCTTGCCCTTCTTTACGGTTGATACGCCCGACCACGCCTTCCGCGTGTTCAAACTGGTAGATGGTGTCTTGTAATTGGTCATCCAATACGGTGCGGTCGGTGACCACAATGACGGATTGAAATTGCTTTTCACCCTGCGCGTCATACAGCGTTGCCAGTTGGTGCGCCACCCACGCAATGGAATTGGATTTGCCTGATCCCGCACTGTGTTGAATAAGATAACGCTGCCCCGCCCCGTGGATACGGGCTTCATGGGTGAGCCGTTCCACCACTTTCCACTGATGGTAGCGCGGGAAAATCATGCTTTCCTTGGTGTAACGACGACCTTGCCAATCTTCGGCATCTTCCACCTTGAGATGCAGGTAACGCCCGAGGATTTTGAGAAAGTTGTCGGATTGCAGAATTTCTTGCCACAAATAAGCGGTGGTGTAATCGCCGTTTTCCGGTACATCATTGCCCGCTCCCCCGTCTTTCGTACCTTTATCAAAGGGCAGAAAATAAGTATTGGCGCCTTGCAAGCGTGTGGTCATTTTGACGTTGTATTGATGCACCACAAAATGCACCAAAGCACCGCGTTTGAAGGTCAGCAAAGGTTCAGGCTTTTTGGTTTT
>CAZCJE010000153.1:0-2582 GCA_964498805.1 uncultured Thiothrix sp.
ATGCTGTTTACCGAAGTCAGCAAGGATGACCCCATGCAAATCGCTTACCGCGTCAGCGAATTCAACGGTGAGAAATTCCACACTTGCTCTGATGGCTGTAAAGATATTTTTGATCACGAGCCAGAAAAATACGTCAATGCCTGGTTGCCGGTGCATCAAATCTTCCAAGGCAACTGCGGTGGTGCGGCGATTCCAGACATTCTCAACTGGTATCACTTCAAACCCGAAGATGGCGGTGATTATGTCGGCTCTGTTGATGAAGCCCGCTGGAAAGCCATGCACGGCGAAACTGAAGAATCCACGAAAGACGCAGCATAAACGGAGGCGAACATGGCAGTTAAATCAATCAATGGCGACTACCCTTACGTCATGATGGATAGCGTAGATCGCTTCCATGGCAATCAATTAGTGTATGTCGGTTGGGATTACCACACCAGCATTTCGACCGCCAATGCTTATCCTTTACCACCCCAAATGCCGTTTGGTGCTTTGACTGAAGCGGTATTGCCGACAGTCTTGGGGCCTCATCCTGATTTTCCGCATATTCAATGGGATAAGGTGGAATGGATGCTGGATGGCAAACCGTTCACCCCGGATATGAGCAAGAGTTTGCAGGAAAACGGCGTGGGGCATAAATCCCTGATTCGTTTCCGCACGCCAGGGCTAGCAGGCTACCAAGGCACAGGTAACTAAAGAGTTTCCTCCCCCCTATCTCTCCAACCTCACCTCATACACTTTGCTATTTGCAGGTCTGGGTCGACTACCCACCCAACAGTTGAATAGCAAAATGTACGGTTGGAGAGATAACTAACACGAATCAAAATAAGGTAAACGGTTATGACTTATGAAGTAACCATTGATCCCATTGGCGAAACCATTGAAGTAGAAGAAGGCCAGACCTTGCTGGATGCCGCCTTACGCGCCGGTATTTATCTGCCGCATGCCTGTGGTCATGGTTTGTGTGGGACTTGCAAGATTGAGATCATTGATGGCGATATTGATCACGGCCCTGCTTCGCCTTTTGCCTTGATGGATATGGAACGCGAGGAAGGCAAATGTTTAGCTTGTTGTGCTACACCGCGTAGTGATCTAACCATTGAAGCCGATCTCGAAGAAGAGCCGGATGCGCATAATCATCCTGTGCGCGACTTTGTTGGTGTGGTTAGCAAAATTGAAACCCTGACTCCGCGTATCAAAAGTATTTTTCTGGCGATTGAAAATGATGGCATTGAATTTCAGGCCGGTCATTACATCAATCTGTTTATTCCGGGGTTAGAGGATCATCCGCGTGCGTTTTCCATCGCTAGTCCACCGTCGGAAAAGTATTTGATTGAGTTGAATGTGGCATTGGTCGATGGCGGCAAAGGTACCACTTGGCTACATAATGAATTGAAAGTCGGCGATGAAATCCGTTTTTCTGGCCCCTATGGACGCTTCTTTGTACGCGAATCGTCTCCTGAACCTATGATTTTTTTAGCCGGTGGTTCTGGCCTATCCAGCCCGAAATCCATGATTCTGAGCTTGTTTGAACAAGGTGAAACCCGCCCGATTACCTTTATCTATGGCGCGCGCAATCAAGCTGAGCTTTATTACCGCGAATTGTTTGAAGAGCTGGCTACCGAACACCCTAATTTCACCTATGTGCCGGTGTTATCTGCTGAACCTGAGGAATCCGGTTGGCAAGGCTTACGCGGCTATGTACATGAAGCAGCTAAAATACATTTTGGCGGTAAATTTAACGGCCATAAGGCTTATCTGTGTGGCCCGCCGCCAATGATTGATGCCTGCATTACCACCTTAATGCAAGGACGCTTATTTGAGCGCGACATGTTCATGGAAAACTTTTATACCCAAGACAACAAGAATACGGCCCCGAAAAGCCCCTTGTTCAAAAGTATTTGACTATTTTCTTACTTTTCTCCCCTAACAGGGGTGAAGAGGGAAAAACTGAAGGACTACCGCATGACAACGCAAAATCCCGAAATCGCCAACAGTATTAATGCTGGGGGTATTCAAACCAATTACCACGATGTGGGTAACGGCAAACCTGTGTTGCTGATTCATGGCTCTGGCCCCGGTGTGAGTGCTTGGGCTAACTGGCGGCTGACTATCCCAGAACTTGCCAAACAATACCGCGTGATTGCCCCCGATATGGCGGGTTTTGGCTTTAGCGAACGTCAGCCTGATGCCGTCTACAGTATGGAGAATTGGGTTAAACAAGCCGTCGGTGTTCTGGATGCGCTGGAAATCGATCAAGCTTCCGTAGTGGGTAATTCTTTTGGCGGTGCCTTAGCCTTAGCTCTGGCGATTCGTTACCCTGAACGCGTTAACAAACTGGTGTTGATGGGAAGCGTTGGTGTGCCATTTACCCTCACTGACGGATTGGATAAGGCTTGGGGTTATGAGCCCTCGTTGGAGAATATGAAGGCCCTGCTGGATGTTTTTGCCTATAGCCGTGCACTGGTAACCGATGAATTGGCAGAATTGCGTTATCAGGCCAGTATTCGCCCAGGTTTTCAAGAATCCTTTGCCAAAATGTTCCCCGCCCCACGTCAGCAATGGATTGATGCGATGGCCAGCCC
>CAZCJE010000154.1:0-2577 GCA_964498805.1 uncultured Thiothrix sp.
ACTCAGACCACTGACGCTGTTAATGAGATCATCAATCATGCAGAAAAGCAGTTGTCATTTATTAAACAAGAAGGCATTAAAGACTTAGAAGCAATCAAAAGTGACGTACAAAAGCGTTTAACTGCATTTGAACAACAAGAAGTTCAAATTTCTGCTTACAAGAATGAAGTGTTAGATTATTTAAAAGCATCTGAACATAGAATGCTAGAGCGTATAGAACAACTTTACTTAAACGATACCGCCAAAAATGAAGCTATTCAGGTTGTGCAAGATAGCATTTCCCAACTAGAAAAAACCTTGCTGAACACCTTCGCAAGTGAAAGTAAAATTCAAAATTATAATAATTTTAGTATCAATAAAAAGATAGAAACGGTCTTAAATGCCTGTCGAAACTTAGAATCAACGGTAATCACTCAGACGAACGACATTCTAAGCTATAGCAAGGATATTGACCTCGTTAAAAACCAGCAAAATGCTCTTGAGGATTCTTTAATACCACAAACAGCTCAAGCTTTAGCGGGCCTTACTCAAAATCAAGAATTACTTACGCATATTAGGACTAATCAATACCGATTAGAACACTCTTTATTAACTCATACTCAACATGCCCTTAATAACTATCAAAATATAATCAACCATCAGACAATCAAACCGCCTTTAAGTAAATCTAAGAAAATTTTTTTAGCTGTGTATTTTATAGTGATGTTCGCTAGTGCTCTTTACTTCATTATTAGATATGGTCTTTTAGATTTGCTCTTGAATTTGTGGCACACTGCATGGCAGCAACTTAACGGATAATAAGGAATATTCATGTGCGGAATCAGCGGTGAACTGCGTTTAGATGGCCAATTACCTGAACTTCAACACCTGAATGCGATGATGGCGCAACTGGAAAAGCGCGGCCCGGATCATGCCGGGAGCTTCTCCGATGGGCCATTGGCGTTTGGGCATCGCCGCCTGTCAATTATTGATTTGTCATACAAATCCAGCCAGCCGATGGTGGATGCGGAACTAGGTTTAGCATTGGTGTTCAATGGCACGATCTACAATTACCCGGAATTGCGCGCTGAACTTAAGGCTAATGGCTATCACTTTTATTCCGATGGCGATACCGAAACCATTCTTAAAGCTTATGCTGAATGGGGTGAAGATGCGCCTAAGCATTTGCTGGGTATGTTCGCGTTTGCCATTTGGGATATGAAGAAAAAGACCCTGTTCCTAGCGCGTGACCGCATGGGCATTAAGCCGCTGTACTATAGCGTGGATGCTAAATCATTCCGCTTTGCTTCCAATACCCAAGCTTTGTTGGCAACACCGGGGATTGATACCAGCCTTGATCCATTGGCGATCCATAACCTGTTTTCCTTGCATGCGGTCGTGCCTGCGCCGCGTACTGTCCTCAATGGCGTGCGCAAAATGCCGCCCGCGCATAGCCTTACGATTCATTTGGATGGCCGTCAGGAACTTAAACGTTATTGGAATCTGGTGGCTAAACGCCCAATGGAAGCGCGTTCTGAACAAGATTGGATTGAAGCGGTGCATGAAGCTCTGCGCATAGCGGTACGGCGGCGTAATAATATTTCTGATGTGCCAGTGGGAGTATTGCTGTCTGGCGGCTTGGATTCGAGTTTGTTGGTGGCGCTTTTAGATGAAATCGGCATTCAGGATATTCGCACCTTCACGATTGGTTTTGATGACCAGCCGGAAGAAAAAGGCAGCGAATACGAATATTCTGATGCGGTGGTGGAACGCTTTAAACCTAATCACCACAAGTTCCATATTCCCAATGAACAGACTTTGTTACGCCTGCCAGAAGCAGTGGCGAATATGGCTGAACCGATGTTTGGCCAAGATGCCATTGGCTTTTACCTGCTGTCTGAACAGGTATCCAAACATGTGAAAGTAGTGCAATCCGGTCAAGGCGCGGATGAAGTGTTCGGCGGCTATTTCTGGTATCCGCAAACCCATGCCGATACCAACCCAGATGCACTGCAACGCTTTGCCCCTTATTATTTTGACCGCGATCACCGCGAAATGGCGGAAATGCTGCAAACGCCATTCCACACTGATGACTATACCGGCGAGTTGGTGCGCGAGTTGTTGGAAACGCCAGATGCCGACGAACATCTGGATGCGGTCTTACGCGCTGATGTCACCACGTTCATTGTCGATGACCCGGTCAAGCGCGTGGACAATATGACCATGGCATGGGGCTTGGAAGCGCGTGTACCGTTTCTAGATCAGGAATTGGTGGAATTAGCCGCACAAATGCCACCTGAACTCAAACTGCGCGATGGCGGTAAATACGTGCTGAAAAAGATTGCGCGTGGTCGTGTACCCGATAGCGTGATTGACCGCCCTAAAGGTTATTTCCCCGTCCCTGCCCTCAAATTCGTGCGCGGTGAATTCCTCGACATGATGCGCGACATTCTGCACTCACAAAAAGCCCAAGAACGCGGCCTGTATAATGCCGCCTATGTCGACAAGGTGCTCGCCAAACCCGAAGCGCACCTCACCCGCATTAAAGGCAGCAAACTGTGGCATATGGCCTTGCTCGAAATGTGGCTGCAAAGCCAA
>CAZCJE010000155.1:0-2538 GCA_964498805.1 uncultured Thiothrix sp.
GATTCGCTGATTTTGCAAGTGACTAATGGTTGTAGCTGGAATCAGTGCAGTTTTTGCGAAATGTACACCGACCCGCAGAAGAAATTTAAGCCTAAAGCGGAAAGCGAGGTATTGGCAGAAATCGAGCGTTGTGGGCAATACTTGCCGCATATACGACGGGTATTTTTGGCCGATGGCGATGCGATGGTGCTGTCAGTTCGGCGTTTGCAGACTATTTTGACGGCGATTCGCACGCATATGCCTAAGGTTAGCCGTGTGTCGGCGTATTGTTTGCCGCAGAATTTACGCAGCAAAAGTGTGGAAGAACTGCAACAATTGCGCGAATTGGGTTTAACATTGGTGTATGTGGGGACGGAAAGTGGCGATGACACGGTTTTGCGCAAGGTAAACAAAAGCGAAACTTTTGCCAGTACTCGCGATGCCTTGCTTAAGCTTAAAGCGGCGGGCATTAAAAGTTCAGTGATGATTATCAATGGCCTAGGCGGTAAGCACTACAGCGAACAACATGCACTTGCTTCCGCCGAACTGATTAATGCTACCCAACCGGAATATTTGGCGACTTTAGTGCTGTTTTTTGGTCGGGGGCCACAGCGTTTTAGGCAAGCCTTTGGCGAGGATTATGTGGAATGTTCAGCTGTTGATCTGTTCCGCGAGATGCACACCTTCATTAGTCACTTAGAATTAAAGCAAACCATTTTCCGTAGCGATCATGTGTCTAATCATTTGCTGCTCAAAGGGGTGTTAAATAAGGATAAAGCCTTGTTGTTGCGGCAGATTGAACAAGCGTTGGTTCATGCTGATGGGTTGGTGTGGCGCGGTTCTCGCGGCGAGCATTACTAAGGTGATAAAAAGAAATGGGACGACCGGTAGAATCGTCCCGCAGGCTCTTGTTATGAGTGCTTAATTTTTGCTATGAATCAGACCTAAAACTATCTCCACATAATTTCAGTCTTGTGACGAGTGTAGCAAGCAAAACTCATGCCAACTGTTTAAATATTGTTTTATCAATGTAATCTGTATGCTAACTGTGTGAAAACAAACAGCTGCTGTGTGATATCACCGAGTTAAAAGCCTAAAGGGTTGTGCTACCTTACGCAGCTTGGAACAGACCTTTTGGGAATCGTTATGGAGTTTTTGCAAGCCAATCTGGATTATCTGGTGTTGGGTACGCTCGGTTTGATGAGCTTTATTATGGTGGCGTTCACGGTTGAACGTTATCTGTATCTGCAGCGGGTTGATGTGCAGCAATTCAAGCACATTGAAACCCTGAAGATTGATTTAACCCGTAACTTGACCACCCTTTCCAGTATTGGCGCAAATGCACCGTATGTGGGCTTGCTGGGTACGGTATTGGGCATACTGGTAACGTTTTACTCGATGGGGCAAGGCAGCAAGATTGAGGTGCATAGCATTATGCTGGGGTTGGCAATGGCGCTCAAAGCCACTGCCGCTGGTTTGCTGGTAGCGATTCCGGCCATTTTGTTTTACAACGGTTTATTGCGCAAAGTGGACGTGTTGGTCGCGCGTTGGCAAGCCTGGCAAGACGGTAACGCAGCATGAAACGTTTTGATCAGATCAATATGATCCCGTTCATTGACATTATGCTGGTGCTGCTGGCGATTGTATTGACCACGGCTTCGTTTATTTCCCAAGGGCTTATTCCGGTGGATTTGCCTAAAGTCGCGCAAAGCCAGCCCGCTAGTGGCGCTGACAAGAGCCTTGAAATCAGTATTAATGCGCAAAACCAGCTATTTTTGCAGGGTGAGGCTATCACCCCGGAAACCTTGAATAGCCAGTTGGAGCAGCATCCCTCTACTACACCGGTGGTATTGCGTGTGGATAAAGCGGCTGCTTTTGAACATTTCATGCAGGTG
Organism: uncultured Thiothrix sp.; assembly: GCA_964498805.1. Classification (GTDB taxonomy): domain Bacteria; phylum Pseudomonadota; class Gammaproteobacteria; order Thiotrichales; family Thiotrichaceae; genus Thiothrix. Next base: position 1,875 of record CAZCJE010000155.1, read on the forward strand.
GTGGATATTCTCAAGGCAAAGCAATTCGAGCAGATGGCGATTCAGACCGAGCAAGCCCGCTAATATGAAAAATCATCTGACCGGTTTTGGCGTTTCCACTTTATTGCATGCCGGATTGCTGGCTTTGGTAGTGCCATTGTTATGGCAAGAATTGACGCCTCAACCGCCTGTTGCAGCGCCTATCCGGTTATCATTAGCGCAATTTCAGCCAGTAGCGGCGGTTACGCCAGCCGTATCTCCTGCACCTGAACCTATGGCTAAACCAGAGGCGGTTCCCTTATCCAAACCTGTTGACGCTCAACCGATAGCTAATACGCCGAAAACGCTGCAACCCAAATCATTAGCGCCTAACCCTCAGCGAGTGGATAAACTTAAGCCTAAAGAACTGCCTAAAACGCCTAAGCCGCTTGAAAAAGCCAAGCCCAAAGTAGCTGAAAAACCTAAGGCAGTTGAGCCTAAAGTTAAGCCCCAAGCCAAACCTGAGCGGGTTCAGCCGGAACCTCAAGCAAAATCCAGCAAACGTCAACCAGCGCCTAAACCAGTGCGGGAAGCAGAACCGCAACCAGCTTTAGAAGCGGTTGAGGCAAAGCCTGCACCAACGCCACGGCCTGCTACTCCTAAGCCACAAACTGAAACTGCTGCGGTACCGCAGGCAAACCCGCCA
>CAZCJE010000156.1:0-2519 GCA_964498805.1 uncultured Thiothrix sp.
CGCTGCCAGTGCTTGGTTGAAAGTCGCACTAGGGCGCATGATTGCGCTGGTTTTAGCCGCGTCAACCGCGTAATAGCCGCCCAAATCCACAGGCTGACCTTGCACGCTATTCAACTCGGCAATAATCGCCGCTTCGTTTTCGCTCAAGACTTTAGCCAATGGGGCAAACTTAGCAGCCAATTCAGCGTCTTCGGTTTGCTCAGCCAAGGCTTGTGCCCAGTACATCGCCAAGTAGAAATGGCTACCACGGTTGTCGATCTGACCGACTCTACGCGCTGGCGATTTATTCTTCTCCAGCAATATTTCGGTGGCTTTATCCAATGCATCCGCCAGCACTTGCGCTTTTTGATTGCCGGTTTTCTGCGCCACATCTTCAATCGAGACAGTTAAGGCTAAGAATTCACCCAACGAATCCCAACGCAGGTAGTTTTCTTTCACCAACTGTTCAACGTGTTTCGGGGCAGAACCGCCCGCGCCGGTTTCAAACAAGCCGCCGCCTGCCATCAAAGGCACGATGGACAACATTTTCGCACTTGTACCCAGCTCCAGAATCGGGAACAGGTCAGTCAGGTAGTCACGCAGAATATTGCCGGTCACGGAAATGGTGTCAAACCCACGGAAAGCGCGTTCCAGCGTGAAACGCATGGCGCGTAATTGCGACATGATGTGGATTTCAACGCCGTTTAAGTCGTAATCTTCCAGATAACGGTTAACCTTTTTGATCAACTCGTTTTCGTGTGGACGATAAGGGTCCAGCCAGAATACCGCTGGGGTTTTGGACAAACGCGCCCGATTCACCGCCAGTTTTACCCAGTCACTTACCGCCGCATCTTTGGTTTGGCACATACGCCAGATATCGCCTTCCTCCACGTTTTGCACCATCAGCACATTGCCTTGGTCATCAACGATACGCGCTTGACCAGCTTCGGGAATTTCAAAGGTTTTATCGTGGGAACCGTATTCTTCCGCTTGCTGCGCCATTAAACCGACGTTAGGCACAGTGCCCATGGTGCGCGGGTCAAAAGCACCATTGGTTTTGCAGAAGTTAATCACTTCCTGATAAATACGCGCGAAGGTACTTTCGGGCTGTACCGCTTTGGTGTCGTGCAGTTTGCCATCCGGCCCCCACATTTTACCGCCATCACGAATCATGGCAGGCATGGAAGCATCCACGATCACATTATTAGGCGCGTGCAGGTTGGTAATGCCTTTGTCGGAATCCACCATCGCCAACCGTGGGCGCTCGGCTTCACACGCTTTAATCGCGGCTTTAATGGCTTCCTGTTGCTCGGCTGGCAGGGTTTGAATTTTTTCATACACGCTGCTCATGCCATTATTGGGCTTAACCCCAATTTGCTTGAACAGGTCGCCGTATTGCGCAAACAAGTCTTTGTAGAACACCTTAACCGCATGCCCGAATACAATCGGGTGCGATACTTTCATCATGGTGGCTTTAACGTGCAGTGAGAACAGAATGTCAGCTTCTTTGGCTTCCTGTAACTGCTCTTCGTAGAAATCACACAAAGCACGCTTGCTCATGAACATGCTGTCGATGATTTCATCTTTCAGGATATGCGTTTTTTCTTTCAGAACAATCACGCGACCGTCTGTAGTTACCAAATCCATTTTCACATCGCATTCACGCGGCATGGTGATGGATTTTTCACCGTGATAGAAGTCACCGTGAGTCATATAAGAAACGTGGGTACGGGAAGCGTGGCTCCATTTGCCCATTTTGTGCGGATTATTACGTGCATAACGTTTAACCGCAGCCGGGGCACGACGGTCAGAGTTACCTTCACGCAATACCGGGTTAACCGCACTACCGAGCACGCGCGAATAACGTTTGGCAATAGCTTTTTCTTCATCGCTTTGCGGGCTATCCGGGTATTCCGGCACCATGAAACCTTTCGCGCGCAATTCTTTGATAGCGGCATTCAGCTGCGGGAGGGAAGCACTGATATTCGGCAGCTTAATAATATTGGTAGCCGGGTCTTGAGTCAGACGACCAAGTTCGGCGAGGTTATCGGGGACGCGCTGATCTTCGTTTAGAAAATCCGGGAATTCAGCCAGAATACGTGCCGCGACCGAGATATCGCTAGTAGCCACCTCAATACCTGCCGGGGCAGCAAAGGTCTGAATAATCGGCAAGAAGGAATAGGTGGCCAACAAAGGCGCTTCGTCCGTGAGGGTATAGATAATTTTGGGATTTGTCGTAGTCATAGGTATCCTTGGTGGTTACTTACCAGTCAGTACAGGGACTGTTACCAGTGCCTGAAAGTGAGGCACGTAATACTACTATATCCGCATTGTGATAGACAAAAGTGAACTCAGACACCTTCTAACCAGCCGGTTAGTGTACTCGGTGACGGTATCTGACAGCGTTTGAAGGCTAATAAGGTTAGCGTTGTCATCGCCTACGTTTTATTAAGCAACCCGCTTACCTTATGAGATGGAAGAAAAATCCCTAAGCCCCGTCTTTATGCTTTTTATACTTATGCTTTTTATGCTTATGCTTT
>CAZCJE010000157.1:0-2436 GCA_964498805.1 uncultured Thiothrix sp.
ATAACTAAAATGGGATTGCTTTGTTAAAAAGCCGATATATAACAGAGGTTGACTAATGCTATATTTTTGCAAAGCTAAGCAGTTTTTCTTATTTAGGATTTGGCATGAATCTATTTACACTGCACCAATACTGAATATTAAAAATTACGATAGTGAACAGCTAGAATCTCGACAAGGTTTGGTAAAGACCCCATATACCTTTACCAGCTATGTTTCCATCATTACTCCAGTAGCCCGTTATTCCCGTAACGGGTTTATTTTTTGTCTGTTTTTCTATGGATTGAATTTGGGTTGGAATTGAAGTGAGAGGGTATGGATAAACTAATATTCTCCCCTTCTTTTATTCAGAAAGGGGAGAAACTAAAAACTATTTTACTGTTTGGACGTAAAAGCGGTAATCACCACCATCGTATAACATGGCTATGCTTGCCATTTGGCTATTAGCGGGTGTGCCTGCTAGTTTCAATTTTTCAATGGAATTATAGCCGAATGCATATTGCTTTCCATTCCAAGCACCTTGATAAAACTCTGTGTTGCTTCCTAATTTAAAAGCGTATAACCGATAATCATTGCCATCATGTAACATGGACCAGCGTGCCCAATCAGTATCCGCAGGAAAGCCTGCTACCTCTAATTCCGGTATCGCAGGGCTAAGGCCAAAGGTATAGTGGCTAGTGCCTGGTTCCCAGAGAAATTGATATAAACGATTAGGATTGCCGAGTTGCCGTAAATATAAATGATAACCCGCACCACTATGTAACATAGAGAAACTACTGGTATCCGCATCCTCTGGAATATTCAGCAGGGTTAATTCTGGTATAGAGTTATGGCCAAACTCATAACTACTGCCGTTCCAAGCAAACTGATATAACGTATTATGGGTGCTTCCTTTGAAAAAATACATACGATAGGTGGTGCCATCATGCAGCATTGCCCAACGTCGCCAATTGGTATCAGCAGGTGCTCCTGTAATCGGAATATTAGGAATAGAATTATAGCCAAATTGGTAGGTTGCACTTCCTCTAACGTAGGCAGCTTGATTTACCGATGACATAAGTCGCACCTCTTTTTCTGAATGAGTTTAATTAAATAATAATTGTTGTGTACTATACGACTGATATTTTCTTAAAAAGCTATGTAAATCTTTAAGGTAAAAGTCGCTGGCGATATTTTATACACGCCTAATTGCTAAGTAAAGCATACCTAAAGACAACTAAAGCTTTATAGTGACGAATGTTTGAAATTAATCTAAGGGTTTACCCTAAATAAATAGTGATTTTTTGAGTGAAGCAGCGGCGTGACTAGCTTTATGCGTAAATCTGCAAAGCTAAGCATAATTTGTTGTTTAGTTTGCTAAGCCGTATAGGATATTGTGCATTGCATCAAGCAAATTCAATCTTGTTTGGGCCGCAAGCACTTAAATACACAGTTGGAGGAATTATAATGGCTAATGACTTAACTAATGTAGTAAAGCATTACAGTGAAAATACCTTTTTTTCAGTCCGAAAAATCGGCGAATTAAATCTCAAATTATGGGAAAACTTGAGTGATAAACACATTGGGCACTTAAAGATTTACGTGGATTTGGGGAATAAACATATTGAGTCTATTGCCAAAGCCAAAGATGCCGGTGAGATTATTTTGCAACAGCAAAATACCGCTCATGCTTTTAACAAGCAGTTGATTAGCCAGTGGCGTGAAACCGCTGATCTTTTGGTGAATGCGCGTCATGAATGGGTGACTGTTGCTGAAGAAGCAGCGCGTTACACTCAAGACAGCGCAGAGAAAACCCTGCAAGCGAGCAAAAAACTGGCCAGTGAGGCTGCTGATAAATTGCCTGAAGCCGTACAGAAAGTCACGGCTGAAGTAGTTGGCTTAACTCGACAAATTGCCGAGAAATCAGCACCTAAAGCAGCGCGTGCGGCGGTATAACACCTGCCGATTATGATAATGACATCCTCAATAGAGCGTTGAACTGGGTATATTCTCCTCTCCTAGAAGCGGTTCGACGATGCTCTCTTGGCTCACCTGTATCTCCTCCGGTGGGCCATTTTTTTGTCTCTAGCCACAACAAAACGAACTTGACTGATGCAAGCCCAATATTCGATCAAGGCTACCTATGCGAATTTAAAACTGTATATGTTTAAGCTGTGTTTATGTCGCGCAAGTGCTGGTATTCCGCCACCAATTGCGCCCTTTTCGCCGCTGTTTTGCTATCCATGGGTTCGCCTGCAAACGCAAATAACGTATCTAACCCACGAATTTCCTCGCCTATCGCCCGTAAGCGTCGTTTAACGGATTCGGTGATAGCTTCAGACGTAGACGTATTTGCGGTGGAGGTTGCGGCGTTGGCGGTTGATGAGGATGCGGTTTGGGTTGGTGTTGGCGTGGTTTGGGTTGGAATTGGAGCCGCCTGTTTTTGCAAAACGCTGCGAT
>CAZCJE010000158.1:0-2406 GCA_964498805.1 uncultured Thiothrix sp.
GTTACGAATCCCTATGCGGGTTATGGGTTGGTAGTCAAACCCGTTGCTTAAGCATTTCGCAAATAATCGTTTTAGTTTCCTATAGTTGCGTATAATATTTGTGCAACCCACAACTATTTAAGAGGGAAATTATGGCAAACCAAACTCAATTGGCTATCTTGCAACAAGGTGTCGATGCTTGGAATGTATGGCGTCAACAAAACCCCGATGAATACATAGACCTGCGCAGAGCGGAGCTAGGCGGCATTGACCTACACGGAGCCAACTTCAGGGAAGCTAACCTAAGCGGAGCCGATTTATACGAAGCGGATTTGCATGGCGCTGATTTTACTGGGGCCAACCTGAGGAGCATCATGCTGCTCCATACCAACCTAAGCGGCGCTCTCATGACAGATATCGATCTAGGCGGCGGTGATCTAACGGGGGCTAATCTGAGCGGAGCTAATCTGAGCGGCGTCGACTTGACGGGAATCTATATGAGCGGGGCTGACTTTACCGGAGCCAATCTAAGGGGAGCGAGCATCTACCTAGACGACCTCCAAGGAAAGACGGGAGTCGATTTAACCCCGGCTGATTTAACCGACGTTAACATCATCTAAGTATCCTCGGCGCAAATCTATTGGGGGTTTTGCTTCGCCCCCAACAGCAATGAATCTCCATGTGGGGTTAGGCAGCGCAGTTAAGCGCGACTTTTTGCCACCTTTAGGCCTTGACCTGTCTACTACTGCACGCTTTAGGCTTGCTCCCTTGCTAATCAATACAGGGAGCTTCTAATGTCCACTACCGCTATGACCAAAAGCCAATGGATCGAATTATTCCGTGAACTCGGTTTGGATGACGCCACCATGCTGCAATGGCATCGCTTGTTTGAACAGCGTTATCCGGCGCAACATCAAGCGTTTTTGCAATGGCTACAGATTCCAACTGAGGAAATCGAGCAAATCCGCCAACATTCCCGCTAATTAAGGAGAGTGCGGATGTATACCATCGGGCAACTCGCTAAACGCTTTCAGCTGTCGCGCAGCACTTTGTTGTACTACGACGCGATTGGTTTGCTGCCTGCCTCCAGCCGCAGTGCAGGTGGCTATCGTTTGTATTGCCAACAAGCCGTGCAACGTATGCAGCAAATTCAGTTATATCGGCAAGCCGGTTTGCCCTTGGAAAGCATCCGCACCTTACTCACTTGCGGCACCGATACCCCCACGGCGGTGCTGGAAGGACATCTACAACAACTTAATCACGAAATTAGCCGGTTGCGTCAACAACAGCAAGTCATGGTGCGCTTGCTGAATTCCGCCTCTGCGATTAAAGACAGCCGTACCTTAAATAAGCAATGCTGGGTGGAAATGTTGCGCGCTGCCGGGTTAGATGAAGCCGGTATGTGGAAATGGCACAGCGAATTTGAGCAATATTCACCCGAAGCGCATCAGGATTTTCTGGAATCGCTCGGGATTGATGTACAGGAAATTGCCTTAATTCGCCAACGGTCGCAAGCCTTAGGGATTGCCCGTTAAGACATAATTACCCATAGACTAGAATCTGTATTTATTTCTGCACTAGAATGAATGTTCACTCCATCACTAGCGGTCAATAATTATAAATAGTACCAAGTTATTTAAATAACTGATTAATCATGATCTTAGAGAGATCACTATAAACCACGAAGGAGAGTGCATCATGGGTTATTTCAGCAATTTATTATCCGCATTAGCAGGCGAAAATGCGTCAGCCGAGTCGACAACCGACGTCAAGCCTACCACTCAAACGAATCGTTATAGCAATATCAAACTGCACCCCGCTGTCGATAATGGCGTAGGCAAAGCTACACCCGGCTTCCAGGGCGGTACCTTGCAGTGCTTATGCCCTACCGACAAAGTAACGGTGGAAGTTTCCGCACAAACCGCTCATAACCATATCTGTGGGTGTACACAATGTTGGAAGCCAGCCGGTGTACTCTTCTCACAAGTGGCGGTGGTGGGCAGAGATAAAGTCAAAGTCACCGCCAATGAATCCAAACTGCGTATTGTTGACCCCACCCAATCGATTCAGCGCCACGCCTGTAGCGCGTGTGGCACGCATATGTATGGGCGCATTGAGGATAAAGATCACCCTTTCTATGGCTTGGATTTTATTCATACCGAACTATCCAAGGAAAAAGGTTGGGACCCGGTTAATTTCGCCGCGTTTGTCTCCTCCTTAATCGAATCGGGCACCAATCCAGCGGATATGGACAGCATTCGCGGACGTATTCGTGAACTGGGTTTGGAACCGTATGATTGTTTATCCCCGCCGTTAATGGATGCGATTGCCATCCATGCCGCCAAACACAAACAAGCGCATTAAACCTGCCATTTAGCGGTGGTTAGCTCAATCCAACCTGTGACTATTAACGGGTTGGATTGGCTT
>CAZCJE010000159.1:0-2332 GCA_964498805.1 uncultured Thiothrix sp.
AATGACATGGCTGAATCCTCATAATTTACCCCCTAGCCCTTCCCCACACGGGGAAAGGGAACAGGAAAGTAGTTTTCCCTTTACTGCCTTCTCCCCTTATGGGGATAGGGGTGCTGTTAACGCGCTTGAATTTCGGCTTTGACCTGTTCCCAGCGCTCTGGCGGAATACCTGTCAATGAACCGGGCGGATTAATCGCTTTGCCCCTGCTATTGACAATCACCTCTTCGATAGGGCAAATGCTGGCGCATTGCGGATCTGCGTAATCGCCGTCACATTCGGTACATTTCTTAGCGTCAATCAGGAAATGCGGTAAAGCTGCATAAATCGCCTTGCTAGGGCATACCGGTTCGCACGCCCAACAATTCACGCAACCGTCAACGATTTGTAATGCCATAGGGAAACTCCTTTACGCCGATGCGCGTGCTTTTTCCGGTTTTTTGTCGAGTAAGCCTTTGTCAGCCATTTCGCGATAAACGGCAGCCACGGCTTCTTCGATTGCTTCCATCGCATGCTCACCGTTAGGCATAATTCCGGCTTCTTCCAACATGCCCCACGGCTCATAACCGATTTTGGAACACAACACCACTTCGCAACCTTTCAGCGCGTTAATGGTTTTTTGCAATACGCTTTCACCGTCGCCGCAGGTTTCATCACCGCTGCAATACAGGTCGGTTTTACGGTGGCTAATAAAGCGCACGTCATGGCTATTCGCTTCGTAAATCAAAAATTCCCGCGCATGACCGAAATGCTGATTGATCACACCGCCGCCAGCGGTAGCAACTGCCATCAATACCGCACGAGTTTCTTTTTTCGGCATACCTAAAGACGCAAGCGAGACAAACGTTTCGTTTTTCTTCTGCTCTTTGGCGGCTAAAGTGGCTTCGATAGCAGCATGCACTTCGGCACGTTTCACCATTGCTTCGGCGTAATCGACATCCATGGCTTCGATTTTGTCCATGGTGAATTCATCGCCGCGATCCTCACCAAGCAAACCGACCGCATCCGCACGGCACTGACGGCAATGGCGCATCATATTCATATCGCCAGAACAGGCATCTTGCAGGGTTTGCAATTCATCATGGGTTGGACCGCGTTGCCCCATCACCCCAAAGAAGGTGCCATGTTCGGCTTCCGCAATCAGCGGCATTACATTGTGTAAGAACGCCCCTTTAGCCTTAACCACCTTACTGACTTCTTCCAAGTGTTTGTCATTCACACCCGGAATCATCACCGAATTGACCTTGACCAAAATGCCGCGCGCGGTCAGCATTTCCAGTCCTTTTTGTTGCTGCGCAATCAGGATTTCAGCGGCTTTACGGCCGTGAATACGGCGATTTTTCCAGAAAATCCACGGATAAATCTTTGCACCCACATCCGGGTCAACGCAGTTAATGGTAATGGTGACGTGGTCGATATTGTGTTTAGACAATTCCTCGACTTGCTCTGGCAACGCCAAACCGTTGGTCGACACGCATAACTTAATATCAGGTGCTTTTTCGGTTAATTGGCGGAAAGTATCAAAGGTACGCTCTGGATTTGCTAATGGATCACCAGGGCCAGCAATACCCAATACCGTCATTTGCGGAATATTCGCTGCCACCGTCATGACTTTTTTCACTGCCTGATCAGGCGTGAGTAATTCGGATACCACACCCGGACGTGATTCATTCGCGCAATCGTATTTACGGTTGCAATAATGGCACTGGATATTGCACGCCGGGGCCACCGCCACATGCATACGTGCATAATAATGATGTGCTTCTTCGGAGTAGCACGGGTGATTATGTACTTTAGCGCGGATATGTTCCGGCAAATGGTTCAGTTGATCATCGCTCCCACCGCAACCGCTGGAGGCACAACCTCCTGACGTTGCTGGTTGGCTTTGCCCTAAAACAGTCAGTTCCATGCATATTCTCCGTTACGAAAAAGGTTTCGTGAGGGTGTTTTAGGGTACTTATCCAATTAGCGTGCCAAATCAAAAAATACTATTATTTTCAATAATTTGAATTTGTTTTGTAGGCAACACAACATACGATTTAGTGTAGAAATGTCGGGAATGTGATGTAGGGAATATGACAGGGCTAATAAAAACTATTAAACATTTAAAAAGGTATATTTTTAAAAAGACCAATAAATCTATTTAGGCTCTTCGCACGGAAGCTTTACTCCTCAAAACTACCAAACTGCCTACCATAAAAATGGTCTGCCCACCTTTAGCCAAGCAGTTTCCTGCCATAAACGATAGTTTTTCGGTATAAAAATCGTATAATAGTTAAGCATAAGATTTTGAGTGTCCGAAAAAAGTCTATGAAACTTGCCAATCGTATTTTT
>CAZCJE010000160.1:0-2250 GCA_964498805.1 uncultured Thiothrix sp.
AGGTTGTGAATAAACCACTCTATTTCCCCACTTCTCTTTCTTGGCTTTGCATAATGCCATCGGTTACAGCGCGGAGGCGTGGGCATTTCTTAACTAAGCGCCTGTTAAATTGAAAAATTTCATTTATTTTCCTTGAAAGGATTAGGTGGAATTTTGTAAAAAAATAGCTTACCCACCCTACTAGGGCTGCACAATCCTTCTAGCGGATTTGGCTTGACCTGCTTAGGCAATGTTGTAACGTCTAGGCCACTCATCATAAAAACAACAGGACGTTAGTGTGACTCCAGCCATCGACACTTGCCCGCCGTCTGGGCAGTCTGAGCATGCCGCTGTTCCTATTCGCTGGGTAGGCAAGATTCCCGTCTCCGCTGCTATGCACACGCAAAGCGAAATTGATCTTAACAACCGTTCTATCAGCGGGGCATTTGTCTACCTCTTGGCTTGGATCGTGGTGATGTTAGAAACAGACATTGCCCACCGTCAGCCCTTGGTCGTGTATGGCACTGGCCTACTGTTGCTCATACTCAGCGTGTTGAGAATTTTAGCTATCCAATACTTTGCCATCATTTACAAAAAAAGCCCGACGCTGTGGCGTTTTGTGTTCCTCTTCGGTTTGCTATCGGCTGCGATTTCATGGTCGCTATTCAGTGCTTGGGGGCTAAAACAGTTAGGGCTGACCCCGCAAGGACTCCTCATGCTATTACCCGTGCTGATGTTCAGCGTGGGAGCCTCTTCTAGCAATGCGCCTAGCTGGTTTTTGATTGTTCTTTACACCCTTATGCTGCTGATTCCGCAAATGTTGGTATTGCTGCAAATGGGCTTTTCCTCTGCCTATAGCATGATCGCAGGATTGCTCATATTCGGTATCTTTACACTGTTATTTGGTCATAGCGTTTATCAAAACTATTACTTATTGCTGTACAAAAACGATTTGCTGGAACAACAGGCCATCCGTCTGGCAACCGCCAAAGAAGCTGCTGAAGTGGCTAATCAAGCCAAAAGCCGCTTTCTGGCGAATATGAGTCACGAATTACGCACGCCTATGAACGGCATTCTCGGCGCGAGCGAACTGTTACTCCCACTCACGACCACCAATGAACAAAAACAATACGTCTCCCTTATCCATCGCAGCGGCAAAACCTTGTTATCGTTATTAAATGACCTGCTAGATTTTTCCAAGATTGAAGCAGGCAAAATGGAAGTGGAAGCAAGGCCCTACCCTATCCGCGAGATGATTGCGCACTTACAACATTTGCTCATTATTCGTACCAATGAAAAAGGCTTGGCTTTCACTATTCAGATGGCTAATGAAATTGCCACCGGTATTACTGGCGATGAGATGCGTACCCAACAAGTGTTGCTTAATCTGCTCGGCAATGCCATTAAGTTCACCGCGACTGGCAGCGTCACCTTGCATATTCGCCTGACGGAGGATAAGCAATACTTGCGCTTTGAGGTGAAAGATACCGGGATTGGCATTCCCGCCGCTAAACAGCCGCTACTTTTCCACCGTTTTCAGCAAATGGAATCGTCTACCGCGCGTAAATACGGCGGCACCGGCTTAGGGCTAGCCATTTCCAAACAACTGGTTAACCTTATGCAAGGCAATATCGGCGTGTACAGTGAAGAAGGCAAAGGTTCCTGCTTCTGGTTCGAGATTCCCTATCAGATAGCGGAACAAGCGCCAACTACCATACTCACTGACACCACAACACCTTCCACCAAGCCACTCAGTCAGTGTCGGCTATTGCTGGCAGAAGATAATGCAATTAATCAGGTCATTGCCCAGGCTATGCTGGAAACGCTCGGGCTCACGCAAGTTGATCTGGTGGAAAACGGTCAGCAAGCCATTCAGCAACTAATCGAGCAGGACTACGATCTGGTTCTCATGGACGTGCAAATGCCCGAATGCGATGGTCTGCAAGCCTGTCGCCATATTCGCGGTATCAGTAGCCATAATGGCATGGCAGCGGTGCGTAACCCCGCCATTCCGGTCATTGCCCTAACCGCTAATACCCTACTCACCGACATCGACAGTTGCCTGCAAGCCGGGATGAATAGTCATTTAGGCAAACCGCTGGATATTCACACTCTGACGGTCGAACTCAATCGCTGGTTTGCGGGCAATCTCCCACTTGCCTAGCTCTATTTTGCCAGCAACAGTCTAAAGACGGCGCACGACCCATTTAACTTGGGAGCAAACGCTGATATTCCGCCACCAATTGCGCTTTTTTCGCCGCTGTTTTGCTA
>CAZCJE010000161.1:0-2117 GCA_964498805.1 uncultured Thiothrix sp.
TTATTAGACTGTTAGATAGCGTTGAATCAGCCCTTCATCCAGTTCAGGCATCGCGCCTTGTGCGACTTGCCGCCCGCGATCCAATATGCAGAAACGATCCCCGACTTTGCGTGCAAATGGCAGTTTTTGTTCCACCAACAACACGGTTAGGCCAATGTCTTTATTGAGCTTGCGGATAATGTCACCAATCTCAGCGACGATATTCGGCTGAATCCCTTCGGTAGGCTCATCCAGAATCAATAATTTCGGATCAAGTACCAACGCGCGACCAATCGCCAGTTGTTGTTGCTGACCGCCAGAAAGATCACCGCCGCGCCGCCCTAGCATTTGTTTGAGCACCGGAAACAGTTCAAAGATAAAGGGTGGAATGCTGCGCACTTTATCGCGGCGGGCAGGCAAACCAATTAGCAAGTTTTCTTCCACAGTCAGCATTGGGAAAATCTGGCGGCCTTGTGGCACATAGCCAATCCCCAGATTGGCACGCTTTTCTGCATCCACGCCCACCAAATTAGCACCCTGATAATCAATTACGCCATCACGCGTTTTCAGTAAGCCCATAATGCACTGCAACAGCGTGGTTTTGCCGACCCCATTGCGGCCCATTAATACCGTGCATTGACCTTCAGGAACCTGCATGTCCAAGTCCCACAGCGTATGGCTTTCGCCGTAATACTGATTGAGTTTTTCGACCTTGAGCATGTTATTCCCCTAAATACACTTCAATCACGCGCTGATTATTTTGCACCTCATCCATACTGCCTTCTGCGAGCACGCTGCCTTGATGCAAAACCGTGACCTTATTAGCAATCGAGCGTACAAAATCCATATCGTGTTCAACCACCACCACCGAATGCTTACCGGCTAAAGAGGTTAGCAATTCGGCAGTGCGGTCCATTTCCTGATGGGTCATACCGGCGACCGGCTCATCTACCAACAGCAAATACGGCTTTTGCACCAGCAACATACCGATTTCCAGCCATTGTTTTTGCCCATGAGACAGCGCGCCCGCTTGTTGATGGTAATGCTCAGTCAGGCCAATAGTGTGCAAGGTTTCATCAATCAGAGTCTTTTGTTCACCGCTAAGCTTAGCCTTGAGGCTATACCACACGCCTTTATTGCCCTGCATAGCCAGTTCAAGATTTTCCGCCACGCTATGCGATTCAAACACCGTCGGCTTTTGGAATTTGCGCCCAATCCCGGCATTGGCAATTTCCGGTTCAGACATTTTCAGCAAATCCATGCTTTGACCAAACCAAGCTTTGCCACTATCCGGGCGGGTTTTGCCGGTAATAATGTCCATCATGGTGGTTTTACCCGCCCCATTCGGGCCAATAATGCAGCGCAATTCGCCACGGTCGATATACAAAGTCAGGCCATTAATGGCTTTAAAACCATCAAAGCTGACATTTAAATCTTCCAGATACAAAATGGCTTTGTGACTAGCATCGACTTCATGGGTAACAAAGTGTGCGCCCTCGGTACTCATGCCACCGCCCTCCGTTTATCCAGCCAGGTTTTTAAAGCACTATCGCGATAATTCTGTACCACGCCCGCCAAACCCTGCGGCAAGTACAAGGTAACCACCACAAACAAAGCCCCAAGCATAAATAGCCACGATTCTGGCATTAAGCCGGTGAACACGGTTTTGGCATAGTTCACTAAAATCGCACCAATGACCGCGCCGTATAAAGTCGCACGTCCGCCAATCGCTACCCAAATCACCACTTCAATCGAGTTCAAGGGTGAGAATTCACCGGGGTTAATAATGCCAACTTGCGGCACATACAAAGCACCGGCAATCCCAGCCAACATAGCCGACACCGTAAATACCCAGACTTTGTAATGCTCTACCCGGTAGCCCACAAAGCGCGTGCGGCTTTCAGCATCCCGAATGGCCACAATAATGCGCCCGAGTTTGGAATTGATAATATAGCGGCACAGCCAATAACCACCGGCCAAGGCCAAGCCCGACAGCACAAATAATGTTACTCGTGTGCCATCCGCTTGTAGGCTAAAACCGAGGATATCCTTGAAGTCAGTCAGGCCATTATTGCCACCAAAACCCATTTCATTGCGGAAAAACGCCAGCAATAAGGCATAGGTCATGGCTTGGGTAA
>CAZCJE010000162.1:0-2091 GCA_964498805.1 uncultured Thiothrix sp.
GGTACCAATAACCACATGTTCCATAAATGGTGGGATGGCAGTTGGCACGACTGGGAAGATTTAGGCGGTGTGATTATTGGTGGCCCTGCCGCCGCTTCCTGGAAGGAAGGCCGTTTAGATGTATTTGCGCGTGGCACGAATAATGCTATGTATCACAAATGGTGGGATGGTCACTGGCATGATTGGGAAAATCTCGGTGGAACTATTGTCGGCTCACCGGCAGCGGTTTCGTGGGGGCCTAACCGTATTGACTGTTTTGCAGCCGGTACCAATAACCACATGTTGCATAAATGGTGGGCATAGAGCCTAAATTTTAGCAAACTCGGCAAATCCTTGCGGGGATTTGCCAGTAGTTCTTCACGCCTAATAGGTCAATGTAAATATTCTGTTAACTTAAGAGATGCGTTTTAACCAGCCCTGAGCAAAATCTCAAGATCAGGCATAAAAATGCCTACTTAACCCCTCGCAAATCCTAGCACTCGTTATCAAGCTCTCAATTTCCGCTTCTGCAAACGGTTCGCATCTAGTGGCGTTGTAACAGACACTTAGCGGATTGACACGGTTTATTTCTGACTCCTATTCACCAGCAAATAGCCAATCGTTTAAAGCCCAAAAAAATATAAACCCTTTATTAACAGACAATGTTACCAATCCCTTGACTGATTATTCAAACTCACAGAGACCATAAAACTTATTTGAACCTTATTTACAAGCTTTAAAATTTTACCCAGACATTAAAAATAAAAACCTAGCTTTTGCAATGACTTTAAGTAGTTGAATATAAATTCAATTTAATTTACCATTTCTATACAAAGATTAAGAATGTTGAGTATTCAGCCGAATCAAAAGGTTGAAGGTTATTTTTACTGGCTAATAGCACAATGTGCCAATTTAATTAGCAAACCAGGGGAAGAATTCGAATCAGTTGGGCTAGCGTTTTATTCAATAAAGGCGAACACTGAGTACGTCGACTATTTGCATATTTCCATTAGCCATACACCGTACTGATTCTAATAGATTAGATGACTAACTATTGTCTTTAGTTAGATTATACCGTTTACGAAGTGGATTTTTAATCCATATTAACGCCTATAAAATATCTGGACCTTTTTTATAGGCGTCTTTTCTTTTTTCAAAACCCAGCCTTTGTGTTTAGGGCCCTTCGCATGTCCGAATCAAACCAATAGGCCAATTACCAAACGCATATCTAACGTATTTTTCGTTAAGTGCTAACGCTTTTTAGCATTGCTATCATTATTCACAAACCGTCATATTCCTCCCATAGTCAGCAGGATTTTAATGAATGGCGCTTCAACGCCAGCAATAGGTGTCGGATCAATTTCCTCAATAATGTTTTCTGCAATAGACAGGAAATCACGGTTAATGGAGACACCGCGCCGCTTAATCTTCGTGCTTGCAGCCTTTCCAATCCCGGACTATGTTCAAAGACAGTGTTGTTGTTCGCAACAACCTTGCAAATTCTCGGGACTGTTATCCCAACAAATGGCGGCAAACCCGCCCATCGCAGGCGGTATTTTTTTGCCTGTAGTTTAAGCATACTGTGCGGCTTAGTCGGGTATGCGTGGACTACAACACCGTTGCGGCGGAAATAAGCGCGTCGTTTCCATTTGGACGATAACAGTACCCGGCAATTTTGCCCCCTTGTTATAACCAGATGGAATTGAAACGATGAACGCTACCGTTTGTGTGTTTGCGCCTGCCTGTGTGGGAGGTGCTGTATGAGCCTTGCCCTTGATATGATTGACGCCGCCATGGCCGCCGATCTGACCCCGAATGAACACAAAGTCTTTCTGATTCTGTTCCGCCAAACCGTTTGCTACGGACGCAAAACCGACAACCTGTGTATCCCGCAATTCGTCAAATTGACCGGCATTCGCAAAGATCGCCTCATTCCAGCGATTGCCAGCGTGTTGGGCAAAGGGCTGTTTGAAGTCAGCCCGAGCAGAGAGTTTCAACACCGTTATCGGATACCGGCGAAATTTCTGGCACCGTACCAGAGCGGTTTTTATCCGCCCAATGTTCCGCAAAACAGAATCGACTCCCGGTCAACAGAGGGTGTTTCCGAAAAAC
>CAZCJE010000163.1:0-2006 GCA_964498805.1 uncultured Thiothrix sp.
AAATCCATATCGCGCGCAGATGTAACCGTCTGGCTAGCCGCTAGGTAGAAAAGCGCCCATACTTAGGCCACTAATATTGCTTAACACTTGGGAGAGGAGCTGCTATGGGTTGGGAAGGTATATTAGCCATTATGCTCATCATGGGT
The DNA here is from genome assembly GCA_964498805.1 of uncultured Thiothrix sp. Classification (GTDB taxonomy): domain Bacteria; phylum Pseudomonadota; class Gammaproteobacteria; order Thiotrichales; family Thiotrichaceae; genus Thiothrix. Next base: position 147 of record CAZCJE010000163.1, read on the forward strand.
GTACTGGGTTTGTTGGCGTTATCCAGAATTTCACCAGACGTTATTCTCATGGCTGCGCTGATTATTTTAATGGTCAGCGGCGTACTGAAGGCAGAGGAAGCCTTTGCCGGTTTTGCCAATACCGGTTTGATGACCATTGCCGCGTTGTATATTGTTGCGGCGGGCTTGCGTGAAACCGGCGCGATTCAGTTCATTACCCGTCAGTTACTCGGGCAACCGAAAACGGTGCGCGGGGCGCAATTTCGCATGCTAGTACCGACGGCGACCTTAAGCGCCTTTTTGAATAATACCACCGTGGTGGCGATGCTGATTCCGGCGATTCAGGAATGGTGTCAACGCTTGAAAATCCCCCCTTCCAAACTGCTATTACCCTTAAGTTACATGACCATCCTAGGCGGGACTTGTACGCTAATTGGCACGAGTACCAACTTGGTGGTGAATGGCTTATTGCAGAAAAACGGCTTGCCTGCTTTGGGTGTGTTTGACATTACCGGGGTAGGTTTGTGTTTGCTACTGGCTGGCAGTGCGTTTTTACTGCTGTTTGGCAATCGCTTATTGCCGGATCGTGCCGGTGTCACCGAAGAACTCGACAAGGTGCGTGAATACCATGTGGAAATGCTAGTGGAAGATGGCGTGCTCGCCGGGCAAACGCTGGCCGCTGCCGGTTTAAGCAACCTCAGTTATGGCTATCTGGCAGAACTGGAACGCGCTGGTCAACTGTATCAAAGCCCCACCGCTGATTTCATCTTGCAAGCCAATGACAAGCTGTCGTTTATTGGTGCGCCGCGTTGTGCGCATGAGTTACGCAGTATTCACGGCCTTAAACCCGCCAATGACGACATTCACAAGCTGGATATTGTGCATTTTCGCCGCCGTTTGGTGGAAGCGGTGATTGGCCCGGAATTTCCGTTTCTGGGTATGACCTTGCAGGAATGCGATTTTCTGGGTTCGTATCAAGCGGTGGTGTTATCGGTCTCGCGTGGCAGTGATACGCAAATGCTGGATAAAGGCTTGCACGCGCATTTGCAAGTCGGCGATACCTTACTGCTGGAAGCGGGGAAGGAATTTGCTAAGCAATACCGTTTCCGCAAAGACTTTTTGCTGGTGAGCGCGTTGGAAGATTCCAGCCCGCCCAATTTCCAAAAAGCGCGCTTAGCCTTGGGCATTCTGGTGGCAATGGTGTTACTGAGCGCGTTTGAAATTCTGCCTATTTTGCAAGCCGCTTGGTTAGCCGCCGGGGCATTATTGCTAACGCGCTGTGTGAATGTGGGCATGGCGCGGCGCTCGATTGATTTTGTGGTACTCACGGTGATTGGCGCTTCCTTTGCGCTCGGTGAAGCCTTGGATAAAACCGGCGCGGCTAAATTCATTGCCGAAAGCTTAATGTCAATGGGTTCGCTCACCCCAGTCATGGCAGTAATTTTGGTGTATGCCATGACTTCCATGTTTACCGAGGTGATTACCAATAATGCCGCTGCGGTCTTAATGTTCCCGATTGTGAATTCCATTGCCGCGCAAATGCATGTCGATGTGATGCCATTTGCCATTGCGATTATGTTTGCCGCTTCCGCCAGTTTTATGACGCCGATTGGCTATCAAACCAATCTCATGGTGTATGGGCCGGGTGGCTATCGGGTAACGGATTATCTGCGCATTGGCGTCCCTATGAATATTCTCGCCGGGTGCGCAACCATTCCCGCGATTCTGTGGTACTGGCCACTGTAACGCTTAGGCTGACGCTGCAACCACCGTTATTTAAGGTACTGCATTTTTGGAATCATGACGTTTTGCACCATCAAGAAGCCGTTATCCAACACAGTCGCCACGCTCTATACCAACAACAATGCCTCTTAACCCCCT
>CAZCJE010000164.1:0-1928 GCA_964498805.1 uncultured Thiothrix sp.
GCTGCGTAGTGTGAGAACTCCATAGAGAACTGACCACGACCAGAAGTCATGGTACGCAGGTCGCCGATATAACCGAACATTTCAGACAGTGGCACATCCGCTTTAACGCGCACGCCGATGGGTGCGGTGTCTTGGGATTTGATCATCGCACGGCGGCGGTTCAAGTCACCGATAACGTCACCGGTGTAATCCGCTGGTACGAATACATCCACTTTCATGATTGGTTCAAGAATTTGTGGACCCGCTTTTGGCATAGTTTGACGGTAGCCGCCTTTCGCAGCGATTTCAAACGCAATGGCTGAGGAGTCAACCGCGTGGAAACCACCTTCGCGTAAGGTAACTTTAACGTCAACCACAGGGTAGCCAGCCAATGGACCTTTACCCATGCTTTCACGGAAGCCTTTTTCGATAGCAGGCCAGAATTCGCGAGGCACAGAACCGCCGACAACCACAGATTCAAAGGTGTAGCCTGTACCTGGTTCGCCCGGTTCGATGGTGTAGTCGATTTTACCGTATTGACCAGAACCACCAGACTGCTTCTTGTGGGTGTAACCGTCTTCCACACGCATGGTGATGGATTCGCGGTAAGCAACCTGAGGTTTACCTACAACCACTTCGATTTTGTGGGTACGCTTGAGGATATCCACTTTAATATCGAGGTGCAGCTCACCCATGCCTTTGAGGATGGTTTCACCCGTTTCTTGGTCGGTTTCAACGCGGAAAGAAGGGTCTTCCTGAACCATTTTGTTCAAAGCCATACCCAGCTTTTCTGCTGAACTTTTATCTTTTGGCGCAATCGCGATGGAGATAACCGGATCTGGGAATACCATTGGCTCCAGTGTGGCTGGCTTGTCAGGGTCAGCCAAAGTGTGACCAGTCTGGACGTTTTTCAGACCGATCAGGGCAACGATATCACCTGCTTGAGCAGTGTCGATCTCGGTACGGTCATTCGCGTGCATTTCCACCATACGGCCAACACGTTCGGTTTTGCCGGTATAGGTGTTCAGCAGGGTATCGCCTTTTTTCAACTTACCAGAGTAGATACGCACGAAGTTCAGGGCACCGAAGCGGTCATCCATGATTTTGAACACCAGCGCGCGCAATGGGCGCTCTGGGTCAACAATCGCGTATTCACCGGTTGGGTTGCCTTCGATGTCAGTTTCAGGCTGTGGGTTAACTTCGGTTGGGTTAGGCAGATAATCAACCACGCCATCCAGTACCAACTGCACGCCTTTGTTCTTGAAGGAAGAACCAGGGTAGGTTGGGAAGAAGTCGAGGGCAATAGTACCTTTACGGATGCAACGTTTGATGTCGTCAATAGCTGGCTCTTCACCACCTAAATACATTTCCATCAGATCGTCATCTTGCTCAACCGCCGTTTCGATGAGTTTTTCACGCCATTCTTCAACTTTCTCAGCCATATCCGCTGGAACGTCTTGAATGGTGTATTTCAGCGGATCGCCGGATTCATCCCATACCCAAGCTTGGCGAGTCAACAAGTCAACTACACCAACAAAGCTGTCTTCGTAGCCGATAGGCAGCGCCATCACAACCGGACGTGCACCGAGTACCTCTTCAACCTGTGCAACTACACGGTAGAAGTCTGCACCAATACGGTCGAGTTTATTAACGTAAATGACCCGCGCAACTTTGGATTCGTTAGCATAACGCCAGTTGGTTTCAGACTGGGGTTCAACACCACCGGAGCCGCAGAATACACCAATACCGCCGTCCAGAACTTTCAGTGAACGATACACTTCGATTGTGAAGTCAACGTGCCCTGGGGTGTCAATGATGTTGAAACGGTGGCCTTTCCAGTAAGCAGTGGTCGCAGCGGACTGAATGGTAATGCCGCGCTCAGCTTCCTGCTCCATGAAGTCCATGGTGGATTCGCCTTCGTGTACTTCACCGATCTTATGGATTTTGCC
>CAZCJE010000165.1:0-1901 GCA_964498805.1 uncultured Thiothrix sp.
CATATAAGGGGCAATATCTAAACCGCGCCCAGTGACTTTCTCAATTAATTCCGGGGCGGTGTATTTGCTGCCATGTTGATAAATATTGGCTTTTAACCAATTATGCAAGGTATTAAATTCACCTTGGGCCATTTCTTGCGGAATGGTCGGATGCGCTTTTAATGCAGTATCATAGAATTGCGCGGAAAGAATATTACCAAGCGTATAACCTTGGAAAACACCGCCAATGTGTCCGCCATACCAATGCACATCCTGCATACAGCCATTAATATCATTCGGTGCGGTAATACCGAGGCTGCTTTCATACGCTGCATGCCATGCTTCTGGTAAATCTTTAACGGCTAAACTGCCTTCGAGCATTTGCATTTCCAATTCAAAGCGAATCATAACATGCAGGTTATAGGTTACTTCATCTGCTTCGGTACGAATTAAAGAACGCTCAACTTTATTAATCGCGCGGTAAAAAGTGTCGAAGGTCACATGACTGAATTGCGTCGGAAAGGCTTGTTGTAATTGCGGGTAGAAATATTGCCAGAATTCACGGCTGCGCGAGACCAGATTTTCCCAAGTGCGTGATTGTGATTCATGCACGCCATTACTTGCCCCTTCATTTAATGGTGTGCCTTCAAATGTCGGGTTAATGCCTTGCTCATATAAGGCATGGCCGGTTTCATGCGTGGTGGAGAAAAAGGCATAGGCAAAATCATTGGCTTTTACGCGCGTGGTAATACGCACATCGCCATTAGAAAACTTGGTCATGAAAGGATGATGGGTTTTATCTTGTCGACCGCGTTTAAAATCAAAACCCAATTGGCTAATGACGTTTTGTCCAAACGCTAATTGTGCATCTTCCGGGAAATGTTGTTGCAGACAGCTGTCATCCGCCAAGGGTTGCGCGGTAATGGTTTGCACCAATGGCACGAGTTGGGCGCGTAATTCGCTAAAGAGGTTACGCACGCTGGCGGATTTCATACCGTAATCGGAGAAATCAATCAGCGGGTCGGCAATATGTTCATAACCGGGGAAGCAGTCGGCCATTTGGCGGCTGTGGTCGAGCGTTTTTTCCAGCAAGGGTTGCACGCGCTTAAAATCATTAGCCGGACGCGCTTCTGTCCATACCTGATAAGTTTTAGCTGCGTGTTCGGACATTTCCGCAAGTAATTGCGCTGGTATCTTCACATTGCGTTCGTATTTGCGCCGAGTGGCGCGAATTAATGCAGCGTCATTGTGGTCATAGGGTAAACTTTCTGCATACGTTTGCAGTTCATCCAGTAATTTGCCAACGCTGGCAGCGGTAAATTTTTCTTGCGCAATCCGGCCTAAGGTCGCCATTTGCCGCCCGCGTGCATCAGCGCCACCGGCTGGCATGTAGGTGGATTGATCCCAACTTAGCAGGGCATTGGCATTTTCCAGATCGCTCACTTCATGCAGAAGGGTTTTAAGTTGCAGCAGTTTCGCGTCCCACATATTGGTCAAACTTCCTATTCAAGCAAAAAATAAAGTAAGCCTATCTAGGTGCATCAGGCTTAAGACAGGGATAACCATAACATGCTCGGGCAATGCTTTCAGTTTATCGGCGCAAGCGTGCGGATACGTTTGGCACTGGGTATGGTCTGAATAGCAAAGGGCGGTTTTCAAATCCGGCCTTATGCATTGATTGGCAAACTATTGCAGGAGAAAAACATGCAAATAAAACCTTTGTTAATTTCGGTCTTAGCACTTGGCCTGAGCCTAGGCTCTAGTTTGGCGTGGGCGGATCAATGTCAGGCGATTTCAGCGCAACAAGCCGCCGCCGCGTTGGATTATTTGAAACCCGGCAAGGAGATTATTGATTTTTGCGAACCGTGTGGAGCGAAAAACTTTCGTGCCCAAGACCCGGAAACCATTCGCAGTCTGAAGGT
>CAZCJE010000166.1:0-1734 GCA_964498805.1 uncultured Thiothrix sp.
AACCCGTTTCAAAGTCCACGGGCGGAGCTCATCCTACCGGCTGAGCCAAGGCATGAGCTAACCTTGCTAGCCGAACCGCGCGCCTTATCGGCAGGCTCTGCCTTTACTTGGATTAAGGAGGGCTGGGCTTTATACAAACAGAATAAAGCCCTTTGGATTTTATTAGTATTGATAGGGTTTTTTGCCCCTATGGTGTTCGAACTCGTACCCGGGATTGGCCATATCTTTAGTATCTGCTTTACAATCGTGTTCTCCGCTGGCTTATTGTGGGGAGTCCAACAAACAGCCTATCAAGGTACCTTTGGCTTCAAAGATATTGGCGTAATCTTTGGTGATAATAAAAAACCGGGGACGCTACTCCTTTTGTACCTAATCAACATACTCTGCTTTGGCTTAGTATTACTGTTTATCCTTAGTCCAATGATAATCATGGAGTCTCTTAGCATTGTCGCTGATCAAGAGACTAAGGATACACTTGACACCATTATGCTGACGCTTGGAGCTTTGCTGTTTTTAATAGTGTTAATGCTATTTTGGTTTACCACTACCCTGGTAGCCCTGCATAACGCCTCTCTCCTACAAGCCTTGCGCTTAAGCTTCAAAGGGGCCTGGCGTAATATTCTGCCCTTGATGCTTTATATCCTGACGCTTGTGGTGCTCGGGATACTCGGCACGATCCCGGTATTACTTGGCTGGTTCGTAGTCATACCCTTGTACTTCTGTAGCTGGTATGCCGCTTACCGTCAAATCTACTTAAGTTAAGCCTGTTTTTCCCTTAATCGGGTAACTCCTAGTGGGTTAGGCTAATTTCTGCGTATTAACAAACCCGCTAACTGGCGGGTTTTCTAGGTCTGCACCTGATTAAAACTATACTTTAAGACTTAACCACCAACAGGAGAGATAAAAATATGAATGAAACCAATAACCCCTTTCAGCCACCACAGGCTGATCTGAACCCGCCGCCCATTCCCGTGCAAGCGCAAAACCTCTTAACCGAACCGCGCGCCGTGCCTATAGGTGCGGCCATGACTTGGCTTAAGGAAGGTTGGGTATTGCTGAAAAAGGATTTTGGTATCTGGATTTTGCTGGCATTGGCCTTGTTTATTATCCAAGTGGTAATAGGCATGATACCCGTCATTGGCGATGTGGTCGGCACGGTTTTGTATAGCGTGTTTGCCGCTGGTCTATTCATGGGTATTCAACAATCTGCCAATGGCGGCAAATTGGACTTTAATTACTTGATTGCCGCTTTCAAGGACAAAAATAAACTGTTGTCACTATTAGGTTTAGGCGCTATCAGTGTGGTTATCATGTTTGTGTTAATGATGATCATGGGCATGGTGTTTTATGCAGCCAACCCGATACTGGCCAATAGCGCGACCATGTCCCCCGAACAAATGGTAGACGTCTTGGTGAATGGCAAAAACTTCACCCTGTTTCTGCTTGGCACCTTACTGTTTTTGTTCATCTCGCTGCTATTTTGGTTTGCTACCCCACTTATTGCCTTGCATAACATGCCACTGCTGCAAGCCGTACAACTGAGCATCAAGGGTGCATTGCGTAATATCCTGCCATTAATTGTCTACAGCATTCTTCTCACCGTGCTGTTCTTGATTGGCATGCTGCCATTCTTACTCGGCTTACTGCTCGTGATCCCTTGGTTCTTCTGTAGCTGGTATGCCGCTTACCGCCAAATCTACTTAGCTTAAGCTTTTTTCACGCCAACCCGTCTAT
>CAZCJE010000167.1:0-1642 GCA_964498805.1 uncultured Thiothrix sp.
ATGACCAAGGATATTGCCCGCATTGGTATTTTGACTATTTCTGACCGCGCTAGCCGGGGTGAATACGAAGATAAAGGCGGCCCTGCTATTAAGGCTTGGTTTGAACGTGTCTTAACCAGCCCGTGGCAAGCGGTAGCGCGCGTTATTCCTGATGAACAAGCCTTGATTGAAGCCACTCTATGTGAATTGAGTGATGCGGAAAATTGCAGTTTGATTGTCACCACTGGCGGTACTGGCCCAGCTTTGCGCGATGTGACCCCAGAAGCAACCGAAGCTGTGTGTAGTAAAATGTTACCTGGTTTTGGTGAATTGATGCGTACCGCATCCTTGAAATTTGTACCAACCGCGATTTTATCGCGTCAAACCGCCGGTATTCGCGGTAAAAGCTTAATTGTGAATTTACCTGGCAAACCCTCAGCGATTGACGATTGTTTGAATGCAGTCTTTCCGGCTATTCCTTATTGCATTGATTTGATTGAAGGCGCATATCTGGATTCTGATCCACAACAGTGCAAGACATTCCGCCCTGCACATACTCAACGCCGTTGAGGGCTAGGTTTAAATAATTTCGAGCAATTTGCTGCGTAATTTATCGGCTTCACGCCTGCCTTCACGGGTAGTATTAATGGCTTCATACCATTCATCAAACAGGTTGCGCAGGTCATTGTGTTCATTAGCATCCTGCAAACGTTTGGTCAAAGCGGTTACCGCAAATGAGCCAACAAAAACATTCAGGGTATTAATCATGAAATTACGCGTCATTTGCAGTTGGGTTGGGTCACGTCGCCAAGGCAACGGGCGGAAAGCGACCCCATAATGCGAATTAGTCACCTGACGACTTAATTGCGCCGCACTACTGACCACCGGAAGAGCAGCAGCTTGAGCAGCTTTAACAGTGTCATGAGCAGCTTGAGATTCCGGTTCAATGTAACCTTGTTGTTGTAGGGCTTGCAGGACACTTTCAATATTTTCAATACGCGGCAGCTGCCGTAACTCATTAATAGTGCGGCTGCCATTGATATAAATTAACACTCGGCGCATAGCCGGAGCTAACCCCCCCGCTTTTGTATCAACTTCCTCGCGACCTTTCGCCGTTTTGACAAACACTACCTCCATGCTTCCCTCCCTCCTCATTAGTAGCATAAATGACCATTGGCTGGTTATTTTTATCAATCAGTTACAGTTTAATGGGGTTGCAATAAAAAAACCTGAACTGACCAAAAAATCATCGGAAGCCTGTATCCATTCATAGCTCCCGAGATTCATACATACTACAACAAGGTAAGAGGCACTACTAACTTACCAGCCAAGCTGCAATGGTATGCTTATCGGGAATTCCGCCGCTATGAACTACCTGCCCATCAATGACAACACCCGGTGTCGACATTACCCCATAAGCGAGGATACTGCCTATATCCGCCACCTTTTCCAACGTTATAGAAATACCTTTGCCATCGGCTACCTGCTGAATTAACTTAGCGGTAATTTCACAGTTAGCACAGCCACTGCCCAATACTTTAATGTCTTTCATCAGTTTTGTGCGAGAAACCCCGTCCTTTAGGGCGGGGAGGGATAGCACGTCGGCGATAGCCGACCCTCTTCTCGCTCCTCTCTTTGGTTAAGCTATCTTTGGTTAGAAACG
>CAZCJE010000168.1:0-1604 GCA_964498805.1 uncultured Thiothrix sp.
ATGACAGCAGCTTTAGAAACGATGGCGTATGTGCTGATCCCGTCTTTGCAGGTCAAAGATTTTAATGCCGAAAGCAATCAATACGTGGTGGGTATTCCTGCCATGACCGGGTTTACGGGGTTTGGGCACGGTCTGGAACGTCACTTACAAGCACTTGGTTGGGAACTGCACGTCGAAGGCGTAGCGGTCATGTTGCATGACTTGCGCCTGCATGAAGGGCATCCGAAATGCCCAGCGGCAATGCAAGGGGCAAAAGACTTTATCAATCCGCCGATTATTGAAGAAATCAAAGGCGATATGCGCGTGACCTTAGTGTTGCGCTTGGTGGGTGAGGATTCCGAAGCGTTAGCACAGCGGCTTGAACAGGATTTTGTTACGCCATTCACTCGCCAGGCTTTGAGCGATTGGATTTACGCTAACCCGTGTTGTGGTGGCAGTTGTCAGGATATGCAAGCTCTGCGGCTGATTCCGTTTGTGGGACAGAAAAGTGATGACTATTTGCAGACAACCCTACAACGCTTGCAGCGCCACGATAAAGGCTTTTGGGTAGTACCGCGTTATGACTTGCTATTACAGCAGCAAGCGCATGGGCAAGATGCATTGGATGCGTTATTCGACACGCAACGCCGGACTAAGCAACAACTGCCACACCAAAGCGAAGCGCGTTGGCGACGCGATGCCTGGATTCGCGAACAAAAACGCTGGTTAGTGCCGCTTGCGGTGGGTTATCAGGCGATTGAAATGCCGCAGCAACGCGCTGGGGTACGTAAAGGGGCGTTGCATGTGTACGCCGAGCCGCTGACGAGTATTGGCGAATTGGTGTATGCCAGTCATTGGTTGTGGCAGGCAAATTTCACCTTTGAGCGCGTTCTGTGGGTGCATAAGCACGATGCGCAACAACAGACGTATTTTGTAACGACTTTGGAATCTGAGGAATAAGCAATCATGGCAGCGAAATTAACTTTACCTTCAATGTTGAACTACACCCGCAGCATTATTCCTTCCAATGGGGTGTTCTTTTACCGCGATGGTGAGCAAGAAAAACCGATTACGGTACATCAGCAAACGGTACGCGGTACGATTGCCAATTACGGCAATGTCTACAAAAACGACAAGCAAGACGACAAGGAACTGGCCAAGCAGTTAGACCCGGCGAATGCGAATATTCAGCGCATTGATGTGTGTTACTTGCCGGATGCGGTGGATACGTTTTGCCTGCGCTTTAGTGTGACCTTTGCGGCGCATTCGTTGGCGGCGGGGGCGTGTAATGAACCGGAATACGCCAAAGCCTTGGAACAATTCGCGCAAAGCTACAAAGACAAAGGCGGTTATGACGAATTAGCAGGGCGGTATTTGCAGAATATTTTGAATGGGCGTTGGTTGTGGCGTAATCGTTATGCGGCGGAAAAATCCGTAACCTTGTGCTACGAAGGGCAAACGCTGACTTTTGCTATGGCGACCGATTTGGAAGCCGATTACAGCGATACAGAAGGTTATAGCGCGTTACGCACAGCCTTAGCAGGGGCATTAAGTGGGGAGCGTGGGGTATTGCGTTTGCAAGTCACGGCTGGCGGCGTGTTGGGTTTTGGGCAGGAAGTTTACCC
>CAZCJE010000169.1:0-1568 GCA_964498805.1 uncultured Thiothrix sp.
TCATTGTCACGTGGATAAGGTTCATAGGCGAAGGCCTTAGCTTCCTTAGGCTTTAGAGTCAGGCCACCGGCAGCAACAGCAGCAGAACCTAACGCGGATGTTTTGAGAAAGGTACGGCGGTCCATCTGCAGGGCAGATTTCAGCTTGTCTTTCCAGTCTTTTCCACTCATTGAATGTGTGCTCCGGTTATTGCTTGGCGTTAGGGTTCTGAATCAGGAAACGTAGGTCAGATTCAGTTGGACGATCTTTGGCCCAATCTGGTGCGGGTCCGCTACCGGGCCATGCATGGCGAGGGTAGGGGAAGCTAATACGATACCAAGGGCGTCCACCATGACAGCCGTAGCAGGTATCACTGCTGGCTGCACCTTCTTTCTCAATGGCTGAGGCATTCAGGAAGTTGACATTGTGTCGATTAGTGCGAATCCCAGCATGGCACAGTAAACAGTTGTTTTGGAATGTAGCGCCACTTTCATGCCATGGGCCAGGCAAACCCATATTTTGATAAGGAAACTGACCATGACACATCAAGCATACATTAGGGTCAACCATCTTACGCATAGTTAAGTTGGATGGGGCATCAGCAGAGGCACCGCTGATTTCTTCACGCAAATTGTTGCCCTGATGGCAGGTGGTACAGCTCATATTCGCCACTTTCTTAATGAAAGGGGCTGTCATATGGCGTTGGTGGAAAGTGAGCTGTTCACCCTCATAAGTATCTAGGGTTTGATACCATGCCAAACTATCGGCTTTTTTGACACCGGCTGGCGAAGCATCGCGGGTTTTGGTATCGAGTACTTCTTGATGGCATTTTAAACACATGCCATCGGTGGCCTTATTAATGGCTGGCTTAAAGTGAATAGGGTGCCAACGGGATCTTTCATAATCCAGTGCTTTCACATCGGTAGATTCCAGACTGGCTATCACGGCATCAGCCTCTTTTTCTTGTTCTGGTGTTAGCAAGTCTGCAATGGATTTGTTCGGTGAAGTGGACGTCTGCGAAGTCGCATTGGTTGTCGTAGTCGTGGTGGTTGTAACCACTTCTTTAGTCGTATTTGCGGTTGGGGTAGCTATTTGCTGTATAGTTTCAGTCGACGCAGCCGCTTGCTGAGTGGCCGTTACCGCTGTAGTGACAACCTGTTCAGTAGCTTGAATGGCTGTGGTCGCCGCTTGTTGGCTTTTCTCAATGAGATTAGAGGCTACGGGTTGAGGCGTTGCCTCTGTTGGTTGTTGGGTGGTTGGTTCTGACGTGGCTACCATTGGAGTAGCCTGTGTCTCATTTATCAAGGAATGAAAGCCAAGTCCGCCAAATACAGCACCAACACCTGCTATACCGAGCAGTATGGCAACCGCCAATGCTGCTAATGGCCATTTTTCCTTACCTGAATTCATGAATCCCGCTCCCGGTATCTGCTATGTTTGCAGGCAGAATGGCCTGCCTGCAACACGATGTGATCTATATGAGGATCACGTTTTCTGTAGAGAACTTTTACTGTGCAGGTGGAGTCCAGCTGCCTGCAGTGCCGCCCATACCGGACATGCCGCTCATGCCACCCATACCGGACATGCCG
>CAZCJE010000170.1:0-1486 GCA_964498805.1 uncultured Thiothrix sp.
TTGACAAGCTTGTCATCCTTGGTATGGAGGTAAAAATGCTTCATTATCTTCCCCAATGCTCTACAGGAAATAGGTTTATGCAATTTAATGATGTGAAAATTGATTTAAAAAACCTGCCTGATGTGCTCACCCGTTACGATGCGCCATTGTTGCAGATTACCAGTAGTGAACTGTGTTTGTATTTGACTGCCTTGATCAATGCGCTGTTTTTGAAGGCGAGTAAATTTGAAACTTTATTCGATGAAAGCACGGCAAAGCAGGCTTTACAGGATGAAAAACGTCTGCAATCTTTGTTGGGTGTGGCGGAAAATGCGTTAGGCACGCACAACCTCAAATACCCGAACGCGAATGTGAATCAGGGGGCGGTGTTTGAACAATTGCCGCGCGATACTGCCAGTACCATGCAGCCGTGGGTGTCGTCGTATTCGCTTGCGTTGACACGTACCATTGGCGGGGCTGGGAATGCGGCATGGGCGGCAGAAATTCGCTTTTTGGGTACCGAATTTTTGCTGGATGGTGAAAGGGTACGCATGGCGGATGTGTTGGCCCAACAAGCTGGTGCTGTGTATGTAGCCTTGCAAGGGTTGGGTTTGCGCCAAGCCGATGCGGACAAACTAGCTGCGGTATTGGCGCAACGCTTACGCCAGGCGGATCGCGGTTCTTTGGATCGTTTAAGCAAGCAAGTGTTTTTCCCCCTACGTGGTGGCGACGATGTGGTGATTACCCCCGTGCAGCATTTTGGTTTAGCACGCGAGTTTCATGCGCGCTTTTTCCAGCGCGTTAGCAAAGACAATCCACAGCAAGAACGTTTCCAAACCCGCGCGTTGAAAGTTGGTGGCGCAAATCCGATTAATGCCGGACCTTATAACGCCGAAATTGGTGGCTTGTATCGGCATTTATTGGCAGAAGTACCGATGCTAGACGCCTACTCGTTTGCAACTGATCGGGAAAAAGCTCAAGCCTTTGATGACTATGCCCAGCGTTTATTAGCGCGTTTGCAGCAGCGTCATACCATTTTCCCCTTACCTAATCAGTTGGTGTTCGATGATTCATTTTTGAACGCTGACGCCATTCTTAAACAGGGTTGGAGCGATGGGCAACGGCGACGCAAAAGTAATGTTTACAACCGTAATACTCATCAAGTGGCGGTGGATTATATTGCCGAACAGCTTTTACAAGACGCGACCCATTTGGCGGAATGGTTGGCTATGCAAGCCGACAGCGTATTGCTGCAAGCCGAATTTGCTGAGGTGTCTGAGCTGGAAAAGAGCTGGCTAGACCGGCGTTTGCGTCCTTATACGCGCTTGGGAGAACAACAAGTGGATAGCTTGGTAACCCATGCTTTACAGCTATTCAGGAATTGCTGTCACCATTACCAATACCATGCTGAGCAGCAACAGTGGCAAAAACAGGCGCAACAGCTTTCTAGGGTTGACGAAGCTGTTTTGACTGACAGTTTAACTAGCCTGATTCGGGAGTTTTAAAC
>CAZCJE010000171.1:0-1451 GCA_964498805.1 uncultured Thiothrix sp.
GTTTGCAAGGACATGCCGCGTCCGAGCAGGTTATCTAGCACGTCTAACAAACGCAATCCTGACCAATTCCAATGCGGTTGATAGGTGTAATGCTTTTCGCCTTTTTCGCGTAAATGATTGCCTAAGTGGACAATATGCGCGGGTGGATTATCTAAGCTGAAATCACGGATTTCATCGAATAGCAGTGCCTCCATAAGGAAATAGTAGGCGGTTAACATGCCGGGGATAGGATGCGAATAGTAATAAGGGCGTGATAGTTCTTGCGCGTAAATGCTATCAAACTGCTCTGGGAAATAATGGGCGGTGAGGGCTTTATACAGATCAGGGGTTTTTTCAATCCCTTGCGGATTAAGACCAAAGTGCAGCGCAATCTTGCGATTAAACGCTTCAGCGGCTTCATTAATCAGCGTCATTCTTTCTTGTGCTAACGACGAAGAACGATTGCCGGTGTAAGAAATGTAGTGCTTACTAATGCCCGCGCGCTCAAACAGCAAATACATCAAATCTTCACTGGTTCTACCACAGCGTTCATAAAACGGATGCAATAACGCAAAGTAATACTGAGCAAAGCTAACCAGATTAAAAATATCATCCCGGTGCATGTTTTCCAGTAATGCTGTGATCTTTTGGGTATAAACCATCAGCAGTACTTGCAGATTACCCGGTCGCGGGGCATTAAAACGATAATCGCCAAAGCCGGTGGGAATGTGACGGATTTCCCCGGCAATACGGGTAACACGTTCTTGTTGGAGGCGTCGAGTTTGCGAAGGATAAAGCATAACCGCCTCATTACCCGCCATACCCATAAAATGGATACATCTGAGTTGGTCAATGAAGGATTGCTTATAGGTCTCGACGATCTGCGGAACTAAGGCGTGAAAACGATCAGATAAATATTGATCATATTCTTTTACCGACAGATGGGAGTAACAATTTTGGTCGGTTAGTTCGTGTGGAGTACGGTAGGAAAAGTGGCTAACGAAAGGGTAAGTTTCTCTGACATCGCATTGTTGTAGCCAATCAACAATATCTTGTTCGGTGCGGTGTTCCTCCTGCTGTAGCTTGCTAAAAAAACACTTGGCGGATACCAAAACGCCCTCATAAAGCGTTGGCTTTAGAAAGAAATTTGACCAAAAATTTTGGCTATCTTGAGCGGGATGTGGGTCCAATAGTGGATTCTCCTTTTAGGCTGTTATTAGTCATAAGGGGTGGCTGCGGCCTTTTCGAGTATAGTTTTTTTTCATGGCTGTCTAGGGCAAATATGACTGTTTTATGACGATTTTTTGCAGAAATTTGACCATGTGATACCCGCGCTTTGACAGCGCACTTGATAGTGCTAACTAAGTGCGCAATTGCCGGTAAGCAAGCTCAAAGCAATGCTCGATTAATACACAACCCTTTATCAGTAAAGCGCCTAGCCTCCCTCAGTCTACCCACAGTTTGCCCTTACG
>CAZCJE010000172.1:0-1424 GCA_964498805.1 uncultured Thiothrix sp.
AGCCGCACAGTATGCTTAAACTACAGGCAAAAAAATACCGCCTGCGATGGGCGGGGTTGCCGCCTTTTGAAGGAATAGTAGTTCCAATATTTTGCAAACAGCTATTCGTGAATAGCTATCCCATGAAGATAGATCAACGCCGCGCAGAGTCAAGCGCAGAGAATGGGCAGCAGCGCGCAAGATCACGCCAGCCGCTTTATCAAGCTGCCTATTCGGCAGTTAACCTTAAGCTGATTATGCCAATAATAGGCAAGAAAAAGCCGGAACTTGTCCGGCCTTCTCTCTTTGCATTAAGTGCAAGTGCGCGTTACGAGCACGACCAACTTTGTGGCAGCGTACTTACTTCTGCTTCACCGCTACGGTTACTGTTTTTACACCTAGATGTTTGAAATCATCCGTGTTATTCGTTGCAATCTCTAGTCCATGAACCAACGCTGTCGCTGCGATAATGGCATCAGGGGTTTTTGTTTTAAACTGTTGTCGCAAGGCAATGGTTTTTTCCACAATCTCATCTGTCAGGCCAAAAATCCTAGCATTGCTGATGAAAGCTTTTGCCTTGTCATGCAGTTGAGCATCAACCACAAACTGACTCCAACCCAGAAATTCGATCTTGGTAATAATGGAAATATTGAAACTATCCGCTAGCAATTCATGAATATTTTCGTCGTCAGTCAGACCGCTGAAATAATAAATGACAATATTAGTATCAATTAAGCAACGCATTACAACCAACCTTCGCGCAGGCTCCCCAAATAAGCATCAATATCTTGCTTAGGGGTTTGGGCAACCCCGAAAAACAGGCGCGGATTGAAGGGTTTGACAGCAGACGGTTGTAAGGTGATTCCTTCTTCTTTCGCCAACTGTTCTAGCAATAGCTGTACTAAACGGAATTTATCAGCATGGGGAAGGGAAACCACAACGGGTATTAATTCAGCAATTGACATGCGATTACCTCCGACAGACCAATGTAAAAAGTAATTGTCTGCCAGTATAGCGGGCTTCAGCGGAAAACACCTATTGCAGAATCCACGCAGTTTTGCTCAAAAAAAAGCCGGAACTCGTCCGGCTTTTCCCTTTCCCTCAAACGATTGTAGCGTTACGAGCACGACTCGCCTTGCGTCAGTGCTGAAGCGGTAGCTGCTGAATTTCTTCCAGCGGCAAGCCTGCAATCCGCGCTATTTCATCTTCCGTCAGAACCCCAAGCTGCAACAAATTACGTGCTACTTCTTGGGCTTTTTTGAATTCACCTTGTTTAATGCCTTCTTGTCTGCCGCGTTCCAAACCGTCGCGCATCCCCCAACCATAGGAGGCAACCAGGTGACATCTACCGGTGTTAGCATTTTTTCAGCCTCTTCTAACTGTGGTTGCAGGTCAGCGCATCCGGCGTGTCTTGTGTGAGCAAAATACTGCAATCAACGGTGTGC
>CAZCJE010000173.1:0-1346 GCA_964498805.1 uncultured Thiothrix sp.
ATGCCTGCCAGACCGCTTGTAATGCCTTCCTGACAGCTTTGCGTGACCCCACGCCGTGCAAACCGACCACGCCAACTACACCGCCAAATAAGCCGGTAACGCCCCCTTCTGAGCCAGAAACACCACCTGAACAACCGCCTGTATTGCCACCGATTCCTGTACGTCCGGGTGCGGAAATTGCTAGTGACCCTCATTTCGTCGGTGCGGAAGGTGATCGTTATGATGTGCAAGGTGAAGCAGGCAAAACCTATAACCTGTTGAGTGACAAAGGCTTACAGGTCAATGGAACTTTTGGTGAATGGCATGTTGATGGTGATGGCACCATTATCAAGGAAGTGGGCATTACCTATGCTAGCGATTTCATCAAAATTGGTCTGTTAGGGGCACTGGAAATCAATGATGTAGCCTATCCAGCAGACGGTACCTATTTAAATGGAGCGGTGACTAAAGCGGGTGGCAATATTACCTTCAAATCAACAGAGTACGAATTACTAATCACTGACAATGAACGTCAGGGTCATCATTACATCAATATCAGCTTCAAAAGTGACAATGTGGTAGCCGATGGCGTGTTGCCACATGGTTTGTGGGGCCAGACGGCTGATGGAGATGGCCAAACTCGTGATGGTGATAAAGGCTTCCAAGCGCAAGGCGGCGGTGCGATTGAGGATGCCAATGGCAATATTACTCAAGTGGGTGACAAACAAACCATCCAAGCCTATGAAGTGGCTGGTTTGCGCGATACCGCCTTTACCACCCATAACCGCTTTAGCGGCAAAAACAAAGGCAAAAAGAAGTAAATTCTTTTTAAATCAATAGCAAGTTAGAGCGGGTAGTCGTGCATAGCATAACTACCCGTTGTTTTTTGCAGACTTAGCATTGGGACTGTCGAATTTTCATACGCTTAACCCTAAGAAACAGAGGATATTAGGGCTGTTACTAGATAAACCGTTAGGTCGTCAATCCGTAGCAAAAATTAGAACAGGGTAAACTGCTAGCCGAGATCAAAGGGTAGGAAATATCGTGGCAAATTAGCTAGGCGCAGCCCGCTAATCAATCTTGGCGAATATGCAGCCTTTTATAATCCAAATATCAGTTTCAAAATTAATAATAGGGTACTACCAGATAAGTGGTAGCTCTGCCTACCTACTTTAAATAGTCAAATTTGGGCGACTGATAAAGGATTTTTAGGGATACTGATAGCAAGTGTATCAATCAGCAAAAAATATTCTATCAGCAGCTAATCTGCACCGCAGCAAGGTTTGCTACTTTTCAGACTTGGTACACCGACCCGGTAAATTTACGCTGAAAAGGCTGTTCAATGATGAGCAAATGCTAAAAAATAG
>CAZCJE010000174.1:0-1274 GCA_964498805.1 uncultured Thiothrix sp.
TCGCCATAATCAGAGGCAAGCACACAGGTAGATTCCGTTAACTTAACATCATCAAGAATCAATTCGTTGGTGTGTTGCCCTGCGGCTGTACCACCGACGGTACACCATGCATCTGTGGTCAGATCACACCAACCGGCTTGCGATCGATCGATATGCCCATAGTTCACAAAGGTAATAGTGGAAGAGGTGCTACTGGCGGTGAAATCCACCGCATAATTTTGCGCACTTTCACTACTACCGGGCGCTTTAAAGTGAATCGAACCACCAGGCGCATCCAGACGCATAATACCAGGTAAAAAACTACCCGCTTCCGGTAAGGCTTTAAAATACAAGCGATACACTTTCCCCGGGACGGTCGTAAAGGTACGCGCTAAGGTGACGGGCAAAGGCCCCCAATCGGACTCACTAATCCCCGAGGCCAAACTCGTGCCAGGCGTTAAATCATCCATATCATCGCGCAATGCCAAGCTATTAATCACGGTGAGTAACTTGCCGTTAGCATCAAAGCTTAAACTGCCGCTCAGAGGTGGATTGATTTCACGAATAGCACCGTTGCCAAAATAAATCGCATTGTTGCCACTGCCAACACTTGTGACCTGAGCATAACTGTCATTACCCCCTCCATCACGTACCCAATTGCGAATCGCTTGACTACCCGCACGATTTTTCCCCCACAAAGTCCCGTCGGTCAGATCGTTAAAGTCGTCCGCAAACACCACTTTTTCACACGCCTCTGGCGAGGCATTAGTCTTAATGGCGAGGTCTGGACTGTTAGCGGGGACGAGTTGCGAGATGGCAATTGGATAATCTTCAACCTCACCATCGACCGCTAGGCCCGTCGGAGACGTTAAGGTGGTATCCGTGGTTAAGCGTACCCGCAAGGCGGTAGTGCCAAGGGTAATATCAGTTGGGATACTCGACCATTTTAGGGTCACACTGGCGAGATTTGCCCCTACCGGCACTGCCACACTGGTTTTTTCCGTGCTCTCAAAAGTACCGTTTTTATTGAAGTCTAACCAACCCACCAAGAGCGCTGCTTTGCCGGTTTGATTGGTCACCGTAAACGGCACGCTATAACTGCTGGCATCCAGCGTTAAGGTCGGAAACAGCGGAATATAGGTACTCACCGGCTGACGCGGTGCCCCATCTTCATCCCCACCATCCCCATAAGCGTTATAACTGGCTTGGTTAGCCGCCTCACTATCCGGGGCACTTCCCAAATACAAACCGGCTACAATCGTATGGCTAGCGCTGCCATAACTGTCTGGGGCATC
>CAZCJE010000175.1:0-1166 GCA_964498805.1 uncultured Thiothrix sp.
CGAAGCCGCACGTAAACGTAGGTACAATCGGCCACGTTGACCACGGCAAAACCACACTGACAGCGGCGCTGACTGTAGTGCAATCGCGTAAATTTGGCGGCGAAGCCAAAGCTTATGATCAGATTGATGCGGCACCAGAAGAAAAAGCTCGTGGTATCACCATTTCTACAGCGCACGTTGAATACGAATCTGAAGCTCGCCACTACGCCCACGTTGACTGCCCAGGACACGCTGACTATGTTAAAAACATGATCACCGGTGCAGCACAGATGGACGGTGCTATTCTGGTATGTTCAGCGGCTGATGGTCCGATGCCACAGACTCGTGAGCACATCCTGTTGTCTCGTCAGGTCGGCGTTCCTTACATCGTAGTTTACATGAACAAGTGTGACCTAGTAGACGATGAAGAGCTGCTGGAACTGGTTGAGATGGAACTGCGTGAGCTGCTGTCTAGCTATGATTTCCCAGGTGACGATACCCCGATTATCAAGGGTTCTGCCCGTGCAGCCTTAGAAGGTAGCCAAGAAGAAATCGGCGAGCCCTCCATTGCCCGTTTGATCGAAGCTTTGGATACTTACATTCCTGAACCAGAGCGCGCTATTGATGGCACTTTCTTGATGCCAGTCGAAGACGTCTTCTCTATCTCAGGTCGTGGTACAGTAGTTACCGGTCGTATTGAGCGTGGTATTGTTAAAGTAGGCGATTCCATCGAAATCGTGGGTATTCGTGCTACACAAACCACTACCGTTACCGGTGTTGAAATGTTCCGTAAGTTGCTGGACCAAGGTATGGCCGGTGACAACGTAGGTCTGTTGCTGCGTGGTACTAAACGTGACGACGTTGAGCGTGGTCAGGTTTTATGTAAGCCAGGCTCCATTAAGCCACACACTAAATTCGAAGCCGAAGTGTACGTATTGTCTAAGGAAGAAGGTGGCCGTCATACTCCATTCTTCAAAGGCTATCGTCCACAGTTCTATTTCCGTACAACCGACGTAACCGGTGCTTGTGACCTTCCTGAAGGTGTGGAGATGGTTATGCCAGGTGATAACGTTAAATTAGTCATCAGCTTGATCAGCCCAATCGCGATGGAAGACGGTCTGCGCTTTGCGATTCGTGAAGGTGGCCGTACTGTAGGCGCTGGTGTTGTTGCAAAAATCATTGAGTAA
>CAZCJE010000176.1:0-1152 GCA_964498805.1 uncultured Thiothrix sp.
CCTGATTTATGGAATCTTTTCGGGATACTGACAGTCTAGGGTGACTTGCCCACCGATAGATAATATTGCATAGTGTTTGAACACACGCGAGGTACGGGCAGATTAGTCCATCAATAGGAATACAACCATGAAATCCATCACATTTCCCTCTTCTAATCTGGCCAATACTGCCGGTTTGGTGGCGGTTGGAGCTGCTACCGGGGCCGTTGCCGGAGTTGGGGCTTTGCTCACTTATAGCTTTTTGGCGGGTAAAGGCGCTGGTGTCTTAGTGGCCGCTAAATCCGCATTGGGTTTAGGCCCCGCAGCCGCTGCGAATGCCGCTGGCGTTACAGGTGCAGCAGCTAATGCAGCTAATGCAGCTAATGCCGTTAGTGGTGCGGCTAATTTGGTCAGTAACGCTGCCATGAATGCTGCCGGTGCAACGGCTGCTAGCAGCACTGCAGCCAGTGCCGGTGCCGGGGCAAGCAATCTATCGCGCTTGATGAACTTGCTATTACCGGCGACGGCGGGTATGGCCGGTGGCGGTGCCAGTGGCTTGGGAATTGCGCGCAAAATTGCCCATGATCAGCTTGAACGTGCCAAAGAAATGATTACCGAACAGGCTGAACATTTGCAGGAAGGTATGAACAAGATGATTGCCGAACAGGCCGATGCATTGCAGGAACGCTTACAAGTGTTAGAAACCCGCTTGGAAGAGCCAGCCCCGGCAGAAAATCAGCTTGAACAAATCAAAGGCATTGGCCCCAAACTGTCTGCTTTGCTGAATGACGCCGGTATTCGCACGCTGGACGACTTGGTTAAGGCTAATCCTGAAAAAGTACAAGCGATTCTGGATAACTCGCCGGTTAAACAGCTATTCAAACTGGAAGACTGGATTGCGCAAGCTCAGGAATTGCTGGCACAAAAGAAAAACGCTTAATTCTGCTAAGCTTAACTAAGGGCGTAGAGGCAGGGTTCGCCGTGTCTCTACTTTGATGCTAGGCAGTTGAGCGCGGCTACCGACAACTTCGACCGCCAGTGCAGTAAAACATACCGGGGATTGATGGTGTTGTTATTAGCTTTCATGCTATTTTTGTTCAACCTGATGAAGCAGGTTTACGCTGGAAGCCTGATGAAATCAGGGGTTACGAATCCCCATGCGGGGTTATGAGA
>CAZCJE010000177.1:0-1124 GCA_964498805.1 uncultured Thiothrix sp.
TGTGTGAGGATTTTCCCGCCTTGCGGTTTGTTTGGCTGCGGTTTGGCATTGGGTTTGCCTGCGGTATTGGCAGCCGGTTTGCCGGTAGTTGCCTGTGGTTTAGCAGAATAGGGCGCGGCTTTGCCACCGTTTGCCGCTGGTTTGCCGGTAGCGTGTTGGGCGGGTTTGTTTGCTGCTGGCGCATGCGTTTTGCCGGTGCGTTTTTGGTGTTCACCGCCTTTGTTTTTGCGCCGGTGTGCCTCATACACGAGCTTTTCTTCACCCGCTTTGTAATGCGGGATCAGTTGATTTGGGCCATCGCCAATCAGTTCTTGCCGTCCCATAGCAGCAATAGCTTGACGTAATAGTGGCCAGTTCTTGGGGTCATGCCAACGCAGGAACGCTTTGTGTAAGCGGCGTTGTTCGGGGGATTTGGCGGTGTGTACCTTTTCGCTTTTGTACGTGACTTGATGCAGCGGGTTTTTCTCGCTGTGGTACATGGTAGTGGCGGAGGCCATCGGCGAGGGGTAAAACGCTTGCACCTGATCGGCGCGGAAGTCGTTTTTCTTCAGCCACAATGCCAGATTGAGCATATCTTCATCGGAGGTGCCCGGATGCGCGGCAATGAAATACGGAATTAAATACTGCTCTTTGCCCGCTTCCTTGGTGTACTTTTCAAACAGGCGCTTGAATTCGTCATAAGTGCCAATGCCCGGTTTCATCATCTTTGACAGCGGCGCTTCTTCGGTGTGTTCCGGGGCGATTTTTAAATAGCCGCCGACATGATGCGTGACCAATTCTTTAATATAACCGGGGTCTTTGACCGCTAAGTCATAGCGTAACCCTGAACCAATCAACACTTTTTTAATGCCGGGTAATTCGCGCGCTTCGCGGTATAACGCTTTTAAGGCCGAGTGATCGGTATTCAGGTTTTGGCAAATGCCGGGGTAAACGCAGCTCGGTTTACGGCAGGAGGCTTCGATTTTCGGGTCTTTACAGGCCAGGCGATACATATTCGCGGTCGGCCCACCAAGGTCGGAAATCACGCCGGTAAAGCCGGGGACTTTATCGCGAATTTCTTCGACTTCACGAATAATCGATTCTTGCGAACGGTTTTGAATAATGCGGCCTTCGTGTTCGGTAAT
>CAZCJE010000178.1:0-1091 GCA_964498805.1 uncultured Thiothrix sp.
ACGCCATCGCCATTAGCGTCCCGCAGCAAGGTAATGCGATTAGCACTTTTAACCCTCGCCCCGGCTTGTGACTGAATCAGTTTGGTCGCTGCCCCCCGTAACCCTTGATTATCCTGTGGCTTGGGGGGAGCATTGGTTTCTGCTACCAACACATCGCCATTAGGCAGTACATACAGCCAGCGCGGATGCTCCAGCTCAGTGGCAAATGCTGCCACACTTAAACCCAAGGCAGCTATGGGTTTGGTATTAGTAGGCCAGCCGATTGCGGGGGCAATATTAACGGTGGGTATCAGGCTTTTGGTCGGTTCAGGTAAAGCAGGGTTAGGACCAAAACCTGAGATGGTGGCTTCTGCCCGAGCAGGAGGGGTGCTTTCGGTACAAGCGGTCAAGGTCACGCAAGTACTGGCTAACAGACTTAACAAGATGGGATAACGCATACCAGATCTCCGGTTAACCTGTTGAAAACGGTGCCATGTCGTGGGTGAAGGTTACGGTCATGCGCTAAACCGTAGGATTTGCAGGGCACATTAGCGACGGTGAGTAATGGGTTGGGGTGGTGGTTATGGTATCGAAGCCTTATCCACATGAGCGAGTGTGCTTACTGGTAGTGGGTTTAAAGCAAAAAAATATTGATATATTAATTAACCCCTTTTGGGAAAAGGCTACGTATAAGTGGATAAGACAACGATTTATCCACCAGGAGTACCCGCCATGAAACTGATATTTTTAGCCTTAGCTAGCGTTATTGTTCTAAATGTGGGCAGTGCCCGTGCCGAAAGTACCAATCTATTTGCCGGTGGTTCAGCTAATTGGTATGCAACCTTAAATGCCCAAGCGGCTTTTTATAATACCTCGCGTACTGACCAACCCCAGTCAGAATTGTCTTATCAAAGTTATGAGGATAGGCCCACTTCCTATAACAATGACGAGCAAACGTTAGAACAGCTTTCTGCCAAATTAGCGGAACTCGCTGCTACCCTGGAAGAAACCGATAATTGCGGGTGTGAAAATTGAGTCATCGTGCTGACTATTGCTAGCTGGCTGTGGCTATTAGGTTTCAGCTAGCGGCATGAAATAGCGAGTCGGTACTT
>CAZCJE010000179.1:0-1089 GCA_964498805.1 uncultured Thiothrix sp.
TGCCAAAAACGCCACAAGCCACATTTTATCAGTAAC
This sequence comes from uncultured Thiothrix sp., assembly GCA_964498805.1. Classification (GTDB taxonomy): domain Bacteria; phylum Pseudomonadota; class Gammaproteobacteria; order Thiotrichales; family Thiotrichaceae; genus Thiothrix. The sequence goes on from CAZCJE010000179.1 coordinate 37, forward strand.
TTGCAGCGTTTTCGAGGGCTTACCCTTCGTTTCTCAATTGTTAAAGAGCCACACTGTTAAATCAACAAGTTAGCCAACCTTGAAAAAATCGAAGGTAGGTATTCACACAAACCACGGTACGGTAGCCAACGCCTCTTCCTTGTCTTGATCCGCCACCGCCAAACCATAATGCGAAAACTTACCCGTTTGCGGCTCGGTAGTCGCTACGGACGTTTGAATAATCAACGAAAATTGCTGATGCGTACTGACACTGTTTAGACGCAAATACACCGTACTTGCTAGCGATTGCATTCTTTGCTGCTTAAAGTGTTCTCGCCGCGCCAAGATTAAATCCACCGTAATCGGTTTACCTTGCGCCTGTAAACGCTTCAACCAACGCGCTTCCTGACGGGCACAACCCGCATGGGTAAGCTTCTCACCGCCACGACTGCGCGTAAAGCTACGGTATTGACAATATTGCGGCGTCGGTTGCACGTCACCGACCTGAATACCCGCCATTTCCGCTAATTGGTGCATACCGGCATTTGCCTTAACCTGTTGCAAGGTCTTAGCATCACTGTGCAAGCGCAACACATTACCGGGGTGTTTAGCCGCTAACGCTGGCAGGGAAATACCCAGATGCTGAATATCGTCCGCCGCCAATACGCCATGCAGCCGTTGCCATAACCGCCCTAACAAGTGGCTGATTTCACCACTTTGCACCTCCGGCAACGTAATCGTGTAATCCACATAATGACTGGTCATGGTTTATTTCTCTTTCTTGCCACCACTGTATACACCACCGCGAATCAAACACGCCATCACGTAATGCGCTTCGGTGGGTAACGCCCCCGCATTCGCAGCCACGACACGCTCGGTTAAGCTCTCCAAATTTTTCAGGTAGGTATACAAATCGTTTTTGCTGTTGGGCAAACGCACCGCTTCCGCGCGTTGTGCTACCACGCCGTAAGGTTCCACCGCAATTTTACCGTAATCGGCCGCACGAGCGTGCCAATCATCAATGGTACGGATCGCATTACCGATTTTTTGGCTGTGCATCGCGGCTTGGCGTAC
>CAZCJE010000180.1:0-1027 GCA_964498805.1 uncultured Thiothrix sp.
GCATCCGCTTCGAGTACACCGCCTGAAGCCCTGAAGCAACGTTTGTGGGCAATCAGTGAGGAAATTCGCAGTCTGGATCGCTTATTCGCATTTGCAGGCGAGCCGATGGATAGCAAAACAGCGGCCAAACGCACGCAGTTAGTAGAGGAATACACACGCTTGCGACAGGAACATACCTAGGTCATCTGTTACGCTTTAACGCAAACGCTACACACGCTTATTAGGCAGATTATTTAATCTGCAATAGGCTATTGCGCACAAAAAGTATTTATAGGCTGGCGATTTATCTTCGCACGCCTTGGCTTTATTCGTGTTTAGCGTTAATGATGATAAAAATGTCTTAGGCTATTAATGAAAAATCATATAAAGCCATTTATAGCCAAAATGTATCCACTCAGATTTTAAGCTTTGTTTTTTAGGTAAGATTAGCTTTATATAAACAGCCAAGAAATACAGGTTTATTTTTAAGTTATTCATTAGAAAAATAGCTATCGTTTTCTCAATTCAAAACGCCAAGCTTTATTAAAAAATGCTTTTACTTAAAGGTAAACCGTCATTTCGATTCAAACCCAGCTTATTAATATCTTGAGAGATTAAACTATGTTATCTCAATTAAAATCCGGCGCTCATAGCAACATTTCCTACAATGTCAACAATAATAATACTGGTAATACTGGCCAGTCCTGTTATGCGCAAGACTCATCATTTAATAATAACTTTTCTAATCTATTCGGTAATAGCAATAATGGTATGGCGAATACCGCTGCTCTTGTTAATCTTTTAGGCGTTGTCGTGCAACTCCTGCAACAGTTACAGGGTCAAGGACAAAGCCAATCTAATAATCAAGGTAATGCCAACAATAACCCTGGCAACGCTAATGCAGGTAACGGTAACGATGGCGGCTCACACGCTCCTAAAGGCGAAGGCAATCAAAATACTAACAGCGGCTTAGGGGCACACGGCGGCAAAGGCGCTAACGGTGATAGCGGCGTGCGTGGCGCTCATGGCAATAACGGTGCTAACGGTG
>CAZCJE010000181.1:0-1026 GCA_964498805.1 uncultured Thiothrix sp.
ACCGTTCTGAGGTGAATTAAGGTCTTTTGCAAATGCAGCTCGCCCGCCCCGGAGAGAATGATATTGGGCGCTGCCGTGGTGAAGTCGTAACACAGCTGTGGGTCGGATTCAGCTAAGGTAGTCAAAATTTCATTTAAAGCGTCGGCGGCCTGCTGCGATTCAACCCAAAGTTGGGTTGCTAGTACCGGTACAGAAGATTTTTCATTATACATCGTATGATTTCCCCCGCGTGGATAAACTAAATTTGCTGTAGTATTAACCAGTGTTGTATTAAATACCAGTTATTATTAAGCGCTTAAATGGATGATTAATTAATCAAAATAACTCAAATATAGTATCAAAATCATCTATCGCAAGGTTAGCTATTGTATGTTTTTTGAACATATTGAACTTTCGCTTAATCTATGAACCCACCAAGGCGATAAGCCTAAATAAATCAGCTGAGTAGAATTTTTTGCCTATTATTTTTTTAATAAATACACACCAAGGCTGGTAAGCAGCGAATGGGTTAGAAAAGTAGCCAAGGTATGAGCAGATAAGTGTACTCGCCTGAATGCGCTTGTGCCCTAAGTTTCTGTAATAGTTTGGCTTTACGGAAGGGGCAGGAAGTCGTTAGGATGTTAATTGCGCAATGCGCAGCAACCCGTCAGTTCTTACTTAAGGATCACTATGAGCCGCTACTACACCAAGTCCCAGGAATGGGTCGATTTCGATGAAAGTCTTAAAATCGCTGCTATTGGCATGACAGACTATGGCCAACAGCAAATGGGGGAGATTATCCACGTCGAGTTGCCTCGAATTGGCACGGTCTTGGAGGCAGGTGAGAATACCTGCGTGATTGAATCGGTGAAAATAGCCGCTGATCTTTATACCCCTGTCGCCGGTAAAGTTGTGGCCATTAATAAAGATCTTCAGGATAACCCTTGCTTGCTAAACGATGAAGCGGAAAAGTCGTGGGTGTTTAAAGTCACTTATACGCAAAAGCCTGAAGGATTGTTAACCCCTGAGCAGTACGCAAAAATGATG